>CAYGFY010000052.1:0-5925 GCA_964349365.1 uncultured Bacteroidales bacterium | reverse complement strand
ATCTGCTTGTCGATGAGCAAGAAAACAGAAAAACTTATTTCTAGAACCCTCCTTATACGGCTGTTGGTATAGCTCTCGATGCTATTTTTTAGTTTCAGTGTGGCGTTTTTTGCATTCTAGTTTTATCAATTCCAGATTCTTTTGACACGAAACAACCGAGAAAAAGATGGTGGGTGTTTGTAATTGCAGCACTTTTGGGTTTCCTTGTCTATTTCCTTATCTCCTTTCTTCTCTTTGCCAACCCATTTATGAACTCTGTTTTAGCAGGGTTATTCACAATGACCTTGGGCCTATTATTGCCTTTTTCCTGCAAAGAAAGCTAAATAAAGGAAAGAAATGAGGTGTTAACCCTGATGTAAAAGCTGGGCTTTGGTGGGGCATAAGCGATTGGTGCGGCAGGGGCTTTTGTTTATCATGCAGCTGACAAGGTTTTAATAACCTTTATTTTCTCGATATAATGAAACCAAAAAACAAGTTATTGATATTTTTGTTGGGCTTATTGGTTCCAGGAGGCATGGTTTTTCTTGCCTTTAATTTGTTATTAACAACTCGGTGATAAGTTGGGTAATTGGTGCAATTATTGTTGGACTCTTTTCGGGTCTTTACATGATAAATTTATCGAATAAGAGCTTTAAAATGAGCCAATCCGAAAAACTGTAAAAACCCCTGTGGCTCTTTAATTAACTCAGGGTTTGACTCGGAGTCAAGCCCTTGGTGTATTACACTCTGGGTAATATTTCATTCAAACCAGAAAAATCAAAAAAAATTTGCCGCATCAAAAATAATGTTTACCTTTGCAGCCCGAAATACAGTTTTTTCAACATAAGCGAAGAAAATTACAATGTACCTAACTTCTGAAATCAAGAAAGAAATTTTCGAAACCTACGGAGGTTCCGAAGAAAATACTGGTATGGCCGAGAGCCAGATTGCGCTTTTCACCCACCGCATCAAGCACTTGACACAGCATCTCAAAACCAATAAGAAAGACAAATTTACCCAAAGGGCATTGATTACTTTGGTTGGAAAAAGGCGCAAGCAGCTTGACTTTTTAAAGCGCGACGAAATTGAGCGTTACAGGGAAATTATAAAGAAACTTGGCTTGAGGAAATAATAATCTTCTTGCATTGGGGCGGGCAATTAAGATAATTAATTGCCCGTTTTTTTATTCCCCGGCAGGTGTTAACAAGAATTAAACAAAAACCTGACGTTTATTGTATTACCTTTGTTGGTTGAAACCCGAAATAGAAGAGTTTAGAAACTAAAAAAAAATAAGATGTCGTTAAACGAAATTGGAATTACAAAAAGATTTGACATTGGGGACGGACGTGTTGTCTCCATTGAAACCGGTAAACTTGCCAAGCAAGCAGATGGCTCCGTTGTTGTTAGAATGGGCGACACAATGTTGCTCGCCACGGTGGTGGCAAAAAAGGAAATTAATGAAGGTCAGGATTTCCTTCCCCTGTCGGTTGACTATCAAGAAAAATACGCAGCCGCCGGACGTTTCCCTGGTGGGTTTTTCAAGCGCGAGGCGCGTCCGTCGGAATACGAAATATTAATTGGCCGTTTGGTTGACAGGGCTTTGAGGCCAATGTTTCCGGATGGATACAGGGCCGAAACCCAAGTTTTGATTACCTTGATCTCTGCCGAAAAGAACGTTTTGCCCGATGCCCTGGCAGGCTTGGCCGCCTCCGCAGCCTTGAGTGTCTCAGATATTCCCTTCAATGGACCAATATCAGAAGTTAGGGTTGCCCGCATTAACGGAATCTTCGTTATCAACCCAACTGTTGAAGGACTTGCTTTGGCCGACATCGAGTTGATCGTGGCCGGATCCATGGACAATATCGTGATGGTTGAAGGAGAAATGAAGGAGGTCGGAGAAAATGAAATGCTCGAGGCTATCAAGTTTGCTCATGAAGCCATCAAGATTCAATGTCAGGCTCAGATTGAACTGGCCGAAATGGTAGAGAAATCAAAAATTAAAAGAGAGTATCCGCCAGAGGAGGCTGATGACGAGCTTTTCGAGAAAATGAAAGCTGACCTTTATGATGCCCTTTATAGTCAGGCCAAAAGTCAAGCACCCAAGAGCGAGCGTCGCGAGGCAGTCGAGAAAATAAAAGAGGCTTACATTGCTTGGTTTTCTGAAGAAGAAATTCTGGATAAGGGAGACCTTGTAAAGAAGTATTTCTCCAAAATTCAAAAGGAAGCTGTTCGCAATCTCGCGCTTGATGAAAAAATTAGGCTCGATGGTCGTAAGCCCGACGAGATAAGGCCAATTTGGTCTGAGGTTGACTACCTGCCATCGGCTCATGGCTCATCAATCTTCACACGTGGCGAAACCCAGTCGCTAACAACTGTTACTCTTGGTACAAAACTCGACGAGCAAACAATTGACGGGGCTGTTTTTGAAGGAAAAAGCAAATTTTTGTTGCACTATAATTTCCCGCCATTCAGCACGGGCGAGGTAAAGAGGATGGGTAGCACCGGTAGGCGCGAAATCGGACACGGTAACCTTGCCCTTAGAGCTCTTAAGCCGGTACTGCCCAACGGAAACGACAATCCATATACTATTAGGATTGTTTCGGACATTCTCGAATCAAACGGTTCTTCATCAATGGCCACGGTATGTGCAGGAACATTGGCCCTTCTCGATGCCGGTGTCAAGATACTTAAACCCGTTTCGGGAATCGCAATGGGTCTTATTGCCGACCCCGAAACCAAGAAATATACTGTTCTGTCAGACATACTTGGCGACGAAGACCACCTCGGCGACATGGACTTCAAGGTTACGGGTACTCGCGATGGAATAACCGCATGCCAAATGGACATAAAAATTGAAGGCTTGAGCCATGAAATCCTTGAGCAAGCACTTGAACAAGCCAGAAAAGGCAGGCTTCACATTCTTGGCGAAATGGAAAAAACCATCTCTTCTCCACGTGAAGATTACAAACCACACGTGCCGCGAATCGTTAAAATGACAATACCCAAAGAATTCATTGGTGCAGTTATCGGTCCCGGCGGTAAGGTCATTCAGGAAATGCAACGCGAGAGCGGTTCTACCATCGTTATAGAAGAAGTTGGCGATTATGGAGTTATTGACATCGTTTCGGCAAATAAAGAGTCGATTGACAAGGTAATTAAGCAAATTAAAGGAATAATTTCCGTGCCGGAGATTGGCGAAGTTTATGAAGGTACCGTTAAAAGCGTGATGCCATTCGGATTGTTCGTCGAGGTTCTTCCCGGAAAGGATGGCCTACTCCACATTAGCGAAATTGACTGGAAAAGGCTCGAAAAAGTTGAAGATAGCGGCTACAAGGTTGGCGACCAAATCACGGTTAAACTTATCGACCTCGATAGCAAAACCGGCAAACTCAAGCTTTCTCGCAAGATATTGATACCTAGAGAGAGAAATTAGATGTAGAGTTTCTGATTGGCGATTTTTTTACGATTGATAATTGAAAAACTGACTGCTTACTTAAAACTTGCAACTAACAACTGAATACTAATTTCCAAATGGGAGTAATTATAGCACCATCGATTCTTTCTGCAAACTTCTTGCATTTGGGGCGCGATGTTGAAATGGTCAACCAAAGCAAGGCTGAACTTTTTCACCTCGATGTAATGGATGGCCATTTCGTTCCTAACATCACGTTTGGATTTTCGATAATTGAGCAGATTAAATCCTTGGCTACCAAACCCCTCGATGTGCACTTAATGATTTCCAATCCTGATGCTTACATCGAGCGATTCAGCGCGGCAGGTGCCGACTGGCTCAGCGTTCATTACGAAACATGCAACCACCTTCATCGAACCATTGGCCGAATTAAAGAGTGCGGTATGAAGGCCGGAGTGGTTTTAAATCCCCACAATCCGGTTTCATTGGTCTCAGATATAGTTCCATACGCCGATTTCGTGCTTTTAATGTCAGTCAATCCTGGGTTTGGTGGGCAAAAGTTCATTGAGACAACCTACTCGCGAGTTGCAAAATTGGCAGAAATTAGGGAAAAACTTAACCCCGACCTTATTATCGAGGTTGATGGTGGAGTGGGTTTGCAAAATGCCAGAAAGCTTGTTGAGGTGGGAGCCAATGTTCTAGTGGCGGGAAATGCAGTTTTCGGGTCCGATGACCCGTTAAGCACTATAGACCAACTACTTATTGAGAGTAGCAGTAAAAAACCAGAGGAGGCTAACCAATAGGGTTGAGCCTCCTCTTCTTTTTTCGTGCCCGGAACAGGACTCGAACCTGCACATTGTTGCCAATACTAGTCCCTGAAACTAGCGCGTCTACCAATTCCGCCATCCGGGCAATTGAAGCAGGTTGCTCGTGTTTTAGACTGGTGCCCAGGACAAGACTCGAACTTGCACAGCCTTGCGGCCACTACCACCTCAAAGTAGCGTGTCTACCAATTTCACCACCTGGGCTGAAGGTTTGGCAAAAGTATAAAAAACTTTTTAACCTACAATAAAAAAATGCTTCGGTTTTTGGTTTAACCCAGGTTTTTCTTCCAAGCGGTTTTGTTTACCCGAAAAGTTTTATTTACTGGTCATTACATGCTACCCAATCAAGTAAATTTGTCTTCTATCTTTGGTAGTGCATGAATCAAGTCATGTCTTCTTGTTGTTTCGAAAACCTATTGAATGCCTCTTGAAATTCACACAATATCTCATTGAATATTTCTTTTACTGACGTTATTTTTTCTGCCAGAAAGGCATTTGTCCCTGCAAAAGCGTAACCGCTTTTCATGTTACCCCTGTATGCATTGAGCAAGGCGCTAACTATGCAGTAGGGAGTACTGGATATATCGCAAGTTTTTATGCAATGAAATGGACATTTCACGGGTTTCTTCAAACCTGCCTTTACTTTTTCCAAAAAAGTATTGTTTATGGCTCGCCCAGGCATACCTAAAGGGCTCTGAATAATTTCAATATCTTCAGCCTTCGCATCAATGTATGCCTGCTTGAACAGCTCAGAGGCATCGCATTCTTTGGTGGTAACAAACCGGGTACCAAGTTGCACCCCTTTTGCCCCTTTTTGAATGATGTTAAATGCATCGACTCCGGTATAAATCCCTCCTGCTGCAATAACCGGTACCTCTTTTTTGTATTTGGTTTCAAAATAGCTAACTTCCTTCACAACCTCGGGCACTAGCTCCTCCAGCGAGTTGCCGGTGTCGTCCAGGGTGCTCTTCTTGAAACCCAAATGGCCTCCTGCCTTTGGACCTTCAACCACAATTGCATCGGGCAGGTAATTGAAGCTTTCTTGCCACTTATTGCAAATCAGCTTGGCAGCTCGACCCGAAGATACTATCGGTACAAGCTTAGTGTTGCTATCAGAATTCAAAAATCCGGGAAGGTGTAATGGAAGCCCGGCTCCCGAAAATATTATGTCAACTTTTTCCGAAATGGCAGTTCTGACCATGTCGGCAAAATTCGTCATTGCAACCATAATATTAACCCCAATAATTCCCTTGGTCTTTTCTCTTGCAAGCCGTATTTCCTTTTTCAATCCTTCAATATTTGCCTCAAGGAAATCAAGAGCAGGATTGCGGTGCACCAATCCAAGGCCGGCGGCCGAAATTACACCGACCCCACCCTCATTCGAAACAGCAGAAGCAAGTCGCGACATAGAAATGCCAACCCCCATACCGCCTTGTATTATTGGTACCTTAATGGTTAAGCCACCTATTTTAATTTCTTTCATTCCGTGTTATTTTAAATGTCTGTTTATTGTATCAAAGGTAAACCTAATTAGCATTCAATTTTAATTGGGCAATTAAATTATTTTCGAATGAGCTTGGCTTGTTGTTACAAAGAATAATAATGGCCAACAAATCCATATTTTTTTGTTTAGCTTCAAAATTTATATTTTGTGGGCTTTGCAAGATTTAAAATGGAGTCTTTGATTTTGTTTTTTCTTGATTTTTTCCA
>CAYGFY010000051.1:0-6169 GCA_964349365.1 uncultured Bacteroidales bacterium | reverse complement strand
TTTCTAACGCTAAGCATTGGGATTTTAAAGCGTAAAAATATACTTTTTTCCCTAACGCGTATTTTGGGTTCAACAAGAGTGTGAGGCGTTATGATGAAGATTTTCGATTTGGGGACTTGAGTTGTTAAAATGGGCTTACAAAACCTTATTTCGCTCTTCTTGCGGAGCGCAATCCTAATGGAGTCACTTGTGTTTTCGAGGAGGCTCATTGCTAGAAGCGTTACCAATTGAGCGTCAAGCAAAATGCAGGCCATTAAACCCCGTATGGGTCAGACGAGAGACGTTATCGGAGTATTCTTGCAGATTTTGGCTACAATTCGATAAAACAGGCAAGGCCGTTATGTGCTCAAAACCCAATGCGAGGTTTCAAAAATTAAAACGTTGTGTTTGCCTTGCCTTCACAGGCAATTTTTCCGAGCCTCAAGCTATTCGTGTGGGCGCAATAAGAGGCTCCCGAGGAGCAATCTGCATGCAAGCGCTGGCTTACTTAACGGGTGGTATTTTAACCATTATCGTTATGTCTGGTTGCAAGTATCATTACAGCAACATTCTGGATGAAATTGCTTCTGACTAAGAAGGAACACGCCCGATTAATAATGCTTACATTTACCTGATGACTCTGTGAAGTATTGACAAGGCGGGTTTCATCCTTATTGCCCGGGCAAGAGCGGGTATGAATTGTTAGTTTGAAGGCCAAGATCGCAATGTCGTTAAACCACCGGGACGTTAAGTAACAAGATTGTCAAACTTGCAGCACAGCGGCCCCCGCAATTGTATCCTTAACCTTCAAGGGCGGTTGCATGCCACAACGACAAAAATGCATGGTGCCATACGAGTCTGGATGACACCAGGTACATGAGTAATTGAAGCGTGCGTCAAGCCTGCCCCAAAAGCTCCCTGTTAATTTTAGAGCTAATCCATGTTACGGGTGTCTCGGGTTTTAATAAAACCCGTGAAAAGAACTTCTCGCAGAATGTCAATCCAATGGAGAGGTCAATGAACAAAGTAATTTATTTGGTTTTGATTTTTTATGCTGCATTGCTAATGGCCAAACAAAAACCATTTTTCACCGCCCAGGTACAGAGGCCGCAGGGTTAAAATCTATAAACTTTCAAATCAAACCTCCAAACCCGTAAAGCAGTCATCAGGAGGCTAGAAGTTTTTTTCCGGGTAAAGGTCGTTCCACCATTGAGGCTGATCTTTTAGGTGCTTTTCCCACCAAGCCATAATGGTATTGTGCCATTCTATTCTTCGATTGTAGGTTACTATACTATGGTCTTCGCCCTTTACCATGATAAGCTCTACGGGGCGTCCTAGAATTTTCAGTGCGGTAAACATTTGTATGCTCTCGCCGGGGGGTACGTTTGTGTCGCTGTCGCCTGTGAGCAGAAGCAGGGGTGTGTTTATCTTATCTGCGAGAAACAAAGGGCTTTGCCCGACATAAATTTCCGGGCTGTTCCACGGGAAACTCTCTGCTGAGGCCTCCGCAGAGTATGCGTATCCCCAAAAGCCTTCGCCCCAGTAGCTCGAAATAGAACTGATACCAGCGTGTGAAAAGGCCGCCGTAAACAAATCGGTACGAGTCAGCAATAACATTGTCATGAAACCCCCGTACGAGGCTCCGGCACAACCAATCCTTTCGGGGTCGGCAAACGGATGGGCTTCTAAAAAGGCTTTTGTTGATTCTATTATTTCGTCGGCAACGGTTATTCCCCAGTTGTTGACGTGAGCTGCCGAAAACTGCTGTCCGAAACCTATTGCCCCGCTGGGTTGCATGACGTACACCACGTATCCGTTGCCAGCCCAAAGGTTAAAAGGGTAACGCCCGCCAAATGTCCTTCCAACAGGCGTAGTACCGGCGTAGTAATAAACTATTACCGGATACTTTCTTTCCGGCTCGAAATCGGGGGGTAGATAATACCTCCCCGTAACAGTTACTCCCGTGCTGGTTAAGAAGTCCCAGGTGGCAGTTTTTCCAAAAACCACGTGCCTGTAATTGTGGCTTTCAGTGTCGGCAATCAGCCCAACCCTATTGGTTCTCAGATTAATGCTGAATGATTTTGCAGGTGAGCTAATGTGCGAGCCGGTAAATGTTACAACCAAGCTATTGCTCGAAAAGTTGAGGTTTGCGACCATATCTACCCCGGTTTCGATCAACCTAAAAGAGTTCCTTGCTGGATCGAAAGAATACAGCCTTTGAAAATCTGCTTCTACCACGAGCAAGTATATGGTGTTGTTGGCTGGGTGCCAAAAAGCCGAAGAAACAGAAGGGTTGAAATTTTTTGTGATTGGCGTCACCTCCTTTGAGGCTATGTCGAATATGTAAGCTTGTCGGTCGTAATTGTTGGGTATGGTTTCTTTGGAAACGTTTATCCCGGCTCCATCAAAGGCATTAGGGCCTCCGATGGCAAGGAGTTTTTTGCCGTCGGGCGAAAATGATGCCGAAACGGCCCACCGTTGGTTGTGCAAAAGGGTGTCGACGGCCAAAGTTTCAATGTTTACAAGCATTAGTGTTGCTTTTGAATACGGCCTTTCCGTGTAGTCGGGCCACGATGTGCTTATCAGAAGGTGCCTGCTGTCGGGGCTAATGTCTTGAAGGTTGGTTGTGAGGTTCCCAAATGTCAGCCTTTTCGCCAAACCGGTTTCAACATCGTACTTGTACAAGAACGTCCGGTTTCTCCAACCGGCTTGGCGGTCATGCATGCCTAATACCCGCCTAATGTTTACATCGGCTCCCTTCACGTCTTCGCGGATGCCGTAAACCACGAAACTGCCACAGGGTGCCCAGGTAAGGGAGGTAAGCCTTTCAACGTTCCTCAGCAAGGTTTGTACTTCTCCTGTTTCAATGTTGTGCAAAAACAGCGTGGCTTTATTGTCATGCGTGGATGTGTAGCTTAGCATGTTGGCTTTGGGATGCCACGCAAACCTCGATAATCTTGAGTGCCTGAAAGTGTGAACTAGGGTGTTGTCAGAAAACCTCCGCACTTCGGTCCAAGTCTCCGAGTCGTTGGTGGGCGGCTGCGATTGCCTGTAAAAGATAGTGTAAAACTTCCCATCAGGGCTGGGCTGGGTTCCTGTTATCTTCACCCCGTCGAGTATGTGATTTATGTTTTTTATGTTTTTGGGCGACAATGTTAGTGAAATATCGGTGTTGGCAAAATCATCTTTAAGGTCGAAGGTTGCCGAGACCTTCCAATCTAGCCGAAGGTTTCCCGGGTTAAAGGCCTTGATTATTATTAGGTGGGTGCCTTTCGGCAGGGTGAGGTCTCGATTGAAGCGTCCGATTTCACCTTCCTCGGTTTCTATTGTTGATTTTCTGCCAAGAGATTTTCCGTTTAGGTAAACCTCGAGCATTCCGGGGCTTTTCAGCTCAAGGTTGGTCTTAAGCCACCTGCCAACCTTTACGTAGGTTGCAATGTAGGCAAATTGAGCTTGACCATTGGTTTCTTTTTCAAAAAAGAAAAAACCGTTCTCGTCTGAAAAAGTTTTGTTCCAGCTTGTTGTTTTCGAGTCGAACCATTTAAGCTTGTTGCCCTCGGCGGGAAAAAACCCGTCAACATCAAAATGCTCAAAGGCCAAAAGGTTGTCGTTTGAAAATGGTTTTCCGTCAACGTTTTTTTGTTCGTGAAAAGCAGGTTTGGAGACCGGGAGTGGCGTTGTTGACAAAACTTGCGATACCACTACTTTTTCGGCAAGTGCCTGAAATGCCGAAAACAATACTGCAAAAAAGGCAAGGGCTGAGCGATTCATTCTTTTGTAAGTTTTAGTTTTCGTAAAGTTTGGCTAAAATACTAAAATTGACAATAGGTTTTCAAGTTGTCATCAAAGGTTGTTAAATTCATTTCGAAAGGAAAATAGCACTATATTTGCCCAACTTTTCCAGGACAAAAAATCAACCAAAAAGTATGAAAAGAGACGAGAAAATTTTTGACTTAATTGGGCAAGAACACCAGCGCCAGTTGCACGGGGTTGAGTTGATAGCCTCAGAAAACTTCGTGAGCGAGCAGGTAATGGAGGCAATGGGGAGCGTGTTGACCAACAAGTATGCCGAGGGTTACCCTGGCAGGCGGTACTATGGTGGTTGCCAAATTGTTGACCAAACCGAACAAATTGCAATTGACCGCGTAAGGGAACTTTTCGGAGCAGAGTATGCCAATGTTCAGCCACACAGCGGGGCACAAGCCAACGCTGCGGTTTTCTTGGCCTGCCTTAAGCCCGGCGATACGTTCATGGGTCTTGACTTGAGCCACGGAGGGCATCTTTCGCACGGAGCACCGGTAAACCTATCGGGGATTCTTTATCGGCCCGTAGCCTACGAAGTAAGAAAAGATACCGGACAAATAGATTACGACCAAATGGAAAAGGTTGCGCTGGTCGAAAAACCCAAACTTGTAATTGCCGGGGCCAGCGCGTATCCTCGCGACTGGGATTACAAGAGAATGCGCGAGATTGCCGACAAGGTGGGAGCAATCTTAATGGCCGACATAGCGCACCCCGCGGGGCTTATTGCCGCCAAGCTCCTAAACGACCCTGTTGCTCATTGCCACGTAATAACCTCAACAACTCACAAAACCCTCAGGGGGCCTCGAGGGGGAATAATCATTATTGGCAAGGATTTTGAAAATCCGTGGGGACAAAAAACGCCCAAGGGAGAATTAAAAATGATGTCGGCAGTAATTGATAGTGCGGTTTTCCCGGGCACGCAAGGTGGCCCGTTAGAGCATGTAATAGCCGCCAAGGCCGTTGCCTTTGGCGAGGCTCTCACTCCAGCCTTCAAGGAATATTGCTTGCAGGTGATGAAAAACGCCCAAGCGATGGCAAAAGCCTTTGTTGGCAAGGGATATCACGTTACTTCCGGTGGTACCGACAACCACCTGATGCTCATAGACCTCAGGTCAAAATTTCCCGAACTTACGGGCAAGAAGGCAGAGAACACCCTGGTTTTGGCCGATATTACCATCAACAAGAATATGGTTCCGTTCGACAGCCGCTCGCCATTCCAAACATCAGGAATAAGAATAGGCAGTGCCGCAATAACAACCCGAGGCATCAAGGAAGAACAAGCCGTGGAGATTGTTGGATTAATTGACGAGGTGCTAACTGGTATAGATAATCTTGCCGTGATTGAAGCCGTAAGGAAAAAAGTAAATACATTGATGGCCGGATATCCGCTGTTTGCTTATTAAGCAGGGTTTCTCAAATAACCTTGTTAAAACAAACCCATGGTTGAATTATGGGTTTGTTTTTTTTTGCAAACTTTCATTTAGATGCAATTACACTCTTTTTTTATCGCCAGCAGTGATTGCTCTTTCGGGCAGGAAAGGTTAACAAGGTTTTTGTAAAAACTCGCATACGCATTTTGGATATTTTTCAGAAATATTGCGCAATGGTTTTTATTTGCCACTTACAAATTAATACCCGTATGGCGAAGCACCAGCACGAAGACGATTAATTTCGCAAACGATTATTAAACAATTAATTGGAAGAAAATTGAAAAAAATTTCTTGCCGAACGCAAAACATGAATTATTTATTTTAGCTTTGCGTGTATATACGAGTTATGCCTCATTGTAAAAACCCACCGCACATTTAGCACATTTGGTTTTGCCCGCCACTAAAGCCGACCCTTCACAAAACCAAAAGAGCTAAATCACCCACCGCTGACAAAAACAACGAACTTGCTGATTATATTTAAGTATTTGCTTAAATAAGAAAACTATTTGTATCTTTGTTGCGTTATTATATCCTAAACAGGAAAATTATGGAAAACAATCAATCGTGTATCAGAGTATTTGCCGACAAGGTGCAGATAGAAAATTGTAGAGAAATACTGCAAACCAACGACAAGGCGTTCAGCCAACTGAGCGGACTTTTGGCATTAGCAGGGAATGAAGTAAGGTTGAAAATCTTATTTCTCTTAGAAGAAGAAAACGAACTTTGTCCTTGCGACCTTTCAGACATTCTCGGAATGAGCATCCCTGCCGTTTCGCAACACCTCAGAAAACTCAAAGACGGAAACGTCATTGAAGGAAGAAGAGAAGGTCAAACCATTTTCTACTCTTTGAAACAAGAGCAACTGACTTTACTTCGACCATTTTTTAAACACATCATAAACAATTCAAAAAAGGAAACAGTATGAACAAGAAAAACAACAGACTTGTCGGAGCGGG
>CAYGFY010000050.1:0-7039 GCA_964349365.1 uncultured Bacteroidales bacterium | reverse complement strand
GTATTTCCCCGAAAAGGGAGTGCAAAGGTACAACTTCTTTTGACACAAACAAGAATTTTTTTTTGGAAAAGTGGTTTTTTTAATTTGCCCGTTGGAAGGTATCGAAAAACTATTGCATTTGGAATAACAAACAATACTGGGTCAAAGTGGAAAAACATCATGCCAAAAAAAAACCCGCTGACAATGGGCGGGTTAAAACTTTTGACAAAGAAGGTTTTAGAGCACAATCACGCTATTTTGCGCATCGTAGAAACTGCTTTGAACCATTTTGTCAACGTCAAACTCGTTTAGCCATATGTGCCCATCGGCCAGGTACCTAAATTGGTATTCGCGCCCAGTTTCAAGGTCTAATGTCAAGGTAAAGGTTCCATCTTTATTGGCTTTCATCTCGTGGGCCTTTTCGTTCCATTGGTTAAAATCGCCAACTAAACTCATTTGTGTTGCATTGTTTGCAGTTTCAGCATCTACCTTAAATGTTACTCTGCAAATAGGCCTTGATTTTAAATATTGTTTTTTGATACTCATAATCGTTTAATTTTAAATGTTTTGTAAAAACAATTTTGTTTTTTAGGCCAAAGATAGCATTTTTTTAAATTAGCATCGTATTTTAGTAAAAACTTGATTTACTTTGCAGTAATTAAGAAATTAGTCTTTCTGGTCAATACTGTCAATGGCTTTGATTGGTAACGCCATGTTGCGAAACGGTAAGAGTTATAGTTGTGTATTTGCCAGAATTTATTAAAGCAGTAAACTTTTATGACGAAAAAGGAACGATTTGAAAAAATAATTGATTTTTTTAGCAAGACCCAACCTGCTGCTCAAACCGAGTTGCGCTACTCCAATGCTTACGAGTTGCTGGTAGCAGTGGTTTTGTCGGCCCAGTGCACCGATAAAAGGGTAAATACTATAACGCCAAAGTTTTTCGAGAAGTTTCCAACAGCTGATGTCCTGGCCAACAGCAACCCTGAGTTAGTTTTTGAATTTGTAAAAAGTTGCTCCTATCCCAATTCTAAATCAAAGAATCTGGTGGGTATGGCAAAGGTTTTGGTGAATGATTTTGGGGGTGTTGTTCCCGACCAAGTTGAAGAATTGGTTAAAATGCCCGGGGTGGGTAGAAAAACGGCAAACGTTATTGCATCGGTTGTTTTCAACAAACCTGCGATGGCAGTTGACACTCACGTGTTTAGAGTTTCTGAAAGACTTGGGCTTACCACCCGAGCAAAAAACCCTTTTATGGCAGAAAAGCAATTGGTAAAATACATCCCCGAAAAATTGGTTGCCAAAGCACATCATTGGCTGATTCTTCATGGTCGCTATGTTTGCACCGCCCGAAAACCAAAATGCGAAGAATGCTTAATAAGCCAATATTGCAAGTTTTTCGAAAAAACGAAGAAAGGCATTTAACCAAAATTGCAATTTCTAAGGTTTTTTGCAACTATTCCTAATATCAATTACTCCGCCATTTTCGAACTGGTCAGATAATAGCAATCGTGCAATTTGCATGCCAGCTACGGTGGGCCGAACCAGAATGCCATTTTCTTTCATCTGCACGAACCTTTCTTTGTGCATGAACCTTTCAATGCTGGTATTTCTTATCACTTTTTGCATATCGGTGTCAATTACGCCCGGGGCAACTGACATTACTTCAACCGGAAATTCTTTGAGTTTTTGCTCTTTTGCCACGCAGCGGGAGTACATTTCCAGCCCGGCCTTACCCGAGCAGTACGCGCTCCAACCCTCGTAGGGATTAGCGGCTGCTCCCGAGGAAATATTAATAACCCTTTTTTTAATGGGCAAATCACCTGCAAGCCTGATAAATTCTGCCATTAATATCATTGGAGACAGAAGGTTAATGGTCATGTGTGCAATAATTTGGGTAATTTCATTTGAACCGGCATTTCCAACGGGCTCAACCACTCCAGCGTTGTTTACCAGGTAAATTCCTCGGCAATCAGCTATTTTTTCAATGCCGAACAATTCTTGGGCCAAATGGCCAATCTTTTCGGCAAATGACAAATCGAATTGTTTGAATTCGAGATGGCAATTTCTTTCCGCCGCGTAGGCCTGTAATCCATGATTGATTCCTCTTGAAATACAAGTAATGTGGTTTTCAGGTTTGGCCAAGGCCATTGCTATTCCCTCGCCCAATCCCTTGCTTGCTCCAGTAATTATAATGAGATTTCTCATGAAAAATATCTATTTTTTCTTGTAAAGTTAATAAACAATATTAACTAACAACGCACAACACTAAGCTAAGGGTAAAAAGGGCATAATTTGAAAATAAATAGACCTGCGAGGAATTTTCGATTTGTTTTCTCCAATTGCAAATTACTGGTTAAAAATCATTTTCAAAGATTTGAGAATGGCAACGAGGAAAAAAATCAACGCAATAATTACTCGAAACAAATGGTCTGTTAAAGAAATGAATTTTTGCACGAAAAAACAAATCTTGGTTTAACTTTGCCATGAAAACGTTTATTGGAACAAATACTTCCACGCCGATGCTATTGAAAATTGACAACCAGGAAATTTCCAAGTTCATTATGGTTGGAGACAGGGTTTTGATTAAACCCAGAAAAGATAACGAAAAGACCAAGGGTGGTTTGTTGTTACCTCCCGGAGTTGAGGAAAAAAGGCAGGTTCAGTGGGGTTATGTGATAAAAACAGGACCAGGGTATCCGATTCCGAGTGTTACTGAAAACGACGAACCTTGGAAAGAACAAGGTGAACAAACCAGGTACATACCCCTGCAAGCCAACGAAGGAGATCTGGCCATTTACATTAAAGACAACGGTATAGAGATAGAGTTCGAGAAAGAAAAATATCTGATACTGCCCCACTCGGCAATTCTGGTGCTCATCAGAGACGAGAAACTTTTTGCCTAGTTGGCAGGTAAGCATGAGCCAACTGGCACAAAAAGAAAACAGGCTTGCTATAATACACCATATGGTTTGAAGCCAAAGTAGTTTTTTATAATCTTCAATTCCACCATTATCGAGACAAACTTCTATAATTTCCTTTTCGAGATGGCTTAATACTGGAGTGCGAAATTTCTCGAGTTCTCTTTTGAAGAAATCAAAAGGAATTACCGCCCCCGTGTCGTAACCTCGAAACCCTACCCTTGGCTGCTTGCATGTTTTCATGAACCTTGACAGGATATTAAATGCTACTATAGTAAGGTATTCAAGTTTATGACCCAATAAATGACACTTGGCTTGTGATAATTGGTCTTCCCTGAATTTTGTTGTTCTTATTGCAAGCTACTCTCTCATTAGAAGTTGCGGCCTGAAGCCAACTTTCCAAACGCCCATGAATTGGTTTGGAGTGAGCACGTGGCTTGTTGGGCTTTTTGAGCCACTTTGCTCCAGGAGCAGGTTTGCGTGGTTAATCATTTTACCAGTGGCAAATGGCCGGAAAGAGCCAACTCCCTCGCTTTCCATTCCGGAGTATTCGGAAGAAACGATACTATGGTTAGCGTGCCCCCTTGGCGAAACAAGTCGCCAAAGCCATGCCAGAGTTGGAGGCAAGATATGGAACAATCGGAAAATGCCAAAACTTGGGTTTTCGGCAGAGCAAAGTGGTGTTCTAACGCCGAAACTGCGAACATCAATTTTGACCAGCTTACTTATCACCCCATGGAAAATGTTGCCAGGTACCCCAATCCTGGGGTTGGGGCAGGATTTGCCTGGTTCGTCTTTTGTATGGTTACAAATGAGCCCGGTAGCCCCTGGGTTGGTTTGAAAATTGAAGAATAGCAAAGGTTTTTTCGCGTTGATAGTGGTTTTCTCGAGTTCGGGCTCACAACCATAACCGGTTATGTTGTCGGTTCGTAAAAACCAAGTGTTTTCCGCGTCAACCAAACTTATTCGACTACTTCCGCCTTGCAAATCGGGGTGCACTAACGCCATGTTGTTGGCGAGTGGATTAAATCGGAAAAGCCTGGAGATGTTTATGTCCCTTATTTCGCCAGTTATGGTATTGTGGCCTAAAAGAATTTTACCAGTTTTTTCACAAACGATGTTCTGCAACATTTCGCTCTTTCCGCCTCCGCTTGCACCCTCGTGCATGAAGCGAGTAATATTGTGGTGAGAGCCGCGAGATTCAACGGCAGAGCAATGGGTTGCGATCCTGCCCTCCTTTTAGCCCAACGAGAGTAAGAACTGGCAAATACCTTTTTTTGCACTTGGGCCAGGATAAAGATTATAGGAGATATTTTCGTAACCGTCGTCTTTTCTGTGGTGCACAACAACATGCTTACCATTAAAATGTGTATTCCTGAATGGGGGTACTGCGTAAATTACCGCGGAGATTTCTGCTGCATCAACATCCTCCAATTTCACGATAGTTTGAAGCTTGGCCAAGCCCATTGCAAAAAAACCTACATTGGCAGGTACAACGGCCATTCCGAAGGGACTTTTCTCCAAGATGCCAATTTTGAAGTAGAAAACCGCCAGGAAGTGAGATTTTAGCCATTCGAATGTTTCTTTCCTCAAATCATCGAGCTGATAGCCAAAGCCCTAAGAAAACAATTCATTGTCGGTTGGTTTATCATCGCCAATTACCATCGTGTCGGGGGTGATGCCTCCTCAAACAGGTATCGATGTGGTTTACCGAAACACCATTATTACCCAATGAACATTGGCCTCGACAACTTCGCCTTTTCCTGGAACATTGTAATTAACCTCAAATCCCAAACTTCCGGGCCCTCCAACACTTGCTCTTGCAATGTCCTCGTAGTATTCAAAAACCGTTACGCTATTAAAGTTTTGTCAAACAACCCGTCAGCTTCTTTTGGAATGATTTAGAGAAGGAAAAATATTATTTTTGCTGATAATTATATGCTAAGATTAACAAAATTTTAAAATGCACCTTTTCGGATTCAAAATCCTTATTTTCCAGGCCTCATTTCTATCTCATTCCTTATAAAGCGCTCCAGAACTTGGCCATCAATTCTCTTTGCCATTATTCGTTTTTCACGATCTAACAAGAAAATTATTGGACTTACAAAGACATCGTACTTTTCTCTAAAACCAGATTCGTTGAAAGGGTCTGCAACATTAATCCAACTTGCTATTTGGTATTCTTCTATTGCTTTTTGCCAAGATGTGGCATCAGAATCCAGGTTAAGGGCAAAAACCTTTAGGCCTAAATCCTTGTATTGCTGGTAAATACTATTAATTCGGGGTGTCTCTCTTTTACAATGACCGCAATTTGAATCCCAAAAGTAAAGTATAATATACTCTGCTTCAACTTGGTGGAGAGAAATCATTTGCCTGTTTGCAAAAAAAACACTAATCTCCGGGGCAACATTACCAATAAGAAGGGGCTTCATTTTCCTCACTCTCTCGGCCAAACTTGCCCGGTTTTCGGGGGTAATCCAAAAGGCCTCTTCGGTAAGGTAATACTTTTCGAGCATGTGGACAAAAACAGCATCATGACCCATAATCTGAGACCTCTCGAAATGATTGGTTATAAACCAAACCGTGTATCTGAATACATCTTGGTTTACCCGGGCTCTATCAACCATAAGATCGGCCTCAACTATTAAGCTGTCAGGGTTTTGAATCAGCACATCAGAGAAGAACCTGTTGAGTTGCCCAAACAAAACCGGGCTACGCAAGAGCCTTTGGTCTGCAAAATCATAATTTTCCCAGTATCTATTTTTGTATTGGTTGTAATTAAACAGCCGAGCTTCGTCATCAGCCAAACCAGCTGGCGCATCTGTTAATATTGGGTCTCTTTGGGCAAGAAGTATCTTGCTAAACAATCCATCGGGAAACTGCATGATGTAACTATCTTGCTTGGCAATAATCAAATTATTAAGATTATTGTTTGCCTCTTTAAGTTCGTTTTTCCTGGTTTCGGCCGTTGTTTCATTCTGAATTTCAGCGTTGTTGGCCGATATTTTTTGCCTAAATTCGCGTATTTCCCTCAGGTAAGAAAAAAAACTTGTATTCTCGAGAGAATTGCGAAAGGTTGTGGTTTCAAGAAAATCACTGGTTCCTGTGAATATTTCAAAATGTTGATACTTGTCGATAACAAGATCAAAAAAAGTATTTCCGGGAAAAACCAAAATGTAAACTCCCGGATCAAGTGCTTGGGATCCTTCAAAAAAGAACTTCCCTGGTGAAACTACCTTGGCTGTATCAAGCAAATACTTGCTGTTGCCAAAGTGGTATCCAAGCATCAAATCGCCCTCGGTCATACCATTTACTTCTACCTTAATACGATAGCCTTCCTGGGCAATTGCAGGGGGGGGGCAAGCAACCAAGATTAAAAAAATGAACAAAAACCTTAAAAGCTTCATGGTCAATTATTTAACTTCAAACAGCCCGTCAAAGGCCTGTGGCTGTCATTAAATTAACTTGCAAAAATAGCTAAAGTGCTGAAATATTTCGGATAAAAAACAAAGGTAGGAGGCTAAAATTAGAACTCCCACGCAAGCTCGCCCTCATCATTAAGTTGATGTGCCAATATATTGTGAACTGCCGAAAGCCCGTTTATCAAGGCGAGGCCCCACCTTCTAAAGAATAATTGGCGCAATTGGATTAATGCTCCAAGGCGAGAGGTATAGGTATTTTGATCAAAAAAAATGATAAAATCCTTTAGATCCTGGTAAATACCAGGAAAATTTTCGGCAATACTACCCTTACAACTTCCTGGTTATCGTCAACCAGAAAAAACGCATCGTCCTTGCCAAATTTATGCCCAAGGGTATTGAAAACCCTTTCCCATTGCTCTTCGGTAACGAAATGGCCGACACCAATCTCATCGGATTGTTCAGGCTCGGGCAATAGCGATCTCCTCAGGTACACCAAAGGGGCAATTTTTTGAAAGAACCCATGTATTTCGGCGGCATCCAAGTATTCGGCCCTTTCGATAAAGTTGCAATACTCGTTGGCAACGGTAATCATCTCTATCACCCCCTTTTGCAGAGTCATGTCATCAGCCTCAAAATTATTCATAGCCAATTAATCTTTAAAATGAGACCCATGCACGGAAATAACCAATTAAAAGTTTGATTAACAGTATTTTGTAT
>CAYGFY010000049.1:0-7729 GCA_964349365.1 uncultured Bacteroidales bacterium | reverse complement strand
GTATTTCCCCGAAAAGGGAGTGCAAAGGTACAACTTCTTTTGACACAAACAAGAAAAAAATGAAAAATTTTTAAACTTTTTTTCTTTTGCTTGACAATCAGCGGGTTAAAAGACCGTTATAGTTTCTTTGACTGGCATTTGCAAGCCTTGCACTTCCTATTGTTTTACAAGGGGACAACAAAGGTAATGAATTTTTTGATTTGCAAAAGAGTTTTTCGAAAAATCTTTCAAAATCATTTTAAAAGCAGAGGGTGGAAATGAAATGAAAGGAAAGGAAAGGAAAGGAAAGGTGTTGTAGTGAAAAACCGACTGTGCCACTGACCCAATCGATTGATGAAGGTTTGAATCCATAAACTGAGTTGTACGAGCTCTAAAGCGGCCAAAGGTTACCGAATGCTTATTACAGGATGCGTGAGGGATAGAAGCGGGTATCCTTTTTTTTGGTGTTGGTTTTGGGTGGCAAAAAAAGATACAAGCGGATAGCCCGTTCCCGCCGGGGATGGCTATCGGTGCCGGGGCGGGGCACGCCCAAATGATTTTTATTGAACCGCAAAATGTTGGGCCTCGGGCAAAAGGGGTGGTTTGCAAAAATATTTCGGTGCAGGAATAACCTTTGGCGAGTGGGATAAATTATTGGCTCAGGAGGCAGCCCGCTATTCGATAAGCAAATCAATTATTTTCTCGACCGAAATGCCCTCGGCCTCGGCCTTGAAATTCTTGACGATCCTGTGTCTCAGCACTGCATAGGCAATGGCATTAACATCTTCAATGTCGGGGGAGTATTTACCGTTGATGGCGGCATGAACCTTGGCTCCTAGCACGAGGTATTGTGATGCCCTCGGGCCAGCTCCCCAACTCACGAATTCGTTGGCAATTGGGTGGGCCCCAAAGGTATTTGGCCTTGTTTTGGTTGAAAGCCCAACGGCATATTTCATTACGCTATCGGGTACGGGGACTTTGCGGGCGAGTTGCTGAAAGAAGGTAATTTCACCGGCTGACATGACGACATTAACACTGGTTTCGATATTCGCGGTGGTATTCTTAACTATTTGGAGTTCTTGGTCGAATGATGGATATTTGAGCAGGACGTTAAACATAAACCTATCAAGCTGGGCTTCGGGTAATGGGTATGTACCTTCTTGCTCAATTGGGTTTTGAGTTGCGAGCACGAAGAATGGCTCTGATAGTTGGTGCGTTTTTCCGGCAGCGGTCACCGAGCGTTCTTGCATGGCTTCGAGCAGTGCGGATTGGGTTTTGGGTGGGGTTCGGTTAATCTCGTCGGCAAGTATGATGTTTGCAAACAATGGTCCTTTTATAAACCTGAATGCCCTATTTTGGTCGAGGATTTCGGTTCCGACAATATCGGATGGCATGAGGTCGGGGGTGAACTGTATCCTGCTGTACTTAAGATCGAGTGCCTTGGCAAGGGTGTTTACGAGGAGGGTTTTTGCAAGTCCGGGCACACCGACAAGCAAGCAATGTCCTCGCGAGAAGATGCTAATAAGGAGGTTTTTAACCACCTCATCTTGCCCCACGATAACTTTTCCTATTTCGTTTTTTAGCCTTTGGTAGTTTAGCGCGAGGGCGTCAATGGCTTCCACGTCAGGGTTGTGCTTCATTACAACTAATAATTTCGAATTATTTCTTGAGCCAGTTAAACTGGAACTCGCAATCATGAAACTGGGGGTGCACGTACACGTGGGTTGAAGGCAGGGCTCTTTTGATCCAAGCGATCACCGCCTCTGCCTTCTTTTCTTGAATGGCGATTTCCTGGATGAAGTGGTAGTGTTGCTGGAGGTTTGCAGGTTGAGGTTCTGTCCTTTCAACCAGCCTCACGATACGGAACGCGTCACGATTTTCGTCGGTTTTCAACCCTATGGGTCTTGATATTTGGCCAACCTCCATGGTGTCGATGGTTCGAAAAACAAGAGGTTCAACTTCCTGCAGTTGCCTTGCGGTGAATGAATTTGACAAGTTGAATGGATTAACCATAAAGCCTTGGTTTATTCTCCCGGGGTCATCAGAGAACTTCAGGGCTGCTTCGGCGAAGGAAATTGTACCATTGTTAATTTCGGTCCGAATGCTATCTAACCTGCGGCTTGCGGCAACTAGATCGGATTGTGAAACCTTAGGTTGTAAGAGGATATGCCTAACGTTAACGAGCTCGCCCCTTCTTTCGATGGTTTGAATAAGGTGGAAGCCAGCTTTGGTTTCGACAATATCTGACATTTCGCCAGGTCTGAGATTAAATGCCACCCTTTCGAATTCGGGGTAAAGAGAGCCCCTTCCAAGAAACCCGAGTTCACCACCCCTGCTACGAGAACCCGGGTCTTCGGAAAACATTATTGCCAGAGTGGCAAAGTTGTCGCCGTTAAGCACCCTTCGGCGGTATTCGTTTAGCCTTTCCTTTGCCAGCTCGATTTCAAAATCGGAAACGGGCGGGGTAATTTTGATTTGCTGTAGTTTAAATTCGCTTTCGACGATTGGAATTTTATCGACCGGAATGGAATTGAAAAATGCCCTAACTTCGGATGGAGTTATTCTTACATTTTTTGTAACGTGGCTTTCGAACATTCGGCTGAGTTCTTGCTCTCGAACCAAATCGCGCAGCTCGTCCTTGATGGCATCAATGGTTTTTCCGTAGAACTCTTCAAGTTTTTCGCGGCTACCTATCTGATTGATAAAAAATGCCATTCGCTGATTTAGTATCCTTTCAACGTTATTTTCGTTAACTTCAAGGCTGTCAATCAGGGCTTGGTTGAAGAAAAGTTTTTGAAGCAACAACTCGTCGAGAACTGTACAGTCGGGCTTTTTGCCCAAATCAACCCTTTGACTTTCCATTTGTCGCCGCTGGTTGAAAATGTCCGATTTAAGCACGATAGAATTGCCCACAGCCCCTACCACTTCGTCAATCACCGTGCGGCTTTGCGATATTCCTTGAGTTGCAAATAACGCAAGACTCAGAACTAGGATGATCTTCTTCATTTTATTCATATTGAAAATTTTTCTTTTTAAGACTCATGACATTCCCGAACAAACTTGCCCCTAGCGAAACTCTATTTTTTTGCTGTCTTTGGCTTCCAGCAAAAACTGGTTGCGTTTCTTGTTAATCAACTCCCGCTTTCGCTGAATCAAAATCAAATTTCTGATATTATCTTCTTCGAACGAAAGAGGTGCCACGCTACCTACCGTGCGGTGATCGAAAATGTAAACGAAATACTGGAAATAATCGTCTTTGAATTCGGCCAGAAAGTTGTTGCGCAGGAAGTTTTCGGGGTTTGCATTCTGCACAGGCAGGTCTCTTAGCAAGTCAGACAAAGATAACCAGTGGTTTAGGTCGAGGTAAAATGCCACGGAATTGTTTATGCAAAAATCCTCGAGGGCTGCCAGGTCATCGGCTTTGTTTGACTGTATTAGCTGCCTGAATTCGTTCAAGCCCGATGTAACCTCGACCGGAAGCTTAACAAACCTTGCCCTTACTATGTCTTCTTTCAGGCGGAAGTTGTCCTTTACCTTATCGAAGAAGTCGGCAAGTTGGTTTCTGGATATTACGGTATCGAGCAGTTCTTCAACAAGTTGATTCTCGTATGCGTGAACTATCAGGGCGGCTCGGTATTGGTTTACCTGCTCATCGAACGAGGCAAGCGGAACCAAAAGGTTTTTCTTGGCCATTTCAAGAAAAACGCGCCTTGACACCCAATCTTCTATGAAGTTTTGAGCCAGCATTGCACTGTCGCCTGGTGATTGGTAGGCAGAAAAAATTGCCTCAATGTCAGACCTCAAAAGGTATTCTTTATTTACCCTGGCGAGTACGTCCTCGCGCAATTCTTGTTTTTTCTGCCTGCAGGAAGTGAGGCATCCCAACGATAAGCCAATAATAAACATCAAGGCAACCGACCGTGAAAGGGAACGCCCCATTTGGTTAAATTTCATCTTGATTATTTAATTTGAAAGACCTTTTAAAAGGCCTTTGTCAACTTCAACATTATACTTTTGCCTAAGTTCAATTATCCATTGGTTGTCGAGGTAGTTCTGATAATCGTTGATAACATACCCCCTAACCTCGCCGAGCTTTTGGTTGCCCTTGGGCAATAATTCGAGAATTTGGACCACGAAGAATTTATCGCCCACCCTTAACGGCTTGGCTACACCTTTTTTCCAGTTGACTTGATCAACTGCCGAATTTTGGCCCCTTTGAAAGGTGCCCTCGGTAAGTGAGGAGAATTTTTCGGCCTTGGAAGTGGTAGCCTCTTTGTTTTTGGCATTGCCCTCTTCTGCGCTTCGGGGTTTATAGTTTTTTGGCTTGAATTCGGCCGCATCTGACAAGGATTCAAATTCAAATACCCTAGCCCTTACCCTATTGGGCCAGGTGTAGTTGCCCTGGTTGGCCGCGAAAAACTTCTCAAGTCCAATCGTGTCTTGAACGGCCCTATTCCAAACCTTTTGATTTGTGATTTCGAAAAGCAACATTCCATCATGGTACTCCCTCATGATTGCCTTGAACGCGGGAAACTTCTTCTCCAAAAGGCCATTTTCGTGCTGGAGGAGTTTGCGCTTTGACATCTCATCAAACATTGTTGCAACAAAAGTTTCGATACTTCCCGGAGGCCTGTTGGCTTGGTTCATTTCGAGGAAATTGGCAAAATCTTGCTGAAGGAAATTCAATCCTGCAAATGAGAACAGCGGGGTTTCAAGTTTTTTGGCCGGATCTGCCTTCCAACTTCCTGCAAAAATGGTTGAATCCACTATTAGGTTAAACTCTTTCAATGCATCAATGTTTACAGAGAAATTGTATTCATTTTTCAGCCTTTCTACCACCACCTGTTCGCCCAGAAACGCTCTTGAGTCTTGCATTACGTTGCTTTTTAGAGCTTGATATGCAGCTTCCCACGGCTGGGGCGGGGTCTTTTCGAGGAGTTTAATTAGATGCCAGCCAAAATTAGTTCTTACCGGAGGAGAAACTTCGCCTGGGCTCATGGTGCTAATAGCCTTAATGAACTCTGGTACCATTTCGCGCGAGGTGAAAGGACGCATTTCGCCGTTGTTTCCCCTTGATGAAAGGTCTTCAGAATATTGTTGGACCAAGTCGGCAAAATTGACCCCTTGTTGGTACTTTTGATGTGCTAATTCCATGCTTTGCTTTAATTCAAGTTCTCTTGCTGAGTTCATTTCGGGCGTGAACATGGCCATGATATGGGCCACCCTTGCCCTGCCCATTGCAGGTAACCTGTCAGTTACGGTAATGATATGGTATCCGAAATCGGAGCGGACGGGTTTAGAGATTTCGCCAACATCGAGGCTAAACGCCACTGTTTCGAAAGGATAGACCATATTGAACACGGTGAAATAACCCAAATCGCCACCGTTTCCCTTAATCGGAGGCCTTCCTGCATCAACTTCCCTGTCTCTTGCGCTTGGGTCATCAGACTGTTCGGCTGCAACCTTGGCAAATGGTTCTCCGCTCAAAATTCTTTGTCTTATGGTATTGGCGCGTTGAAAAGCAGCCAACGTATCGGCTGGCGAGGCTTTGGGATTAAGGCGAATAAGGATGTGGGAAGCTCTTATGTCGTATTTCGATCTTTCGTAAGCCTCGGCGGTAAGTTCTTCGATAACACTTTGATCGGAGAAATAAGGCTTTGCCAACTGCTCGCGGTATCCGGCAAGTTCCGTTATAAACTCCGTAACGGTATCAAGGCCCAATGCAAGTGCTTCAGTAACCTTAAGTTTGAAGTTTATGAACAATTCGAGATACTCCTCGGGAGTTATTTGGGGGGCCAACATCGAATTGTTGTTCTTTTGATAAGCCTGAACAAACTCGGAAAGTGTAATTTCATGTTTGCCAATGCGAATGAATACCGGGTCGTTTTCAACCTTTGCAGCGGCAAAAACTTGACCGGCAGCTAATAAAAGAAATGCGAGAAAAACCAAAAAGAATCTTTTCATATGATTGCGGTTATTTGTAAGGAGTCACGACTGCACGAATAAAAAACTTAAAACCGAAAAAAACACTTTAATTACTATTCGGATCGATAATGGGTTTGTATTGTATCTGCCCCTTGTCAATTTTTACTGAATTTATCGAGAATAATTTGGTGCCTCGCTGGTTATTTGCACGTCGTGGACATGGCTTTCGCGCATTCCGGCATTTGTTATCATGATAAATTTGGCTGAATGCAAGGTTTTGATATCTGGTGCACCGCAATAACCCATTCCTGCCCTCAAACCTCCAACTATTTGGTGGATTACCTCCGAAAGAGAGCCCTTGTAAGGAACCCTGCCTACGATACCTTCGGGGACGAGTTTCTTCACATCGTCTTCAGCATCTTGAAAGTACCTATCCTTTGAGCCCTGCGACATTGCTTCAATGGAGCCCATTCCCCTATAGGTTTTGTATTTACGGCCTTCGTAAATAATGGTTTCGCCGGGCGATTCTTCAACACCTGCAAATAATGATCCTGCCATTACGGAAGATGCCCCTGCAGCAAGTGCTTTCACTATGTCGCCTGTATAGCGAATACCGCCATCGGCTATAACGGGAATGCCCGTGCCTTCAAGCGCGGCGGCAACTTCAAGCACTGCAGTAAGTTGCGGGACCCCCACGCCGGCAATTATGCGTGTAGTACAAATACTACCCGGGCCAATGCCAACCTTGACGGCATCGACGCCTACATTTGCGAGGGCCAAGGCCGCCTCGGCCGTGGCTATGTTTCCAACAATAAGGTCGATATCGGGAAATTTTTCCTTTATGCTCCTGGCCATTTCGATAACACCTTTTGAGTGACCGTGAGCGGTATCGACAACCATGCAATCAACTCCGGCAGCCACAAGCGCCTCTACCCTATTCATGGTTTCGGCAGTAACACCAACGGCAGCGGCAACCCTTAGCCTTCCCTGCTTGTCCTTGCAAGCATTGGGCCGTTCCTTAATCTTTATAATGTCGCGATAGGTTATCAAGCCCACCAACTTGTAATCTGAGTCAACAACCGGAAGTTTTTCAATTTTGTATTGCTGCAGAATTTCTTCAGCATTTTCGAAATCTATGAACTCGTTGGTGGTAACGAGGTTTTCGCTTGTCATGACCTGGGCAATAGGTCTCGACAAATCTTTTTCGAAGCGAAGATCACGGCTAGTTAATATGCCCACAAGTTGATTATCATGGTCAACTATTGGAATTCCTCCAATGTTGTATTCTTTCATAAGCTTGTGAGCATCGCCAATGACTGCGTCTTTGTGCAAGGTAATTGGGTCGACAATCATACCGTTTTCCGAGCGTTTCACCCGCCTAACCTTTGCTGCTTGCTCCTCGATAGTCATGTTCTTGTGCAAAACCCCAATTCCACCCTCTTGGGCTATGGCAATGGCCATGCGCGATTCGGTAACGGTATCCATAGCAGCCGAAACCACAGGAATGTTGAGATTTATGTTGCGGGTAAACTTAGTAGCAACGCATACCTGACGTGGCAAAACCTCTGAATATGCCGGCACGAGCAAAACATCATCGTAGGTAAGACCTTCGCCAGAAAACCTTTTCGAATCAATTGACATGGAATGCAGTTTTGAAAGTAACCGCAAAAGTATTAAAAATTTTGACAGGGGTGTTTTAAAAAATGCTAAAAGATGGGGTGGTTGAAAGTGGAAAGTGGAAAGTCGAAAGGTTGAGGGTGAACAAAAGAAAAATGTAAAGTGAAGAACGAAAAATGAAAAATGTTGAAGAAGTTTAGGAGGTTTA
>CAYGFY010000048.1:0-8082 GCA_964349365.1 uncultured Bacteroidales bacterium | reverse complement strand
TAGAATACATGCCTGTCACGCATGGGGTCGCGGGTTCGAGTCCCGTCCGGACCGCCAACACAAGCCTAGAGAAATCTAGGCTTTTTGTTTTACTCGTCCCACTCTCACCCATTTTTTTGGTACTTTTGCAAATTACTTGCACCCAATGGCCTCGCATTACAACAACGATTACTCCAACCTCAAGCAATTCATTACCATAAAAGGTGCGCGGGTGCACAACCTCAAGAACGTTGATGTGCAGATAAGGCGCAACCAACTGGTTGTCATTACCGGACTTTCGGGTTCGGGAAAGTCGTCGTTGGCTTTCGATACGCTTTACAGCGAGGGGCAAAGGCGCTACGTTGAGAGTTTGAGCTCCTACGCGCGTCAGTTCTTGGGGCGCATGCACAAGCCCGAGGTTGATTACATAGAGGGAATTTCGCCAGCCATTGCCATAGAGCAAAAGGTAAACACCCGAAATCCCCGCTCCACCGTGGGCACTTCCACCGAAGTTTACGATTACCTAAAGCTGCTGTATGCTCGTGTGGGCAAGACCATCTCGCCCATTTCGGGCCAACCAGTTAAGCGGCACACGGTTACCGATGTTGTAAATTTGGTTATGGGGTTGCCCGAGGGCACCATTGCAATGATACTTGCGCCAATCACCATCCAAGGCGACAGAACCCTTGAGCAGCACCTTTCAATTTTGTTGCAGCAGGGTTTTACAAGGGTGGAATTAAACCAAAAAGTTTACCGAATTGAAGAAGTGCTCGAAAACGGCTTCGAAAAAGGCAATGGAAACAACCCCTGCGTTATTGTTGACAGGCTCCACGTGAGGGCCAACGACGATGACCTTATGTCGAGGGTGGCCGATTCGGTTCAAACCGCCTTTCACGAGGGAAGCGATGTTTGCCTCGTAAGGTACGAACAAGATAGCCAGATGAATTCGCAGACCTTTTCAAGCAAGTTCGAGCTGGATGGAATCATTTTCGAAGAGCCTTCGGTAAACTTTTTCACCTTTAACAACCCATACGGAGCCTGCAAAACCTGCGAGGGATTTGGCAGCGTGATAGGCATTGACCCCGACCTCGTTATTCCCAACAAGGGCTTGAGCATTTTCGAGGGGGCAATTGTTTGCTGGAAGGGTGAGAAGATTGGCCTCTGGAACGAGGAGCTGATCAAGAACGCATACAAGTTCGATTTTCCCATTCATAGGCCATACCATCAGCTCACCCAAGAACAAAAAAATCTTTTATGGACGGGCAACGAATACTTCAGCGGCCTTGACGATTTCTTCAAGATGGTTGAAGAAAACACCTACAAGATTCAATACCGTGTAATGCTTTCGCGATACAGGGGCAAGAGAACATGCCCCGACTGCCTTGGCACGAGGCTGCGTAAGGATGCAAGTTACGTGAAGGTAGGCGACAAATCCATTACCGACCTTGCATTGATGCCGCTAGATCAACTTCAAGGCTTTTTCGCAAACCTGCAACTCGAACCCCACGAAAGGGAAATTGCAAAGCGTCTCCAAATTGAAATAAACAATCGATTATCGTTTTTGAATGAAGTTGGCCTGGGTTACCTTACCCTTAGCCGACTTTCTAACACCTTGTCAGGTGGCGAGTCGCAACGCATTAACCTTGCTACATCGCTTGGCAGCAACCTTGTGGGATCAATGTACATATTAGACGAGCCAAGCATAGGCCTGCACCCGCGCGATACAAGAAAGTTGATCGAGGTACTGAAAAAGCTCCGCGATTTGGGAAACACGGTAATTGTGGTTGAGCACGAAGAAGAAATGATGCGTGCCGCCGATCAGGTTATTGACATTGGCCCTTTGGCAGGCACCCACGGAGGAGAAATCGTTTTTCAAGGAACCTTCAACGACCTTGTAAGCCACAAAACAAGCCTCACCGGAGCATACCTATCGGGTAAAATGGATATCGAAATACCCAAAACCCGACGCAAGTGGAAAGAATATGTTTTACTAAAAGGGGTTAGGCAACACAACCTTAAAGGTTTCGACATAAAGATTCCGTTAAAAGTGCTAACCGTTGTAACCGGTGTAAGCGGCTCTGGCAAGACCACGCTAGTAAAGTCAATCCTCTACCCTGCCTTGAAGAAAATCCACGGAGGTATTGGCATACCCACGGGCAAGTTCGACTCAATGGATGGCGACATCAACTCCATTTCCGAAATCGAATACGTTGACCAAAACCCAATAGGCAAGTCATCGCGTTCGAACCCCGTAACATACATCAAGGTTTACGACGAAATAAGAACGCTATACTCCAACTTGCCACTGGCCAAAATTAGGGGCTATACCCCTGCCTTTTTTTCATTCAACATTGACGGTGGCCGATGCCCCGAGTGCGAGGGCGACGGATTCGTGAAAATCGAAATGCAGTTCATGGCCGACATAACCCTTACCTGCGATAGTTGCAAGGGAAAACGATTTCGCGAAGAAATATTAGACGTTGCGTTTGCAGGTAAAACCATAACCGACATTCTTGACTTGACCGTTGACGATGCAATTGAATTCTTCGAGAAACAACCCAACCCCGCTTGCAAGCGAATTTCGACCAAGCTACAACCCCTGGCAGATGTTGGTCTTGGTTACATCAAATTGGGGCAGTCATCCAGTACTTTAAGCGGTGGCGAGGCGCAAAGAGTTAAGTTGGCCTCGTTCTTGACCAAGGGCTTCACCAGCAACAAAACACTTTTCATCTTCGATGAACCAACCACCGGGCTTCATTTTCATGACATAAACAAACTGCTTTTATCTTTCAACGCCCTGATTGAAAAAGGCCACTCGATTTTGGT
This sequence comes from uncultured Bacteroidales bacterium, assembly GCA_964349365.1. Lineage (GTDB taxonomy): Bacteria > Bacteroidota > Bacteroidia > Bacteroidales > UBA7960 > UBA7960. The sequence goes on along the minus strand of CAYGFY010000048.1, from coordinate 5,277 downwards.
TATTGAGCATAATCCCGAAGTAATTAAGTGTGCCGACTGGGCCATTGACCTTGGACCAGAAGGTGGAGAAAATGGAGGAAATGTGGTTTTCGAGGGAATTCCGGAAGATTTGGCGAACTGCACCGAATCTTATACCGGGCAATTCATAAAAGCTAAAGTTTAGTTTATTTGCAGCAAATCGAGGCTTTGTTAAGGCCAAGCCACGAAAAAAGCTCTTAGATATTTAAAGGGCGTTAATTGATCGTTTTTGGGGCAAAGCCTAGATAGAGCCAAGATTAATTCTGGCGCCTCCTGTTATCTAATTAAGTTGCTCAAATGAGGCGAGCTGGTAATTTGGTTCATAAAAGAAGTAAACGCTACCAAGGTCATATACAACACTGACACCTGCACCAGGGTCTATTTTCGAGGCCGAGCCAATAAAGCCTTCGATTGAAATTTTAGAAAATTTTAATCCTGCCACCACAATCCCATAAAATCCTATCGAGTTACTGGTGTAAAGGAAGTAAAGAAACTGCCCGCTGATCTCAAAGCAAATTTATTTATTGATTTGGCAGGTAATCAGATACTCGGCACCAACCAATATGTTGCATCAAAACATTACAGCAACTCTCTTTTCAAGCTTTTTGTTGATCAAATATTTCTCCAAACTGCTTTATATCGAAATCTTGCACGGTTTCAAAATAACCCATTAAACCTTGACCTTTTGTGAGGTTCGAGCAAACAGCACTGTCGCGCAAAGCAGCAAAAAGAAAATTCCGTAAATCTTTTTCAGGGCAGTTAAATTTTGATGCCTTCGGTTCGCGAAACTCTCGGAACCCACCCCGCTTTTATGCCCTGACAGTAGGACTTTTAAAAAAAGCATCAGGAAAAAAGCGATTGGCCCGGCAATTACCCAAAATTTCAAAAAGCAACCGGTGAATTTATCTTAAGTGAAATCAAAACACAATTATTTTAAAAGTCTCGATCTTTTTCATTAATCAAGAATTCAGAAGTTTTTAGTGAAACCAGCAAATATTCTATATCGTCCTTCCTGGATAAACCCTCAATGCTTCTTCAATGATTTTCATGGATTTTTTGAGGTCATCCACATTAAGCACGTAACTTATACGAACCTCTTGCTGGCCGGCACCGGGCGTGCTGTAAAATCCAGTAGCAGGGGCTAGCATTACGGTTTGATTTTCGAAGCTGAACGATTCGAGTAACCACTGGCAAAATTTATCGCTATTGTCAATTGGCAGGCGAGTGGTAACATAAAACGCCCCCTTTGGCTTTGGGCATTTCACCCCCGGAATCTTGTTCAAACCTTCAACAATTGTATCGCGTCGAGCCCTGTATTCGGCCACCACTTCATCAAAGTAACTATCGGGAGTGGCCATTGCTGCCTCAGATGCAATTTGGCCTAACGATGGAGGGCTGAGGCGTGCTTGGGCAAACTTCATTGCCGTGTCCATTACCTCCTTGTTGCGCGAAATCATTGCCCCCACCCTTAACCCGCAGGCACTATACCGCTTCGAAACAGAATCGAACAGTACAACATTGTTTTCAATGCCCTCAAGGCTCAAAACCGAAACATGTTCAAGCCCATCGTAGCAAAACTCACGATAAACCTCGTCGGCAAAAAGAAACAGGTCGTATTTCAACACTAGTTTACGAAGGGTCTCGAGTTCATCCCTCGAGTAGAGGTAACCGGTAGGATTGTTGGGGTTACAAACCATTATGGCCTTGGTTGCAGGCGAAAAAGCCTTCTCGAACTCCTCGATGGGCGGAAGGGCAAAGTTATTGTCGAGCGAAGAGTAAATTGGCTTTACCCTTACACCTGCACTGGTGGCAAAACCATTGTAATTGGCATAAAAGGGTTCTGGAATAATTACCTCGTCGCCGGGATTAAGACAAGTTTGAATCGCAAAAAGAATGGCCTCCGAAGCACCTGCCGTAACAATTATTTGGTCGGGAGTTATTTCAATGCCGTGCCTTGCGTAGTACTTGCACATACTTTTCCTGTAAGATAAGATACCTGCCGAGTGGCTGTATTCAATGACTTTTTCATTAAGATTGTGCATTGCCTCAATCATACTTTTCGGGGTATGAATATCGGGCTGACCAATATTAAGGTGAAATACTTTTATTCCTCTTTTCTTGGCCTGATCTGCGTATGGAACTAATTTTCTAATTGGGCTGGCGGGCATCAAGCGTCCCTTTTCGGAAATGGTTGGCATGTTGTTGATTCTTTTTTGAATTTGCTTGCAAAATTGATAAATATTTTCGTGAAAGGAAACCAATTTCGAAAGTTTTAATAGAAATATCGTAAGTAAACAATCTATGAAAAATTTTCTGCTATTTTTACAGAAGTTTTCGTGACCAACAATCAAACAACAATTGTCAGAATTATGAAAAAAACTCTCGTGCTCTTAAGAACTTGCGCAACCATTTTTTTCTTACTCTTTATCGTTTTACCTTCAACCGGGCAGAAAATTACATCACCAACTGCATTTTTTGGTTTCAATCCTGGTGCCGATCAAAAACTAATACGGTACCAAGGCCTGATTGACTATTTTAACCTTTTGGAAAGGGAATCCGATATGGTTCGAGTAATTTCGATAGGCCAAACAGAAATGGGCAAAACAATGAATCTGGTTTTTGTCTCCACCCCCGAAAACATGGCCAACCTTGAGGGTTTGCGAAATATAAACAAGCGACTCGCCTTAGATTACAGCATTCCGATGGATGAGCGCGAGGAGTTAATTTCAAAAGGGAAGGCGTTTGTTTTTGCTGCCTTAAGCATGCACTCCACAGAGCTAGGCCCAGGTCAAGCATCGCCATTAATGGCATACCATCTTTTAACTGACCCAAATTTAAAGCCATTGCTAAAGGATGTGGTTTTTATGATGACACCCTCGAGCAATCCCGATGGCCTCGATATGATTGTTGACCATTACAACAAGTATCTGGGCACACCTTACGAGGGAAGTAATATGCCCGGGGTTTATCATAAATATATTGGCCACAATATTAATCGCGATTACATTTCGCTTTTGATGAACGAAAACCAAGCAATTGCCGATATTTACAACAAACATTGGCATCCACACGTGTTGCTCGACAAGCACCAGATGGGAATGAATGGCCCTCGGTATTTCGTTCCGCCAAACCATGACCCTATTGCCCAAAACATTGACGAATCGCTATGGTACTGGAGTTGGGTCTTCGGCTCTAACATGGCCCGTGATATGACCGCGCTGGGCCTAACGGGAGTAAGCCAGCAATACGTTTTCGATAACTACTGGCCCGGCTCAACCGAAACCAGCTTGTGGAAAAACGTAATTAGCCTGTTAACCGAAGCCGCAAGCACCAGGCTTGCCAGCCCAATTTTCATTGAGCCAAACGAGCTTAGGGGCGGAAGTGGTCTTGCCGAATACAAGAAAAGCATAAACATGCCGGCACCCTGGCCCGGCGGATGGTGGAGGCTTGGCAATATTGTTCAATACGAGCTTGAGTCAACCTTTTCGGCCATAAGAACCGCAGCACGACAAAAAGACGAAATTCTGCGAAGCAGAAATGACCTGGTGCGCAAGGAAGTTAGTCTTGGTTTAACCACACCCCCATTTTATTACATTATCCCCAAAAAACAGCATGACCCAAGCGAGCTTGACAGGATGCTGAAATTATTGGATAGGCACGGGGTCAACCTTTCCAAACTTGACCGAAAGTTGGTTATTGACGGTATAGTTTATAACGAAGGAGATTTTGTAATTTCCATGGCACAACCGTATAGACCATTCATCAAGGAAGTCATGGAACTTCAGGATTTTCCGGTAAGACGGTACTCGCCTGGAGGAGAAATAATCATGCCATACGACATTACCTCGTGGTCGCTTCCGCTAAATTTCGGAATTAATTCATTTGAAGTCAATCGACAGCAGCAAATACTCGAAGGGGCGTATTACCCCCTGACCATTGATGAAGTCGGGACCGTTGGAAATTTTACGGACAGCAGGTACTTGGTTTTCAATGGCCAAAATAACGAAAGTTTCAAGATTGCTTTCATGGCACTTGCCGAAGGAATTCCAGTTTTTCGCAACCGCCAACCAATCGTAATCACCGAAAAAACCATTCCTGCCGGTAGTTTCATGATTGAAAGTGGAAGTCGTGTTCGCCGGAAGCTTTCTAAAATTCTCGAGATGGCAACCATTGAACCCCATGCAAGCAATCAAAGGCCCGAAGGATTTTCAAAACTAACAATGCCCCGCATTGCACTTGTTGAAACATACCTTCATGATATGGACGCAGGCTGGACGAGGTTCATTTTTGATACCTACGGAATACCATTTACCGTCTTGAGACCAAGCCAGATAATGGACAAGAACCTTACTAAAGACTTCGACAAAATTGTTTTCCCCGATATGGATAGTGGAGCAATACTGCACGGTGGGGTAACAAGGGGCGGTGATTACTTCACCCCGTTTTTCCCTCCCGGCTATGCCGTGGGCATGGGCTCAGAAGGATGGCAAAAAGTTCTGGGTTTCATCGAAAAAGGAGGTACGGCAATTTCGTGGGGTAGTTCCATTGACTTGTTTATGGGACCCATGAATCCTGGCAGCGACCAACAAAATTTCAGGTTTCCAGTCAATAATCTTTCGAGGAATTTATCAGGGAGGGGTCTTAATATTCCCGGGTCACACCTTCAAGTAAACCTGCTCGCCAATCACCCCATAACACTCGGAATGCCTTCCCAAACAGCGGTTTTTCAGAACACCGCCAATGTCATGCAAACTTCAATACCAACCCATGATATGGATCGAAGGGTAATTGCCAGGTTTTCGAACGAAAATGTTTTGCTGAGCGGATACGCCGACAACGTTAACCTATTGGAAAACATGCCTGCACTTGTTTGGATGCAAAAGGGCAAAGGACAGGTTGTTCTGTTTACTTTCAACCCAAATTTCAGAGGCTCTACTCCAAACACACTGAAACTTATATTCAATTCTCTGTTAATCAGTCAATAAATAATGTTTGTAGGGAAATTCGATAACAAATACCCAATTGCAAGTGCCCGATGGTGGGGTTATGCCAATTGCGCCCAGTATTTAATTACAACATACACTAGAAACAAGGAGCGAGACCCATGCACGGAAATAACCAATTAAAAGTGTGATTAACAGTATTTTATATTGATTTTTTGTTTATATTTGCGATATGAAACGAACAAAAAACGACAAATTCTCGATGAACTTTTCTACTCCCTTCATGGGGCGCAAGACGCGCGCATCTCAGCTTTAC
>CAYGFY010000047.1:0-8974 GCA_964349365.1 uncultured Bacteroidales bacterium | reverse complement strand
AACTTCAACAATTATTTCGCAACCGGGGCAAACCTGGGCTTTCTTGGCAGTAACAGGACGGGCATAGCCGAGTGGCGCACGGCCACTGCCAAGGATCAGCAATCAATTGCCGTTAACCCCACATTCGTTTCCAACACCAACCTAATGCCCACAAACCAAGCCGTAAATATTGGTACTTCGTTGGCGAGCGTTACCACCGACCATGCTGGCACATCCCGAAACCCGGTGCTTCCCACAGTAGGTGCTTACGAAATGGCACCGGGCGAACTGGTCTGGACAGGGGCAACCAACAACAACTGGCACACCACCGCCAACTGGGATCTTGCGAGAGTGCCAACGGTTAGAGATAACACCACCATACCAGCAGGCCTCACAAACTATCCAACTTTGAGCTCGGCCGCCTCTTGTCTAAACCTTTTACTTGGTTCAAACGCAACAAGCACCGCCACACTGCTCGACAACGGCCACCTTACCATTCATGGCAATACCACGGTGCAGCGCCACATACCCCGAAACGGCTGGCACTTCTTGTCTTCGCCGGTTGGGACCATGAATGTTATTGGCTCTGACTTCGTGCCAAACAGTAGTCTACTGCCGAGCAACTTCGACTTCTACTATTACAATGAAACGGTGGCGCAGGTGGGAAGTAGCTGGTACCCGTGGATCAATGTCAGGGGGGTTGGTGGTACTCCCAACTCGACAAACTTCACGCAATTTGTTCCCGGCAGGGGTTATTTGGTGAGCTACGCCCCGGGGTACACACCGGCCAATCCGTTCCGCTTCATTGGTTCGCTACAAACGGGCTCAATTGCAGCTACTGTAAACCACAGCAGCACGAGCCCGGCAATTCAAGGCTGGAACTTGATAGGCAACCCATACCCGTCGGCCATTAACTGGACATTGGCCGACAAGTCCATTTTTTCCGATAACTTCGCGTACATCTACGACCCAACCTTGGGCGGTGGAGGTGGCGGTTACCATCCGGAGTCAGGACTAATTGCTCCGCACCAGGGGTTCTTCGCAAAAAAAGCAAACCCGGGAAGTTCCAACTTCAATTTTACCAATGCCATAAGGACTCACGGCGGAACATGGCGAAAGAATGAACCTGTTCAAGACAGAATACGGCTTAAGTTCACGCGAATTGATAACGGCTTCTTCGATGAAACCACCTTGAGGGTGATAGAGGGAAGCCTTTTCGTGCGCGACAGGCAGGATGCACTGAAGCTTTTCAGCTTCAACCCGCAAATGCCCCAGCTATTTACCCAAACGACCGATAACGTTCAGGTGGCCATTAACAGCATTCCCGAAATACCCGGAGGGCTCGAGGTCTTGCTTGGGGTCATTGCACCCGCTTCGGGAAACTACAGGTTGGAACTGATAGAAATTTCCGGAACCTTTACCAACACAACCGTTTGGCTCCACAATTCGAATGATGGTAGCATCAAGAACCTATCTGCAAACCCAACACAGGAGTTGTTCATTGCAAGTGGCACCCACGGTTCGCACTTCAATCTTAGCTTTACCCGGCCAACAAACATCGGCGGTTTTGAAGAAGAAGTCGTTAGTATTCACACATGGAATGGTGCCCTTTACATAAACTTCACCCAATGTGCCGACCAGCGACAACTAAGAATTTTCGACATCAGCGGCCGACAAGTGTTGGCAAGGGAATTGGGCCGGGGTTCAAGTTACACGGTTCCTCTTAGCCTGCAACCCGGAGTTTACGTTGTGCAAGTTTCAACCCCCCACGGGATTAAAAATCAGAGGGTTTTTGTTAGATAATGCCAAGGAGTGTTTGGCAATTAATAATCCAAGAGTCAACAGCCACACCTACACTAAGTACTTGAAAATGAAATATAAAAGAAAAATGAAACACGGAATTTTAACCTCGGTGGTGGTTTTCGTCATATTCTTTGCTGGGCTGGGTTTGTTTTTGGCGGGGCAAGGCGTGCCGCCTCCGCCGCCCCCGGGTTCTGACGGCGACCAGCCGGTGCCAATCAGCAGCGGCCTGGCAGTTTTGGCCGCCTTGGGCCTTGGCCTGGGTGCGAAGAAACTCTATGATGCACGGGGGAAGTGCAATGTCAAGTAGTACCGAAAAGGTCGTTTGGATGATTGGTGATTAGCACCCACGCCTAATCACCAATCACTGCCGGGTGGCTACTGCGTTTTGCCCTCTCGTTACTGGCTTCTAATTTCTGCTTGTTTAATGCTTCTTGCTTTTTACTTCTTTCCCAAAATCTCCCTGTATTTCCTCCCGTTTGAAAGAATCTCGATTGCCTTGTTTACGTTTTGATCGTTAGAAAGCGAAGAAATAACATGACCTTCTTGATGGTAGTACCTTTTTACTATTTCGCCGAGCAGCAACTCCGAAATTTCTTCCCGGTAGGTATAAACATCATTTTTCTTGTTGTCTTCAATTTTTTGCCTCAGGGCGTTAACCTCGGCCGACAGGGCCTCAAGATTATTGGTTTCTCCTGCCACTCTAACGAGCCTGGCAACCATTCCGTCCAGCGGTGTTTGATGAGAAAAATTCCTCTTGTTTAAAAATTGAACGAACTGGCTGTAAATATCATCGGTTATTACAAAAGCATCTGGTGCTTGTATTGACTGGTTCTTGCGTGCAAATTCGCTTGCAAAATCAAGTATTTTGAAGTCCCTAACCAAGGCAACAGATATTGCCGCTGAATTTCGTGGATCTATAATAACGTCGGGTTCTATTCCGCCGCCATCAAAAACCGTCCTCCCGTTTCGAGTTTTGTACGGGATTTTTAACGAATCGGGGATTAATGTTGCTGAGCCATCTTCTCTCCTTTGGGCATAGTCTATTGATTGTATGCACCTGCCGCTTGGTATGTAGTACTTTGCCACCGTGAGTTTAAGTTGGTTGTTGAAACCAACGGGCACCACGTTTTGCACCAGCCCCTTGCCTATGGTTCTGTGGCCAATTACCACGGCCCGGTCGAGGTCTTGCAATGAACCTGCCACGATTTCGGAAGCAGAGGCGGAGGCCATATCAACTAGCACCACCAGCGGAATTTCGGTGTCAATGGGATTGTTTAGTGTGTGGTGGTTGGTGTTGTTGCCTGGAATGCGTCCGCGGGTGCTCACTATTAGTTGGTCCTTGTTCACGAATAGGTTTGCAATGTTAACGGCCTCGTTAAGCAAACCGCCACCGTTGCCCCTCAAGTCGAGGACCAACCCCTTAAGGTTGTTTTGTCTCAAACTGTTGAAAGCATCCCTTACCTCACTACCTGCGTTTTGTGTGAAGCCGGTGAGTTTGATGTAGCCTATGGATTCGTTGAGCATACCGTGGTATGGTATGTTTTTTATGCTCACCACTTCGCGCTTAACTCTTTTGGTCAACGGATTTGGTTCGCCTTCTCGGTCAATTAGAAGGGTAATTGTTGTGCTGGGTTGGCCAATAAGAAGTTCGCGCACCTGATCGGAACCCATTCCCCTCACCGACTTGTGGTCAATTTGCAGGATTTTGTCACCCGGAAGCAATCCGGCATTGTAGGCAGGGAAGTCCTTGTATGGTTCTACAATAATGGTGCTTCCGTCTCTTGTGGCTATCAGTGCGCCAATACCCCCGTACTGGCCAGTAGTCATGAACCGAACATCTTCAAGCTGCGACTCGGGGATGAAGTTGGTGTAGGGGTCGAGGGTTAGCAGCATCTCGTCAATGGCAGTTTTGATAAGCTCGGAGGCATTAATCTCGTCAACGTATTTCAAATACAGCTCTCTGAATAAATTCGTGAAAATATCGAGGTTTTTCATCACCTCGAAGTTTGGCGAGCTAAAGCCCGTAAACAAGAATGCGGTACTCGCAAGTACCAAAATCAAAACGATTCGGTGTGTTTTTTCGAAAAGCCTTTTTAATGTTTTCATCAATTTGTTGTATTTCTTTGTTATTTAAATCACTTGCGAGTCTTTTCTGGCAAAACCATTAAGGTAGTTTAAGGCACCGGGTCGTATCCGCTTCCGCCCCACGGGTTGCAAGATAAAATTCGCTTCAGCGTTAACCATCCTCCCTTAATCGGGCCGTGCTTTTTAAAGGCTTCAATGCCATAATGCGAGCAGGTTGGTGTATATCGGCAACTTGGCGCCAGGTAAGGCGATATGGCTCCTTGATAAAACTTTATTAGTGCTATTAAAAGCCACGAAATGCCCTTGCCTATTAAACGAAAAACCACCATTAGCAATTGTTGTCAAGAATGTTTTTAGAAATTACTTCGACGAGTTTTGTTAGGCAGTCGGTCATTCTTTCCTCTATTTCGCCCAAACGCAAAACATTGGGGCTGGAATACACCACCGACATCAAGCATTTGTAGTTGTTTTCCTCAAGAAACGCATAAAGTTGTAATTTGTTTTTCCTGAATGCCTCTTTTACAAGACGCCTAACCCTGTTGCGCCGGGTGGCATTTTTGAACAGCCTTTTAGGGGCCGTTATCATAACCTTGCAAGGATTTGCGAAAGCCGCCGTATTGCTGTGGCACGAGGCTTTTTCGGTGCTTTGACCATTACTCAATAAAAGCGTTTCGCTATTTGGCCACACCAAATAAGTGACACCAAACGGAAAAACATACAGCCTCTTGCCTTCAGAAAAAAGCCTTTCCTTGTGGTGAAAATTGCAAAGACGCTCGTTTTTCTTGAAGGTTAACATTCATTTTGACAATTGGGGTGCGGTTACTTTAGTAACCATAAACCGAGAAGACTTTACTTTTTGGACCTTTGAAAGAAGTCTTGCATTGCCATAACCATAGACGGGAACTCGGGAGATGGTGCCTTAACGTGCAACTTGTAACCCTCCTTTTCTATGGCCATGGCGGTTTTTTCGCCAAAAGCACCAAAAACAGTCTGGCCCTGTTGGTAGTCGGGGCAGTTTTCTTTGAGCGACTTAATCCCGAATGGGCTGAAAAACACAATCATCTGAAAGGCTCTCAGGTCAATATCCGAAACATCTTCGCTCACGGTGCGGTAAATCGGGGCAACGGAATACGATACCTTTTGCTTTTCTAGAAAATGAGGAATGTCGCACTGGTGAACCTCGGCACAAATGAAAAGGTACCTGTCTTCCTTGTGCTTTTTAATCATGTCGCCAAGGTCGGAAAAGTTGTTGGCACCAAAGAAAATCTTGCGTTTCCTAAACTGAACATATTTTTGTAGGTAAAGAGCTATGGCCTCGGTGGGGCAGAAATACTTCATGCTGCTGGGTACCGGAAAACGTAACTCTTCGGCAAGGGAGAAAAAATGATCGATGGCATTCTTGGATGTAAAAATCAGTGCCGAGAATTTGCCAAGATCAATCTTCAATTTTCTGAACTCCTTAACGTCAAGCCTTTCAACCCTAATCAACTTGCGGAATAAAATTTCGAAATTGTATTGCTTTTCTAATTCTGAATAGGGAGATTTGTCGTTTTCTGGAGGTGGTTGGGAAATTAATACATTCTTGATTTTCAAGGTACTCATCCTGCAAAATGTTATTTAACTGTTTGAGATACAACGCCATACCACGTCCTTAAACCTTAAGGATCGAGGTGGCTAATTTATAAACCAGCAGCAAGGGTGCCAATTCAACGGCGCAAAGGTACAAAAAAATATGAAACAATGGCAGGTTTGAGTTTCGCAACCACACCAAAGACCGTCTGAATATTTTTATCAAAAACGCCAATGCAAGCAAAATCCACAAAAGATCAAGGGAAACTATGTGTGGGTTGTAATAATATCCCATTACCAAGGGCAATAATGCAAGTCCGGTAAGATTGTTGAAAAAAACAGTGGTTTCTTGATGTATTTCAAGGACTCTTTCTTGACCGAACACCCAAGAAACAAACCACTCCAGGCCTCTTTTCGTGAAAAACAAAGCCGAAACCAAGCCCAATGCCAAGCCAAACCTTTTCGAGGAGGCCAAATCGAAATCAAACCCAAAGAGGCTGGAGTGGGGGGTAGAAAGGGCAACAAGGAGGGCAACCACAATCAGGAAATTTGCAGATAGCATCCATTTTGGGGTGCGGTTTTCGAAATATTCTTCCTTCTTGATCCGCTTGAGCAAAATGGCGTCAACAACAGACCTGAAGAACTGACGTGAATAGTAAGGGAAATACAAGAATGAAAGCGAAGAAAGCACCAACGAAACGGCAATCACAAAAAAAAACCAATCGCCACTATCCCTCTTTTTTAGCGGCGCTTCTAAAAACACGGTTACCTCAAGCAAGTGGGGCTTTCCAAACACAGTTTCGGAATTGTTTTTTGGAAGCCTTTCGAAAAACAATGGAGCGTTGTCGGGCTGATTTACACACAATGTGTCGGCAAGGTAAATAAGGGGAATGGGCTCGGCAACGGGGGCGAATAGTGTATCCGGTTCCTGTTGTTCGGAAAAGCCTTTAGAGGTCACCGGCAAGGTGAAAACCATCAAAATGAAAAAACGTAGGGCAACCCTCATCAAGTTTTTTTGCAAAATTACTGATTTTGAGCGATTGTCCTGGAGTCAAAATTCGTTAAAAAAAGTCACTGATGTCTTTGCAATTTATTTTTGATGATTTCTCTTGGAAAAGGGCCATAAAAGAAGTAATTTTGCACCGTTTTTTATCATCCATCACTTATAAATCTACCAGCTCTAACCAACTTTTTAATGAACCTAATCGAATCTGTAAAGCAAAACGCCAAGAATCAAAAAAAAACAATAGTTTTGCCCGAGGGCACTTCAGAAAGAACCCTCAAAGCGGCCAATATCATTCTCGAAGAAGAAATTGCAAAGATAATCTTGCTAGGCAATCACTCCGAAATTTTATCTCTTGCCTCCAAATTTGGCTTGAAGCAAATTGAAAGAGCCACCATTATTGACCCCATTTCATGGGAAAAGAGGCAGTTTTTTGCCCGGATGCTCTTTGGCCTGAGGAAACACAAGGGATTAAGCCTCGAAGAAGCTCAAAATTTGGTTGCTAATCCACTTTACCTCGCACCCCTGTTGATAAAAAATGGGGACGCCGATGGAGAGGTAGCCGGAGCCGAAAACTCCACGGCAAACGTGCTCAGTCCAGCATTTCAAATTGCAAAAACTAAACCGGGAATAAGTGTGGTTTCGGGAGCTTTCATTATGATAATGAAGGAAAGGCATTGGGGCGATAATGGCATAATTGTATTTGCCGATTGTGCGGTTCACCCCGATCCGACGGCACGGGAAATGGCACAAATAGCAATTAGTTCGGCTCAAACCTTCAAGTCTATTGTTGGAGGCGAGCCACGTGTTGCAATGCTTAGTTTCTCGACAAAAGGGAGCGCCAGGCACCCAATGTGCGACAAGGTTATTGAAGCCACCAGGATAGCCAGAGAAATGGACCCTTTCCTCAAAATTGACGGAGAACTGCAGGCCGATGCCGCAATAGTAGAGGCCATAGGTAAAAGCAAGGCTCCAGGCAGCGAAATTGCAGGAAAGGCAAACGTTCTGGTATTTCCTTCGTTAGAAGTTGGCAACATTGCCTACAAGCTGGTGCAAAGGCTTGCAGGAGCTGAAGCAATAGGTCCAGTGCTTCAGGGTATGGCCGTACCAATCAACGACTTGTCGAGGGGTTGTTCTGTCGATGACATCGTTAATCTAATTGCAATAACAGCAAACCAAGCGGCCACGAATTAACAAAAAATTCTTTTTTAATTATACCTAACACCACGAATTAATGCCTATGAAAATTTTAGTTCTTAACTGCGGGAGTTCATCGGTAAAGTACCAACTCATGAATATGGCCAACAATGCCGAGTTGCTGGCCATCGGACTTCTTGATCGCGTTGGGTTGCCTGACAGTGTTTTGAAGCACCAGCCAAGGGGCAAGGAGAAGTACAAGACAATACAGGACATTAAAACCCACGAGGAAGGAATTGACCTAATTGTTAAGATTTTGCTAGACCCAGACCATGGAGTTTTGTCAGACATTAACGAAATTTATGCCGTGGGGCACAGGGTGGCTCACGGAGGAGAAAAGTTCAGGGAAAGTGTAATCATAACCGACAAGGTGTTGGAAAACTTGGAAACAACAAAGGAACTGGCACCCTTGCACAACCCGGCAAACATAAATGGAATCTTGGCAATGCGAAAAATATTACCAAGCGTTCCGATGGTTGCCGTATTCGACACGGCATTTCATCAGACCATGCCTCAACACGCTTACATGTATGCCCTGCCCTACGAACTGTACGAAAACAACCAGATAAGGCGCTATGGGTTTCATGGCACCAGCCACAAGTTTGTCTTTCACAGGGCTTGCGATGCCATGTTTATGAGCCGCGACAATGTAAGGGCAATAACCTGCCACCTTGGAAACGGTGCTTCCATTGCCGCTATAAAAAACGGCAAGTCGGTTGATACTTCAATGGGATTAACCCCAGTTGAAGGACTCATCATGGGAACCCGCTCCGGCGACCTTGACCTTGGAGCACTGTTGTACATTATGAAACTCAAGGGTTTGGATTTGGAAGGGGCGAACAACCTGATAAACAAGAAAAGTGGCGCGCTGGGAATTAGCGGAATTTCTTCTGACATGCGCGACATTGAAAGTGCTGCCTGGGTTGACGGCCACAAGAGAGCACAACTTGCCCTGGATATGTACCACTATAGAATTAGAAAATACATCGGAGCATATGCTGCCGTGCTTGGTGGCCTCGACTTGCTGGTATTTACAGGTGGTGTAGGCGAAAACGGGCCCGAAACACGCGAGGAAATTTGCAAGGGGTTCGAGTACCTGGGGCTTAACTTTGACGAAGAAAGGAACAGGGGCGTTCGTGGCAAACTGGAGCTAATATCAAAGCAAGACTCAAAGGTAAAGGTTATGGTTGTACCTACAAACGAGGAGTACGTGATTGCCAACGACACACTTAAACTCGTAGCCTACAAAAAAGAGCAGGAATAGTTTTTGGGATTATAACAATGGTACCTGATGCACAACTCCCCTTTTTGCCTGCCAATGGTCACATGTCGCAAAAA
>CAYGFY010000046.1:0-10301 GCA_964349365.1 uncultured Bacteroidales bacterium | reverse complement strand
GTCGTAGGTCATTTCTTCGTCAAACAATCCCCTGTTACCTTTCTTTTTGTGCTTTTGCATTGATGTGTGTTTTTGTTGCAAATATACACATATTTAACTGAACATCAATGAATTAATTAATAGAAGTCTCCATAAATTGCAAAACACAATTTAGCCCTTATCTTTGCTGGTTGGAAAAATGAGTTAAAATTTTTAAAGATTTTTATGATGTTCAAGTTCGTGGTTGTACTTTTTTTTATGTTGCTTTTTAATTCGGCTAAAGCAGATGGCGTCATAAATGCGATAATTTATAACGGTACCGGCGCATCGATGGAAAACAGACACATTGCAATGACCTTGGCAGGAATTGTAAACCGCGATGCTCCCAGGCTGTACCTTCTTAATGTTTACGAAACCTGGAGCTACAGCCAAACTGACGAGACGTGGCGTGACTTGTACCAGTCAATTGGTGGAGTCAACTTCACGGTTATATCCAACATAAACGATCTAATTGAACATTTTAATGACTTTATTGAGGGTGCTATTACCTACGATTCATCTTTAACTTATGGCAATTTTTCGGGGCAGAGTTTTAGATGGCAGGCGGAAATCGCCTCCATGATTGGTGGCCTAACAAACTGTATTCCCGTTCCGTTTAATAATACAACCATTCCTGTTTTTAAGCCCGACAGCGTTGTTGTTTCAGATTTTTTTCACGGGCAACCTGACATTAAAATATCGGCCAGGTTGGAGTTGGTTAACCACCCGTGGAGCAACATTTTTTTGAGCCAGGGTGAGCGGTACATGAAAATCTTGGATTGGGCTTTGGCAAACTTGTTGCCGCGAACCAACCCTCGGATGTTTTATTTGCGAGAAATGACCGATTGGGCCGTACGCAACCGAATGTTTCAAATGAACCTTGCCGGAACCGAATCTTTGAACTTTTATTCTTTGCCCAACATAAAGGCCGAGAAAATAGAACAGGCCATGCAGTACATGAAGGATAATTATCCCAACGAGGTTTTTCACGTTTACGGATGGATGCGACCCGAACCCTTAGTTCAATGGGTTTCGGGGTGGGGAGGTAGCTTTCACGAAACACTGCTCTCCAACCTTTCATGGCATCATGTTTTTCCGGTTGACACCAATTATGTTTACCATCGACCTTCAAACATTGCCCGTGAAGCTTTGACCCTGGAAGACAAGCACTACGTGTTGTTTATCGGTTCAGAGGGCGATGCCGGAAACTGGAATCTCGGCTTTCAGGCAGGGGCGTGGCATTCGGCAATTAGGGGCCAATTACCGGTGGGTTGGGGGTTCAACCTTCACATGTTCGAGTTGTTCCCGTTTGTGGCCCGTTATTATTTCGAAAGCGCCACTCAAAACGATGGTTTTATCTCGGTAATAAACCCATTGGGTTACGCATACGCCGATATGTTTCCCACCAACCTTCTACCCGATGCAATCGCAAAATCGGCTTACCTTGTCGAGAAATTCAAAGTCCCGTCTATTCATGCATACAAGCATTACAATGGTGCCGGGGTTTCGACCTTCCGTGGCATAGTTATTTCCAATAACTATAACTTTAGCAAGTTGGGTAGTTTCTCGCAAGAAATTGGCAGCCGTCTTACATTCTTGTTCGATCCCGCAATGCAAACCCAGCAGTATTACACCCAGTATGGTGGTTTGCTTTACAACCATGTTAATGACAATACTTTTTATGGCAATGCCACAGACCTGGTTGCTGTATCGCAAAGAATCATAAACCGATTGTCTGGACAGTCAACACCGAGCTTTTACCTTGCCGGTTACCAGAGGTTTAGGCAAGATGGAACTCCCGTTGGAGCCACCAATCCGGCCGATATGACCCTTCCAAGACTCAAAACAGTTATGGATCAAGTTGTGACCAACCCCTTGGTTGGAAGCAAGGTGCGATTTGTTACACCCGAACAATTCACCTATCTCCTGGAGAAAAAGATTCAAACAACCTCCGTTGCTTCAGTAACGGTAAATTCAAGTAACTTCAGGACGTTTGTTTCAAATGAAATCGAACTTGTGGTAGCCATTTCCGAACAGGTTCACGGGCAATACCTTCTTAGGGTTCACGACCTGGCTGGTCGAGAGGTTCGGTCAATTAAGTTTCAATACAATGGTGGGTTGGCTCTTGAAAAAATTCCACTTGCTGACCTTTCCAGGGGCATTTACATTGTTTCGCTGCAAGGAAGAGGCTTTTCGGGGAGCACCAAGATAATTTTTTAAAACTCGAAAAAAAAGCCACCGCGATTTTTCTTGCAATGGCTTTTCACGTGTTTTTTGATGGTTTAAATTTCCAACGGTATGAGCTTGGCATCGACACCTTTAATAAGGTTAAGTTTACGTGCCATTTCCTCGTGTTTCTCATAATCGCCAACGAGTTCGATGAAAACCAACCCTGTATCAGTACAGTTTTCCAAAACACCGTCATGGATTCCGAGCCTGGTTTTGATGAAACAACCCCATGCGGTAAGAATCTTTTGAACTTTGGTTGCCGTTTCTTGGCGCGTTCTCATCAAAATGAGCAAAACATTTCTTTTCATAGGTTTGGGTTTTTGGGTTGAAGGATAAAATGCATATTGATCTTGGTAACTTAGCCTTTCAATTTCTATTTTGGTGATTGCTGTCTTCTGGTTGAAACTTTTTAATCAACGATGACAAAATCGGGGGTGAAATAAGGGTAGTGAGTATAACCATAATTACTATTATAGAGTAAACTTCATCGTTAACAAGGTTTATTTCCTTGCCAACAGAAGCAAAGATCAAGCCTACCTCACCCCTTGGCACCATGCCGAATCCAACTATTAACTTGTTGGCTTTGCCGGCAAAAAGACCAGCGATTACTTTTCCGACAATTGCAGCAATGGTAATACCCAGCCCAACCAACAAAACAGGTGGATGAAAAAGTGTTTCAATGTCAACGTTCATGCCTGTATAAACAAAAAATATAGGAACGAAAAAAAAGCCAATAGGCGAAATCAAGTCCTCAATCTGGTGCTTGGAATTATTGTTAACAACCTCCAGTAGTTTTTTATTATTTTCGCTTTTGTTGGCCTTAGCCATTCGGCGAAGCTCCCTGATAAGTCTAAACTCCTTGAAATATTTGAAGTGGCTGGGTTGTAGAATAAGCCCACCAGCAAAAGCTCCAATAATGGGTGCCAAACCAATCATGCTTGCCAGGTAGGCAAAAGTAAGGCAAAAACTTATTGCCAAAGTAAACTCCATACCAACCCTATTGCTAATTAAAGAGAATAACCTGCTAATTTTTGGAGCAAGAAACCCACCCAACACGATAACACCAAATAGGAAAGCAACTGACTTGAAAGTAATAAATCCGACATCTGCCAAACTAACATTTCCGGTAATTGCAATGGCCGTGACCGACGCAAGGATAATTAGTCCGAGAATGTCATCAATTACCGCAGCCCCGAGTACTACTTGCGATTCCTGGCTATGGAGTCTTTTGAGATCCTTGAAAACCCGTGCAGTTATTCCAACCGAGGTTGCAGTTAAGGTGGCCCCGATAAACATGTGGTTTATAAAACAAAGTTGTGGAAGAACCAGCGGTCCTACCACGAACGTGCCAAGTAAAAAGGGGGCAACAACACCCGCCACGGCAACCAATAAGGCATTTTTGCCAACTTTGGCAAAATCCTTAAGGTTTGATTCGAGGCCAATCTGGAACAAAAGAACTACCACTCCAAATTCGGCGAGGAACTCGATAATTTGGTCTGCTTTTATTGGCTCGAACACATCAATTCCCACCAAAACCATGTTGCCAAGTACAATACCTATTAAGAGTTCCCCCAGAACCAAAGGTTGGCCAACGCGTTCCAATAAACTGGAAATCTTGGCTGCAACGAGAATTATTGCAATCCACAAAAAGGTAATCGAAAAATCGTGCATTATATGAGGTGGTTATGAGCCTTCTGTTTTTACAAAATCAATATGCCAAGGTAACGTTGTTTTTCTTCTTATGTTACAAAAGGAGGCAAAAAAGAAACTTGCCAAAATGAGAGGTGCCGCCTTGCGTAATTTCCCTTGGTTTTTTTAAGATGAAAAGAATGTCGTTTCTGCATTTTGTTTTTTCGAGACGCAATTCATTGTGTCTTTACCGCATCCTAATCCCCGTTGCATGTTCAAAATTTTCGTTCATTCGGGGCTTTTGTGGCCGGGGGTGGCGCCATTTTAACCGTGTGCAGTGCTTCGGCTTCACACTGCCAAAAACATGCAGCTAAACCTTGGGCTCAAAGGCTTAACCGCAAATCTTTTTGCACCATACAACCAATATTAACGAGCAAAGCCCACAACGACACTAACATTTGGTAATTGGCAATTTACAACCAGGCATTTGAATAATTTTACGACTTACGCCCTAATACCACCACTTGCAACAAAACCCCAAAATTACCTCAAGTATAAAGCTGCCGGCAATTCTTAAATCTTGACCCCAAGTTCTAGGCAAAAAAAACAATTCGCCGTTAACTATTAACTATCACTCCATCCTTCATTACCAACTTTCGGTCTGCCAAATCTGCGAACTCGTTGTTGTGGGTAACAATAACGAATGTTTGGCCTAGTTTGATTCGAAGCGAGAAAAACAAATCGTGAAGTTCCTTTGCAGATTTTGAGTCTAAATTTCCGCTTGGTTCGTCGGCTAGGATTACCAACGGGTTGTTTATTAATGCCCTTGCCACCGCTACACGTTGCTGCTCTCCTCCCGATAGCTCGGAGGGTTTATGAGTAATTCGATCTTTCAGGCCGAGCATTTCGAGTAGGCCTAAAGCGGCTTTTTCGGCTTCGGCCTTATCCCTTCGGGCTATGTATGCAGGAATGCAAACATTTTCGAGGGCAGTGAATTCAGGCAACAGATGGTGAAACTGGAAAACAAAGCCTATATTCAGGTTGCGAAACTCCGACAACTTACGGTCGTTCATAACCGACACCTGCTGGCCATTAAGGTAAACCTCGCCGGCATCAAAACGGTCTAAAGTTCCGATAATGTGCAGCAGTGTAGTTTTGCCCGCCCCCGAAGCTCCAACGATGGAAACTATTTCTCCTGGCGAAATATCAAGATCAATTCCCTTTAGTACCTCTAATGTACCGTATGATTTGTGAATATTTTCGGCCTTTATCATTATCTCGCAATCCTTTAGTTAGTGATTTTTTTGTGTTTAGAAAGAATTTTTCCGCCAAACTTACTTACCATACAACATCTTTATAAAGGTTCTTCTTTTGTGGGCGCAGGCTCCTTAACGTCAGGTTTAGTGGTAGGCGGATGACCATAACTCGGGGCAGGCCCGGGGGTAACTTGAGGCGAAACATTTGGGTTTACAGGTGCCCTGGAAGGAGTGATTTTATTTTTAGGATCAGTTACCGGAGCATTATTCTCAACTCCATCAAGAATAATGCTTTCGGCAGAAATTGGAGTGCTGTCGGTTGCATTTAACGGCTCAAAATCTAACAATTGATTGCCATCAACTTCACCTTTTTCAATTATTTCATTGCTCACCGCAGGCTCATTCTGGGTTTTCGGCAAAAAACCTCTTTGATAAACGGAGGTAAGCAAAAAAATGGAAACAGCACAAATGATAGTTATGGTTACGGTAAATGAAAGCAATGCTATCCATCCCTTTTTACGGGGTATTGAACCTAATGGTGCCTCAGGACCATTCTCCCCTGGTATTATTTGTTCAATGCCCGAAATATCGAGTTCGATCGTCCGCTCGTTCAATACATCGCCATCTTCTGGCAAGTAATTATTGTGCTTTGTGTTTTCGTCCATTAATTTTGAAACTCTTTATGATGTTTAAATGGTATGTGGGTCGAAAAGCCAAGGAGTTGAGAGGTTTAACCGGTTAAGAATTTATTGTTAACGATTGATGATTGGTTTTTACCTACTACTGGGTAACTCTTTCAGTTCATGACCCCTGACTAACCAGTGTTAATTATTCACCATCTGCCAATCACAACTTGTTGATCTCTAAAACAAATAATTCAACCCTATGTACATTCCAGTAGTCCCGTCTCGCTCGTCAAATGCTTTTCCGTAATCAACTGCCACGATAAAGTTACGGTTAATGGCGATTCTTAGACCAAGTCCGGCAGAAAGGTGAGGCTTTTCGTCAACATTACTAAAGAAATTAACCCTATCGGAAGGGGTTAGGTTTGTCAGGTTGAGGTCAACCCTACTTGTAACCATACCGGCATCGGCAAATCCATTAAGGCCAAGATACACGTTAGTGCTACCAATGTTGAAGTGCAAGAACTTCCACCTAAGCTCAACATTGCCAAGAGCAAACCCTTCGCCCACGATCCTATTTCTAAGAATACCTCTCAGCGTGCGGCTACCACCCAAACCTTCTGATGAATTGCTCCTCAGAAAAGATGTAATAACAAGTGGTTGCAAGTAAAACGGAGTTTTTCCCGAGATGTTTTGTTGCAGGTTTATCCTGTAGGCCAACGAAAGGTTCTCGGGCACAAGGGTAAAGTACTGCCTGTGTGTAAACGACAGCCTCGCGTGGCCCATGTTTCCGGTTGTTAGAAAACCAGGGGCAGCCATAACGACTGCTTCGGTCCAAAGGCCACTCATTGGATTGGCCTCGTTGTCTCTGGAGTCATAAGATACCCCAGCCTTAAAATAGTTGACCCATCCACCATTTTTCTCGTCATTGGAGATAAAACCCCAGCCCACGTACCTATCGTATAATCCCGGAACGTTTGGAAGGAGGTCTTCGTCCTTACCTTTGTTTAGTTTATCGATATCGACTGGACCCGTCTTGAAATTGTAAAGTTCAAAACCCGAAACCCACCCGAAATTTCCACCACCGATTTTTCCTTGAACATCAAGTTTCGACCTGAACATTTTCCAGTCGTATGCATAAAATGCCCTCGTGAGATAATTGGTGCTTTCAGAGTCAATAAATGCAGGATTGTATGTAGATTGGTAGCCATTGAATCCGTAAAAACTTTTCAGCGGATCTGTAATGTAACTAAGATCAAAGGTGGTTCTGATACCTTTGAGCACTTGGTCTGAATCAAAAAAGAACCTGTTTATACCACTTCCCTTGGTAAATCGCGAAATTTCGAAATACAATGAATGAGTGTAGTTTGGGCTATTTGAACCATCGCCAAAATTGAAAATGTTAACCAATCCCCCGTATTGAAAACCCAGGTCGCTATCAAAGGTTATCGTGGGGAGCAACCCACCAAGTTTCCATCCGGTTTTTGGCTGCTCAGCCTCTGCACGTAAAGAAAAATTCAAAACGAGAATAAATGCCACTATCGCACTGGCAAATTTCAAAGCAGTTTTTTTGTTTGTTTTTTTCATTTGCAAAAAATTAAGATTAGCATAAAATTCATCATTTCCATAAGGCAAAGAAACAACATTTTTCTTTAGGTCAGTCGGTTTTTTATATAAAATTAAACAAAATGATAAATAAACAATCCTGTAAGCACAAAATTTAAGAGGGCATCTCGAAATGAAATGCCCTCTTAAATTCTACCGCGTTGGATGTTTACTGGGCAGCAAAGGTTTTTGCTTGCTCAATCCAATTGTCGCGTTCAATGCGCCCTTTGAAAGAAAGCTGGTCGTCCATGTAGGCAACTTCCCCTGGCGTCCAGGCTGAAATTTGGTCGAAGTGGAAAACTCCGTTCTTGTGCAGCACCTCCTCGAGTTTAGGGCCAACACCCGATATTTTTTTCAGGTCATCCGGTTTGCCATCCCTGGCTTGGGCAAGCAAGTTGGCGGGTTTGGTTCCTTGGCTTCCCGAGGGTTTTTCTACAACAACCTCTTGGGTCACTTCGGGTTCAACCTTTTCGGCTGCTTTCTCTTCTTTTTTGGGTTTTTCAACCTTGGGAGTCTTAGCTTTCTTGGCAGATTCCTTGGCATCCAAGATGGCAAGCTTTTCTTTTAACTCAGCTTGTTCTGTCTTCTTGATTTCGGTTCTGAGGTCGGCAAGAACCGAAAGATCGCCGAGGGTGGTTTTCTCTACATTGTCTTTTACCTGCTTTACGGCAGCCCTGGCTTTCTTATCGGCCTTCTCGGCTTCAGCGGCCACTGACTGCTTCTCGGAAACTTTTGCATCTTGGTAAACCTTGGCGTGCGAAACTACAATCTTCTTGTTGTCCTTGTTGAATTCAAGAACTTTGAAGTCTATGGTTTCGTCAATCTTGGCTGGAGTTCCGTCTTCTTTTACCACGTGCCTTGTTGGTGCAAAACCTTCAACGCCGTAGGGCAATAATACTATAACTCCCTTGTCGCTGGTGCCAACAATGGTGCCTTGGTGAACTGAATCAACCTTGAAAACGCTTTCAAAAACTTCCCAGGGGTTTTCTTCGATCTGCTTGTGGCCGAGGCTCAAACGGCGATTCTCTTTGTCAACGCCCAACACCACAACTTCGATTTTCTCGCCAATTTTTGTAAATTCTGCAGGGTGCTTTATTTTCTTGCTCCAAGAAAGGTCGCTGATATGAATCAATCCATCAACACCTTCTTCGAGTTCGACAAAAATACCAAAGTTGGTAAAGTTGCGCACGGTGGCGGTATGCTTGGTTTCAACCTTGTAATTTTCAATGATGTTTTCCCATGGATCGGGAATAAGTTGCTTGATGCCAAGAGACATTTTCCTTTCTTCGCGGTCAAGAATCAGGATAACAGCTTCTACCTCATCGCCAACTTTAAGAAAATCTTGGGCAGTACGCAGGTGCTGCGACCATGACATCTCAGAAACGTGTATGAGGCCTTCGATACCGGGTGCAATCTCGATGAACGCACCATAATCGGCAATAACCACAACTTTTCCTTTCACCTTGTCGCCAACCTTTATGGTCGGGTCGAGAGTTTCCCAAGGATGTGGGCTAAGTTGCTTGAGGCCAAGGGCTATGCGCTTCTTGTTCTCGTCAAAGTCAAGTATTACCACGTTGATTTTCTCGTCGAGCGTAACAATTTCTTCCGGGTGGTTTATGCGGCTCCACGAAAGGTCGGTAATGTGTATGAGGCCGTCGATACCGCCAAGGTCAACAAATACCCCGTAAGACGTGATGTTCTTGATGGTTCCCTCTAGAATTTGACCTTTTTCGAGTTTCGAAATGATTTCAACTTTCTGAAGTTCAAGTTCGGCTTCGATAAGTGCTTTATGCGAAACAACAACGTTTTTGTATTCTTGATTGATTTTAACAACCTTGAATTCCATGGTTTTACCAACAAAAATGTCGTAATCCCGGATTGGCTTAACGTCAATTTGGGAACCCGGCAAGAATGCTTCTATTCCAAACACGTCAACTATAAGACCACCCTTGGTGCGACACTTGGTGTAACCGGTAATGATTTCGTCGTTTTCCAATGCTTGGTTAATGCGCTCCCATGATCGTAGCGTGCGAGCTTTTTTGTGCGATAGCACCAACTGGCCCGTGGTATCTTCTTGACTTTCAACGTAAACTTCAATGGGACTGCCGGGTTTTATGGCTGGATTGTAGCGTACTTCCGAAACAGGAATAACCCCGTCTGACTTGAATCCGATATTTACCACAACCTCGCGGTTGTTCATCGAAACAACAGTTCCGTCAATTACTTCACCCTCGCCTATTGACTTTAGGGTTTGGTCGTAAATAGCTTCCAAACGCATGCGCTCCGAGGTGGAATAGGCATCTTGTTTCTTGCCAATGGCATCCCAGTCAAAATCGGCGGGAGGTCTCACGGCAACGGGCTTTTTCTCTTCCACTACATCTTCAAACAAAGGGGTTTCCAGTACTTCCTCAAAAGCTGGGATTGCTTCAACCACAACTTCGGGAGTTTCTTCAACCAATACTTCGCGGCTTACTTCAACTACTGGTTCTGTAATTTCCTCGGCTTCAACAGGCTGGTCAGCCTTTGCCGAAATTTCGGATTGTGCTTCGACTTGACTCGCTTGGATTTCGTTCTCTTGTGGCTCGTCGGGGGTTTGGTTTTTGTTTTCTTCTGACATTAGAAGGGTTTTTGATTCTGTGGATTGTGCCATAAACAACTGATAAACAGCATAATCCTGGTTAGACAATGATTTAATTCTAATCCCTGGAAAGGGAGCGCAAAGGTAGGTGTTTTTTTCATTATAACAAACTACAAATCAGTTTTTTTGATCAAAAAACTAACTTTGAGCCAAAAGAAAAAATCGAGACCCTTGCACGGAAATAACCAATTAAAAGTTTGATTAACAGTATTTTATATTGTTTATTTGTTTATATTTGCGATATGAAGCGAACAAAAAACGACAAAATCCAGATGAACTTTTCTACTCCCTTCATGGAGCGCA
>CAYGFY010000045.1:0-11171 GCA_964349365.1 uncultured Bacteroidales bacterium | reverse complement strand
AATACAAAATACTGTTAATCAAACTTTTAATTGGTTATTTCCGTGCATGGGTCTCACCTTGAGATTGAAGTTAGCTCCAACAAAAAAGGCGAGGCTGAATTTCGACCCCCGCCTTTTTTGTTTTAAAAAGATGGCACCCACCTCCCTTTTGATTCGACACCTGACTGCTAATTTTTGGTTAGCCAAGTAACCCTTGGAAGTGGTTAAACTTGTTGCCGTGTTTAACTTTCCGTAGCAACATCCGCGAGTCGCCAAATCTTTGAATTCTTACACCATAAAACCCTTGCATCAGTACTTCGGCCTAATTCCCATATTGTAAAACATAAATGAATACATGTCCGAAATTTCTTGGATTGTTTTGCTCACGGGTTTGCCCGCACCATGACCAGCATCAACCTCGATTCTAATCAACACGGGGTTTGGACCAGAATACCTGCGCTGCAACTCGGCAATAAACTTGAAACTATGGGCAGGAACAACCCTATCATCGCGGTCGGCGGTGGTGACCAAAGTTGCCGGATAAATCTTGCCCTCAGGAATATTGTGCAGCGGCGAATATTTTAAAAGGTTGTGAAAATCCTCCTCGTTGTCGCTCGAGCCATAATCGTAAACCCAGGCCCGCCCGATGGTAAATTTTTGAAACCTAAGCATATCCAAAACCCCCACCGCCGGGAAAGCAACTCCAAATAACTCGGGTCTTTGGTTTGCTACTGCCGCAACCAGCAAGCCACCGTTTGACCCCCCCTGAATGGCAAGTTTTTTGGGGTTGGTGTACTTTTGGTCAACAAGGTACTCGGCGGCGGCAATAAAATCGTCGAAAACATTCTGCTTTTGCAGTTTAGTGCCAGCATCGTGCCATTGCTTGCCGTACTCACCTCCACCTCTTATGTTTGCAACTGCATATACTCCGCCATTTTCTAAAAGTATTAGCCTCGAAAGCCCAAAACTTGGCGTGATGCTCACGTTAAAACCACCGTATCCATATAGCAGGGTCGGATTTTTCCCGTTGAGTTTAAGGCCCTTTTTGTGGGTTATGAACATCGGGATTCTTGTTCCGTCCTTGCTTGTATAAAAAACCTGCCTGGTTTCGTAAGCCTCGGGGTCGAAGTCAACGTTGGGGCGGAAGTAAATCTCGTAGGTGTTTGCCTCCACATCGTACTTGTAAATAGTAGGGGGAAAAGTGAACGAACTAAAAGAAAAAAAGGCTATGTTTTCATCCTTTTTCCCATTAAAACTGCCAAACGAACCAATCGTGGGCAATTCAAGCTCTCCCGTTTTGTTTCCTTTCATATCGTGGATGTAAACCTTGCTTTTAACATTTTCTAAGTAGGTGGCGAATAATTTCCCGCCCACTAAACTTACCCCATCGAGAAGGTACTGGTTTTCCGGAATAATTGTTTCCCAATTCCGGGGCTGTGGGTTCTTGGGGTCAACGAGCACCAACCTGTATTTGGGTGCATTGTTGTTGGTCATCATCAACAACCTGTCTCCAATATTATCAATTACCCAGTTGCTGAATTCAAAACCCACGATCAGGGGGGTTATCTTCGAGCGTTTATCTGCCAAGTCCTGGTACCAAAGGGCGTTGCCATCGGTTGTCTCAGACTCGCTTATTATCAAGAACCTTTCATCTTCGGTAGTGGACGCCCCAAAATTTCTGTAGGGTTTGCTTGGGTTGTGAAAAATCAACCGGTCTTCTTCTTGGTTGGTTCTGAGTTTATGATAATACACCTTGTGAAATTCGCTCTTGGCCGAGAGTTCTTGACCCTTGGCGGGTTGGTTGTACCTGCTGTAATAAAAACCGTCGTCTTTCCATGACAGGCCCGAGAATTTTATCCATTTCAAGTGATCTTCCAAATCTTTACCAGAATCAATTTCCCTGACAAAAACCTCAACCCAGTCTGATCCACCCCTTGAAATGCCGTAGGCCAGGTACCTGCCGTTGTCGGAAATGCTTAGGTTGCTGAGGGCAACCGTGCCGTCGGCTGACATTAGGTTTGGGTCGAGCAGCACGCGTGCCTCTCCATCCAACCCTTCGCGAACGTAAAGCACGCTTTGGTTCTGAAGTCCATCGTTTTTGAAAAAGAAATAATTATTCCCTTTCCAGAAAGGTGTCGAGTAACGCTCGTAGTTCCAAATCTTCGTCAACCTCTCGTTGATGGAGGCCCTGAAAGGAATTTTTTCAAGGTATCCAAATGTCACGTCGTTTTGTTTCCGTACCCAAGCCTTGGTTTCTTCCGAATTATCATCCTCCAACCAACGAAAAGGGTCGGGAACCTCAACGCCGAAATAATTATCGACAACATCAACCATCTTTGTTTCGGGATAGGTTAATCTAACTTCTTGCTTGCATGAAAAGGCAAAAATAAAAATTGCAGGTAAAATAAATTTTGAAAATCTCATTCGTTCGGATTTTAATGGTGAAATGTAAATTTTTCGACGAAATTATGAAAAGAATCCATCGCAAACCACTCAATCCAAACAAAATATTAAATGACCCCCGAGTTTATTTAACAACCCCGAAAATCAAATAAAAACTTAGCCCGACAATAATTTTTTAAAATCGTAAAGGGCAGTATTTTGTGTAGCTGTTGTGTTAATATTTGCTATACGAAACGAAGCAAAAATTACAACTACCGAAACAACATTTCTCTTCTCGTAATGGTACATCACGCGGTCTTGGCAGTTTAGCAATAACAAATCGAACAGCGCATTGATTTGAGAGAAATAGAGACTTTGATCAATTGCAATAATGCCAAGAATTAAATCACCAAGAGAGAGAAACGCTACGCTGGCTTGCCCATTTCAAAATTATGCCAAGAGGTGTTTGTGTCGAAATGCCAGATTAGCGCACGTATAATTATGTAAACGAGTCGGATTCGGCAATGCGTTTTGTCGGTTTAGACCTTGGGGGTCACGCCACGCATAACGGCCCCCCAAGCCGCTTTCGCAGTCCCCTCGAGGCAAGTGGTGCTACGGGCAAATTGCTTGTGGTGGCGAACAAAAGTGCCTGGATAAGAACTCCATGATGCTCAAAAAGGGTGTTAGTGTAGATAGCTGTCTCACGGCCTCACCATTCAATCCCGAGGGCAATGCCGCCGGCCAGAAGGCTCGCAACCGAAACGAGAAAGAAGTCGGCCGCGAGGATGTAATCAAGCAGTAGGTCGCATTGAAGAGGTTGCGGGGCAAGGGTGTTGACAATCAAGCACGTTGGTTGAAAAAGGGCTCGCTGCATTTTTTTGGTTACCACCACATCTGCCAAACATACATTACGGCAAGGTACTCCAAACGCCTGTCAAGAAAACACCCCGCAAGCCCAACAAAAAGGGGTCGAAATGTTCGGGCAAACAACGATTTTTTTTTGAAAGAGGAGTGAATCAAAGAACAGGATAAAGCACGAGGCATTCCGCAACAAACTCTTGAGAGCAAGGCAAAAGCTCTTCAACAAACTGGTTGGCAAAACATGATACGCGGCAGAGCTCGCATTTGCTGGTGCGCAAAGAAGGTTTGATTCAGGCAGAACCAGGTACAAGGATTTGGCCAAGACTAACAACTTGGTCGTTTTGGTAGCAATTTGCCGCAACATCAAACGAAGCCCGGAATTACTATACAATGCTGCTAGGTTAAACGGAAAAGGCTAGCAAAAGGTCGGTTGAGGTCAATAAAACATTCGGGAAATTGCAAAAAAACCAAACTCTGACACCCCTCCCGAAAAAAACATGAAAAACAGGCAAAAATCAAAATCTCTTTTCAGGCACGGCACTCCTGACTGCCAATTTCCCTCCAACCCATCGCTAAATCGCAATTTTCACAATTTTTAAAAAAATTAAAAAATTACTTTTTTTTAAAAAAAATTTATTATATTTGACCAACTTTTGGCGGGCACTGTGATGGTTTTTCAAAACAATGGTTTTCAGTTGTTTTGTTATGAAATGTGTTTTTTCGTTTAATTAAAAACCTTTCCCTTGATAAAATTCACACACTCCCTTCACCAAAAACAGGTGCGTCTTTTTTTTCGAAAATTGTTAAACTATTCCAATACTTCTTTATTCACTTACTAAACCTTTTTGTAATGAAAAAACTTCGACCATTTAAAACCTTAAGCCTTTTATTAGGCTTTTTGGGTGCAACTTTGACCAGTTTTGGACAATTTGGACCCAACAACCTTGCCGTGCTCGTTGCCGACACGATTGCAAACAACACAACGGTAAGAGTTGTGGAGATCAACAAGACCGCGGAAAACCAAACGGCTATTCATACAATAGCCATTCCCGGAACAGGTACCAACGCAATTAGGGTTTCCGGTTCGGCTACCAGTACCCTCTATGCAGCTAACTCGGCTGATGGTTCAAGGTTAATTTTTACTGGACATTTGAGCGAGACAACAACAGGTAACGCAAATACCATTTTACCAAGGGCTGTTGTTACCCTTGACCACGCAAGAAATTTAAATATTGCCACGACTTATCAGGGGTCATCTGGAAACCAAACCCGCTGCGCCACAACCTTGAACAATACAGACTTTTTTATTGCCGACCAAGGAGGGCAATTCACCAACGCGGCGGAAAGCGCTTCTCCGGCGGGCAATTTCAGGGGAATGAAAACATTTGGTGGGGTGGTTTATGTTGGCAGGGCTTCGGGTACTGCCGGTGTTGCCGAAGTATCAACAACCAGTGCCCTAACCGGAGGTAGCATTACAGCATTACCCGGAATTGACAACCATGCTAACCATCAAGATTTCTACCTGATTTCTTCTGGTTCAAGCGGTGCCTCTTTTGATGTTCTGTACATATTGAGGTCAACCTCTCACACGGCAGGAACAATTGCCAAGTTTTCTTTGGTTGGTGGCACCTGGGTTGCAAATGGAACTCACACGACCACTTATGGAGGTTTTGGCTTGGCTGCTGAAAGATCAGGTAGTGGGGCGGCCTTGTATCTTTCAACCGGACTTGGTAATCTGGGAAATAACAGTGTAAGGAGGCTTACCGATGCCGCCGGATTCAACCAGAACATTGACATTACCGGCGATATCGTTCTGTTTACAGCTTCCGATAACAGGATTGTTAAAGGTGTGGCTTTCGCTCCAAAACCATTATTACCTTTTGATACCTACTTCCATTTTGGTGTTGTTGACGGAACCAGGCCATCTTGGATGGTCGAGGGTGGCCATACCGAGCGTGGTTTTACTGCCTTCGGCGACAAAGTTTACGTGGCAAGTCGAAACGCTGGCACCCACGTTTTGGTTCTTGATAGGCTTACGGGTTTGCAAACAGGCACCCTTAACACTACTGGTATTACCGGTGGTTTCTGGGTTCTCAACGATATTGAAGTTTCTGGGGATGGACATAGGGTTGGTTTTAACATGTGGACTTCAGGAGGCGACTTTAAAGCTTATCTACTTAATGAAACTGCGCCTGCCGAAGTTCTTTTTAGTGCCAATATTGAAGCAGGTGTACGTATAGGCGATAAGGTTACCCTTGTTGGACGGTTTGACAATGGTAGTGCCAAAATTTATGCACCTTCCGGAACTACCCAGTCAATTTTTGTTTGGAGTATGATGCCAAGCGGCAATAGCTGGGTGTTTAACCCGGTACCTGCAGTTATTACCTTAGCAGGAGTAACCTTCGCCGGAACACCCGTAGTTGCGCCTCTTCCTGATGGTTCGTTTTACTGGACTGCCTCGGGTAGGAATGTTACCAAACACAATGCCGATGGCTCACTAATTCAAACCATACCTGGAATTATCTTGGCCACGGGAACAACTGCCATGAAGTATTTGGGCAAGATAGGAAACGACGAGATTCTAGCCGTTTTCGCCTTTGGTGCCAATAACGAAAATGCCCGTATTGTTAGGGTTGTTGACGGTGATCCAACAAGAGCCGAATTGATTTTCGCCTCACCCACACTTAGAGGGGCAGGAGGTGCAAACCCCAACGGCACTGGTGACATGGCTTTCTTGCCTTACCCCGATGGTAACTTTGCATTTTACGTGCTTGCAACCAATGTGGGTATTGGCGGCTACAAAACCAAAAACCTCAACGTTACTTTCCCGGTTTATCCAGCTCCACCTCCGCAAATTGGTTGGGCCAACCTGCAATGGCCCGCAACAGGAAACATTACCCCCGGCCAAGAATTCAATGTTTACGGCAAGGTTTGGATCCAAGGTGTAACAGGAGGAACAACGCCTGCAACCGGCCTACAAGCTTGGGTTGGATACAGCACCCAAGACACCAACCCCGATACTTGGACCAACTGGATTGCCTCATCGCACCAAGGTCCAGATGGAAACAACGACGAGTTTGTTACAAACCTGGGAGCGGCAATAACAGCACCCGGAACTTATTATTACGCCACCCGTTACAAGTACCTCGACCAGCCCTTTGTTTATGGAGGCTTCAATGGTGGGTTTTGGAATGGAACCTCCAACGTTAGTGGTGTTTTGACCGTAACTGCTGCCCCGCCCCCCACTTTCGCCGTTACCTTCAACGTAAACATGTCGGCTGTATCCGGGTTTGACCCTGCAACTCACCTGGTTCACATTGCGGGCAATTTCCCCGCTCCAAACCATTGGAGCACTCCTGGCTCTAATGCTGCCCTCAGGCTGAACCGCGTAGGTGAAACCTTGGTATGGTCTATCACCCTTAACCTACCTGCAGGCGATGTTGTCTACAAATTCTTCTCCACGCACCGTGCTGCCGGCTGGAATGGTGGCGAGTGGGATGGTGACCCAAACCGCAGTGCATCCATTTCGCAAAACGTAACGCTCAACCATGTATGGGGTGTTATGCACCCAACATCAATCGATGACCTGGCATTTGACATAAATACCAGGGTGTTCCCCAACCCGGTTCGCGATGTTTTGACCATCAACAGCCAACAACGCATTGACAACCTACGCTTGCTTGATATGGCGGGCCGCCAGGTATTTAGCACCATCGTAAACGGTTTTGAAACAAAAGTGGATGTATCCAAATTCAACCAAGGTCTTTACATACTGCAAGTTCAATCGGGTAATAGAGTTAATACTCACAGAATTCAAGTTGTAAGGTAGCCAATCCTTCTTTTTGAATACAGCCTTGACGCCCCCTAATTTAGGGGGCGTTTTTTGTGATTCATAAGTTAATTGACGATTATTCGTTCTCCTGTTTATTCATAATCTCTTTCAAAACAAACATATCTTACCCCGAGTAGTTTTGGCGTTAATCATTAATGACTAATTTTGCGCAAAATAACGAACATCCAATGAAAATCGAAAAGATTACCGTTTATCGAACTAACTTGATACCAAATAGCGGCCAGGAAGAGTATGTTTTTACCGAAAGCTCTTTTGACCCGGAAGCGGGCCTAGTTTTGCAAGAAACTCGATACACCCCCGATGGGCAAGTGGAGGAAGTTTCGAAAAGAGAGTACGACCAGAAAGGTAATCTAACCCTATTGGTAGTAACAGATGGCCATGGAAGCCCCCTCGAAAAAAGAACCTTCGAGCAAAACCCTAAAGGACACACGGCGAGAGAATTTATCCATTATGCCGACAACTCGGCCGACAGGGTAGAAAACACCCATGATGAAAATGGCCACTTGATTAAAAGGGAACTTTTTGATGACAGCGACGATTTGGAAACAATCGAGGTTTTTGAATATCAGGGCGACAACCTAATTCGCGAATCTGAGCTTGACGCAGATGGCAATTTGTTGAAAGAAAGATTGATGAACTACTCCGAGAAAGGTCTCCTCATGCAAGAACGCGTGGTTGATAACGAATCAGACCTAAAACTCAAAAAGGTTTTTTCATACAACAGCATTGGGAAAGTTGAAGAGGTAATGACTTTTGACGACCAAGGAAAAGCATTGGAGCGAGCAACCTACTCGTACGACGAAAAAGGCCTGCCCTTTAAAATTACCGAGGAAACCCGAACCCACAAGAACACAACCACAATCGGCTACAACTCCAAGGGGGATGTAATCCTTGAAGAAGAAATTGACTTCAACGGCCAACTCGTGAGAAAAATTGATCGCGAAATTGATGGAAATGGCTTGTTGACCTTTACCAAGATTTTGACCAGAAACCCGGCTTATGGTTTGACCATAAGTTATTTGCTCAGAAATGAGTATTCAATCAAATCTTAATTTGCAACCCATGGAAACTTCATTTATTGACACATTTTGGTGGTCGTGGATATTGCTGCCAATCCTAATTTTTTTTTCAAGAATTGTGGATCAAACCATTGGAACCTTGCGCATAATTTTCGTTTCGAAGGGATTCAGACATATTGGACCCATTCTTGGCTTTTTCGAAGTGATAATTTGGCTCCTTGCTGTTACGCAAGTGCTGAAGCATTTGACCAATCCAATGGCTTATATTGCCTACGGTGCTGGATTTGCAATGGGCAATTACATAGGCATACGGGTTGAAGAAAAGATTTCTATCGGTACGGCACTTCTCAGAATAATTCCAAAAAAAGACTCGGATCTTTTGGTTGCCCACCTTCGAGAGGAGGGCTTCGGGGTAACCACGGTTGCCGCCGAGGGAGCCTCCGGGCCGGTAAAGATCATTTTCACCATCATGAAGCGCAAGAGCATTCCTGTTGCAATAAGGCAAATTAACCAATACAGCCCAAACGCTTTCTACACAATTGAAGACATTAAAGCGGTAAAGGACGGTTACTTCGGGCTAAAACCTTCCGGCAGCTTGCTTCCATTAAGGCTTATTTCGCGAAAAAGCAAGTAATTGATATTGCATGGGCATTAAAAAGAATGTGTGGGGTTCATGACATGAACCCCACACATTCGCAAAGGTGAAGAAATGATGGTGGCTTTTACCTTCTTTGACCAACTTCGCCCACCCGGGTGGAGTAGCTAATCTTCAAGGCATTTGCCAAACGCATTTCTTGTTTTAGGTCGGTAACAATACCCATGGGAGTTTCTTTATCGACCTTAAGCGAGAAAGTAACCTGATTCCTTTCGTGTTCTTGGCGTCGTGCCCTTTCAGACTCAACGAATGCCGCAATATCCTCAATTCTCGAAATCTTGTCGCCAAGTTGAATTCGGGGGGCATCGCCGTATTTCGACATAAATTCAATTTTGGGAACGCCCACATAAATGAAGCTTACCAGTGATTTGGGTTCCAACTTCTGAATTTCGGTTGCAACCGGCGGAACATTCTTTATAAAAAGGGTGGTTTCGCGCATGGTGGTGGTTACCATGAAGAAGAAAAGAAGCATAAAGATAATATCAGGCAGCGATGCCGTGTTTATCCTTTGGTTTTTTGTTTGGGTTTTTTTCCTGAATCTTGCCATAACTACCTCCTCCTTCTTTGTGGTTGCTGTTGACCAGCCCTTTGACCTCCAATATCTTTGGGTTCGGCCTCTGAAATTGCCATACGCCACACCTGAGATATGGCGCGTATTACCTCTTCATCGACCAAAGCCCTGAAGGGTTTTCCAAATCTAGACCTGGAAAGCTCATCGCGCAGTTCGCCAATGGCAGCAGCTAACTCGTTCTGCACGGCCACGTACATTTCGTAGGTGGTTGTACGGTCGGTCGTTAAAGAAATAACGTACTTTGTGCGTCTAACATTACCTAAGCCGGAAATATTCTCAAATACTTCCTCTGGCTTATTGGATTCGTTGTTCAAGTTTTGTATGTGCTCCTTGGTTCTTTTGCGCAAATCTCTGATGTCTACCACCTCGCCCTTTATTGCCACCCTGTCAAACTGGTCAACCAAAACCGGAAAAACATTTCGTTCTTTAACCGGCGGTGGTGGGGGCGTATTAGGGATTATTGGCGGCGGCAACATCCTCAACAACCCCTTGTCAACGTCCATGGTTGTTGTAACCAGGAAGAAGATAAGGAGGAGAAACGCAATGTCGGCCATTGACCCGGCATTTATTTCTGGATTAATTCTTGCCATGGATTTATCTCCAATTTTTATTTAAAGTAACTTGAAATAGCTGAATAGAATGCAGCCACAACAGCAATGCCTATTAGGATAAACGTTGCCAACAGGCCACCGGCAACCAATCTGGCGGTAGTTGCCCCCACGTTGGGGTCCTCTGTAGTGCCCGAGCTCAAGGCAAAGGAAACCAACAAAACTACAAATAGCAACACGGCGCCCAAGATCGGAATTTTCAAATTAGAAAAATTCGTAATGACTTGGCGGAGCGCGAATACTATGGTAGCTATTGCAGCTATACCAACCAAAATGTAGGCGGCGTATAGCGCAATGTCGTAAATAGCTTTAGTTTCTTCCATTTTTTGAGAAAATTTATTTTTTGTACTTAACCAAAACATCCATGAAAGAAACAGTGGCGTCTTCCATGCTATTTACAATATTGTCAACTTTAGCAACGATATAGTTGTAGAAAATTTGCAGGATAATTGCAACGATAAGACCGAAAACGGTTGTTAGAAGGGCAACCTTGATACCTTTTGCAACGATGGTTGGAGAAATGTCACCGGCAGCTTCAATGGCGTCAAAAGCGCCAATCATACCTATTACGGTACCCATGAACCCAAGCATTGGAGCAATGGCGATGAAAAGAGAAATCCAGCTAAGGTTCCTTTCGAGGCGGCCCATTTGAACACCGCCGTAAGAAACAACCGACTTTTCTACAATATCAAGACCTTCGCTATAGCGGTCCAAGCCTTGGAAGTAAATGCTGGCAACCGGGCCCCTTGTGTTTTTGCAAACATCTTTAGCGGCCTCTACACCACCTTTCTTAAGGGCATCTTCTACCTTGCTCAAAAGCTTGTTGGTGTTTGTACTCGAAAGGTTGAGGTAAATGATACGCTCGATGCAAAGGCCAAGACCAATTATCAAGCACAACAGGATGATGCCCATAAAGCCGGCGCCACCCTCAATGAACTTTTCCTTGAGTATGAAGTGGAACGTTTTGTCGCCATAATCGGGCGTGAGGGAGTCTGCAGGTGTGGCAGTTTCCGTAACTTGCTCGGTAGCAGGCGCTGAAGCGGTTTCCTGAGCTTTGATACTGGCGTTGACACCTAGGGTTAACATTCCCGTAACGGTCAAGAGAACAAGTAACTTTTTCATAATCTAATTTGTTGGTTTTTGTTAATAAAAGGTTAATAAAATGTTGTTTCTGCTTTCGGGTCAAGTTGGCGGAGAGAGAGGGATTCGAACCCTCGATCCGCTTTTGGCGGATACACACTTT
>CAYGFY010000044.1:0-11268 GCA_964349365.1 uncultured Bacteroidales bacterium | reverse complement strand
TTAGTAATTTTTTGCAAGGATGGCAATTAATTCATATTTTTATTAGAATAAAGCCGAAATCGTTTATTATCCTTTGCGCTTCATCTTCGTTCTCTGCGCTTACGCCAGTGAGGGTCGTACACGGTCTGCGTTTACAAAATCCTTGGGCTTACACATAGGGTTACAAATAGTTTTGCACTTCGAGCTATCAGCCCCGACATGGGTGCTCAATACATTTTTCGCCTGGAAATTTGTTTTCAATGACTTGGTGAAAAAAATCATGTTCGTGTGGGTAAATCAGGTTAAATAATGGATTTTTCATTTTTCGTTCTTTAGTTTTCATTTCATTGCGATGTTGGCTTATTAAGCTTTGCGATTTTTGTGAAAAAAAAGACCTTTGACTTTCAAGTTTTGACTACTAATTTCTGACTACCGACCTTCAACCTGGCAATAATGGGGAAAAATAGCAGAATACCCAACAGATTGAAAACCAAACCACCGATTGTTCCGGCGGCAAACGCGAACCAAAATGGCTCTTTGATGCCGACCACAAAGGGAATTAATCCAATAATGGTTGACAAGATTGTAAGAATTACCGGTGTAATTTTATGCCTTAATGCTTTAACATACCTACGGGCAGGATGGAGCTTATGATGTTTAGCAAGCAAATTATTGTAATCATTAAGGATGTACAATCCGGCGTTTACCGCCAAGCCACTGAGCAAAATGAAAGAAGCCCACCCCCCTTGGTCGAAATTTAGGTTGAAAAGGTAGAAAGTAAGAAACAATCCTGAAAAGGAAAAAGGAATTAATAATATTACCGCGAGGGGTTGCGAAATTGAGTTAAACAATACCGAACAAACGAAGAAAATTATTACCAGAACCAAAAGAATCAGGTGGAAGTATTTTTGCTTATCCTGGCTCCAATCCCATCTGGGGGTGTCGGCAGAAAAGCCAATAGGCAATTGCTGGTTGATGAAATCAAGAAGTTCTTCGGTTACCCGGGCTTCGAGTGCCGGTGGCCCCAAAAATGTAAAATTGAACCTTAACAAATATTGCTGATTCTCCTTGTAAATATTGTTTCCCAAAGCTCTTTTACTAACCGAAAGCAATTCACCTGGCTTGAAGAACTGGTTGTTTATGAAAAGGGGTCTATGTTCCAAATCCCAAAGGTTATATTCAAGGTTCTGTTTTGGCACCAGCCTTTTGGCCACTGGCTGGTTGTTAAAGTAAACTGCACCTAATGGAAGGCTCATGACCATTTGCTCAAGGTGGCGGTGAATTTCTGCCAATGATAGATTTGCCGCGGCAAGGCTACGGGGGTTTGTAACCATGTAAAACTCCATTAACGGCTCGGTGTACCAGGTATCGGCTCCCGTGATGTTTGTTTTTGAAACCCTCGGGTTTTGCCTTGCTCTTTCGGAAATAATTTCGGCAAACCTGTAAAGGAAATCATAATTATAACCACTTAGGTTAATCGCTCTTCCACCTCCACCTCCACCCAGCCTGTTGCTAAAACCTTGCCCCACACCCCAAATACCCCACTCGGCGCCTCCAATGCTAAGTGCTTTTTGCACCAAGGTATTTTTCAACATGTGCGGGAAGATTCCGCGCTCGTATTCGGGCTTGAAACTAATTGTTATTCGGGCTTGGGTTCGAGACATTACATCGGTCTGAAACTGGTCAATTTCGTTATAAAGGGCTAGCTCGTCCTCCATCTGGATCACGACCTGGTTAATTTGCTGCAATGTGGCTCCATCGGGCATCGATGCCGAAACGTGAAGCGTGGTGCGTTCAGGATCAGAAAAGAACGACCTTTCGAAAACATACCTCGAAAACAGCCGGAAGGTACCACCGAGGGTGGTTTCCAGGGGTTTTTTTAGAGTGCCTTGGTAAAATCTGCTGCCTAAAGTTTTGTTGTAAACATCAGAAGCCCAAGAAGTGCCGCCAACCCTGGAGGGAAGCAGGTGCAAGGGAATGCCAAATATTAACAGAAACAATAGAATTCCCATCCATCGCCACTGGCGTACCGCAAGCACAAACCCAAGGTACGCCCTCCACGCTCTCACCTTGGTGCGGGTATGTTTTAAGGATTTCAGGGAATTCTTTTTTTCGAGCCTCATAACTCTAAAAAGCGATGGAATGAAAAACAGGGCAATTAACAACGATACGAAAAGGTTTACCATGACCACCAATGCAAAATCGCGAAATTGCAATTGTTGCTCGCGCCCAAGTAAGAAAATAACCGAGAGACTCCCGATTGTTGTAAGCGTTGCTGCAAGTATTGCCAAAAATGCCTTTTGGTTACCCCTTGTGCGCAAATGCTCTATCATCACAATGCTATTGTCGATAATCATTCCGAAGGATACAGTTATGCCTGCCAAGGAGAAAAGATGTATTTCGATTCCCAGCAGCCTGTATAAAATAACCGCTATGGCCAAGTTGGCAAAAACCGTTACAAATATCATTAACAGGTATTTGGGTTTGCGCGTAACAATTACAACAAAAAGCATCAAAATCAAGAATGAAAACACCATCCTGGTGGTAACGCGTTTCAGGTCTTTACGAATGTGCTCGGTATTGTCGAAGGTAACAGCGGTACTCCAGCCGGGAGGCATATTATTTTGCAATTGCTCCATTAATGCCTTTACGTTATCGGCCACCACCAGTTGATTAGCACCTTCTTGTGCAAAAATGTTCAGTACAACGGTAGTCTTGCCGTTAATGCGATAATAGCTGGCAGGCTCAACCTGCACCAGACTGGCAGATGTAAGCTGGTTAAGATATATTATTCCGTTGCCGGTTGCCTTTACCGGAATCTTTTCCCAGTAATCGACAATACTGCTATTTGCCCTAATAATAATTGGAACTTTATGGGAATAATCCTTTTCTCTTTCGATGGAAACCATCCCCAGATCATTAACCGACAGGAAGTTAGAAATGGCTTCCTGCAAATCAAATACCGAAACGTTGAGGGTGCGCAACTTGTGGGGGTCGAATTGCAGGCGATATTCCAGCGGGGTTGCGCCGTGCAACATTGCATTTTGAAACCCACCCACGCGCGCAAGAGCCGGTATGATTGTATTGTTAGTGTATTTTTCAATGTGAGCCGTTTGCTCCGGTGCAATAATCCGATACGACAAAAGAACCCTGCTTTGCCTTGAAACCCCTTGCGCCGATACCAATGGGTGGCTGACACCTGCTGGCAACTGTGAGTATAACCGCCTGATGTGGGATGATATCTCGAAGCGAGCCATATCAATATCAACACCTTTCTTCAGGTTTATTGTAACATTACCACTGCCTTGCCTCGACAACGACGTGATTTTTTCAACACCCCGCATGGTGGCAAGTGCGGATTCTATTCTGGAAGTAACCTCGCGCTCCAGGGTCAACGCAGGCACCCCGGTCCAACTGAAATTTACCGTAATGGTTGGCAGGTGGGCCGAAGGTTGCAGCCTTACACCCAATCCGGGAGCCAATGCAATACCCATTGCCGAAAGTGCAATTATGATTATTATTATGGAAAATGGGGAGAGACGCATTTGATGTGCCGATTGGTTGATGTGCAAATGTGCAGATTAGGTGATGTGCTTATGGGCAGATTTGATTATTTGATTGATTTTTTGGTGGTGTATGTTATTGATGTTAGTAGTTTTTTGCTGCTTATGGTTGTTAGCATTTCTCCGGGGTCGGCGGGTAGCTGCGTGATTCCTGGCAGAGCAGGAGCCAGTATTGTGTTTCTTCGGCTTCCTTGGCTGCAATTTTCAATTTGTGAACGAAATCTTGCTTGCTATCGGCGTTTTGAGCTTCCCTTACATTGGCATCAATAGAAGTGCCCGACCGCAGCAACTGCCTCGAAAGGACAATTTTCCGGTTTTCCTCAAGAACCTCACGGTATTGAATCAGGTCAGGAGCAAATTTGAAACTCAGATCAAGTAACTCGTTTTTCTGCTTCATATTTGTTTATAAATGTTTTACGGTTTCGAACATTCAACATGACAGGTCTGCACCCCTATCTTAGTGGCAGGGCGACTTGGGGTCATCTCGCCACTTTCCCTTTTATTTGCATCTCCATAGGCTTCGCCTCCCGAGACCAGCATCAGCACATCTGCACATTTGCACAGCATTACATCAGTTTTTAATTCTGTAAACCAAGTAGTAAAGCGATGGCAGCAGGTAGAGGCTTACCAATGTACCAATTGCGAGTCCGGCCATAATAACAATTGCCAGCGGCCTCTGCATTTGCCCACCCATGCCCGAAATGAACAGCACCGGCAACAGTGCCAGTATCGTGGTTATGCTGGTCATAATTATCGGCTTAAGCCTTATATGCCCTGCTTCCATCAAGGCTTTGAGGATGGGGGCACCTCCCCTCCTAAGGCGATTGATGGTGTCGATCTTCAAAATGCTGTCGTTAATAATTATCCCGGCCATAACTACCAGCCCAATCATCGACATCAGGTTCAAGGTTTGACCTGTGGCAATCAGCACGAGCATGGCACCGGCTGTTGCTACCGGTACTTCCACCAGGATAATGAACGGCAGCACCAATGATTCGAATTGTGCCGCAAGTATGAAAAACAAAAGCAGAAAGGCTATTATTCCGATTAGGAGTAATTGATTTGCAAGCTCCTTCCTCGAGAAAATACTCCCGGCGTAATTGACCTCGAAAGTTATATCTGATTGAACAACATGGTTTATTGATTTCATGATTTCTTCTAACTGGTTTTGACTGATGTTCAAATCAACCGGAAAATACGGGCCTTCCAACCCTGCAATAATACTTGGTATTGCCACATTGGTGGTAACGCCAACCAGCAAGGATACAGGGATGTTAATTCCGTTTCGGTTCTTGACAAAAGCGTTTGAGAGGTTTGAGATGAAATCCCCTCGGGTATCTCCCACCTTGATTGG
The DNA here is from genome assembly GCA_964349365.1 of uncultured Bacteroidales bacterium. Classification (GTDB taxonomy): domain Bacteria; phylum Bacteroidota; class Bacteroidia; order Bacteroidales; family UBA7960; genus UBA7960. The sequence goes on along the minus strand of CAYGFY010000044.1, from coordinate 6,372 downwards.
CACCGCGGCCCTGCCATCGAGCAACTGGGCAACTTGGTTTTGGTTTAGCATACGCTTGAGCTGCGTAACAAGGGCTGCCTTGTCAACTTGGTGCAGTGCCATCATTTGCAAATTGGTTTCGAGCACCATTACCTGGTTTAGCTGCATTGGCTCCAACTGAACCAACGGTATGGCATTTTGAATTTTGGCAAGCATGGCACCTATGGCCTTGTGCCCCTCTGGCCCTAAATCGCGTGTGGGTTTAAGGCGTACCTGCAATGGGGCCATAGTTTCGCCAAAAACCATATCAAAGATATTGTCTTCGGGCAAGATTCGCATGAGGGCATTTGGATACTTGGTGGTAAAGTACTTGGTTGCCGTCTTTTCAATTTCAACAATGTGGTTTTGCGATGCGGCTTCGATGTAAACCAATGCTTGCGAAGGGGTGAGCTGGTGTCGGTTTTGCAGCAGGAATTGCTGGCGACCTACAAGCACGTTGGTTTGAACGGCGCATGTGCCCACAGTTTCGAGCATGCGCTCTATTCTAGATTGGTTCTCGTCAATGTTAAGGTTGGCGTTCCAGTCGATGTAGAACAATGCGGCCTTACGCTCCGCGCGCGGAAGGGTTTCCTTTTCCACGAAAGTGAAGGTAAAAAACAAGGAAGCGAGCAATATTACCGCTACCACCCATACGATGCCTTGCTTGCGCAAAACCATCTTCAGAACCTTGGTGTAAATGGCTTGGTAGTCGAACAACACCTTGCTTGAACTGCGGGAGCTGCTTCCTACACTTGCCTTGCGGTAAAGCAAATGGTAAATAACCGGAATAACCATCATGGCAACTGCCAAAGAGACGAAAAGGCCGATGGTGATGGCCATTGCCTGGTCGAAAAACAGGGCACCGGCCACACCGCCCAAAAAGATTAGAGGAACGAATACCGAGCAGGTGGTTAGCACCGAACTCAAAAGTGGTGTAAACACTTCGTTGGTACCTCTTACGCAGGCATCGTGAAGGCTTAGACCTCGCCGACGGTAGCGTGAAATATTGTCGATAACTATTATCGAGTTGTCGATCATGAGCCCTATACAAAGGATGAGACCCGACACCGACACCACGTTTATTGATATTTGGGCAAAGTAGAAAAACAACAACGACACCACGAGTGCGGCCGGCACCGAAACTACTATTATCCACGGCGCACGTGGGTCGCGCAAGAACACGAACATTACCACGAATGCAAGAAGGGCGCCAATTAACAGAGTTTGCGCCAAATTGCTAATTGTGGCATCGAGAAGTTTGGTTTGGTCGCGCGAGATGGTAAATTGTAGTTGGGGGTAATCTGTTTCGAGCTGACCAACAAGGGTATGGAGTCTTTGCTTGAAGTCTTGCATGCGGGCATCACCCTGCTTAACTATTGCCATTGTTACCGACCGCTGTCCGTTGCAAGTAACGAGCCCTTGTGGCGGCGCGGGCAGGGTTTCGATGGCACACAAATCCTTTACCTGCCATATACGTCCTTTGTGGTTTAGGTAAAGGTTTCCGATGTCGGAAGCATCAACCAGACCATGTCCTACCCTTACGTGATACTGAAACTGCAAATCGCGGAGTATGATGTTTCCGAACCTAACGTTGGCAGCTGCTATGGTGCTTTCGATTATGGAGGGCGACATATTCATTGCCTCCAGCAGGGCGGCATTTGGCGTAACCACAATTTCGTTGAAAGTGCGCCCGCTCATGTCGGCCATTGCAACTTGCGGCACCTGTTCGAGCCTGCGCCTTATTACCTCGTCGGCAAAGCTGCCCAACTCGAAAAACTGCGATTGGGTGATACCGTGTCGTTGATTCCTGAGGGTTACATCGAGGTAAAAAACCGGAATATCTGATGCACTTGCCTTTAGCACGGCAGGCCTGTCAATACCCCGTGGCATCGCTGCAACGGCACGGTCAACCAACTCGTTAATCTCAATGTAGGCCAGGTCAACGTTGGTACCATGACTCAACTGCAAGCTAATGGTTCCGTGGCCATCGTTGGCCTGCGAGCGAAGTTCCTCGAGGTGGTTTACCTGCATGAGGTTGCTGCGCAAGGGCTGAATGATGGCATTTTCAACCTCGCCCGCCGACATTTGAGGTGCCGACACCTGCACGCTCATGCGAGGGATGGCAACATCGGGAACCAACGAAACCGGCAACATGCGCATTGCCACCAACCCAAGCACCATGGTGGCGGTGAGTACCATTAAAACGGCTACGGGGCGGCGTATTAGGAATGAAACCATATGTTGATGTGCTGATGGGTTGACGTGCAGATTTGAGTAATTGATTGATTTTTTGGTGGTGTAAATTATTGATGTTAGTAGTTTTATGATGCTGGTTATGTTTGTTAGCATTTCTCCGGGGTCGGGGTAGCTGGGTGATTCCTGACAGAGCAGGAGCCACTATTGTGTTTCGCTAGCACCATTGGCTGCTATTTTCAATTTGTGAACGAAATCTTGCTTGCTATCGGCGTTTTGGGCTTCCCTTACATTGGCACCTATTGAAGTACCCGATCGCACCAACCTCCGCGCAATAACAAATTTTCGGTTTTCCTCAAGAGCCTCAAAGTATGCAATTGTATCGGGGGCAAACATAAAATTCAAATCAAGTATTTCGGTTTTCTGCTTCATTGTTATTTTTCAAGGTTTTACGGCTACAAACGATAAGATGCCAGGGCTACGCCCCTTTTTAAACATTGAATATCAATTTTCAGTTACTAAAATTACAGGGCTCCACACCTATAGTCAAGCCCAAATATTTTAACCGAGAAAATTAAGCCAAAAAATCAAAGTAACATTAATTTCATCAACCAAACATCAAAATAAAACCTATCCTATTTTGCACATTTGCTTATCAATCATTTGATCTTCACCAACGCTCCGTGCGAAAGGTTCATGTTGCCTGCCACTATCACCGTGTCGCCTGGTGCGAGCGATGCCACCCTGTCGGGGTTTGCCACCACGCTGAGGTGTGTGCTGTTTTGGTCAATTATGTTCACGTAGGTCCACTCGGCCTTGCCGGCAACGTACTTGAAGAGCACCGTTAGGTTGTCGCGGTAAACCACGGCCTGGCGCGGCACCACCATTTGGTTTGGCACGGTACTCGAAATAAGCACGTTACCGTTCATGCCATCGATCATGTCTCTATGGCCAGTAAGTGTTGCCGTTAACTGCACCCTTCCGTGCTCGTCGACCACGGGGTTGACCTCCGAAACCCTTCCCGAAAAGGAGAGCTGCGGATTGGCAAAGGGGCTAACACTAACGGTGCAGCCGACCGATGCAATGGGGAGTTCGTTTTCCATGACAGGGAAATCGACCACGAACGATGAATTGTCGATAATGGAACAGAGGGGTCTTCCGAGGTTGGCCACTTCATGGGGTTTTGCCTCGAGGTTTGCCACCACCCCGGCAAAAGGAGCCTTGATGGTGGATCGGGCAATGTCGGCCAAAATGAAACCCACCTCGTTGCGCGCGCGGGCAAAGCCCGATTGCACGGATGCCAGCCTCCACGTTTCGGCCGGCATCGAAATGCTGTCGGCAAGTGAATATCCCTGCCCCAGCAGCAGATCCTTGAGCCTAACCTCTGCCTCGGCCACCGACAGGCGCGCCTGCGCCAGGCGTGCCTCCAACTGCCGGGTGCAAAGCCTTGCCAGCACCTGCCCGGCCGACACCCGCTGGCCGTTGACAACGCTCACCGAAAGCACCACCTCGGCAAACGGCAGCGAAACCGCCGCCTGCCGCCTTGCCCGCAGCTTGCCGTTGCTCACCACCTCGCGGTTGAACGTTGAAAGCTGCAACTGAAATGCCTCAACGTGGGTAACAAACGGGTGGGCAACCAAACGCACGTCAACCTCTTGGGTTTGCGAGTAATCTTCGGAACTTGAACAACCTGCCAGCATAATGGCAAAAACAAGCAGCAAGATTCGCATCATTTCGATTTGATGTTGGTTATTTTTGAAAAGGTGTAACTCCATGAAAAAAATGGATAAATGCTTTAGACTGTAAAAATAACAAAAATCGTGCAAACCAGTGGTTAGCGGGTGGATTTTTTTGCACGAATTGTGGAGGAAAAAAATTAGCCACGATTGCACGAATGTTTTTTTCAAATCAAAAAATCAGCACATTTGCCAATTTGCACATCAACTAATCAGCATATCATCACATCATCCCATCATCCCATCAACCATCCCATCAAGCAGCCCTTCAATTTTCAGGTACTCCAGCGGTATTATGCCCGTGATGCGGTTTTGGTGGTCGAGCAAGAGGAGCTCGGCGTCGTGGGCATTGCCACGTGGCGGGTGAGGGTATAGTTGGTTGGTGGTAAGTATCACTCGCTCGTGGCTGGCAATGTTATCGTTGCCAGAGGTTGATTGCAAGAAAAACTCGTTTTCGGTGTGGGCAAATACGAAAAAGTTCTCGTTTGGTAGCAAGGTACGCAACGCCCAGCCAACAACGCCGATGTTGCAGGCGTTACAGCCCTCGCGTTTGAGGTACATTACGGTTTTTTTGCCCTTGCTGCTTGCAAGGTACTTCAGGTTTTGGGGCAGCAATTCAGGCTTTGCCGAGAAGTTAAATTCAAGCAACTGGCGCAAAACCGAGATTTGCAGTTTTAACTCGCCAATTCCATTTCCGTGGTTTTCGATGGTGTATTTTCCCCTTTGGTTGTTTTGCAATCTCGACTTCTTGAGTTCGAGGCTCAACCAAATTGAAAGACCGGCAAAAACCATTACCAGTAAATACGGTAGGTTCGCAAATCTTTTCGCTCCCCTTTTCATTCCTTGAACCTAAAGATTACCAAGTACGGGTTGTCGTGCATCGGGTCGTGATTGTCGTAAACCTCCTTGCCGCGCTCGGTCAGGATGTCGCGGGTGTAGAAGGTGTGGTTGCGGTTGAAGTAGAAGTCCAAATCGTATGGTTTCATTTCTACTCCCCCTAGCAAATACCACCTGCCGCTTTCAATGGAGTTTTTTATAACATCGTAACGGAAATCAAGACTGCTATGATAATGATAACCATTGCAAATATTTCTTGGTGAAAAAATCAGACCCTCCAAAAAATTATCGAACACGTAATTTTGACCTGTTTTCTTGTCAACAACAACGTTTTTGAAGTTCCCATCAAACTCCAGACAAGCAGCTCGATATCGAACTGTTTCAAAAGTTGACAAAATCATATTATTCAGAAACCTACCTTTGCCAACTATGTATGGGTAAATTGGCGACAATGATGCAGATTGCCATCTTTTAAAATTTTCTTTTAGTTTCTCAACTTGTTCTCCCGTGTTGTTATCTTTTCCAAAACACCACGTAAAATGAGGAACGAAACTGGAACCGGAAACCTTGTATGTAGTGTTTCCTAAAGTTGGGGTTACAAACCAATCGTTATTAAATGAATACTTATGCCTTATTGGTAGAAAAATGGAAGGTGGGTATTCCCCTATTCCACCAAACCTTTCTATAATAGCACTGGTTTTAAGGCAATACAATATGAAGTCATTCTCATAAAGCCCGGTAAATAGAAGCAGAGAATCAGATAATAAACTAACTTGATTTAGCCCAAGAGAAACCTCAGAAAATATATATAAGGTTTCTAGGTAATTACCGTACAAGTCGAAAAACAGAACTCTCTGAGAAGGTGCGTCTAAAAGAGCCAACCGTTTTCTATCCGTGTCAATGGTTATATCGCTAACCCAATTGTATTCCCCTTGTCCATTCCCTTGTCGTGAAACCTGAAATAAGAAATCGCCTTCCTCAGAAAAGCAGAAAACCTTTTGATTATTTCTATCCACAAAATAGATCCTTGCATCATAAATCACAATGCTAGATACATTTGACACCAAGCAATTTTCAAGAGTCTCAAGTTGAATAGCATCAACCTCTGAAAATAGGTCAAAAACCGAAACTCTTTGGTTCTTCGATAGGACAAAGCTATTTTTATTGTTACTTTTTCTTTCGCAACCAAAGAAAACGAAGAATAAGGTAAACAGCAAGATTGTTTTCAGCGCATTTTGCATTTAATAATTATGATTAAAATAATGGCAGATTGGTGCACATCCAAATCGATGAATCTGCCATTATTCTTTATTGTTTTAGGTGTTCTTTTTTCATTAATAAATGGCATTACTCACTACCAACTGCATCTATCATTCATATTACCGGTCCATACGCATGGTGGATTACTGCCATCAATTACTTTTTTCCAACAAATATTATTATTCATATTTCCTATATTGGCAGTGCATCGCAACTCAAATGGTGGCAAAGTGCCTCCATCGCCTATATCATCTTCATTTGGGTTCTCTCCCCCATACACATTCCCGGCCACGAACACCAGCGCGCCAAGCGCAAAGGTAAGGGCTAA
>CAYGFY010000043.1:0-11985 GCA_964349365.1 uncultured Bacteroidales bacterium | reverse complement strand
AAGGGTTGGGCTGTTCGCCCATTAAAGTGGCACGCGAGCTGGGTTCAGAACGTCGCGAGACAGTTCGGTCCCTATCTGTTGTGGGCGTTGGAAATTTGAGAGGAGCTGACACTAGTACGAGAGGACCGTGTCGGACAAACCTCTGGTGTACCAGTTGTGACGCCAGTTGCACCGCTGGGTAGCTAAGTTTGGATGAGATAAGTGCTGAAAGCATCTAAGCACGAAACTCGCCTCAAGATGAGATTTCCCTTAAGGGTCGTCAAAGACGATGACGTTGATAGGCTGCAGGTGTAAAGGTGGTAACATCAAAGCCGAGCAGTACTAATAACCCGTGAGCTTCTTCTTTTTTTCGTTCGTGTGTCTTTCCCGGTCAATGTCAATTTGTTTTGAGGAGTTTAAAGGTTTAACCTCCCGAGCTTCCAATCAAATTCAAAGTCTTTTGGTGACTATAGCGGCAGTGTCCACCTCTTCCCATTCCGAACAGAGTCGTTAAGCCTGCCTGCGCAGATGGTACTGGGGCAAACCCGGGAGAGTATGTCGTCGCCGCCCTTTTTTTTTTAACGAGCCCCTTCCGTCAGGTAGGGGCTCGTTTTTTGCAGCAGGTGAAGATGTAAAACCAATTTCAAACCTCTCCCATTCGATTATATAGTGTGCAAATAGTATCGGCAAAATTCAAAATTTGTTATAATCCTTGCATTTGTGGTTTGAAGCCTCGCCTTTTTTACCTTTCTTGGTAATTTTGTTTTTTTGTGCACCGATTTTTCTTGTAAACCGAACTGGTTTGATTTCGTTTGTTTTGATTTGCTGGTTTTTGTTTTACCTTTGCGTATCATAAATTTTCCTGAATTAGATGAGATTGCATTTTTCGACATCAATTTTTTTATTTTTCGATCATTCCATTCGGGGCTGCATTGTTTCTTTTCTTTTTTCTTTTTTCTTTTTTAGTTTAGGTTACTCAAACCCAACCACCTGCGATTCGGTGCCCGTTAGCACCCGAGTGACTTGGAGGTATTTCAGCCATTTTAGGTCTTTTGTAAGCTCGAGTGCATTAGTTGACGTTGTGGGGATAAAGGGCTTCCAACATTACGAATTTTCCAGAAAGGAAAGGTTTTTCATCGCCACAAAGGGAAACATCGGACACTCGGCAAGACCCCTGCAGTTTTCCCCGAATTTTTCGACAGGATTTAAGCTTTATGATACCGAACCCCACTTTGGCAATAGCCTTTGCAAGGAAACAATGAGGTTCTACGAACCCGAGCACGTTTTTGCCGATTTGTTTTATATCTCTGGTCCGAAACGGGAGCAAACCTTCAATGTGCTCTACAACCAGCGGTTAAGCGAGGCTTTGGTTGTTGGGTTTAATTATCGGGTTTTGAATTCGCCGGGTAGGTATTCACGCACCGCTGCTGCCAATACCAACTGGTATGCCAACTTCACTTATAACCACCCTCGTAAAAGGTATGGAGCCATCGGGGGTCTTGTAATTAACAGAATTAAAAATCAAGAAAGTGGTGGCCTTAAAGATAGACTGGCCTTCGAGGCAAACAATTGGAGTGATGGAGGGCTTCTAAGCAATGCTGAATTGCGCGACCTGGGAACCACATTTTTTGCACATCAGTTTTTAAAAACAGGCAAGAAAGATTTAAACTTGCCTGAAGATTCCATCGGGGCAAAAGATGGTTTCGGGGGAAGACTTTTTCACGATTTTTCAATATCCAGAAGGTCAATTAACTTTCTTGATAAATCGTCACCCGAATTGAGTTTCTTTGGGTTGCAGCCAATAAACAACCTAGAAACCCACGATTCAACCACGATTCTTATCGCTGAAAACTCACTGGGGTTGATAGGCAGGTTGCAGGTTGGTTCGCGAAATAGTTTGAAATACAAGGGCTACGCAAAGCATCGGATTGCCCGCATAACTCAAAATGTATTTGATACCATTGCTGGCACCCCTGCTCTCCCTATTCGTGTTTATGATTTCGTTCGAAACAGCTTTTTGCAAGTATTGGTTGGCGGACAGGTTGAACTCAAACTTCCTGCGGCAAGTTCGTTTGAGGCTGAGGGGAGCTTTGTTGCCTTGGGCAGGGGTATTGGCGATTTGAGCTTAGAATCAACATTTTTGTATGGCCTTCCTGGCAAATCTTCAGAAGCTAAATTGAGTTGTGGGCTCATGCTTCAAGAGGCTCCATTTTTTCTTTCGAGCTTTTTGGGGAATTATGTTTCTTGGCAAAACGATTTCAATAAACAACGAGTTGTCCACGCAGGTCTAGGTTTCAGGGATAAGCTTTTTAGTGTTGATCTTAAAATTTTCTGGCTCAAGGATATGGTGTTCGTGGGTCCAGAGGCTAAACCCATGCAGAATCATGATGATTTTGGCCTGGTTTCGTTGCGAGGCCAATTGAAAAAGTCTTTTGGCCCCGTTAATACGCTCCACGATATTCTGATTCAGTATGCCGGTACCAGCAATTTCGAAAGATTTCCGTTATTAACATCCTATCATACCATATTTTTCGAATTATCGCTGTTCAAGGAGGCTATGTTCCTAAACCTGGGCGTTGATGTTTTCTATAACACACCTTACAAGCCCATGGGGTTTATGCCGGTGGTAAGACAGTTTTTTTCACAGAACAGTTATCAATCTGGACATGTATTTTCGGCCGATATTTTTGGAACTTTCAGGGTTGACCGAGCTAGGTTTTTCTTGAAAGCTCAGAACATTGCAAGCCAAATACCCGCCATCCCGGTAATGTATCAGGTTCCATTTTACCCCTTGCAAGATTTTGCCGTAAAGTTCGGGGTGTCATGGTTGTTCTTTGATTAGAAAGGTTCTAAATAAGGAGGCCGTTTTTTTTCTTTGGCAAATTATAACTAAATTTGTGGCCTTGTTTTTTCAGAAAACCACCACAAAATATTTTTTACCTAATTAAAAATTTGTTATGACAAAGAAAAAATTCATTACTTGCGATGGTAATCATGCCGCGGCCCACGTAGCCTACATGTTTAGCGAGGTCGCCGCGATTTACCCCATCACGCCCTCTTCAAATATGGCTGAAAACGTTGATGAATGGGCTGCCTACGGACGCAAGAACATTTTTGGAGAAGAGGTTAAGCTCGTTGAAATGCAATCGGAGGCTGGTGCCGCGGGTGCCGTGCATGGTTCGCTTCAGGCAGGTGCCTTAACAACCACCTTTACAGCATCGCAGGGTTTGCTGCTCATGATCCCCAACATGTACAAGATTTCTGGCGAATTGCTTCCCGGGGTTTTTCACGTATCGGCAAGGAGTTTGGCGGCACAGGCACTTTCAATCTTTGGCGATCACTCTGATGTAATGAGCACGCGTCAAAGCGGTTTTGCAATGTTGGCTACAAGTAGCGTTCAGCAGATTATGGATATTGCTCCAATTGCCCATCTTGCGGCAATCAAGAGCAGGGTTCCGTTCTTGCACTTCTTTGATGGTTTTCGCACATCGCACGAAATGCAAAAGGTAGAAGAAGCAAATCAAGACGAATTGGTCAAGTTGTTGGATATGGAAGCATTGCAAAAGTTTCGCGATAATGCCCTCAATCCTGAACATCCTGTTACCAGGGGTACTGCCCAAAACCCAGACATTTACTTCCAATCTCGAGAGGCAGCAAACAGGTTTTACGACGTTCTTCCTGATTTGGTTGATGATTACATGCAAAAAATTGCCAAAATTAATGGCAGGGAATATCATCCATTTAACTATTATGGTGCGCCTGACGCCGAAAACATTATAATTGCGATGGGTTCGGTAACCGAAACCATAAAGGAGGTTGTCGATTACTTGGGCGAAAAGGGAGAAAAAGTTGGCTTGGTAACGGTTCACCTTTACAGGCCATTCTCTGCAAAGTATTTCTTCAAGGCCATTCCCAAGTCGGTAAAGCGCATTGCAGTTTTAGACCGTACCAAAGAAATTGGAGCCAACGGTGACCCGCTTTACCTTGATGTTCGCGATTTGTATTTTGGCAAGGAAAATGCCCCAATAGTAGTAGGCGGACGCTATGGGTTAAGCTCCAAAGATGTTTTACCAAACCAGATTGTTGCCGTATTTGATAATCTAAAAATGGCCGAGCCAAAGAATCAGTTCACGGTGGGTATAGTTGACGACGTAACGTTTCGCTCGTTGCCGGTGGGGCCAAACGTGGTTACCTCTGCCAAGGGAAACTACTCGGCCAAGTTTTTTGGCCTGGGTTCTGATGGCACCGTTGGTGCAAACAAGAATTCAATCAAGATAATTGGTGACACAACCGATAAATTTGCCCAAGCATATTTTAGCTACGACTCAAAGAAATCGGGCGGTTTCACCGTTTCGCACCTCCGTTTTGGCGACAAACCAATCCTGTCGCCATACCTTATTAATCATGCCGATTTCATTGCCTGCCACGTGTCAACCTACATTTACAAGTATGATATTTTGAAGGGCTTGAAAAATGGAGGTACTTTCTTGCTAAACTCAACTTGGGATGTTGAAGAAACCAAGAAAAGGTTGCCCGACCACATGAAGAAGTACCTTGCAGGAAACAACAACAAGTTTTTTGTTATTAATGCCACAAAAATTGCCGATGAACTCGGACTCGGATTTCGCACCAATACCATCATGCAGGCTGCCTTCTTTAGGCTTACAGAGGTTATTCCGTACGAAGATGCCGAGAGACAAATGAAAGATGCCATTCTTAAAACATACGGAAGCAAGGGTGAGGCGATTGTAAAGATGAACTTCGCGGCAGTTGATTTCGGTGGTAGCGGATTGACCGAGATTAATATCCCGACAGAATGGAAAGACATTGAAGTCAAACCAGCAGAGGTTGACGAGAGCATTCCGGAGTTTATTCGCAATGTTGTATTTCCAATTAACGATCAAAAGGGCGACGATCTCCCGGTGAGTGCCTTTTTGGGACGCGAGGATGGAACTTTTCCTGCCGGGACAACTCAATACGAAAAAAGGACTATCGCGGTAAACATTCCAGAATGGCAGGTTGACAACTGCATACAGTGTAACCAGTGTTCTTACGTGTGTCCGCACGCCTGTATCCGTCCTTTCCTGATTAGTCAAGAAGAAATGGAAACGATTGGCGACATTCCGGTTCAAGGCATTAAGGGTAAATTGGCCGACTACAAGTTTCGCATACAAATTAGCCCTTACGACTGCACTGGTTGTGGAAACTGTGCCGATGTTTGCCCTGCTCCAAACAAGGCTTTACTGATGAAGCCCGTTGAAACACAATTGCACCAAAACGAGAAATGGGAAGCAATTTCGAAAAACGTAACCTACAAGGAAAACCTTGTTGAGAAAGAGAAATCGGTCAAGAACAGCCAGTTTGCCCAGCCCTTGTTCGAATTTAGCGGTGCTTGTGCTGGTTGCGGAGAGACGCCTTACATTAAGCTCATAACCCAACTTTATGGCGATAGGATGTTAATTGCAAACGCCACGGGTTGTTCTTCCATTTACGGTGGGTCTGCACCATCAACGCCTTATACTGTTAATCCAGAGGGTTGCGGACCAGCCTGGGCTAATTCACTTTTCGAGGATAACGCCGAGTACGCATTTGGTATGGCCACTGCCATCGAAAAATTGCGCCGTCGTATTGCCAGGCTAATGCAAGAAAACCTTAACGGCGGCATTGCCGAGCAAACAAAAGAGGCTTTCGTTCAGTACATTGAGAATTACATGAATGCCGAGGGCTCGAAAGTTGCTTCCGAAAAAGTAATTTCGGCTCTTGAAAAAGAAACTCACCCTGTTGCACGGGAGATTATTTCACTAAAACAGTACTTGGTTAAAAAATCTGTTTGGGCATTTGGCGGAGACGGTTGGGCTTACGATATTGGCTTTGGAGGCCTTGACCATGTTATTGCTTCTGGCGAAGACGTTAACTTGCTGGTCATGGACACAGAAGTTTACTCAAATACTGGCGGTCAGGCATCAAAGGCAACTCCGGTAGGAGCCATTGCCAAGTTTGCAGCCTCTGGCAAGAGAATCAGAAAGAAAGACCTTGGGGTTATGGCAATGTCATACGGTTATGTTTACGTTGCACAAGTTGGCATGGGTGCAAGTCAAAGCCAATTTCTGAAGGCATTAAGGGAGGCAGAGGCTTATCCAGGGCCATCGCTTATTATTGCATACTCTCCTTGTATTGCTCATGGATTGTACGCGGGTATGGGCAAGACTCAAGAGCAAACCGAAAAGGCCGTTCAGGCAGGTTACTGGTCGCTTTACAGGTACGATCCACGTCTTGAAGCAGAAGGTAAAAACCCGTTCCAACTAGATTCTAAGGAGCCAGATTGGAGCAAGTTTCAAGAATTTTTGGCTTCTGAGGTTCGTTACAAGTCGCTGCAACAAGCATTCCCAAACGAAGCAACCGATCTCTTTAAGGCTGCAGAGGATAATGCAAGGTGGAGACACGAGATGTACAAGCGGTTCGCCGCCATGGATTTCAGCAAGAAAGAATAGTTGACTTCCTGATTTTAAATTAAAAACCGAGCCGGCTCTTCAAGGTGAGCCGGCTCGGTTTTTTGTGGAGGGCGGTTAGGCTTATTCACAATTTATGATTTGTGACATGGCAAATTATTTCAAATTACTGAATATTCAACTTGTAATTCTTGCATTTCAATACTGCCTGTCATTCTGCCTCAGCGGCCGCGCATAAGTCAAAACATCTTGAGCGGTTATCTCCTTATCGCACAAAATTGCAAGTCTTTCCACCACATTTCGCAACTCTCTAATATTGCCGGTCCAGGTAATGTTTTTTAGTTCTTCAAGCGCACCTGCTTGAAAAACCTTTTGCGGCATGCCCTGCTCCGACAAAACTTGTGTAAGGAAATATTCGGCCAACAAGGGAATGTCAGCAATACGTTCGTTTAGCGATGGGACATGAATTAAAATCACGCTGAGCCTGTGATAAAGGTCTTCTCTAAATGTTCCCTTTTCAATTTCTTGATGTATGTTCTTGTTAGTTGCCGCTACCACCCTTACATCAACAGATAACTCCCTCTCTCCGCCAACACGGGTAATCTTGTGCTCTTGCAAGGCCCTCAATACTTTTGATTGGGCTGCAAGGCTCATATCTCCAATTTCATCCAGGAAAAGCGTTCCGCCAGTAGCAAGTTCAAAGTTGCCCTTTTTCTGCTTTATGGCCGATGTAAAAGATCCCTTTTCGTGTCCAAACAACTCGCTTTCAATTAGTTCTGAGGGTATTGCAGCACAATTAACTTCTATGAAGGGTCCATTGGCCCTGTTGCTCAATTCATGAAGTGCCCTGGCAACCAGCTCTTTGCCGGTTCCGTTTTGGCCGGTAATGAAAACTCGGGCATCGGTGGGGGCCACCCTGCCGATCATCTCCTGAATGGCCTTGATTTCTTTTGAGTTACCAATCATTTCGTACTTCTTGTTCACCTTCTTCTTCAAAACCTTGGTTTCGGCTACCAATTTCGATTTGTCGGTGGCATTTCTTATGGTTATTAGCAACCTGTTCAAATCCAGTGGTTTCGAAATAAAATCATAAGCACCCTTTTTAATTGCTTCCACCGCGGTGTCAATGGTGCCGTGCCCCGAAATCATAACCACCGTGGTATCTGGTGCTCTTTCAATAATTTTTTCCAAAACCTCCACACCATCCATTTTGGGCATCTTTATGTCACATAAAACAACATCGTAACTAGTTTCTTCGGTCTTTTTCAAGCCTTCAAAACCATCCTCGGCAACGTCAACCTCGAATTTCTCGTATTCCAGAATCTCCTTTAATGTGTTTCTTATGCTGCGTTCGTCGTCAATTACAAGAATTTTTACCATGAATATTACTTTTATATGTTTCTAAAATCAAGCTTGCTTTATTGTTAGTCCCTCACCGGTTCTCTATTTACGAGGAGATAGTAGGTTCCTCTCTCGAGCCTATCGGTGTAAGAGGCTTCAACGCGCACAAAATCAATTTGACCGTACCTTTGTTCGAATTGATTTTTCTGTTCTTGGGTCAAAACAAACAAAACCTCTTGATCACTTTCGTGGAAAAAAAACAGGTTTTCAATATCGTATTCTTCGATAACATTTTCGAACCTCATTCTAAAATAAAAAGGAAGTGATGGAGGTTTCGAAAAACTGTTTGCCAAAACAACCATGGTGTCTTCGTGGGCCATTTTTTCGGCGGTTTTAGCAACAACCAAAGTGCTGTTTTTCAGTGGCTCAATAATAGGCATTATTGCAATCCACACGATTGCCTGAAACAAAAAACTAAATGCAACTAATCTTGTGCCAATTGAAAATCTTCGATTCTTGTTTCTAAAAGCAAAAAACAAACCAACTATCATTGCCGCCGAGGCTAACAAGAAAATCAATTTGGGGCCAACCGGTAGGTTTAGTAAAAAAGGGGTAATGGCAAGTCCTGCAATAAAGCAACTCCATACAACAACCTGCACGGATAAAACCCAACCGGCAAAATTTTTCACATCGGTCATTTTCCCTCCAATTGCCAGTGCAAGAGGAACGTGGGCTGCCACGACATAGGCCGGCAATTTGCTTGGCGATAATTCGAAAATAAACCAGCCTGCAATAAACCACGCTGCCAGTAAGAACGAGTTCTCCCTTTGCCCTGTCCAAAAATTTCTCAACATTGTTATAAATGCCGCGGGTAAGTAAATAAGGTATGGAATAAAAAAAACAACAATCCCCAGCAGGTGTGTGCCTGGTGGCCCCGTTTGCCCGAAAACACTGCCACCTATCCTTTTCAATACGTACCAATCGAGCATCCATTCAATGAAAGCCTTTCCCTGTGGGTCTTGCATGCAGGCGTGCGCCCAAGCAAGCAAGGGAAGCATTGATAGTGGAAGGAAAAACCACGGATGAAAAATCAACAGGTTTCGCCTGTTGGGGTGTAATACCAAAAGCAATATGCCAAAACCACCGGCAAATATAATCACGGGAGGACCTTTTGTGAGCAGGGCCAACGAAAACGAAATCCAAAAAACAAAAACCCAAATCCACTTGCGGTAAAGTAACCCTTTAAGAATGGCTAAACCACATAAAGTGGTGAAAAACAAAAGGGTGGCATCGGTTACCGAAATCTTGGCAAGTGTTGGAACCAAGAAACTCGATGCCAAAACCGCAGTACCAAAAAGGCTTTCTTTATCGCCAAATATTTTTCTTCCTCCCCAGTAAACCACTCCAAGGGTAAGAAGTATGAACATTACCGACGGAAACCTGACTGCAAACTCGTTAACGCCGAATATTTTGTAAGAAATGGCAATATTCCAAAAATGCAATGGAGGTTTGCGGTGCACGTCCGACCAGGTAAATTCAGGCATTAGCCAATTGCCAGTTTCAACCATGTTAAGGGCAAATCCAGCGTAGGCCGCCTCGTCTTGATCCCAGAGGCTAACGTAGTTGTTGTTGGCAAGCAATATTACTGCTACAAGAGCAATTAAAACTATGGCCTTTTGAGAGTCAGTCTTCAATATTGTTTTCATTTTTCCAATCCCTTTTTGGATAAAAGGCTTCCTGCAAGGCGGGGACCACCCCCTTTTAAAAACCATTTGGCAGCCAGAAAAGCCATTATGAATCCTATGGCCGAACCAGCAAGAACATCGGTCAAGAAATGCTGGGAGAGATGTATTCTAGAGTACCCAACCAATATTGCCACCGAAAACAACAGAAATTGCATTCCGATCTTTTTGATGGTAAAAATCAAGAAAAAATACAACACGAAGGCAGTTGCGGTATGGCCCGAAGGAAACGAGTAAGTAAATAGTGCCTCGCTACCAATGGGCCAGTTAAGGTCTTGAATTCCAAGATCGTGAAAATACTTGATTGGCCTGTCAGCTTGATGGAAGATAAGTTGTTTCATGGCCTGTACTATGATTGCCGTTACAATCGCGGCACAGCCCAAGGCAATCCCCTTACGAAAACTGTAAAACAAAAATAAGACAACCGCAACTAAAGCCGCGGTAATGCCATTGCCCAAATGGGTTAGCATTCCAAAAATTCGGTCCGAAACTCTACCTGTGAGATTTCGGTTTACAAAAAGTTGAAATTCATCCCGCCCGACGAAAAACAATAGAATTAGCCCAGCCAAAACAAACAAGGCATAAAAAACAAATGGTCTGCTTGAATTCAACATTTTGGTTGCCATAATTATCGCAAAAGTACTTAAAATAAATTTGCCGGATGCCTTCTCAAACTTGGAGGACTTTTGAAAACCTGTAAAGTTTTCAAAATAACACGAAAAACCCTTGCACAACTCAAATCCGCTCCCTGTATTTGCTCCCAGAAACGCCCCCAATAATAACTCCGTGTTATGCAAACCGCCCCACGCGCAGCAAGCACGAGCTGCCTACCGGGCCGGGTAGCAGCCCCCCCCCTCTTTGACAGTAAACAATTAAATACCATATATATATGGATAAAACCCGACAGGTTTTCGAAAACCCATCAGGTTTTAAAATCCAAAACCAACGCAGTTTGGAAGCTCTGCAAGACCCACTTGGGCCTGCCTTCCCCTTGCTGCAACGGTGCGCCAAACAGCAAGGGGATAACCAAGACCCACGGCGCATTGCTTTCGACTATTATCAAAACAACCAATTTTTGTTTTCGTTTAACAAAAAAAATCTCTAAAAAATGAAAAAATCAATCTTGAAAAACTTATTAGCCCTTACCTTTGCACTTGGCGCGCTGGTGTTCGTGGCCGGGAATGTGTATGCTGATGAAGAAATTTATGACAGTATTGATAACGAGTTTATTAACTGGCCAAAGAGATGTATGTTGCCTTCTGGTTCTTTACTTGCCCTTGTTTATGGCTGTGAGTCAAACCCAGGAACCATTCCGCCTCAAAAATGCAGCGGTATTACTTGGTTTCGAACAGGTTCAAGGATAGCAGATTGCTCAAAATAGCCCAAGTCAATTTAATATATTGATGGGTGTGCTTCCTATTAGATTTCCTGTATTAAAATTAGGAACTCTAATAGGTTAAGCTAATCTTTGTAAATATTTTCGAATCATTTTATTATTCAGCGGACTAATGTTATGAAAAATTTTAAGTATTTTTCAAGTTTTGGACTGGGAGTAGCGTTTATGCTCTTTTTATCCTGTTCGAGAAAGGAGGTAAGTGATGTTTCGCATTTTTGCATTACCAAAACGTTATGTTTTTCAGAAAACGATTTAAATGGTGTAGTGGCAATCCCATTTGATTTGGCAATGATAAGCGATGATGTGCTAATTGTATACGATATGGAAACTGATTATGGTTTCAAGGCGTTTAGGATTGGTGACTTTAAGCATCTCGGAAATTTTGTTAGAAGAGGCAGAGGACCTGATGAAGAAGTTTTTGTTTTCCCTTCTTTTCGTCGACATGGGCATAACGGGGTCCTATTTCAAGGTCTCGGTGTTATAAGAATTGGTGAAATTTCGTTTTTAACTTCAGATAGCGTTGGTTTCGAGGTAATTCAAAGTTTCCAAATACCTAGTTCCATGTTTCAAGATTACGGTTTTTTCAAGATTGGAGACTCCATTTTTTCATCTGTTACATTTTTAAACGCATCACGCGATTTTAAAGGTTTTTGTATTCAGTCAAGCACATTGTTTGACTGGGGGGAGGTTTTGCCCTTAAAACGACCTAAAAACTTGGACGAGAACGATGTTTTTTTTGTTGTAAAATATACTACGGTTAAACCAAGTGGAAAACGCTTTGCAACAGCTTTCCAAAACCTTCCAATTGTTAGGATTTATTGCTCCGGTGAAGGTAAAACGCTTAACCAGCTTCAATTGGATGATTACACTCGAAATAGAGAACTTTTTGAAATGAATAGTTTTGAAGCTGGAAAAGGTTTTAAAACCTTTTTTGTTTGCATTCGTTCAACTGATAATTACATTTTTGGACTTTATGTTAATAAAGAAATTTTAGGGAGCGAAGAAGGGATAATTGCGAATGACTTTTCCTCCACGATCCACGTTTTTGACTGGGACGGCAACCCGGTAATGAAACTGG
>CAYGFY010000042.1:0-12724 GCA_964349365.1 uncultured Bacteroidales bacterium | reverse complement strand
GTTGCAATATTGAAAAAGTTGTATTAAATTAGCCGCAGTTTTGATAAAGTCGTTAACGGGTTCTGAGGCTTTTTTCAGAAATCTGCTTGTCGATGAGCAAGAAAACAGAAAAACTTATTTCTAGAACCCTCCTTTATTAAAAACAACGTGTTGTGCTATTGAAATAAACTGAAAAAAACCGTAAAAAACAAAAAAATAGTTGTGCATATCACTAATAATCAGCATATTGGAGTATATTTTTTATCGCAAAAATGCGCTCCGAAATGCACAACCTGGGGACGAATTTCGACAAGATTTTTGGCATAGCCAAATTATTCTTTGGTGACTCTTTAAATGCCGATGATAACTTTTTCTTTTGTCCAAGAATACCCAAAATGTTTGATTGTGAAATAATTACGTTATCAATTGTTGGTGAATCTATTGTGATTGATGGTGAAAACTACCTTTTTGGCAAGTTAAGATCAGACCATTCCCGTGATTTTCCGCATTTGATTGACCGGAGTAATTTTAATCAACGACGACGGCGTTTGGGCAATTATATTGTCAGATTGAGTAAACAAGTAGCCGATTTCAGGAATCAGGGGGAGAATATATTCCTGGTTAATTCTATCCCTGTTCCTATTTGTCGAATTGTGCGGGAAAAGTCAAGTAAAATTTGCAGGGAGAATTTTGAAACAGCCCCTGACAAAGGTTACTCTGCCGTAAACAAAGCCTGGTATTTTGGATACAAGCTTCACCTGGTCACTTCAGCCAATGGCGTGTTTTACTCTATGGAAATGCAGTGTACATGACATTTAGTTTCTTAACGATGTAAAACACTCGGTTTAGACAATTGCACCCTGATCGCTAATAAAGGTCACGTGTCAGTAACCTAACAATTGGGTTTGTTTACCTCAATCAACATCCGCCTTGAAACACCCAAAAGATCCAATCAACATAATAAAAAAACGTTTTCCAAACATTGTAAAAAGAGCCCGTAAACGAATCGAAACTTTGTTTGCCCAACCGTGTGGCCAATTAATGCTTAAACTCTATAACGCGAAAACAAGACCCGGATTGGCCATTCGTTTACTTTGTAAAATCACCGTGGTAACATTATTGCAGTATGTCAATTTCTTAAATAACAAACCGTTAAATCACCTCAAATAGGCTTTGGCGGTTTAATCGCACAACACGTTAAAAACAATACAAAAGTTTATTTAAAGCCATTGAAGTTTCTTGACGGGGCCAATTAATGCCTTGATTTGCAAGAAGCATTATTTGAGAAACGGGGCTGTTTTTTGGCCAATGAACCGTGTTTTGATGCAATTGGAATGCACGAATGATTCTTTTCGGTTTTTCGTTCGTGCATGCGCGGCAACTTTTCTCCATCAATTCATTTTCCACCTAACGCCCAGGTAGTATTCGCGGCCTCGCGTTGGACCCCACGCAAAGGCAGTGTCGAAATGGGGGCCAAACGGGTCTTGCCAGCTTATTATTGGCTGGTCTTGCCTGAAGCCAAGCAGGTTTTCGACGCCAGAATAAATTTCAACATCCCTTAATTTGTAAGTAAATTGAAAGTTTACCAGAGTGTACGGGTCGGAGTGGTCGGGCCTTTGAAATTCAACCGGATTGCTTGCGGTGCCAGGAAGCCTTTGCTTGCCGTACCAATGCAGGTTCAGGTCTGCCCTGAATTTCCCCGAAAGGGGGCTGTAACCTATAGTTTGAAGCAACCTGTGTTTTGAAATGAGTGGCAGCGATTTTTTTGCCCCATTTTGCATTCGGTAAACATCGAGGTAGTTGTAGCCGGATTTAAGTTCCAATTGCCCGAAAAGTGAAAGATAGGCCTCAACCAGTAAACCCAGGCTGGCGCTCTCTCCCTTGAAGTTGCCAATTATTGCAAGAGTGGGGTTGGTATCGTAATCTGGAAAAAACTGATTTCGGAAGTTGGTGCGAAAAAGGTCAACGCTCACAAAGCCCTCGAGCTTGTGTTTGGGGTTTTCGAACTTCTGCAAAAGGTTCAACCCGAAGTTGGATGCCAATTCCGGTTCAAGGTCTTCGGCAAAAACTATGTTGCGGCTACTTGCCAAAATAGTAATGTTCTCGCTAAACAGGTTAACGGTTCGCCAGCCAGTTCCAATGTTTGCCCTTATTATGGTTTTTGGTGTAATGTCAAATTTAACAAGGGTTCTTGGCGTGAACTTGAAGCCAAAATGATCGTGCCAATCGGCCCTTACGCCTGCCAGCCAAGCAAACCTGTTGTTAAAAAGAAAAAGTGTATTTTCGGCAAAAACTCCGGGCACTACCTCGTGCAGCAAATACTCGCCATCGTAGTTACGATGGTCTTGGGCTGCTTTGAAGAGGATATTTTCCTTAAGGTTGTTGTATCTCATGCTTGCCCCGGCGTTGATTTGGTTGGCTTTACCGTAGTGGAATTCTTGCTGCAAGTTGGCATATATGTTTAGCTGGTTTGCTTCGTAACCAACTGTTCCGAAGATAGAGTTTTGGTTTTGATGAAATGCCGAGGCAAGCAACATATAGTTGAGTTTTTCGCTAACCCGATATCCCGTGCGAGAGGTAATATCGTATTGGTTGTATTTTACCGATTGGCCGTAAACAGTTGTGCTGCCCTGGTGCAGGTTCGGATCAAAGCCCAACTGTCCTCCAATTCTTTGCTCTCTTAAAAGCCTTAAGGTCACTTGTGTGTTTAGCTTGCCCTGATCAGTTTTACCTATTGTGGTTTTGTTAAACAGCGAGTACCTGGTTAAAAGTGGCAAATCAAGGAAAGTGTCGACATTGTTATCAACACGGTTGGCGGGCTGTACGGTGTGAAGTGCGAGAAGATTGCCAACTTGGGTGCCCAAAAACGAAAATTGGGCGTTAAACTGCTTTTCCAAGTCGCTGTTTACGAAGGCGTTCAAAAATACCTTGTCGGCCTGCCATGGGTCGGTGGTTTCAACTACAATTTGCCCACTTATGCTTTCATAGCCTTGAAGCACACTGTTGGTGCCCTTCGTAACGTGTATGTTTTGCACCAACGTGCCTGGTATGGTGCTAATTCCGTAGGTTTGCGAAAGTCCTTGTATCATTGGCAGTCCATCAATGAGTATTTGGTTGTAAACTCCCGAAAGCCCCATAATTCTAAGTTCCTTGGCATTGGTGACTATATTTGTGGTATTCGGTTGCACCGAGGTTTGGGTTTCGAAGCAGCCTGCCAGGTCGCAGCAGGCCGATTTTTGCAACTCGGCCGAGGTAATTGTTTCGGTTCTAATGGGCGTTAAGGTGGAGTGTACTATGCCGACTCTCTGACCGCGTACAACAACCTCGTTGAGGAGGCTTTCTTCGACCAAGACGAACAATACAGCATCTTGCCCTTCAACGAAAATGGTGTCGGAAACAAACCCCACGAAACTGGCAACTAGACCATGGTGCTCGATACCGCGGGCCGAAATGGTAAATTCGCCATTAAGGCCAGTTGCCACGCCTATTGTTGTACCGGCCCAATAAACACTGGCACCAACAAGGGGCTCTTCTTTTTGATTAAAAACCTTCCCCGAAACGGAATAGGGTTCGGGGCGGTTAGATATAGCCGAGTAAATATTTGAAAGGATCAGCAAAAATGCTACAATTCCTAAAATTGATTTTTTCATTGCGGATAATTGATTGTTTAACAGAATAAAACTACTCTCAAACCGAAACCGCCTGTAATGTAAATTGCTCAACGCCCTTTTTTAGGGGCTCAAGGCATTAAAAAGATTTTACTTGTTGGAGCAGGGGCCGGTGTTAAACAACCCGCGGAGGTTGCCAGATTTTGTAAAGGTATGGCGAAGATACTATCTGATGACCGTAAAAAGCGCACTTGGGATGCGAGAATAAAGAAAGGACTACCAAATTGTTGTTCTGAAACTGAAAAATCAGGCATCCACAATGCTTCATTGGGTTGCAATTATGACCGGCACAGTTTTTATGGTCGTTTTCTGATTGTTGAGGGGATTCTCTGTCGGTTTCCTTGGGCAGGCAATCAGAGCCGCAACAGGTTGCCACGGTTTCAGCCTTCGGCCAAGCGACATCGATTCCAGGCTTAATTGCTAGGAACATCACAACGATTGATACAATAATGGCTATGGGCCTCATAAACCACCTGTTGAAAGACATTCAATTGTGCAAAGGTAAAAAAATAATTCCATTGCTAATATAACAAAGCGATTTTACTTCCAAAGGGAGTAGTAAAAAAAAATTAACAATGGGTTATGGCAAAAAGGTCGCCGTTAATTGGGTTTTTACATCCTTCGCAACAGGGTACCTGCACATCATTTTTCAAGTATCACATTTATTCGTTCGTTTACCCGAGGTTTTCTTTCAAAATTTTTGCCTTTGCCTTTCCCACAATGGTTTCTAACTCTTCCATGGTTGCTTTTTTCACCCTGGTTAGCGACTTGAATTTTTCGAGCAATATGGTTTCGGTTTGTGGACCTATTCCATTAATTTCGGGGAGTTGCGATTTAAGGCTGGCTTTTTGCCTGCGCTGGCGGTGGTGTGTAATTCCGAAGCGGTGAGCCTCGTCTCGCATGGCTTGTATAACCCTCAGTGATTCGGATTTTTTGTCGAAATAAACTGGAAAACTATCGCCGGGGAAGTAAATTTCTTCGAGTCTTTTGGCAATACCCACGATTGGAATTTTGCCCCGCAATCCGAGGCTTTCAAGTGCTTCTAATGCCGAATTTAATTGTCCTTTGCCACCATCAATAACCACCAAGTTTGGAAGAGGTTTGCCCTCATCCTCAAGCCTTCTGTATCGGCGTGTAATCACCTCCAGCATACTGGCATAATCATCAGCACCCTCAACGGTCTTCATGTTAAAATGGCGATACTCCTTTTTGCTGGGACGGGCATCGCGAAAAACCACCATTGCCGCAACAGGTTGCTCGCCTTGGGTGTTGCTGTTGTCAAAACATTCCATGTACGAAGGAAGTTCGGGGAGCTTGAAATCGTCTTGAATTTTTTGCAAAACGCGGCGCGTGTGCCTTTCGGGGTCAACCAGTTCCTTTTGTTTTATTTTTTCCAGTCGGTAGTATTTTGCATTGCGCTGCGACAACTCGAGAAGTTTGAGCTTGTCGCCACGCTTTGGCACCGTGAACTTTACATCTGGCAGAAGGCTGTCTATCTTCTTGGGTAATATGATCTCCGGGGCGTTGCTCTGAAACTTTTGCCGCAACTCTACCAGGGCAAGTTCAAGCAACTGCTTGTCTGCCTCGTCAAGTTTTTTGCGCAACTCAAGAGTAAACGAATGAACAACGGCACCATCAACAACCTTCAAGAAGTTCACGTAACCAAAATCTTGGTCGCTAACAACCGAATAAACATCAACATTGGTAAGCAAAACGCTAACAACCGTTGACCGCGATTGGTAGTTTTCGAGCAGCACAATCCTTTCCTTGATCAAATTGGCCTTTTCAAATTCGAGTTTGGCAGAGTGTTGGAGCATTAACTCCTTAAGCTTGGCCCTAACCCGCGAAAGATTTCCCTTGATTATCTCCTCGATCTGGTTCATGGTTTCGGCATACCCTTCGGCCGACTGAAAACCTTGACAAGGCCCGGCGCAATTGCCCACGTGATATTCGAGGCAAACCTTGTACTTACCCGATGTAATATTTTTCTCCGAAAGGTTGAGCCTGCAAGTACGGTACTGAAATAGTTGCCTTATAAGCTCCATTAGAGCTCCCAGCATTCGGTGCGAAGCGAACGGGCCGAAATACTTGCTGCCATCGCGAATCACGTTGCGGGTGGTGAAAATTCGAGGCATCGGCTCGTTTTTCATGCAAATCCAAGGAAAGGTTTTATCGTCCTTGAGCATTGCATTATAGCGTGGCTGGTACTTCTTTATCAGATTGTTTTCGAGCAAAAGAGCGTCAATTTCTGTATCAACCACGAAATGCTCGAGCCTGGCAACCTTGCTCACCATTATCCTTACCTTGTTGTTTTCGTGCTTTTCGCGGGTAAAATAAGTAGAAACTCGCCTCTTGAGATTTTTTGCCTTACCAACGTAAATAATACGGTCGTAAGCATCGAAAAACTTGTAAATGCCTGGACTATCGGGTAAAGTTTTCAGCGAAAGCTTAATGGGGTTGGTATTTTGGCTTTTTCCGGCAGACATTCGAATTTAAATTTGCCTCATTTAAAACTAAGTAATTTAGGGCAAGTAACCCTGTATTTTGATTTGTAAAATTAACAAATTTACTTTTAAGGCAATTATGGGCCAAACATTCGATAGTTTTGCTGAAAACCGAATTTACCCTGCAAAAAAATATTGCCGGGACAACTAAAAGCCACCCCGGCAACACGTACTTCATCGAATGAATCTATCCGGGTTAAAATTATTAATAAATTTTTACCTTGCAACGGCCATTCTCAAACCGACGTAGATTTTCCTGCCCATAATTGGCGCCCAAATCATCGAGGCATCGAAGTTAGGTCCGAAAGGATCAGATGCCCCATGAATGGGGTGGTGCTGTTTGTAATTGGTAATATTTTCGCTGCCAAGGTAAATGTCGAACCAACCCGAACGAAATGTAACTTGTCCAAGCAGGTAAGTATAAACTGGCGATAACCCGCCGGGGCCAAGCATCGGGTCGAATTTATTGTCGGGGTAGGCAGGTATCCTGCTTGGGCCGTTAAGCTGGGCAGTTAGGTCGAATTGCCACTTGTTGTTGGCGGTTGAAAAAGAACCCGACAATAGTCCCTTGTAACGCGAGGACAAGGGTTGTTCAACCAGCTGGTTGTTTATGGTAACCTTGCTATCGGTATATCTGAAAGCCGCTAGAAGCTCTAGCCTATTAAGGGGCTCAAGGGTGAGTTCCACTTGGTAGTTGCTGGCATGGGCCTTGCCTTCAAGGTTGGTAATTCTAACCTCGGCGGGATTTGACTCTATATCAACCACTAACTTGTTTTGAAACTCGGTGCGATAAAAATCGGCAGTAAATGAGCCATCCCTGCCAAAAACACTAAACCTTTGCGAAAAGCTTCCTCCGAAGTTCCAGGCTCTTTCAGGCTCAATGTCGCTGCCAAGCAACAATGCCCTGCTACTTGCAAGCAGACCTGCATTTTCGGCAATTGGACTCGGATTTCGCAATCCCTTGCCTACCGATGCCCTGAAGGTTGTGTTGTCGCCCAGCTTGTAACGGGCGTGAAGGCGCGGAGTTACAAAAGTTCCAAAAAGGTTGTGAAAGTCAACACGCCCGCCCAAAATTACCGAAAGGTCATTTTTAAAAGCATTGAGCGATAGCTGTGCAAAAACACCTGGCACCACCTCGCGGCGGTCGAATAGTTTCGAGCCCAAGGTTTCGTCCAAGTCGTCGTACATGAGGCTGGCACCCGCTGTATAAGTGTGGGTTGAGCTTGCACTTAAAGTGTTTTCGAAAAGCACGTTGGCATAGAAAATTTTCTGCTTCCCGCCATAGTTAACGGCTCCGTAGTTTGATTCGTGGTCGTGGTAAGAAAACAGCAATTGGGTTCCCAAGCTTGCATTGGGCATATTGCGGAAGAAAAACCCGGTGCGAGCAAAAGCCTCGTAACGATTGGTGTTTACCCCTATTCCATAATATTGCAACGAGCCCTTTGGTTGATTGGTTTCGAAGAAACGCCTTTGCCCTCCTTGCCTATCTTCTACAAGAACTCTTACCCCAAACTGTGACTCAACAACCCCCGGAACAAAATACCGGTAGCGGTTAAGCACGTTGACCTTACTTACCAAAGGCTCATCCAGGAAATTATCACCATTGTGGTCAATCTTATTTTGAAGGTTTTCGCCATGAACCATTAACAAGGCGTCCCACTTGTTGCCAATGCTTCCGGCAAACCTCAAAGTGCTTTCGAGCCTGGCATTGTCGTTGGCAAATACGTTTAGGTAGAATTTGTCGGATTTCTCGGGTTTTTGAAGTTCCACGTTTATTTGACCGGTAATTGATTCGTAGCCGTTTACCACACTTGCACTGCCCTTCGAAACGAGTATGGATTCAAGCCAAGGACCTGGTGTATAGGTAAGCCCGAAGGGCTGGGCAAGCCCTCGCATCATTGGCATGTTCTCCGTTAGTATTTGGCCGTAAATGCCGGCAAGCCCGAGGAGCTGTATTTGCCGAGCTCCTGATACGGCATCGCTAAAAGTAACATCTATCGAAGCATTTGTTTCAAACGCTTCGGAAAGGTTGCAGCAAGCGGCACGCTGAAACTCAGCTTCGGTAATTACTTGTGTTAAAATTGGCTGTATTGTAGAAAAATGGGCACCAAGTTCCCTGGCCGTTACAACCACCTCATCGAGCTGATTGGCCAAAGAAAGGATTAGCTTAAGTTCTTGGCTCGAACCTGATACCTGAATCGTATCGGACTGATAGCCAACGTAGCTTACAACAAGCTGGGCGGGGAACCTTCCGGGCCCCTCAATCTCGAAACGACCATCAGGCCCGGTTGCCATACCAACGGTTGTGCCCAACCAAAACACGCTGGCACCGAATAAAGGCTTGATAATCTCAACTCCACCTTGAGTTGCCGATTCGTAAACCACACCCCTCACGTTTGTTCCCTGGCCAATCAAGTAAGCTGGTAACAAGGAAACGACTAATATTATGATTTGAATTTTTGATTTCATTTTTTTCAACTGATTAAAGATTTGCGCAAAATCACGTTCACGGTTTTGTTAGGATTTTTCGGCTACACCTACATGCAGTACTAACGGCACTTTGAAGGTCGCCGAAACTCATCCTGCCCCTTTAGGGGGTGGGGGTTAAAACCTAACAGGTTGGAATCTTCAGTTGATTTATGAAGAAAAGAAATTCAATCCCCGTAAGGAAAGTTAATGGGGGATCTTGATAATTTAAGAAATGAGTCGAATTATGGTCATCGTCATTGGTTGCAGGCAAAACAAGGAGGCTTTCAACAGGCAAAAACTGCACCTTCTCTGAAGTGCTTGTTGGCATTACGTAATCGTCAACTTCTGCCTGGGTAATTTCAAAGGTACAGCAAAAATCCTGGCCTCCCTCAATTCCGCAAGAGCCACTTGAATTTTCAGCACTACAACAGTTGGATTCATTTTCAATGGCCTTTGAAACTTCACATCCAGAGCAACTTCCCAACCCAATTAAATTAACCTCAACGGTATTACAAGTGCTGCAAGTGTGCTTCACAACCATGAAACCCAACGAGGGCATCAGAATTGCAATTGTTGCAACAAATGTTAAAAAATACCTAAAGAGTTGATTCATTGTTGTTGATTAATGAAAAACGTTGTATTTTCGCTGTCAAAATTACTGCTTTTTTATTAAAATAACAATATTATGGATAAAAAGTTCAATCGACGAGATTTCCTTAAGACAGGAGGAGTAGTCCTTGCAGGTGCAATGGTACTACCCAAATTTGTTAGCGGACTATCTTCAGAAAAACGCAACAAGCCAATGAATTACCAACTTATTGATTATCTCGAACATTTCGGCGTAACAAAGGCCAGCATAATTGAAGTTTTGTCTGTTGGGCTTTCAAGGGGTGGCACTTACTGCGATCTATACTTCCAACATTCAACATCCAACTCCATTGCATTGGAAGACAACAGCGTGAACCGAGCTGCTTCAAACGTTAGTTTCGGCGTGGGTATTAGAGTTTTAAATGGCGAACAAACTGGCTACTCATACACCGAAGACATTTCGTTAAGTTCCATGAAGTCGGCAGCACGCACCGCGGCAAACATTGCAGACAGTCCTGCCTTTGTCAGACCTAATGCTTTAAAGGAAAAAACAACGCCCAACTTTTACAAGATTAACACACCTTGGGAGGAGGTTAGCATAAATAGCAAGATCCCCTTGCTTCAAACAATCAATGACAGGATCTTTGCCCTAGATTCCAGTATAGTTAAGACTAACGTTTTCTTTTCAGATAACACAACTTTAATTCTTTTTGCAAACTCTGAAGGCGTTCTTGTTGGCGACTACCAACCTATGGTTACAATGGGAGCCAATTCTGTTGCAGAGCGAAATGGCCGGAAAGAATCAAACGGTTACAACATTTCTGGTCGAAACGACATTGGACTTATGTCGGCCGATAATTTGGAAAAGATTGCCAGGCAAACTGTTGAGGGAACGGTTCTGCTTTTTGACGCCGTGACTCCAAGGGCCGGTCAAATGCCAATGGTTATGGCTGCTGGAAGTTCCGGAATACTATTGCATGAGGCAATTGGTCACGGTATTGAGGCAGATTTTAACAGACGTGGCGAATCCATTTTTAGCGACAAGATTGGCAAGAAAATTGCCGAAGACTTCGTAACAATTGTTGACGATGCCACGGTGCCAAACATGCGGGGCTCCATAAACATTGACGACGAGGGCAACCCAACTCAAAAAACTGTTTTGGTCGAAAACGGGATTCTTAATTCTTACCTTCACGACCGCATATCGGCCAAGCACTACGGTGTTAAGCCCACTGGCAGCGGTCGTCGCGAGTCATTTAGATACATGCCGTTGCCACGCATGAGCAACACTTACATGCTTAACGGGCCTCATACCAAGCAAGAAATCATTGAATCGGTTCAATACGGTATTTATGCCGAAACTTTTTCGGGAGGTCAGGTAAAAATTGGCCCAGGCGATTTCACATTTTTCATCAAGCAAGGTTACCTAATTGAAAACGGAATACTTACAGCCCCCATTAAAGATGTCAACATTATTGGTAACGGACCCAAGGTGCTTGAAGATATGGTCATGGTTGGCAACGATTTGGCAATGTCAGAAGGGGGTTGGACTTGTGGAAAAGCCGGTCAAGGTGTGCCGGCCTCAATGGGGCAGCCCAGTGTTAAGGTTTCGTCGATAACCGTTGGCGGACGCAATTAAGAATCTTGAATCGTTAGAGTTTCTTGATAAAAGTTTTCTCTTGAAAGAATTAATCGACCAAAATTAAAAAATCCAAATATGAACAACAAACAGCGCATTGAACTGGCCACTTGGGCCGGCAACCTCGCGATTAAGAAAGGGGCCAATCAGGCAGCGGTTTCCATCAGCCGATCAAGGTCTGTTGAAGTTGAGGTGAGGCAACAAAGGGTAGAAACAATTAAAGAATCTACCGACAACAACCTATTGCTTCAAATTTACAGGGACCAAAGATTTTCTAGCCACTCAACCAACAATCTTCAAAAGCAACAACTAGAAAGGTTTATTAGTGAGGCCGTGGAAGCGACAAAATACCTTGCTCCCGACGACTTCCGTTCGTTGCCCGACCCATCATTATATCCAACTGATTTATCGATTGACCTAGGGCTGGTAGATCCAAACTACGGCTCAATTACGCCAGAGCAAAGGGTTGAAAGGGCAATGGAAACCGAACTTTTGGCAAGGGAGGTTAGGGGTAAGGCAGAGGTGCTTTCAGCATCAGGGCGGTTCAACGATAGCCACTCTGAGAGCGTTAGGGTGCACACCAATGGATTTGCCGGCGAAAGCGCTTCGACCTTTTTTAGCAACAGTGCGTCATTATCGGTTTTAGATAATGGCTCAAGGCCATCAGGCAGTTTCTGGATGGGAAATAGGTTTTTCAAAAGACTTATTTCTCCCGCTCAAATAGCAGAAAGGACAATTTTCAACACTTTGAGGCAACTTGGCCAAGCACCGGCCAAAACCGGAAAATACACCCTAATTCTCGACAATGTGGTAGTTGGCAACATCCTTTCAAGGCTTCTCGGGCCAATTTCGGCAAGGAGCATCCAACAAAGGGAGTCGTTCTTGGTGGATATGATTGACAAGCCCATTGCCTCCGAACTCCTCACTATTGTTGATAACCCTCATCTTATTGGCGGAATGGCATCAAGGCTTTTCGACGGTGAGGGCATTGCAGCGCGGAAGCGCACGATAATTGACAAGGGGGTTTTGAAAACGTACCTAATTGACAACTATTATGGACGAAAACTTGGCCTTGCACCAAATGGTGGTTCAACTTCCAACCTTGTGCTTACGGTTGGTACCAGAAGTCAGGATGAAATTATTGCCGCGCAGGAAAAGGCAATACTGGTAACCTCCTTCTCGGGTGGCAACGCAAACTCAACCACCGGCGACTTCTCGTTTGGAATTGCAGGCCAACTAATTGAGAACGGCAAGATTGTAAGGGCAGTTAACGAAATGAACATTTCGGGCAACTTGAAAACATTGTTTGGAAACCTTATTGAAAATGGCAACGATCCCTACTTGTATTCATCATTGCAAAGCCCAACCATGGTGTTTGCCGATGTTGATTTTAGTGGGGTTTAAAACCTTGAACCAAATCTACTTTTTTGACTTGCCCTGACAGTAATTGAGGTCGGGATTTACCGTGCTTGGGTCTTTGTGTGTCATGAAACAGGCTGTGTTAAAAGAGCTGAAACCCAATTCACTGCTGAAAAAATCAAAACACCTTTCCCGAAAAGCAAGCATTCACGGTAACATTTTGAAACCCTTGCACGACAATGGTTTCTTAAAACCCTTACGGCCAGTATTTTGTTTTGTTATTTCGTTAATATACGCGGTATGAAACGAAGTAAAAAAAAGGCAAAATGCTGAAGTAACCTTTCAACTAACTTTATAGAGCACAAGACGCGCTCTTGTCAGTTTTGCAATAATTTATTGATCAGCGCATTGATTTGAAAGAATTAGATGACTTGATCAATCGCAATAATGCCAAGGGTTAAACCCCCCAGGGACAGGAAAAATGCCGCAATCAGGGCAATTTGGCGCGTGCTGGCGTT
>CAYGFY010000041.1:0-12786 GCA_964349365.1 uncultured Bacteroidales bacterium | reverse complement strand
CCATTCATAAAATATCAAATATCCATTATAGCCCACGAATTAATTCGTGGGCTATGAAAATGCGAGGAATAACGCAAAACCGTTTTGCCGGTTTTATAAATAACAAATGAACATGCCACATTCATTCAATAAAATATGGATACACGCCATTTGGTCAACCAAAGAAAGAAAGCCGCTCATTCATCCGAATGTTGAGAATAAAATCCATCAATTTATTTCTGAACAATTACGCGAACAAGGTTGTCCGGTAAG
This sequence comes from uncultured Bacteroidales bacterium, assembly GCA_964349365.1. Classification (GTDB taxonomy): domain Bacteria; phylum Bacteroidota; class Bacteroidia; order Bacteroidales; family UBA7960; genus UBA7960. Next base: position 12,534 of record CAYGFY010000041.1, on the reverse strand, counting down.
AATAATTAACGGAATGCCAGACCATATTCATTGCTTGTTTCTGTTAAGCCCGCAAAAATCAATTTCTGAAGTAATTAAACAAATAAAAGGAAGCAGTTCGCATTTTATCAACCAAAACAATCTTATTGCTGATAAATTTGCTTGGCAAACAGGGTATGCGGCTTATTCAGTTTCCGAGTTAGGAATTAACAAGGTATTTGAATACATTAAAAACCAAAAACAACATCACACAAAGAAAACATTTGATATAGAGTATGATGAGTTTTTAAAATTATACTGACTTACTATTGAGTGATTAAAAAGAATCCCAACCAGACCAATTTGTTTATCGGCTTAACGACCTGACGGAAGAAGAAATCGCCATTATTGAAAGTTCAAATAAATAGCGAAAGCATAAAATGGCGATTCACGAACGCAAATAAAAAACAAATTAAAGAGTGAGCAAATAAAAATCATTGAAAACGGCTATGAAAATGCAAGACGAATAATTGTCAATCTAAAATTATATTGACAGATGAGCGAAAAAGATTAATTTTGAAACAAACAATTGACCAATGAGCGAGCTAATAAATAATTCGGAAAGCAGAAAGAGAAAACTTAAAGAGTTGATTCTTAAACTGCACAAAGGAAGTTCTCAGAACGAAATTCGTAATGAGCTTGAACAAACCTTAAAACAAATTCCGTATGGAGAAGTTGTTGAAGTTGAGCAAGAACTAATTAATGAGGGATTGCCCGAAGAAGAGGTGCTTAAACTTTGCGATGTACACGGTGCTGTTTTGGAAGGGAAAATTGACCTTTCATCATCAAAGCAGGTTCCCGATGGACATCCCATTGATGTCATGCTAAAAGAGAACGTGGAATTAAAAAAACTTGCCGAACAAATATCCAAGCTGATAAATGAGTTGTCGTTATCCGAAAAGACTGACGTTAGCGATGAAATATTAAAACTTAGAGGTTATTTCAACGCCTTGTTTGATGTTGACAAACATTACAACAGAAAGGAATACCTAATCTTTCCTTATCTTGAAAACTACGGAGTAACCGGTCCTCCGAAAGTTATGTGGGGCAAACACGATGAAATACGGGAACTCATTAAAGGCAGCATTGAGTTGCTCAAGACAGAAAACATCTCTAAAGATGAGCTCTTGGCTTCATCAGAAATCATATTAATGCCTGCAATTAATCAAGTTGTTGACATGACCAAAAAAGAAGAGCAGATTCTTTTCCCAATGACTTTAGACAAATTAAACGATACAGAATGGTACGAAATTGAAAAACAATCATTAGAAATAGGTTTTTGTCTATACGACCCTCCCAAGATGTGGCGACCCGACTGGGCAAACGAAGATACTCTATCGGAGGTGAATAAAACGGGGGGAAATATTCAATTACCTTCAGGTAACTTTTCCGTTGAAGAGTTGTTGGCAATATTGAATCATTTGCCAATTGACATGACCTTTGTTGACAAGGATGACAAGGTAAAGTATTTCTCGCAGGGAAAAGAAAGAATTTTTCAACGAAACCGTGCAATACTAAATAGAGATGTTCGGTTATGCCATCCACCGGCAAGTGCTCATATCGTTGACAAAATTATCGATGATTTTAAAAGCGGGAAAGAGGAAAGCGCCCCTTTTTGGATAAACATGGGAGGCAAAATGATTCATATCGAGTATTTTGCGTTGCGAAACGAAAAAGGCGATTACCTCGGAACACTTGAAGTATCTCAAAATGTTCAGGGCTACAGAGACCTTGATGGTGAGCAAAGAATCTTATCATACACAAAGAAATAAACCATGGAAAATCATAAACTGATAATAAGCCCAAAGACTAAAGTCTTGCAATTAATTGAAACCTATCCACAACTTGAAGATGTTTTGATTAATCATGTTCCCGCTTTTAAAAAATTAAAAAATCCCATACTTAGAAAAACTGTTGCAAGAATTGCAACGTTACAACAAGCAGCAAGTGTTGGCAATGTAAAAGTTGAGGATTTAATAAATCTATTGCGCAAGGAGGTTGGGCAGGATAGTATAGAACATGCGAGTGAGGTTAATTATAAAACCAAAAAACCTGATTGGTTTGACGAGGCTAAAGTAACGTCAGAATTAGACGTCAGAGAAATGCTAAACGCAGGAGAACAACCTGTAAACAGGGTAATATCGGACTTGAATCATTTGCAAGAGCATGAAATTTACAAAGTGATAGCACCATTCGTTCCGGCACCTTTGATAGACAAATCATTGAGCCTTGAAATAGACCACTGGATTAAAAAAGAAACGGATGAATTGTTTTTCGTTTATTTTATAAAAACAAAATAACAACGGTGCCCAACACACCTCCCTGATGCACCACTTCGCATTTTGCCCGCCACCGGCCACGTGGAACAAAAAAACCAACCTTGTTTAAGCCGCTTTAGGCAAGGTTGTTTTTGTCAAGGGGTTTTTTGGGGTTGGAACTTTGAGTTGACTGGGCCGTGGGCGTTCGGGCCCGAAAAAGGAGGTTTTCAAGAAAACCGGGGGTGCTTTTGGCAAAAAAGGCAGCTTGCGCGGCGCTTTTTTGCCAATTACTTACGGGCTTGCAAATTTTGAAATTTGTTTTATCTTTGTGGTTGTGCAACAGGCACACGGGTTTTGCGTAATGGGGGGGGGTTAGTGATCCGTTTGTTGGTTTTAGCATAATTGAAGGGCGCGCTTCGATTGAGCATTTGTGCCGAAATTCGCCACCTTCGCCAAGCCGAAAACCGTAATCGGTCACTCTTGACGACATCTTACATGCAGCACAACTGACAAAAAGGGGAAAACAAATTTTGCCAAGACCTGACAAATAAAATACAATTCGAGGTACCGAAAGAAGAAAGAATCAACATGGTGACTTATTTTTTAATAATAATCGGGTTTATCATACTCATAAAAGGCGCAGATTTACTGGTAGATGGAGCTTCGGCCGTTGCTAAAAAACTGAACGTGTCTGATTTGGTAATTGGTTTGACGGTAGTGGCTTTTGGCACTTCCACCCCAGAATTCTTCGTAAATGTTTTTGCCAGCATTCAAGGTAATTCTGAAATTGCCATTGGCAATATTCTCGGCAGCAACATTGCCAATATCCTTTTGATACTTGGAGTGTCTGCCATTATATTTCCGCTTGCAGTTCAAACCACTACCATTTGGAAAGAAATTCCATTTAGTTTGTTAGCGGCTTTGGTATTGGGCATTCTTGCCAACGACTACTTGATTGACCACAATGAAAATTCAGAATTGACCAGAAGCGATGGGCTTGTATTGCTTGGGTTCTTCATCATTTTCTTGTATTACATTTTCAGCATTGCCAAAACATCCGATAACAATCCAAATAAAGATTCAAGGCAGTTAAGCAATTTAAAATCTGTTTTATATATCCTGCTGGGATTAGGAGGATTGGTCTTGGGTAGCGTTTGGATTTTCGATGGTGCTGTTGAGATTGCCGCTCAATTTGGGGTGAGCGAATATTTAATTGGTTTGACTATAGTAGCCGTAGGAACTTCTCTTCCCGAACTTGCCACTTCTGCCGTGGCTGCATATAAGAAGAACACCGACATTGCTATTGGTAACGTGGTCGGCTCCAATATTTTTAACATCTTCTGTGTGCTGGGTATTAGCGCGGTGATTAACCCACTGCCTTTTCAACCTGCCGGAAACTCAGATATCATGATGACTATAATTGCCAGCATACTTTTATTTGCATTTCTGTTTATAGGAAAAAAACACCTGTTAGAAAAACGGCAGGGTGTGTTTTTTTTGTTGCTATATGCCGGTTATATAGTGTTTTTAATCATGAGGGGATAAAAGAAAAGCAAATTAATTAAACCAAAATGAAAAAGAAAAATCGCGACATTGAAAAAGAATACCCGCGCAAGCAATTCATTGCTAAATTAAGACGACTTGCAGATGCCCTGGAAGCAGGAAATCCTTTTCGCATTCAAATTGCGAACGAGAGATTGTTTATTCCGAAAAATGTTTTTGTAAATATAGAGCACGAACGGGAAAAAGGCACTCAAGAGTTGGAGTTTCAAATGAAATGGCAAAACAAGCATCACGCCAGAAAAAACAAAGAATAAAAAGCTGGCATCAAATTGACAAGAAACTGCTAGTCTATGCAAAAATAAAGAACCGGCAGCCAACACACCTCCCTGATGCACAACTTCGCATCTTGCCCGCCACCGGCCACATGGCACAAAAAACCGACCTTGTTTAAGCCGCTTTAGGCAAGGTTGTTTTTGTCAAGGGGGTTTTTGGGGTTGGAACTTTGAGTTGACTGGGCCGTGGGCGTTCGGGCCCAAAAAAGGAGGTTTTCGAGAAAACCGGGGGTGCTTTTGGCAACAATAGCTGCATAAACCATGACTCCTTCCAAAGCTCGTTTGTGTATTGGGTTTGTCTGGTTGCAAAAGCCCGCAATAAAATGAAGAACAGCCCAAAGCTATTTCAAGCTCAAATACCCTCGCAGGGAAACAACTTTGATATAAACGGCAAACGACCGGTTGAAAAATGCCTGCCCAAAATAACATGCTCGGCACCGTTACTTCAAGAACTTCTTGACCAACTTGATAGCCGGATTGACGGCCTGTTAATTGCTACAGTTGAAACCTTCTCTTAAAACAAAAATCAATTGCCACGAAAAGCTGTATAAACTGGTCGCTTACATCATACTCGTGTTAATAAAACAACATGGCTAATGGAAGCAGGGTTTTTTTTAGAGATTGTCACGAAAAAAGCCGCCCCCTCTTCAGAGACGGCTTTTTTAATACTTGCAAACTGGTTTTTACATCATACCGCCCATGCCAGGATTCATTGGCATATCAGATTTTTCCTCTTTAATTTCTGCAAGAACGCATTCGGTTGTTAAAAGCATGCTTGCAATCGAGGCTGCGTTTTCGAGGGCTACGCGGGTTACCTTGGTTGGGTCAATAACGCCTGACTGATAAAGGTTTTCGTAAACCTCGGTGCGCGCGTTGTATCCAAAGTCTTCTTTACCTTCTTTTACCTTTTGAACAACTATGGAGCCTTCAATTCCGGCGTTTTCAACAATCATTCTCAATGGTTCTTCGAGAGCGCGGCGCACTATTGCAATACCGGTATTTTCGTCTTCATTGTCGCCTTTAAGGTTGTCAAGTGCAGAAATTGCCCTAATGTAAGCAACCCCACCGCCTGGTACTATACCTTCTTCAACCGCCGCACGGGTGGCATGAAGAGCATCGTCGAAGCGGTCTTTCTTTTCTTTCATCTCAACTTCGCTGGCAGCACCAACGTAAAGAACTGCTACACCTCCGGCCAACTTTGCAAGACGCTCTTGCAGCTTCTCGCGGTCGTAATCGCTGGTTGTGTTTTCCATTTGACTCTTGATTTGGTTCACGCGAGCCTTAATCATATCTCTATCGCCCTTGCCGCTTACAATGGTCGTGTTGTCCTTGTCAATGGTAATCTTATCGGCCTTGCCGAGGTGCGACAGGTCTGCATTTTCTAACTTGTAGCCTTGCTCTTCGCTGATCACCGTACCTCCCGTAAGTATGGCTATATCTTCGAGCATTGCCTTGCGCCTGTCGCCAAATCCGGGAGCCTTAACAGCTGCAATTTTCAACGAACCGCGAAGCTTGTTTACAACCAATGTTGCAAGGGCTTCGCCGTCAACGTCTTCGGCAATTATCAAAAGAGGTCTTCCGGTTTGAACCACCTTTTCCAAGATTGGCAAAAAGTCCTTCATGGTGCTAATTTTCTTGTCAAAAATCAAGATGAATGGTTCTTCGTAAACGGCTTCCATTTTTTCGGTGTCGGTTACGAAGTAGGGGCTGATGTAACCACGGTCGAACTGCATGCCCTCTACCACCTTAACGCTGGTTTCGGTTCCCTTGGCTTCTTCAATGGTAATTACACCTTCTTTTTTTACCTTCGACATTGCCTCGGCAATAAGCTTGCCAATGGAGCTGTCGTTGTTTGCCGATATGGTGGCTACTTGTTCTACCTTCTCGTTGCTATCACCAACTTCTTGCGATTGGCTCTTGAGGTTTTCGACAACCTTTTCAACGGCCTTGTCAATTCCACGCTTGAGATCCATGGGGTTTGCACCGGCCGTTACGTTTTTAAGTCCGTTGTTGAAAATTGCTTGAGCCAAAACGGTGGCTGTTGAGGTACCGTCGCCTGCCACATCGGAGGTTTTGCTGGCAACCTCTTTTACCATTTGGGCACCCATGTTTTCAATGGGATTTGAAAGTTCAATGTCTTTTGCTACTGTTACCCCGTCTTTGGTTATTACAGGTGCTCCGAATTTCTTGTCAATGATAACGTTTCTTCCCTTGGGTCCGAGGGTTACCTTAACGGCGTTTGAAAGCTTGTCAACTCCAATCTTAAGGGAGCTGCGGGCGTCCATTCCAAAAATAATGTCTTTTGCCATTTTTATGTTATTTTTTTAAGTTAGTGATTAAATGATTGCAAAAATGTCTGACTCGCGCATGATGAGGTATTGGGTTCCTTCGTACGACAATTCGGTACCTGCATATTTTCCGTAAAGTACCATGTCGCCAACCTTAACAGTCATCGGGTTGTCTTTTGTTCCACCGCCAACCCCAATCACGGTGCCTTTTTGTGGCTTTTCCTTGGCCGTGTCGGGGATAATGATTCCACCAAGGGTTTTTTCTTCGGCTGCTGCGGGCTCTACCAGAACTCTGTCTGCCAATGGTTTAATTTTAATGTCTGCCATTTTCAATAATTTTTATGTTAAACAAATTTGGTTTAATGAATTTCCATTTTGACCTTTCACAATTCGTGCCAAAGTGGTTTTGGCTATTTTTGCACGACAAATTTTCAAGGAACAAGGCTTTGGGAATAAAAAAATGCCAGAATGGCAGGGCATTCTGGCAATGTTCTTTTGGGTCAATCCAACTTATTCTTCCCCTGGTGCGGTTGGTTCTTCTTGCGGAACCGCGATGTTGGCTGGCATTTGAGAAGCGGGAATCAACTCTTGCACCCTGGAAGTATTTGCTGTATCTTGACCCGGGCGCGGAATAACAAATGTTGCTGCCAAGGTAAGCACTACCAATGCTATGGCCAGCGTCCAAGTGGCTTTTTCGAGAAAATCGGCGGTTTTTTTAACCCCCATTACTTGGTTGCTTGAAGAAAAGTTTGAAGCAAGCCCCCCGCCTTTTGAGTTCTGAACCAATACGATTAGTATCAAAAACACGCAGGCAATTACGATTAATATTGAAAACAATAGGTACATTTTGGTTTTTTTTAGGTTTTAAGTTGATTTTTCAGGGTTTCGATTTTTTTTGCAAAGTAACTGCTTTTTTCTGGATTTTTTTCTGATAATTTTTCAAAAATGTCAATAGCGTCTGCCAAAAATCCTTGTTGTACGTAAATTTGGGCAAGGGTTTCGGTAACGAGCCCTTCGAGGTGCCCGGAGGTTTTTTCTTCCAGGTTTTCTTTTTTCAGGTCTTTGCCGGGTGTCGAAATTCTAGGTTCCTCCTTGATGAATTTTTCGATAAGGTGGTCGTGTTTTTTCTTTGTGTTTCGCCAAGCATGCCCTTGGTTTGGATGCAAACCTGCTTTCGCGCAGCCAATATCATTACTAAACTCGGATGCAATTACTCCATCTTCTTCATTATCGCCCAAATCAATTTTCAACGAAAGAGGCTTTGGCCTCAAAGGATTGTTCTTGCCGGAGATGTAATCGTTGTAAACCTTTCTGTTAATCGCAACTGCCTGTGCGAAGCTTGACGCCCGTTCGAAATCGGGGTGGTTCTGTTCAAGCAAGAACCTTGCTCGAATGTAGGCCAAAGGCTGGCTAAATGGGTATTGTTCCCAAAGGAAATTCAACTCCTTGCTGGTTTCTAAACCAATGTTGAAGGGGTTTTCCAAAAGAAATAACAAATTCTTCGAGTCCATCGGCAATATTTTACCAGTTTACCACGGCTTGGTTAAAAATGTCGTCAACAATGGTGTTTACTATCCCTCTTACAAGATCGTCTTCAACCTCGGTGAGCGTTCTTTGGCTGTCAAAGTCTAAATGTCTCGAAAAGGTCCTTTCGAAGTTGCTTTCGGGCTGGAGTTCGTTTTCGAAAATTACCCTAACGCTTATTGTGAGCCTGTTTAGGGCTGCCTGATCGTTGCCCGTAATTGCCACTGGGGTTACGGCATAATCGGTAATGCTTCCCTCAAAATGAAGATGTCCGGCCGATGGCACAAGCCGCAAGTTGGTTTGTCTCATGAACTTATCTTGCAGGGCATCTGTAAAAACCTTTCCGAGCACCGGATTTACCAACGGGGCGTTGTTGGGAAAAGTAAATACTGAAAAAGTTCTCGCTCCAGGTGGAATGCTGGCTCCAGTAAAAGAATAGATGCGGCACGAGCCAAGCATCAACATCAGCGCAATTGCAACAATCCAAAGTCTTTTTTTCGGCCCAAAAATCATAATACCGGGTTTGAATTGATGCAAAATTAAGAAAAATTGCCGAGGAATTATGTTATTTGTGATTGATTAACAGCGATCGGCAAGCAGGGGGCAGCAGGCATTATGTAGAGTTGATTTAGGTTTGTACTTTGACGATATTTAATCTTCTGCTTAATGCTTGCTCTGATTGTAATTCACGTTAACCATTAACCACTCGCTCCAGGTCATACTCTTTAATTTTCCTGTAAAGTGTTCTTTCCGAGATGCCAAGTTCTTCTGCGGCCTTTCTGCGGCGGCCACGGTGTTTTTGAAGTGCTTTTTCAATAAGGTCTTTCTCCCTTTCGGCAATTGAAAGGCTTTCCACAACCTCCTCGTGGGTTGCCTCTTCGAAGGCGTCAACGGTTGGGTGGTAATCGGCCCGGGTAATGGCAAACCCCTCGTCGGGGGTGTAAACACTTGGTATGTTGGGCTTTTCGTAAAGGCTGTCCAGAAGTTTCGAGTGGTCTTGGTGCAGTGAGCCGGGGTGCTGGCCGTTGCCCTTTACAATTTGACCAATAATTTTCTTGAGTTCGGAAATGTCTCTTTTCATGTCGAAAAGTACCTTGTAAAGGATTTCCCGTTCGCTCAAACTGTTATTTTCGGCACTCGAAAACCCTGGTGCAAGTATGGGCAACCTACTGTCAACTTCGGACGGTATGTATTTAAGTATGGTTTTATCCGTTACCGTGCGGTTGCTTTCGATCACCGAAATTTGCTCTGCGAGGTTTTTTAGCTGCCTGATATTTCCGGACCATCGTTGTTTTATCAAAAATTCTTCGGCATCGGGGGTAAGTTGTAGTGACGGCATGCGGTATTTTTCGGCAAAATCTGATGCAAATTTCCTGAAAAGCAGCACCACGTCTTCCTTGCGCTCGCGAAGCGGCGGAACCGCAATTGGCACGGTGCTTAGGCGGTAGTAAAGGTCCTCGCGAAACTTGCCGGCTGCTATGGCATCGGTAAGGTTTACATTTGTGGCGGCTACAATCCGCACATCGGTTTTTTGCACTTTTGAGGAGCCCACCTTAATAAACTCGCCCGATTCGAGCACGCGCAGTAATCTCACTTGCGTGAGAAGCGGCAGCTCGGCAACTTCGTCAAGGAAAATGGTTCCTCCGTTAACAACCTCAAAGTAGCCCTTGCGGGCATCGTGGGCCCCGGTGAAGGCCCCTTTTTCGTGGCCAAAGAGCTCGGAATCAATGGTTCCCTCTGGTATTGCACCACAGTTAACTGCAATGTATGGCCCGTGCTTGCGGGCACTTAGCTGGTGAATGATTTTCGGGAAGGCTTCCTTGCCCGTCCCGCTTTCGCCGGTGACCAAAACCGAAATGTCGGTGGCAGCCACCTGCCGCGCCACATCAATGGCCCTGTCAAGCTTGGGCGAAAAACCTATTATGCCGAAACGTTGTTTTATAGATTGGATGTCAACCATGGTGTATGACAATTAGTCAGTATTTTGCAAAGGTATAATTTTTAGCATAAATAACTACCTTTGTACGCTATTTGGTGGCAACGGGTGATCAGTAATTAGCCATTGGCAATCGGTTATCAGAACCGCAAGCAGAAATGAAATGGTTTTACGTTTCAGGCTAAGTGTGGTAGGTCGTTATGTAATATTTGGTCTTAGCGTAATTTGCGAAATACCTTGAAAATAAAAGTTAAAAGCCTAAAATGACCCACCTGACCCCAACATTCCTTACCGACACCAAATCATGGCCATGCAAAATGACAAGCAATGATCATGAATTATCCCAAACCCATCCAACCCTTAATCGCAACAGCAAATCAACCCTTTAAACTCTTGACAAATGTCAGAAAATAAATTCAAAAGATATACTGTTACTTCAGCTCTTCCTTATGCCAACGGCCCCATCCATATTGGTCACCTAGCGGGTGTTTACGTTCCTGCAGATATTTACGCAAGATACCTGCGCTTGCGTGGGCGCGATGTTGTTTTCATTGGTGGCAGCGATGAGCATGGTGTGCCTATTACCATTAAAGCCCGGCAGGAAGGAATTACCCCGCAGCAAGTTGTTGACAAGTATCACGAAATCATCAAGAATTCCTTCGAAGAGTTTGGCATTTCGTTTGACGTGTACAGTCGTACCTCGGCTCCCGTGCACAAGGATACTGCCTCGAGATTTTTCAAAACAATGCATGACAAGGGGCTTTTCTTGGAAAAGGAAAGCGCGCAATATTTTGACGAGGAAAACCAGCAGTTTCTTGCCGACCGGTACATTACCGGAACTTGTCCACACTGCAACTACGAACGGGCTTATGGCGACCAGTGCGAAAACTGCGGAACATCCCTTAGCCCCACCGATCTGATAAACCCCAAATCTGTGCTGAGCGGAAACAAGCCGGTGATGAAGCAAACCCGCCACTGGTATCTGCCCCTTAACGATTACGAGCAAATGCTAAGGCAGTGGATACTCCAAGGGCACAAAGAAGACTGGAAAGCCAATGTTTATGGCCAATGCAAATCGTGGATTGAACAAGGTTTGCAGCCACGAGCCGTAACCCGAGACTTAGAATGGGGCGTGAAGGTGCCATTGGAAGGAACCGAGGGCAAGGTGCTCTACGTTTGGTTCGATGCTCCAATAGGCTACATTAGTGCCACTCGTCAGTGGGGCGAGGAAAACAACATTGAGTGGGAAAAATATTGGAAAAGCCCCGACAGCAAGCTGGTTCACTTTATTGGAAAAGACAACATAGTTTTTCATTGCATTATCTTTCCCGCAATGTTACATGCAGAGGGTAGTTACATTTTGCCCGACAACGTGCCGGCAAACGAGTTTCTCAACCTCGAGGGCGAAAAGATTTCCACCTCGCGCAACTGGGCCGTTTGGCTTCACGAGTACTTGAATGATTTTCCGGGCCAGCAGGATGTTTTAAGATATGTATTGACCGCTGCCGCACCCGAGACCAAAGATAACGACTTTACCTGGAAAGATTTACAGGCACGTAATAACAACGAGCTTGTTGCAATTATGGGCAACTTTGTAAATCGCACCGTGGTACTTGCACACAAGTATTTTGAGGGCAAGGTTCCTCCCGCCTCCATCCTACACGATTCTGACAAGGAGGTTTTTGCCGCCCTGGCCGCATTTCCCGAAAACATGGCAAAAAGCATTGATAACTTCCGTTTTAGAGAAGCACTCGGAGAATTGATGAACGTGGCCAGGCTCGGAAACAAATACCTTACCGATGCCGAACCATGGAAAATTTTCAAGGATGACCCCAAGAGGGTTGCAACCGTACTTAATGTTTGCCTCCAAATTTGCGCCAACATATCGGTTTTGGCAGAACCTTTCTTGCCCTTTACCACCGAAAAGCTCAGAAAAATGCTCAACCTTGATAAGCTTTCGTGGAGTCAAGCTGGTAAGGAAAACCTGCTTGCAGAGGGCTCGGAAATCAAACCGGCAGAGTTGCTATTCGAAAAAATTGAAGACGAAAAAATAAACCAGCAGGTACAAAAACTGCTGGAAACCAAGCAGAACAATTCTGCCGCTGAAAAGGCTCAAAGCCCGATGAAGGAGCCTGTTTCCTTTGATGATTTCAACCGGCTCGACCTTAGAATAGGTAAAATAATATCTGCCGAAAAAGTGGCCAAAACCAAAAAGCTCCTAAAACTTGAGGTTGATACCGGGCTTGACCGCCGAACCATTGTTTCGGGCATTGCCGAGCATTTTGCGCCCGAAGAGTTACCCGGCAAGAAGGTTGTAGTTTTATTGAACCTCGAACCCAGAGAAATCAAGGGGATTGTTTCGCACGGAATGCTTTTGCTTGCCGAAAGACCTGATGGCAAGCTTGTTTTCATATTTCCCGAACACGAGGCGGAAGTTGGTAGCGGAGTGAGTTAGAACATTTTCGACTTTTCTTTGTTTAAATTTTCAAAGAAAAGCCTAAACATGATCGTTGACTTTTATTTCGACATCAGCTACAATCTGTCAGAACTTATAACCAAGAAATACAGCACCTCTTTTTCATTGGCCTCATCTTTGCTTGAGATTGAAAAAAGGAGGGCCATTCAACCCAAAATACGCATAAGGGAAAAAAGTATATTTTTACGCTTTAAAATCC
>CAYGFY010000040.1:0-15092 GCA_964349365.1 uncultured Bacteroidales bacterium | reverse complement strand
AGATACGAATCGAGAGATTCGGGGCCAAGAAAACGAGAGTTTGACAACGACAGGCAAGTTGGTAGTCTCGAATCGACAGAGTCGAAAGAAGAAAGGACACAATCGAATAGACAATACAAAAGTCGCGAAGAGATGCTCTCCCCCCTCCCTGGTGGCAAAAATAACTTAAAGGTCGAAGACCAAAGCATACGGTTGAACAGATTTATAGCCAATGCGGGAATTTGTTCGCGTCGAGAGGCCGATACCCTTATCACATCGGGCACGATTACCATAAACGGGCAAGTTGTAACCGAGCTCGGAACCAAGGTTAAACCAACCGATTCGGTTTTTTACGGAGACCAAAAACTCCAGAACGAGAAGAAAGTTTACCTTCTTCTCAACAAACCAAAGGATTTCATAACCACTTCCGACGATCCAATGGAGCGAAAAACGGTAATGGATCTTGTACAAAACGCTTGCGAAGAGCGCATTTACCCGGTAGGTCGTTTGGACAGAAACACAACCGGCCTATTGTTGCTTACCAACGATGGCGATATGGCCAAAAAATTGACCCATCCCACACACCGAATCCAGAAGCTCTACCAAGTTACTCTTGACAAACCCCTGGCTTTAAACGATATGAAGGATATATCAAAGGGCGTTAAAATTGATGAGGTAATAGTTATTCCAGATGAAATATCATTTGTTGACCAAAGCGAAGACCGAAAGGAAGTTGGCATTGCAATACATTCGGGCCAAAATCGAGTGGTTCGCAGGATTTTCGAACAATTTGGATACAACGTAGATAAACTCGATAGGGTTATGTTTGCTGGTTTAACCAAAAAGGATCTTCCACGCGGCAGGTTTAGGTTTTTGTCGCCAAAGGAGGTGAGTTTCTTGAAAATGTTATAATAAATCACAATCGTGATTAGTTTTCCCAATTCAAAGATTAATCTTGGGTTAAACGTCGTTAGAAAACGAAATGATGGTTTTCACGATATTGAAACCTTGATGTACCCCGTACCTTTCAGGGATGTTTTGGAAATTATCCCGGCAAAGGATGGCATTTTCGAGTTTTCGGTCTCTGGGATTCCTATCCCACAAAATGGTAAGCCAAACCTATGCGAGAGGGCTTTCTTTATTCTTGACAGCCCACCTGTTAAGATTTTGCTTCACAAGGTTATTCCGCCGGGCACTGGTTTGGGGGCGGGCAGTGCCAATGCAGCGTTTACATTAGTAATGTTAAACAATTTATTCAACCTTGGATTGAGCAAAAGGGAGCTGAAAGAAAAAGCTCTGGCCCTGGGCAGCGATTGTCCGTTTTTCGTTGACAACATTCCTGCAATTGCTAAAGGCAGGGGTGAAATTCTCGAATCAGCAGATATTAACCTATCAGGACTATACCTCGTGATAATTACCTCTAACATTAGCGTTTCAACTGCACGGGCTTACTCTTTGATAAAACCAGGGAAGCCCGATGAAAGCATTCATGACATTGCAAGGAAACCATTGTCGAATTGGAAAGAATTGTTGAAAAACGATTTCGAGGCTCCCATTTTCGTCAAACACCCAATTTTGGCCAAAATCAAGGAGTGGCTATACAAAAACGGAGCCGCTTACGCATCCATGAGTGGCAGCGGGTCTGCAATGTTTGGACTGTTTGATAAGAAACCTGATCTGGAATCCTTTAAAGGGTTAAAACCATTGGTGTTTCGATTGTAGTCTTTGCGGGCGCTTGCAACCGTAAAACCTGCGGTTTCGAGACGCAAGGCAATGCGTTTATAATACCCACCACTCCTGTCGCTGGGTGCTTGATAAGCTATCAAATTTAAGGGCATTAGACCAAAACGTGAAACTGTGGTAGCATTGGCCCGATAAACCATATCTCGATGCTCATTGCTAGGTGCCCATCAAGGCATGATCCCGGGAATGCTTAGGCATCAATATTGGCGTACTTTGCGTTCTTTTCAATGAACTCCCTGCGAGGCGGAACCTCGTCGCCCATTAGCATTGTGAATGTGCGGCTTGCTTCGGCGGAGTTTTCGATGTCAACCTGCCTTAGCAACCTTTCCTCGGGCTTCATGGTGGTTTCCCAAAGTTGCTCGGCATTCATCTCACCAAGACCCTTGTAACGCTGAATGTAAATTCCGGTTTCCTTACCGCCGTTGCTAAATTCGGCAACAACCTGCTTCCGCTGTTCTTCGTTCCAGGCATACCTCTCGTCCTTGCCCTTGCGAATAAGGTAAAGCGGTGGAGTTGCAATGTAAACGTAGCCGTTTTCGATTAGCTCGCGCATATACCTGAAAAAGAAGGTGAGAATGAGGGTTGCGATGTGGCTTCCGTCAACGTCGGCATCGGTCATTATAATCACCCTGTGATATCTGAGCCTTGCCATATTTAGAGCCTTGCTGTCTTCGTCGGTACCTATAGACAGGCCGAGGGCGGTAAAAATGGTTTTAATTTCCTCGTTATCAAATATTTTGTGGGGCATGGCTTTTTCCACGTTGAGAATTTTTCCCCGCAAGGGCAATATTGCCTGAAAACTCCTGTCGCGTCCTTGCTTTGCCGTGCCACCTGCCGAATCACCCTCCACCAGGTAAATCTCGCAGCGCGAAGGATCTTTTTCGGAGCAGTCGGCCAATTTGCCGGGCAAACCCGAGCCAATAAGAACATTCTTGCGCTGCACTAGTTCGCGAGCCTTTCGGGCGGCATGACGAGCAGTTGCTGCCAAGATAACCTTGTTGACAATGGTTTTGGCTTCCTTGGGGTTCTCCTCAAGGTAATTTGTTAGCATCTCGCTTACAGCCTGGTCAACAGCACCCATCACCTCTGAATTGCCAAGCTTGGTTTTGGTTTGGCCTTCAAATTGTGGCTCCGCAACCTTTACGGAAATAATTGCGGTTAAACCTTCCCGAAAGTCATCGCCACTAATATCAAACTTCAACTTGGAAAGCATCCCCTCCTTGTCGGCATACGATTTTAGGGTACGGGTAAGACCTCTGCGGAAGCCGGCAAGGTGGCTGCCACCCTCTATCGTGTTGATGTTGTTAACGTAGCTCTGCACGTTTTCGGTAAACGAAGAGTTGTACTGCATTGCTACTTCCACCGGCACCCCGGCTTTTTCGGTTTCGAGGTAAATGGGGCTGTCAATAATACGTTCGCGATTGCCATCAATGTACTGAACGAATTCTTTAAGGCCTTCTTCCGAATAAAAGGTTTCGTGTACTAACTCTCCGGTTCCGTTAACGGTTTCACGTTTATCGGTCAAGGTAAGTGTAATACCTTTGTTCAAAAAGGCAAGCTCTCTGAGCCTTGCTGAAAGTATGTCGTAATTATAGTGAGTTACCTGAAAAATGGTATCGTCGGGCTTAAAAGAAACCTCGGTACCAGTTTTGTCGCTCGTGCCGATTTCTTTAACGTCAAATTGTGGTTTACCTTTTTGGTATTCTTGAGTGAAAATCTTTCCGTTGCGATAAACTTTTACAACCATTAGGGTGCTAAGGGCATTAACGCACGAAACCCCAACACCGTGCAAACCGCCAGAAACCTTGTAACTTTCCTTGTCGAACTTACCCCCTGCGTGCAAAACAGTCATTACAACTTCCAAGGCACTCCGTTGTTCTTTCTCGTGTATGTCAACGGGGATCCCGCGTCCGTTGTCAATTACCGTGATCGAATCGTCAGGGTTAATAAAAACGTCGATCTTGGTGCAGTACCCAGCCATAGCCTCGTCGATTGAGTTGTCAATAACCTCGTAAACAAGGTGGTGCAATCCCTTATTGCCAATATCGCCAATGTACATTGCTGGTCGCTTTCTTACTGCCTCAAGACCCTCAAGCACCTGAATGCTGGAAGCATCGTAACCGTTTGAACCGTTTTCTGATAATTTCTTTTCTTCGCTCATGCCAAATTTTTATTAACCTGCAAAAGTAGTGAATTTATTCCAAAGAAAAGCTAATTAATATCTATTTCCTTTCATTTTTTTTAACAACTGTTTGGTGTTTAAAATATTGCCATTCAAGCATTTAGAATTTATTTTTGGAAATTTTACTTTTTATTTGAAAATGTCATGATTTGCAGGTTTTTTTTCTTGAGAATGGGAAGATTTGATTTTTTCTGACAATTGAACCAAGTTAACCACGAGATTTTAGATAATCACCGGGTTGGTTTGGCGGATAATTGCTTGAATTGGGCATTTGGCCAAAAAAGGGTTCATTTCGAAAAGCATGATGGCTTAAAAATAAGGTAAAAAGTTAAGCAGGCCGAAGTGTGGAATTGTTTTGCCATGGGCTTGTTGATTCTAAATAATCCCTATTGGCTGCTCTAACAGCCATGGTAATTCGGGAGGTACAAAACCAAAACCAACACAATTATTGAGATTTTCGTTACATTACAAATTGGGTTGAAATTGCATTGGGTTGGAAGGTTCAAAACCTCCTGTTGCCCAAATGCCTGATTCAATAACTTCAATTTCAAAAATTTTCAAAATTTCTTCATCTCGTAATAATAATGTGCTTTTGCTTTCTGCTGGTTTGGGGTAAATTATCATGATGATTTAGCAAGATAGTTGCCAAAAATATTAATTTTGTCGTGTTGTTTTTTTCAACTTAACCTTACAAAAGCCATGAAGGAAAAACTCTTGAAAAAATTCCTTAAATACGTGAGTATTGACACCCAAAGCGATCCGAATTCAACCTCCTACCCCAGCACCAGCAAACAGTTTGAGATTGCGCGGCTCTTGGTAGGCGAACTTCTGCAGCTCGGACTTCGGGATGCCAAGGTTGACGAGTATTGCTACGTTACCGCCACCCTCGAGGCAAATACCGACAAGGAAATTCCTGTAATTGGCTTTCTGGCACATTTTGACACAAGCCCGGATATGTCGGGCAAGGGTGTGAAACCTCAAATTGTCAAAAATTACGATGGTAAGGATGTGGTTTTGAATGCCGAAGCCAACATCGTGATGAAGGTTAATGATTTTCCTGAGCTTGCAAGGTACAAAGGGCAAACTTTGATAACTACCGATGGAACCACCCTCCTTGGAGCCGACGACAAGGCAGGAATTGCCGAAATCATAACCGCCATTGAACATCTTGTAAACAATCCCGAGATAAAACACGGAACCATAAAGATTGGCTTCACTCCCGACGAAGAAATTGGAAGAGGTGTGGATCATTTCGACGTTAAGGCTTTCGGCGCTGATTATGCATACACCCTTGATGGTTCGGAGGTGGGTGAGCTTGAGTATGAAAATTTCAACGCCGCTTCTGCTAAAGTTAAGATTCAGGGTCGCAACGTTCACCCGGGGTACGCCAAGAACAAGATGATTAACTCTACAATAATCGGCTCGGAGTTCAACGATATGCTTCCAGTGTTCGAGAGACCCGAATTTACAGAGCATTACGAGGGCTTCTTTCATTTAACCAAGTTTAATGGCACCGTCGAAAACACCGAATTGCAGTACATTATTCGCGACCACGACAGGCAAAAATTCGATCGACGCAAGGAGTTGATAACCCAGGTTGCTGAGTTCATAAACCAAAAGCATGGAACAGGAACCGTGATGCTTGAGATAACCGACCAATACTACAATATGCGCGAAAAGATTGAGCCAGACTACCATATCGTTGAAATTGCCGAACAGGCAATGCGTGACCTTGCAATCATGCCAAAGATAAAACCAATCAGGGGAGGAACAGACGGCTCAAGACTTTCATACATGGGCCTCCCCTGCCCCAATATCTTTGCAGGAGGTCATAACTTCCACGGCAAGTACGAGTTCATCACTCTGGAGAGCATGGAAAAAGCCACAATGGTTATCCTTAAAATTATAAACCTTTACTACGAGAAGTCATAGACATGACATTTTTACCTTACAAACCATGCGAAACCTTGTAAAATCCTTGATGAAGCCTCGTAAAACAAGAAAAAGAGTACAATTTCATACCGGTTGAATCGGAAAAATTACAACATTTTGCATCCGAAATTGAGCAAACCTCATGATTAAACTAAACAAGCTCAAAAGCCTTTCACCAAGATTAAGAAGATTTCAAAAGTTTTCGATGAGCAGGTTGGTGGCTGGCCTAACCCTCGGAATTCTTGGCTTGCTGCTTCCGGTATTTTTAAAGTTCGACGGACTTTCAATGGCAGGCCACATTACAATGGGCATTTTTTTGATGGCGGCAGTATTTTGGATGTTCGAACCCATACCAATTTACTCAACATCAATGTTGGTAATTTTCCTGCAAGTGTTGTTGCTAAGTATCCAGGGGCCTGTTTTCAGCAAGGCCGAGCTGCCCGAAACCATACCAACCCAAATTGCCGAAGGTAAGTGGGAATTGGTTTCCGCCGCGGTTGACGATGGCAAGGTTTATATAAAAACTGGCAAGAATTCTTACCGAGTACTTCAGGTAGAAATCATTGAGCAATATGCCGGCACAGTGGTGGTTAAAAGCAATGGTATTGAACCCGAAATGATAGTGGTGAGTGATTCTAAACACAGGCTTGTTGGCTATACCCCACCTTCATACACGGTTTTTTTCGGAACATTAGCCAATCCTATAATAATACTTTTTTTGGGCGGTTTCATACTTGCAACCGGAGCAGTAAAGTACAACCTCGACAAGAACCTAACTAACGTCCTGCTTAAACCTTTCGGCGATAAACCCGCTTTCATCGTGCTTGGCATAATGCTGGTTACGGCAACCCTTTCGGCCTTCATGAGCAACACCGCCACCACCGCCATGATGATGACCGTGGCAATACCAATAGCCTTGCAAGCCAACAAGGACGACCAATTCAGGATAATGCTGGTATTGAGCGTGCCCATTGCCGCCAACATTGGCGGAATGGCAACCCCCATTGGCACCCCTCCAAATGCAATAGTAATAGCTGCCCTCAACGGCCAAGGGTTGAACATTGAATTTGGAAAATGGATGCTTATGATGGTACCATTGGTGCTATTGCTACTTGTTGCAGCTTGGCTTGGACTGAGAAAGTTGTTCCCGCCCACCGTGCAATCATTCACGATAAAACTCAAGGGCGAATTTAACAAATCACCAAAGGCATTTATACTTTATGCGATATTTGCCGTTACAATTTTGCTGTGGGTAACCGAGGCCAACCACGGCATACCTAGCAGTATGATTGCATTCTTGCCAATTGCAGGACTAACAGTTTCTGGAGTGGTTGGCAAGGACGACATTCGTTCGCTTCCTTGGGAAGTTTTGTGGCTGGTGGCAGGCGGAATAGCTCTTGGTATTAGCATGGAAAATACCGGCATGGCAGTTTGGCTTATCTCTAACATACAATGGTCAATGTTTCCGAATATTTTGCTCCTTTTTATTTTTGGGCTTGTTGCATGGATGCTTTCAAACTTCTTGAGCAATACCGTGGCCGCCACCCTGCTAATACCCCTTGCGGTTAGCGTGGCGGTTTCAGGAATTGCAGGCGAAGGATTTAGTTTGATAATAACTTCTTTGGTAATCGGTATTGGTTGCAACATTGCAATGCTCCTGCCCATATCAACACCTCCAAACGCAATAGCCATGAGCACCGGATTCATCAAAACATCACACATGATCAAGATCGGCCTATTGATTGGATCGGTGGGAGTTATCGCTTTCATGTTGTTTTCTTTGGTTTTCTGGCCCTTGTTAATCAATTAACAGAACTAACAATGAACAATATTTTCATAATCTGTGTGGAAGATGAACATCAGGTTTTAGACGTATTGGTTAAAGACCTTGAAGAGTTCGAGGATATTTTCCCTATTGAATTCGCCTCCTCGGCCGACCAAGCCCGCCGTCTTATTAAAGAAATCAAAAGCCTTAACGGGAAAATTGGGCTCGTGCTATGTGACCACATTATGCCCGGCGACAATGGTGTTGAGCTTCTGATAGAGATGAAGGATGACGAATTTACAAAGAACACACGCAAGGTACTTATCACTGGCCAAGCTGGCCTCGAAGATACTATAAAGGCAGTTAACAGAGCCGGGCTTAATCACTACATTGCCAAGCCCTGGAAAAAACACGAATTGATTGAAGTTGTCAAGAAAGAGCTAACCAGTTTCGTAATTGAAAACGAGGAAAAACTGCTTCCGTACATGACACTCCTCGATGTCGAGAAACTGCAAGACGAAATCCGCAGCAGGGGTTACATTTAACTGGTAATAGTGCAATGAGAAAAAGATACACCGCTTCTGAGTTTGTGGAAATTATTAAAGTAATGCTACCAAACTCGCAATTCTTGCAAGGGTTAATAAAGGAGTATCCTGCCGGGAGCATAATTTTGCGCGAATTTTCGCAAAACGACTGCCTATACGTAATTATCGAAGGCCTGGTTACCATAATAAAACTCGATGATAACGTTAATACCAAAATTGCCGATCAAGGCCCTGGCGAGTTTTTGGGAATGCTTTCTTTCCAAACTGGCGAGCCTGTTTTTCAAAGTGCCAGGGCAAAAACCAAAACCAAAACTTTGGTGATTAGCCGTGATGATTACGACAGGCTGGGAGACAGGTATCCTGAAATTGGAAAAATCCTTCAAGAATTGGTCTTTGTAAACCTTGCCGAAAGGTACCGTCGGGTGGTTCAACTGCACATTGAAGTTCAGAAGCTTTCGCAAAATCTTAAAAGAGAAAAAGACCAGCTAAAAGAGACCATTAAGGAGTTGGAAGAAACCCGCAACGTGCTAATTTCGCAAGAAAAAATGGCAGTTCTGGGACAACTTACGGCAGGATTGGCCCACGAGATAAACAATCCAGCATCTGCCCTGCTTCGTTCGGTGGATTTTCTTTTGACAAACCTCCCGGTTATGCTCGATAAGGCCGGAAGGCTCGACGACCAAGGCTTGCTCAAGTACTTTTTCGCAAGTGGACAAAAAAGAGTTTTTTCGAGTTCGGAAGAACAGAGGGAAAAGACTCGGGTACTTGCCAGCCTTTTTCCAAACCTAAAAAGGTCGGAGGTAAGAATTGTTGCCGATATGGATAAAGAAACCCTCAACAAAATTGAACCATTTATAAAGAAAGAGAAGCACGCCGAATTGTTTGAACTTTACCTCGAAGCCTTCCAAGCAGGCATTTTTATTAATGGCATTCGACTCTCGACTAACCGAATTGAGCACCTCGTGAAAAGCCTGAAAAGTTTCAGCCGGCAAGACAAGGGAACTGTAGAGCCAACCGACTTGCGCGAAGGGTTGGAAGAAACCCTGTTAATGCTGGGCAACAGGCTTAAAACAATTGAGGTGAAAAAAAACTTTTCGGAAATCCCCCTGGTAAAATGCAATGTTGGTGAGATAAAACAAGTTTGGACCAACCTTATTATTAATGCCTGCGATGCCATGGAGGGTAAGGGCATATTGTTTGTGTCAAGCGGAACCGAAGGAAAGAAAGCATGGGTGGTGATTGCCGACAACGGTCCTGGTGTTCCCGAGGCAATGAGAGAAAAAATCTTCGAGTCAAACTTCACCACCAAAACTGCGGGTGGACATTTCGGCCTCGGGCTTGGGCTGGCAATTTCGAAGGAAATCATTGAAAAACACAGGGGAAAGCTTACCGTTGGCGACCGATTAGGAGGGGGAGCTGAATTTACCGTATTTTTGCCCGTCAAATAATCTAAAAAAATTTTAATAACCTATACCAAAACCTTAAGATGAAAAAGTTGTTTTTTGCCATTTCGCTTTCATGCCTTAGCTCAATAAATAACGCCAGCAGCAACGATGCAGTTCGAATTTATGGATTTTTGAGCCACCAGGTAAAGTTCGACACTTACCGGTCGTTGGATAGTCGCGATGGGGAGCTTTATTTTTACCCGCTTAAAGCAAAATTCGACCCAAATGGGGTTGATCTTAACCAGAAATCCAAGCTAAATATGGTAGAAGTCCAATCGAGGGTAGGTCTGAGAATCAGTCAGGAAAATGTTTTGGGAGCCAGGTTAACCGGAGTTCTCGAAACGGACTTTTTGGGCAACCACCAGCAATTCGTTCGTATGCTGCGAATTAGAATAGCTGCAATAAACCTGAGATGGCAAAATCATGAATTATTAATCGGAAATCACTTTCACCCAACATTCGTGCTGGAGTGCTTTCCCAACACGGTGAGTTTTGCTGCCGGTGTTCCGTTTCATCCCTTAAACCGCTCCCCGCAAATAAGGTATGCATTTCATCCAAACGACAAGTTAAACCTTAGCCTCTCGCTCCTAACCCACGGCTCATTCAGGAGTTTGGGCCCGGCGGAGGCTCAAAAGAACTCAAGCCTCCCCGACATTCAGTTTAGGCTTCAACATGGCGATGGAAAAAGGCAATCGATGGGCATAGTTGCAGGATACAAATTTCTTACCCCGCGCGACGAGACTAAACTTGGTCTAAACTCCAGTAAAACTGTAGGGAGTTACAATCTTCAAGCATACTTGAAACAACTCATAGGGAGTACCAGCATAAAAGCCGAAGTTATTTACGGCGAAAACCTATCCCATTTAACTATGATCGGAGGCTACGGAGCGTTGGGAAAACCAAACCAAATTGATCTAAATAGCGATTACGGGTACTCCAATATGCGCACCATTAGCACGTGGCTCGACGTGGAGGCTCCAATTTCCGACTTTAGTCCGGGGCTGTTTTTGGGATACTCTGCCAATCTTGGTTCGGCAAATTATTACACTCCACTGGACGGGTACTCGCGAAATGATGACTTGCACTACATCTTCAGGGTGTCTCCGCGTTTGAATTACTCACATAAGTCGCTAACATTTGGTTTCGAATGGTCGGTTGTGGGTGCTGCATACGGCCTTGACTTCAACGACAAGAGAAAGGTTACACAAACCGCGTTGCCAACCGTTAACAACCAATTTATCCTTTCAACAATGTACAGGTTTTAGCTACTGCTGCGCGAAAACCCTCCTTAGCAAATCGGTAACCCTTGCCACGGGATCCTTGCGTATCTTGTTTTCCTCTTGTTCTACCATTTTGAACAATCCATCGAGGGCCTTTCGCGTGGTGTAATCGGCAAGGTCGGTATTTATCTTGGTAAGGTTCGGGTTAATTAAAGCTAGATTGTTGTATGCCGAGGTGAGTTCGGCCCAGGTGGATTGAGCTCCAACGGCCTGAAGCGAGTTCAATATGTCTTGCTTGAAAGCAGCGGTTAGGCTATTGTAAGTCTTTTCTTTCAAATACCTGGTTGCCGAACCGTCACCACCACGAAGTATTCCCCAGGCATCATGAATGGTTATGCCAGTAATGGCTTCGGCAAAAATTGGCTTGGCCTTCTCGGCGGCATTTTCTGCTGCACGATTGAGCCTCAAAACAAATTCGTTGAGCAACGGCCTAAGTAGTGTGCTATTATGCATGAAGTTCATTGCACCCTGCGCTTCTTCGGGGAACGGAATCTTAATCAACGGATTCTGGAAAAACCCATCTTGTTTGTTGGTGGCGAGCACGGCGTTTACTGCACCAATTGTAAGGGCTTCCTTAAGCCCACGGGCAACTTCGCCCTCGGTCATTGTTAGGCTTGTGAGCTCCTTGCAGCCGGTAAACCCGGAAGAAAAAATAAATGAAAGAAACAAAAAAAGGAAAATGGTTTGTTTGAAGTTCTTCATGAAGAGAATTTTAAGTTTTACCGACAAATGTAGCAAAATCCAAACCAAAAACCCTTTTTTCAATCCCAAAAACTAACTAATCTTTCAAAATTGCGCATTTTGCCACCTCGTTTGCAATTTGGTTATCCAATAAACTCTTTTCTTTAATAGCCCTCCTGGTTTCCATTTTATAGAAATCGCCAATTGAAATTCATCATTTCAATAGTTTTTTTAATTTCAACAATCTGCCCTACATCCCCGGTTAGTGGAAAACCTGGAAAAGCTCGAAACCATCCTACAATTGCACGCTGCCTTAGAAAGGCAAATGCCTCAAGCACGTAATTGTTCATGCAGTCGCTCGAAAATTTCGGCACCCGTTTCGCCTTGGCAAATAACCGGAAGGAGGTTGCAGGGTGGATTAGGGATAAGTTCATATCCTTTGGCTACCACGATGCAACGCTATATTCATTCCAACTTAATAGATGGTTTCTGGGTTTTTTCTACCAAACCTGGCAGTACAATTTGGTTTGCATTTACGAGGATTACCTTCGGCCCGGTTCGATTTTTGTTTTGGGAGCACACCACGATTCAGTAAACACCTATCCTTGGGCTGATTCATTCATCATTGCACCCGATGCCGACGACAGCGCCAGTGGTGTTGCCAGAACGCTTGAAATTGCCAGGATAATGAAGAAACGCGATTACGCACCTGCATATACAATTAAGTTAGTAACATTTCCAGCAGAGGAGTTTGGCTTGCACGGTACCTGGTATTTTGCCAATATGGCATTTAACTCAGGTATGAACATTGCATGTATGATTAACAACGATATGATTAGCCATACGAGCAAGACTCGGCAAGATTGGACTGTAAAAGTCAAGAATTATAGCAACTCTGATTATTTACCGATTTAGCCAATCACATTATTGACAATTATACGATTTTGAATGTTGTTGAAAGCACACAATACATAAATAGATATGATAGCTGGCCTTTCTTTCAAGGAGGTTACCGCGCCATATTTTTCATTGAAGAGGATTTCACACCTCACTACCATACTGCAAATGATCTGGTTATACACACAAACAAGCATTACGCCGCCGAAATGACAAAAATTTCGTTGGGGATGCTCGTACACGAAAATGGCCCGGGTTTTACCACCACCCCAGCTTACGCATTTTTTGGACTGGCCAAGAGGATGGTACTTGGGATAACAACGATAATTGGTCAAACAAGCTCCTGCCCTACGAAGGCACCAAGGTTGTAATTCACCCAACGTTATCAACCACCCCAGGATAACGTCTGATTTGGAGGTAAAGAGCATTACCGTTAACCCGGGAACTAGCATTACAATTGCCCCTCAAGGAAAACTAACGGTTAGCGATGAGCTCGAAAACCTTGCCAGAGTGCAATGATTTATTAGTGAAAGTAACCAAACATCAACTGGCTCGCTAATTGCCAACTCTGTTGCAGTGGAGGCAACGGCCCAAAGGTACATCGATGCTGCCGACTGGGAAGATGCCATTGTTGCTCCCAACCAAGGATTCTGGGTGTTGGCAAAAGATAACCAATACGGACAAGTTTATATCTTCCAAAACGCCATACGCAAGTACGGAGGCGCGTGGCTAAAGAACCATGCTCCCAGCGGCCTTTTGACGATTACGCTTGAACCGGACAACCGATTCGACGCCACCACGATTAGGATTCTTTCGGGGAGCAAGAATTAAATAGACCCAAGCAGTGCTGAAACTATTCAATTTTAACCCGGACATCTCACAGAGTTTTTCTAATACCGCCGATAATGTAAAGGTGTAACTTGACAGCTCGCCTGAAATTCCTTCCAATATGGTAATGCCATAATGTATGACGTTTCCACAAACCGGCAACTTCTCAATATCTTCAATTGCAATTGGAGGATTGCTTGAAAATCAATCGAATTTTTTGCTTGACAAAAAACCCAAAACTTTGAACAATTTAACCCAAAACTCAAGCTATAATTTTTTTGTCTTCCCAGTCATACTCTTGGGTAGCTCATTTTTCTGGCCCGAAAGGAGAGCACCGGTCAGTGCTTGTTGGTTTTGTTTCAATACAAGTGTAATTTGGTTGAAAACGAGTTAAATTATGACTTTTTTCCGTGGCTAAAAACCAAAGTATCCGGGAAACACCATGAAACAACAGCAAAAAAGCGAATTCCATTCTTACATTTTATCCGTTTACTGGATTCTGCAAAAATTTTAGATTGTTCAACAAAAATTTTAATGGTAAAAAAAGGTTTTATTGATTCTCGTTTCGCTCGGAATTCTGCCAATTTGTTGCAGGTAGCAATGATAAATTAAAAATAATTTTTAAACATTAATTTGAACATTTTTGATTTTTTTTTGTTGAAGCTCTAAGGTTTTAATTAGCACAAGTTTAAAAACCCTAAAAAATGAATTAAATGAAAAATATCTTGTTGCAAAACAAAACAATTAGCTTTTTAATTAAGCCACTTGCTTTTGTAATTTTTGTTTCCTTGTCAGCGGCCAATTCAATTGTTGGCTTACAACAAAACCCCTCCCCCGAAATGGTTTTGGTTTTTTCGACCAAAGCAAACTCCCCTGGTAAACCCATTGAAGTGATTTTCAAAAAAGGAGAAGAATTCAAGGATCCGCTGATGGCAATTTGGATTGAAGATTTAGATGGTAACTATATTCAGTCGTTGTACGTTGCTCAATCAATAGCCACCGGTGTTTTCAGGCATGGAATACCTTCCAATGGGCGTTGGTTGCCTGGCCCCTTGCGTCGTCCAGCGGCATTGCCTTACTGGGGGCATAAAAGGGGAGTGGTGGCCGAAGACGGGTTATTTGTTCCCTCTCAAAACCATCCGATGGTAGATGCTATAACAGGGGCCACTCCCAAAACCAGTTTTAGGCTGCAATCCAGATATGAATTGGGCAATATGAAAAAATTTGTAGTACTCTTGGAAATTAATCAATCATTACATTGGAACCCTCACTGGAACATTAACAAGTTTCCTGACGACCCCGAATACCGCACAAGCGGCCAACCAGCAGTGGTTTACGCTGCAACCGTTGATCTTGAATCTGGCGAAAATGTTTTCGAAATGACCCTTATTGGCCACAGTCACTGGTCGGGCGCCACAGGCCAACTGTTTACAGATACCAGCACCCTAACTACCGCCCTGGGTATTGCAAATTCAATAACTGTCATGATAAACACATTAGAATAAATATTCACAAGCCAATATTTCACAATCAAATTGAGGAACTTAGGGCAAAATTTTTCGAAATCGGTTTATCCAATGATTTCGAAAAACAAAAAATAACTGCAATAATCTCTACGCAGGCTTTGGCCACTTAGCAACCGTCACGGCTCATTCTGTTAACCGGAAAAAATCCAAAAATGAAAAAAATATATTTGGGAAATAAAAAACAATTGTATCTTTGCACTCCAATTTTGAGTTTCAATTCGATATTTGGCAAACGGTCCGGTAGTTCAGTTGGTTAGAATACATGCCTGTCACGCATGGGGTCGCGGGT
>CAYGFY010000039.1:0-15093 GCA_964349365.1 uncultured Bacteroidales bacterium | reverse complement strand
GGGATTATCCTCTCGATTTAACATTGAAATTCTCTAATGCGCAATTTGGGTTAATCCAATTCAAAAAGATTAAAACTTTAATCCCCCTGAAAATGACACACAGAGCATTTGCGGTGCAAGCAGCCATTTCAAGAACAAATGCAGGTAATACTGAAGTAAACCCAAAAGTGTCTGAATACTTTGGCGAAAAGGTGTTCTCGCATAAGGTCATGCAGGAGTATTTGCCGGCCGATGCCTACAAACAACTTATTGATTCGATAGAAAAATCGGAGCAAATTGACCGTAAGGTTGCCAATCAGGTTGCATCAGCCATGAAATCTTGGGCAATTAGCAAGGGTGCGAGCCACTACACACACTGGTTCCTACCCTTGACAGGCAGCACCGCCGAGAAGCACGATGCTTTCTTCAATCCAATTGGAGCCAACCTTGGGATGGAGCAATTTGATGGTTTGCAGCTAGTGCAGCAAGAGCCCGATGCAAGCAGTTTTCCCAGCGGTGGAATACGCAACACCTTCGAAGCTAGGGGTTACTCGGCGTGGGATCCTTCTTCGCCTGCTTTTATATTAGATAACACCCTTTGCATCCCAACAATTTTCGTGGCTTACACGGGCGAAGCCCTAGACTTTAAAACCCCGCTAATCAGGGCCTTGACAATACTTGACAAATTGGCGGTAGATGTTTGCCAGCTTTTCGACAGAAGCATAACAAAAGTTTATCCAACCCTAGGCTGGGAGCAAGAATACTTCGTGGTTGACGAGGCCCTTTATTTTGCTCGACCCGACCTGGTTCTTACCGGAAGAACTTTAACCGGACACATTGCCGCGAAAGGCCAGCAGTTGGAGGACCACTATTTCGGTGCCATTCCGCAAAGGTTAGCCCTATTCATGAGAGAACTTGAAGTGGAAGCTTGGAAACTCGGGATACCGGTTAAAACAAGGCACAACGAGGTGGCACCCAACCAATTTGAATTGGCGCCGGTTTACGAAGAGGTTAACATTTCAATTGACCACAATCAACTAGTTATGGTATTAATGGCAAAGGTTGCCAAAAACCACAAACTAAGGGTTCTGCTTCACGAGAAGCCCTTCGAAGGGGTTAATGGCAGCGGGAAGCACAACAACTGGTCGCTTGCAACCAATACCGGCAAGAATCTATTGAGTCCGGGACACACACCTAAAACCAACCTGCTATTCCTAACATTCTTCGTTAATTTCATCAAGGCGGTTAACGATAACGCTGCATTGCTCCGCGGTGCAATAGCATCGGCCGGCAACGACCTCAGGCTGGGAGCCAACGAAGCACCTCCGGTAATAATGTCGGTCTTCATCGGCAAGTACCTTACCTCGGTTTTGAAAGACATTGAAGAAAAGGTAAGCGACAAAAAAATGACCCCAGACGAAAAAACGGAACTCAAACTTAACATTGGAAAAATTCCAAGGATAATTCAAGACAATACCGACCGTAACCGTACGTCGCCACTGGCGTTTACGGGCAACAAGTTCGAGTTCAGGGCGGTGGGCTCATCGGCCAATTGCGGTCCTGCAATGATTGCAATTAATGCAATCCTGGCACGTCAGTTAAAGCTTTTCCTTAATGATGTCGAAAAATTGCTTGAAAAAGGAATTGGAAAGGATGAAGCAATTTTCAAGGTTTTGCGAAAATACATTAAGGGTTCGAAAAACATCCTATTTGAAGGCAACGGCTATAGTGCCGAATGGGTGGAGGAGGCTAAAAAAAGAGGCCTGCCAATTTTGAACAGCACTCCAGAGGCTTTAACCTCTTTCATTTCCAAAGAAACCATAGCTCTTTTTGAAGAAAACAACATTTTGACAGAAAGGGAGTTGCACGCACGATACGAGATTAAGCTGGAAAATTATTGCAAGGTAATGCAAATTGAATCCAGGGTAATTGCAGACATTTCGGGAAACCACATAATACCAGCAGCAATAAAATACCAGAACGTTTTGCTCGAAAACCTGAAAGGGCTAAGGGATGTTTTGCCAACCATAGCCTACGAAGAACACAGCAAACCCTTGCTCTACATAATTACATTAATCTCAGAACACTTATCAATGGTTAGGTCTTTGGTAACGGAAATGATTAAGCTAAGGAAAGAGGTTAACGAAATTGCAGGTATGCCAGAAAGGGCAGCTGCATATTGCAACATCATAAAACCAAAAATGCAAGACATAAGGTATCACGTTGACAAGCTCGAAATATTAGTGGAAGACCAGGCTTGGCCATTGCCAAAGTACAGGGAGTTGATGTTTGTAAAATAGCAGTCAAAAGTGTAAAGTGGAAAGTTGAATTTAATGGTTAAAGGCTATTGAGCCCGCCTGCCTTGCCATGGCCTAAGCGTTTGGCGGGCAGGCCATCAACCTAAAAACTTATAAACCAATCTCCAAATCATCACATCAAATCAGGTCTTCGGGCTTTGGTGCGTTCCAGTGCTTGTTCGTGTCTCCATTCATCAATCTTGCGGTCGTTGCCCGAAAGGAGTATTTCAGGCACGCTCCAACCTTTGTATTCGGCTGGGCGCGTGTAAACGGGGGGTGATAGCAACCCATCTTGAAAGCTATCATACAATGCGGAGGTTCCGTTGCCGATTGCACCTGGAATGATTCGCACCAAACTATCTACCAAGATTGCCGCCGCCAATTCGCCCCCGGAAAGGACATAATCGCCAATGGAAATTTCAAGGGTTATTAGGTTTTCGCGCACGCGCTCGTCAACACCCTTGTAATGGCCGCAAAGCAGAATGAGGTTTCCTTTAAGCGAAAGCGAGTTGACCATTGACTGGTTTAGCTTCTGCCCGTCGGGCGTAAGGTAAATCACTTCTTCGTAATCTCGTTCTGATTTCAGACGCGATATGCAGCGGTCAATGGGCTCGACCATCATAACCATACCCGCACCCCCGCCAAAGGGATATTCGTCAACGTTTTTGTGCTTGGTGGTGCTATATTGGCGAACATCGTGCAGGTAAATTTCAACCAGCTTCTTTTCCAATGCACGCTTAATTATGGAATGTGAAAACGGCCCGCTAAACATTTCCGGAAAAATTGTCAAAATATCAAATCGCATAATCTTAACCCTTTTGATTTTTCCAAAATTACTAATCAAAACCAAATAAAATATACATGAAAAAAAATAAAACTACTTGGAATTCTTAAAAATTTTTCGTACATTGCGCAAATTTCTCAACCACCTGAAAAACAAGTCTATGAACAGAAAATTTGTTTTAATTATGGGTATCTGTGCAACCATTATCATCGGTTGCTTATTGCAGTATTTTGTTTGCTGCCGTGCCTCATCGGTTCAGGAAAAAACTGTGGCAACCACAATATTTTCTTCGGATGGAACTGACACCACCCTCGATGGTTTCACAAATGACCAGGAGGATTCTATCGCTAAGGAGAAACAAAAAACCTCTTTCATTGCCGCCTACAATCAAGACCCTGTGAGGATTTTGTACGGACTTGGCCAAATTGACCAAGCTCTTGATTCTTCAGCCGTGCAAAAGTTAAACTCTCTATGGGGCTTTGTTCAGGCTAATCCAGACGTTTTTATTTCGGTTTTCGGGTATGGTGATTCTTCAGGCACCAAGGCAAGAAACCTAACTGTTACAACCCTGAGGGCAGAACACGTGAAAAGTATCCTGATTGCACAAGGCTTTGCTCCTGAAAGAATTGAAGCAATAGGGATGGGCGACCAAAACCCGGCAGGTGATAATGCAACCGAAGAAGGCAGAGCCCTTAATCGCCGGGTAGAGGTTCTAATCAAATAGAAATCTCAGGTTATTTTAAAAAATTCATTTTCCAAAGAAATCCCCAAAACCCAAAATCCATGAAAATTGCGTGTATCTTGATTCCTGTAATTGTTGGCATAATTACTGCCATTTTGGGCTACCTCATGGGTAGGATGGCCAGAAATTCCCCTGGCGAAAAAAAAATTAAAGACATTGGATTGGAGCTATCGGCTTGCAAAGCCAGGTCAATAAACCTCGAAAAGGAAAACCAACTGTTGAATGGTGAGTTGTCGGCCCTGAAATTGAAATTGGCTTCGGCCGGGATTGCCGCTAAAAGAACCAAGACCACCTCAAAGATATCCGAAAGAGGTTTAGACAAAAAGATGAAACCGGATAACTTGAAGATTATAAAGGGAATTGGACCAAAAATCGAAAAGTTGTTGCGTCAAAATGGCATTTCTGATTGGGAGGAGCTCTCTAAAGCCAATTTTGAAAAGCTAACTGCCATTTTGGAACCTCAAGGGGCATCATACCTCCTGCACGGCCACAATTCATGGCCGGCCCAGGCCAAATTGGCTTTGGAAGGAAAATGGGAAGAGCTGAAAGAAATGTGGTAAAACCATATTTCTTTTTCGGGCATTACTCTTGCTTGGGCATCCATTCCTTCACGGATCAAAATTCAAGCAATTCACTAATTGTTTTTAGTGGGGCGGTATCTTATTGAGACCTCGAAGTACTTTGTTGGCGTGGCAAATGACTGTAAGGGCACGGTAGCCAGTCCCTGATCTTTTAAATCGGGTTGGTATATGGCGCAAAGTGTATTTGAAACGTGGTAGAGATGTTGGTGCAATCCCCTGGGCATCCCATCAAGTATAGCCGCCAAGACTTCCCATCGCACTTTTTCGGGATTTCGGGCATAATCGTGCCACACAACAATGCTTTTTTGCAGGTCAATAACTTGGAGAATGGATTTGGTGTCGCACAAAACCGAATCGTAATCGTGGGCACCATCAATGAAAACCAAATCGAAGGTTTTGTTTAAAGAAAGAAAGTCGAAGTTTCGGGAATTGGCCTGAACGTGTGTAACGGAGGGCAAATCTTTTGAAAAAAACCCGTGGCTTGCCACATAGTTTTTGTCAAGGCCCATTTTAAGCATTTCTTCATCAGAAAGGTAGATTGTAAATGCCTCGTGCACCAACGGGGCAACGTTGGCAACGCTCTCGCCACGCCAAGTGCCAATTTCAAGGTAGGCTTTGACGTTACTTTTCTTTGCCAAGCCACGTAAAAGCCACAAATCAGTTACTAGGCTTCCTCCTTCCAAGAAAGCGTAAGGCTCAACCTTGCCATCCGAATCTAAAAGCAAATCGGTTATTTCAACCACCGGTAATCCACTTGATATTTGGTGTTTCTTTTCCACCTTGCTCTTCCAGAAATGGTCATGGTCGAGTACCTTGTTCAAAAGCCAAGGATTCTTTGCAACTTGCAAAACTGCCTGTAACGCCTTTTTAAGTCTTTTCATCAACAAAAGCTTTGTGCAAAAGTAAGAAACTATTGACAAACTCGCGCCACATCGGGCTTTTTGGGAAAAAACCACGGATTGTTAAAACATCGCCAATCCGTGCTCAAATATTTAACAAGGCATGCGCGATTAATTCAGAAAAAACAAACTTACTATCCATTTTTTCCGAAATTTGCAAAAGTCAATTTATTGGCTTATCAAATGCAAGGATGATTTTCGACAAGACAACAATAAATTCGGAGGGGTTCAAGAACTTCTTAAAACTATTCAGCAGTTCCTTGGTGGTGCAAGGTGTCGCATTCGTGCTTGCCCCGATTTATGCACGACTATTTACCCCCGAACAGTTTGGGTTATTGGGGCTTTTTCTTGCAATTTACAGCGTTCTGTCGGTACTGTCAACGGCCAAGTACGAACAAACCATAATGCTACCTCGAGAAGACCAAGATGCCCGGTCGCTTTTTTGGCTGGTACAAATTTTGTCTGTTTCTTTTGCTATTCTCTTGATCACGGTAATGGTTGTTTGGAGCAATTCATTCGTTTCGTTACTTGGTGACGATATGGTTCCATGGTTGTGGTTCATACCTGTGTTGTTGGTGCTTCACGGGCTTTACCAGGGAGCTTTGTATTATTCAAACCGAAAAAAAAACTTCGGAACAATGGCTTCAGCCACCGTGGTTCAGCATACCGCATTGAATAGCTCACGCCTTGCCGCCGGGTTTGCCAACCTGCCCTTAAACGGTCTGGTGGCTTCGCACATCTTCTCGCAGATTGTTGCAACAGCCTTCATCTTGTTCCGGACGGCCAAAAGAATTTTGGTCAACGATTCAAGTACGGCCATGGCCAACATAAAAAAGCAGGCCGCCATTTATTCAAACTATCCAAAATTTACAATGGCCCTAAACTTCTCCAACAGTTTGTCAAATGCTTTGCCATTCTTGATGTTGCCAAAAGGTTTTTCAATTGAGATTGCCGGGGTTTTTGCATTTGGTTACACATTGGTTTTCAGGCCGGTTACTATCATTTCGCAAAGTCTCCATCAAGTCCTTTCTCAAAACATCATCGAAGATTTCAACAACAACAGGCCAATTTACCAGAAGTTAATCAAATTTGTTAAAAAGTCTTTTTTCATCGCTATTGTACCGGTTTTTGTTTTGGTAATCTTTACCCCTACACTTTTCGGGTTTATTTTTCCGCCAGAATATCAACTTGCAGCCAATTTCTTGCAAGTAATGGTGCCTTGGTTGTTGTTGGTATTCCTTGCCTCCCCCTTGTCGTTTATACCCGAGTTATTTTTCAGGCAAAAGAAGGCAATGGTCATCGATATAATTTACCTAATACTGCGTTTTGGAGCATTATCCATTGGAATATTTCACCACGATATTTTGCTTGCGCTAGGCCTGTTCAGCGGGGTCGGTTTCATTATGGTAGGCTACAATCTTTTATGGTATTTGTCGTTGGCAAAAAGGTATTCGTAAAAACAGAATGGCAAACAAATTGAAAAAAAAACCTCCCTATAAGATTCTGGTAATTCCGTCATGGTATCCGCCCGATGGAGGTTACTTTTTCAGGGAGCACTCAAATGCCTTGGCCGAAAATGGATTCGAGGTTGATGTTATTTATGCCCAGGCTGTCGGAATTAAAAACTTTAAAACAAATGATTTTTCCCTTTTCAATAAGATTGAAACCAAGAAAGGAGAAAAAGTAACCGAGAACATCTACAAATTCCTGCGTATGCCATTGCTTCAAAGGTGGAACATGCAATCATGGCTACAGAAAATGCTACGCTTGTATGATTCGTACAAAGAAAAACAAGGCCAGCCCGATATTATCTTGGCACACAGCAGCATTTGGGGCGGGGTAGTGGCAGAAAAGATTAATAAAAAACACGGCATTCCGTACATAATTACCGAGCATCGAAGCCGATTTGTCAACAACTTTCCGGAAGCAAGGCAATTATTCAAGCCTTGGTATTTTCCTTTGCTAGAGAAAGCTTTCGGCAATGCAACCGCAGTTGTAACGGTGAGCGATTCGTTGCAACCCTTTATCATTGAAATTGCTCCAAAGGTTGAGAAAAAAATTCGAACCATATTCAACATGGTTGATGTAGAGTATTTTTCGCCTCCAAAAAATGTAACCG
This sequence comes from uncultured Bacteroidales bacterium, assembly GCA_964349365.1. GTDB lineage: Bacteria > Bacteroidota > Bacteroidia > Bacteroidales > UBA7960 > UBA7960. The sequence goes on along the minus strand of CAYGFY010000039.1, from coordinate 7,692 downwards.
ACAACGAAAAGTTCACGTTATTCAGCCTCGGAAACCTCGAACCGGTAAAAGGCTTCGATACTCTCATCAAAGCCTTTTCGCTCTTGCCCGGCCGAATAAGGGCCACCATCAAACTGGTAATAGGTGGCGAAGGCAGCCAGCGAAAAAACCTTGAATACTTGGTCGGGCAAAAAGGGCTTCAAGATTCGATTTCCCTTACCGGAAAATTAACCCCGTCAGAGGTTTTGGAAAACTACCAAAAAGCCGATGCATTTGTGCTGGCAAGCAATTTCGAGGCTTTCGGGGTGGTTTACATTGAGGCTATGTCGTGCGGGTTGCCAGTAATTGCAACCAAGGCTGGAGGACCGCAAGGATTCGTTAAGCCCACACAGGGAATTTTGGTAAAACCAGGGAGCAGCCAAGAATTGGCCGAGGCAATTGAAAAAATCATCCAAAACCACCAAAAATTCGACCGTCAAGCCATACGCCAATACACCATCAAAACTTTCGGACACCAGGTTATTGCCAATCAATACAAAAGCCTGCTCGATGAAATAATCAATTGCAAGGAATGAGTAAAAAGGTTCTGCTCGAACGCGGGGAACGTTACCGCTGGCATACCAAAAATGGAATGTCGCTCAAAGGTTTTGTATTCGATGCCGACAATGAGTTATGCTCAATCGAGCAAGTACTCCATCAGTTCGAAAATGCAACAAGCCTGCAAGAAATTGAAGGGGTTTTATCAGGCCTTGATGGTTCATTTAGCACGATTAACGAAACGCCCGAAGGAATTATTTTGGTTGCCGATTTCATGAACGCTTTTCCTATTTTTTACACCTGGAAAGATGGATCGTGGCTGGTTTCTGACAACTCATACAAGCTGTTGGAAATACTCGGGCAAAAGAAATGCAACCAAAACGCTTTCGCCGAATTTGAGGGTGCCGGATTTGTTCTGGGTAACCAAACGCTGGTTCAAGATATTTTTAAAACCCAAGCAGCGGAAATAGTCATTTTGAAACCGGATGGCTCTCGCAATTCAAAAGTTTACTCGAGGTGGTTGCCTCACACATTTTTCGAAATGGACCGGCAGGAGCTTAAAGGCAAACTTGCACACTTGCTTGAATGGGCATCCGAAAAGTTCGTAAAATCATTGAAACACAGGCACGTGGTTGTTTCTTTAAGCGGAGGATATGACTCCCGGCTAATTGCTTGCATGCTTAAAAACAATGGATACCAAAACGTTACTTGCCTAACCTATGGGCGACCAAGCCAAGAAAGCTTCCTTGCCGAAAAAGTAGCAAGGCAACTTGGCTACAAGTGGGTTTTTGTAAACTACGAAGAAATTGACATTGAAGGATATTTGGAATCACAAACCTTTAACGATTACTATAACCACGCCGCCAACCTCTATTCAATGCCTTACATTCAGGATTATTTCGCGGTCAAGCATTTAAAAGAAAACAACCTGGTGGCAGATGATAGCCTATTCGTTCATGGCCATTCGGGCGATTTCCTCGGCGGGAGCTACATGAATAAAACTGCTCGAACAAAAACCCCAAAATCAGAACTCCCAAGATATATTTTTGAAAAATACTACAACTTTGGCAGTTATTTTTCGCAAGGAAAAAAGCAAGTGATTAAAAGGTTAGAAGATTGGTTTTCGGAAAATCACGTGGAAGAATTGACCCAGCACCCAGAAACTAATTTCTGGGTAGAGGAATGGGACATCAAGGAAAAATTATCGAAGTTCATATTTCAATCGGTACAGGTTTTTTCGTTTTTTGGATATGGTTTCAGACTTCCTTTGTGGGGCAAACCACTGCGAGATTTTTTCAGGCAAGTTCCGGTGGAATACAGGAAAAACAAAAACCTTTACGACGAAGTTTTGATTGAAAACTTCTTTAAACCCAATGGAGTTTATTTCGAAACTTCAGAAATAAATTTAACCCCGGTTTTTTCAAAACTTGGTCAAGTAAAAAAATACCTTAAAAGCCTTGCCCCGCAGCCACTACTTGACAAACTGATTGTCAAAAACGACGTAATTTGTTATGAAAAGCTAACAGCACCAATGAAAAAGCAAATCGAAGGCATTTCAAACTTTAAAACAAAAAAAACCTTTTGCTTCAACAACATTATTTGCAAGTGGTACGTTGAAACAATCAACCAAAAATTGCAATGTAAGTGAAAAAACAAAAGCTAACTTGAAATCGCGTTCTGAAAGCCAAAATTCTTTAAGCAGAAATTAATAATCATCCGTTTAAATAGAAAAACCAAACTTTCGGCATTAAAATTTGTTACTTTTTTTTCGAGGCGCTTCAATCATAGGCGTTACCAGAAACCACGACAAAACCATTTTTATAATTTTAATTTGCAAATTTACAAACATTTATGAAAAATTCGGCAAGCAACCTAACAAGAATAGGCGTGTTTTACGACGGCAATTATTTTCTTCACGTTAGCAATTATTACTCTTATGTCCATCCAAAGAAAAAAAGGTTGAGTGTTTCGGGTCTTCACGACTTCATAAGGGAAACCATTGCCGAGCTAGAATCAAAACCAAACGGAATTTGTCGAATAGTTGACGCCCACTATTTCAGGGGTAGGGTTAGTGCCCAGGAGGCCTCTCAAAGGGGTCATCAACTATATTACGAAAGGGTTTTTGACGACATTTTGATGTCGGAAGGGGTTATCACCCACTATTTTCCGCTAAAGACATTCTTGGGCAAGAGGGAGGAAAAAAAGGTTGATGTATCCCTAACCTTAGAAGCATACGAAAATGCCCGCGCGGGATTGTACGACGTGGTTGTCCTAATCAGCTCCGACAGCGAATTTGTGCCGCTAATTAGGCGTCTGAACGGTCTTGGCGTCAGGGTGGTTTTAATGTCGTGGGATTTTGAGTTTACAAACGCCGAGGGCAAGAAAACTGTTTCGAAAACATCTCAACTGCTGTTGAAAGAGGTTTCATACCCACTTCAAATGCACGAGATCATCGAGAAAACACTAAAAAAGGATCAGCACTCACCATTATTTGTTCACGATGAGGCAAATTCTCCGATTTCCGGATCACATACCACCTACGCTAATGATGATGAGCTTGAAACCGATGACGACGACAAGTTCAACAGGATTGAAACCAATCAAGAGGTTCAGACAAGTGAAATAATGAACATCAAGAACGGGTTTGGATTCATTAAGTTTCCAAACAACAACCTGTTTTTTCACTACACCGATGTTCTTAATGTTGACTTTAACGAATTACTTGTTGGCGACAGGGTTGAGTTTACCCTTGAGCGAAAGTTCAACGGGCAGGATGTTGCCAAGAACGTGAGGAAGATCAACCTTTGATTACCGCCAAGGGTTGAAGCTCTACGAGTACATCAACTAAATCTTGCTGGTTTTTCATCACGACAGAAATATCCTTGTACGCACCTGGTGCTTCTTCAAGGTCGTTTTGCCCTTTTATTGAGTGCAAAATACCCATTTTGTCCAAAAGCGAAGCCTCGTATTTCAGGTCAAGCCTTCGTATTGCTTCCTTGCGACCCATAACCCTACCGGCACCGTGGGAGCAACTCTCGAAACTAGCGGCCTCTCCCCTGCCCTTTACTATGTAACTCTTCGAACCTTGGCTCCCGGGTATTATTCCAATGGTTTCAAGGCTTGCCTTTGTTGCCCCCTTACGGTGAACAATCACCTCGTGCCCGTAATGTGTCTCTGCAACAGCGTAATTGTGGGCAATGTTAATCATTGATGCACTGTTGAAGCTACTGCCAAATTCCCTTTCGAACACCGAGATGATATTATTCATTATCAACTTGCGGTTTGCCAGCGCAAAATCAATGCAGTAGTTCATCTCGTCAAAGTATTGCCGGCCTTCGCGACTGTCAATGGGCAACCATGCAAGCTGGGCGGAGCGCGGCACCGCACTCTTCCATTTTTCGTTAAGATTCATGGCAAGGCGGTTGTAACAATCGGCCACCTGTTTGCCAATATTGCGGCTTCCTGAATGCACCATAATCCATATTTGGCCATCGGAGCCCTTCTGAATTTCGATAAAATGGTTTCCCCCGCCCAAGGTACCAACCTGATGTGTTGCACTCTGGTATTCTCGTTTTACAACCGGCATACCTTCTACTGAATCGCGTTGAGGCATATCTTGCTCCTGACGCCGTTTCTTGTGGTGCTTGAAACCTACCGGAACCAATTCACAGATACTGGCCAAAAGCCCCCTAAGGGTTTTCAAATCAATATTATGCAGCGATGTTTGCACGGCACACATTCCGCAGCCAATGTCAACCCCAACGGCGTTTGGAATTATAATGCCTTTGGTAGCCAGCACACCACCAATGGGCATCCCAAAACCTTGGTGACAGTCGGGCATAAGTGCAACGTGTCTAAATGCAAACGGCAGCCGGGCCAAGTTGCGAGCCTGCTCCAAAGCACCTGGCTCTATGTCATCAACCCACAATTTTATGGGAATGGGCTCGTCAAGTATTTCGCGTAGCATGATATTTTCGTTTCGATTTTCAAAAATAGAGATAATTATCCAGTTGTAATACCTGCCTCGAGAAAGAAACATTGCGTGATAAGCAATGGAAATACCAAAGAAAAGTTTTTTTTGACTTAAGGCAAGGGCAGTAACCAACCACGGTCCTACCACCAGCGGATTCATGACTTTAATTAGCATTGAGTAATTACAATCAACGAAAACCATTTGGAAATTTTTAACAAAACCCATAAAAAATTTTGATTCAGTAAGTTTATATAAGTTTAAATACAATTTGTTCGTGTTGTTCGTGTTTTAAAAATAAGTCACGAATGCAAGAATATAATTCAATGCTGCTATCCGCTTGGAATTATCCCTAAATTTGTGTCGAATAAAAAGAACTGAAACATGATTGGTTTTAACACTAACGATACGATTTGCGCACCAGCCACGGCTCCGGGCATTTCGGCCATAGCGATTATCAGGGTATCTGGCCCCGATTGCTCAAAGGTTGTTTCTCAATGTTTTAAACCCTCCGGCAAGAAAAAGAGTTTCGAAACCATAAAGCCCCGATACGCAACCTTGGGCGAAATGGTTGATGGCGACAAAATCATTGACGAGGTGTTGCTAACTAAGTTCAAGGCTCCAAGTTCGTACACCGGCGAAGACTTGGTGGAAATTTCGTGCCATGGCTCATTTTACATTCAGCAGCAGTTGCTAGAACTGCTAATAAAAAAGGGGGCACGTCCTGCCAGCCCGGGCGAGTTTACGTTGCGCGCCTTTTTGAACGGCAAGCTTGATTTATCTCAGGCCGAAGCCGTTGCCGACTTGATTGCATCTAATTCAGAGGCATCTCACTCCATTGCCATGAACCAGATGCGTGGACATTTCTCCAAAAAAATAAAAGATCTTCGTGCCCAACTCCTTAACTTTGCCAGCCTCATTGAGCTTGAACTAGATTTCAGCGAGGAAGACGTTGAATTTGCCGACCGATTGAAGCTTACACAGTTACTTGACCAAATCTTGCAAGAGGTTTGCACCCTTACTGGCTCATTTTCGCTCGGCAACGTGCTCAAAAATGGCATTCCGGTAGCAATCGTGGGAAAGCCCAACGTGGGTAAATCAACCCTACTCAACGCCCTGCTCAACGAAGAACGAGCAATTGTTAGCGAAATACCGGGCACCACTCGCGATGCCATCGAAGACACCCTAAGCATTGGAGGGGTTACCTTCAGGTTCATCGACACTGCCGGACTCCGACGAACCACAGATAAGATTGAAACCCTTGGCATTGAACGCACGCTAGACAAGATTAACAAGGCGGCAATAGTGCTTTACATATTCGATGCTGCCAAAACCAACTTCAACAAGGTTGTGGCACGCATTAACGAATTAAGGCAAAACCACGCAAATCATGACAAACCTTTCATATTAATAGCAAACAAGATAGATTTGCTGGAAGAGATGCCCCCTAACTTTTCGGAAATGGTTGAATTCGAAACCATTTTCGTTTCGGCAAAGCGAAAGGAAAACATACACCTGATAACGGACAGTTTGCTAGCGCACGTCAACCTGAAAATGACCGAAGAGGGTCAAACACTGGTTGCAAATACTCGCCACTACGAGGCACTGCTTAGCACCTCGAAAGCCTTGGAAGAAACAAAAAGCGGATTGCAAAACAACATTCCAGGAGACTTGCTGGCATCAGACCTGCGTACCGCTCTTTACCACCTCGGAACAATTTCAGGTGAAGTAACATCTGACGAAATTTTGGGCAATATATTTGTAAATTTTTGCATCGGAAAGTAACCACCTCAAAACAACCAAACACCAAACCATAATAAAACCCACATAAAGCCCCATAATACAGGGCTTTTTTAGTGCCTACAAATATAGTTTATTTTGTTTTAATACTTGTTTATTTATAAAATATTTGTACCTTTGTTGTACCTTTTTAATAAACGACTTTATTTTGATTGAATTTGTACCCTGTTTGGTTTACATAGTTTACAGAATAATACACTTTCAAACAGAATGGAACACTTTTAAAGTTATTGAAAACAGAAAAAAGATACAATGAGCAGTAATATACAGGTGCAGCGTATTTGTCAGCATTGCGGAACGGAATTTACAGCCCGTACCACAGTAACAAAGTACTGTTCCCACAGGTGCGGAAGTGCAGCAAATAAGGCATTGAAACGAGCCGAAAAGGTGCAAAAGTCAAACACCGAAACCAAACAGATAAAAACCAAACCTATTGAGGAACTAAAAGCAAAAGAGTTTTTGACCGTTTCAGATGTTTCAAAGTTGGTAGGTTGTTCCCGGCAAAACGTGTATAAACTAATAAATACGGGAAAGCTGAAAGCAACAAACATACTGGAAAAGAAAACCATTGTAAGACGTTGCGACCTTGACAAGCTATTTAATCAATCGGAAATTGAAGCAGAACAAAATTTAAGTGTAGTTGACAAATTAATACAAGAATTAACAGAATGGAAACAGGCAGGGGCGTTTGATATTACCGACTGTTACACCATTAACGAAGTATTGGAAAAGTACGGCATATCGGAAACAGCCTTGCAAAACCTTATCAAACGAAATAGCATACCCAAAATAAAAAAGGGTTGGTATGCCTATGTACCGAAACCGATAATTGATAAATATTTGAGTTGAACAAAAAATAAAGTTTGTTCAGAGAGTACCAAAAGTAACTTTAGTAACTAAGCATAAAAGACAATGACAACAAAAGTAACATTAAGAGGAAAGAAAATAAGCAAGGGACGGCAAAGCCTGTATTTAGACTTTTACCCGGCCATACCACACCCCGAAACGGGTGAACCCACACGAAGGGAATTTTTAGGGCTTTACATTTTTGAGAAACCGAAAACACCCATTGACAAACAGCACAATACTGAAACCTTGCAAATAGGCGAAAGCATACGCCAAAAACGGGAAAACTTTTTGAACAAGCCCGAAATATACAGCGAATACGAAAAAGAACAGTTACGCAAAAAGGAAAAGGGCGAACAATGTTTTATCGAGTATTTCAGAAAGTTAGCCAACAAACGCAAAACATCAAACCATATTAACTGGGTTTCGGCACTCAACTACATTGAAAATTTTACCAACGGTAAATTGAAATTTGCCGACCTCAACGAAAAGTTTTTAGAGGATTTCAAAGAATACCTACTAAGTACCAAAAGTAAAAAGAGCGACAAAACAACCCTTTC
>CAYGFY010000038.1:0-15742 GCA_964349365.1 uncultured Bacteroidales bacterium | reverse complement strand
TTCAAAAGTTTAAACGTAACTCATGTTTAATTTAGAATAAAGCGATAATTGACAATTAATGATTCGTATAGTTTTTTGGATAATGAAATAATTATTAGAAAATGGAAGAAAAGGTAAAACACTTGCGCGTTTCTGCAATAGAAAACGGAACTGTAATAGATCACATTTGCGCCGATGCTGTTTTCAAGGTTATACGGATTCTTGGCCTTGATGTTTTTGATAGCATGGTTCTTTTTGCCACCAATCTCGATAGCAAAAAACTTGGCAAGAAAGGGATAATAAAGGTGAGCAACAAAACCTTTCAACCTGCCGAGCTAAACAAGATTTCGCTGGTTTCGCCCCACGCCACAATTATCGAGATAGAGGAATATCAGGTAAAGAGCAAGATGGTTGTTGAAACGCCTGATTTGATATCTGGCATTGCCAAATGCTTCAACCCAAAATGCATTACCAACACCGAAGAGGTAGCAACTCGTTTTGCAGTAATTGACAAGGAAAACATCAGGTTAAAGTGCAACTATTGCGAGAAGATTACTCGCGCCGAAAATTTGGAGTTCAAGTAAGGAATTTGGCTTCAAGAAAGCAACTTGGCCAGATTTGCCATTTCATCTTTTGGCTTTGCGTTTTGGTAAAGAATCCGGTAAACCGCATTGCAAATTGGCATATCTGCGCGATTGTTGTTAATATTGTAGATGCACTTTGCGGCATAGAAACCCTCTGCCACCATTTCCATCTCGTATTGTGCAAATTTTACACTATATCCCTTACCTATCATCGTTCCGAAAGTACGGTTGCGGCTAAACCTACTGTAAGCCGTAACCAATAAATCGCCAAGATAAACCGAACCTTTGATGTCTCTCTCTATTGGGTGAACTACCTGCATGAACCTATCTATTTCTTGGATGGCGTTGCTAATCAAAACCGCCTGGAAGTTGTCGCCATAACCGAGGCTTACAGCGATGCCGCTTGCAATGGCAATCACGTTTTTTACAACCGGGGCGTATTCGGTGCCGTAAATGTCGTCGGAGCAGGCGGTGTTTATGTAATGGCAACTAAAAAATTCTGAAACGGTTTGAGCCAAGGTCAAGTTTTCTGATGCAAAAGTAAGGTAGGTTAGTTTTTCTTCGGCAACTTCCTCGGCGTGGCTTGGGCCACTAACTACAACGAAATTCTCCCTGTCAATTCCAAATTTAGATGCCAAGAAGTCAAAAACAATGCTGTTTTGGTCGGGAATAATTCCCTTTATTGCGCTTATAATTTTTTTGTTTTCTAACAAATAAGGATGGAGACCTTTTAGCGAAGAATCCAGAAATGCAGCTGGTATGCAAAAAAGAACAAATTCAGATTTTTCTACAACCTCGTTAATTTTGGTAGAAACCGATAATTTGTTAGGGTCAAACTTAATCGTGGAAAGATACTTGGGGTTTTTTTGGTGTTCTGCAAGCGAATCAATGATTTCTTGTTCTCTTACCCACCAATTTACGGTTTCGAAGTTTTCGAGCAGAACCTTTACTATTGCCGTGGCCCAGCTGCCAGAACCGATCACTCCTATTGAGGGTTTATTTCCCATTTTCCTGATTTTATCCGTTGAACGGCTAAAGTTTTATCTCGAAATTCAGCACCTCCTCGCCACGTTTAACCTCAACTGTTGCAGTAGTACCGGCCCTAAGTTCGCCCAAAGCCTCCATGTATGTTTGAATTTCTTCGATTGTTGTGTTGTTTAGTTTAATAATAACATCACCGTTCATTAACCCTGCCCGTTTTGCTGGCCTATCCTCGATTACTGCAAGTATTTTCAATCCAGTTCCGGTGTAAGCATGGTCTGGCATCAACCCGAGCGAAACCCCTCCGGTTCTCCTTGTTTGAGTTCTTGAAGACCCCGATGGCGAGTGGGCTAGTTTTTCTTCTCCTTCCAATTTTTCAATGAGCCTGTAAGCCAATTCAATTGTTTCAACCATACCTTCGAAGTTAATCTTGTCGGGGGTGTCAGTGGGCCGGTGGTAGTCTTCGTGTATGCCGGAAAAAAAGAACAAAACAGGTATCCCTTTTGCATAAAATGACGAATGGTCGGAGCCACCCAAGGCACCAAAAACCTTCCTTATTTCGAGGCTGCCGTGGTCAACAGCATCAATGGCGGTATTCCAAGCAGGGCTTGAACCCGTGCCAATTAGGTCAAGCCTGCCCTCAGTTACCCGGCCAATCATATCGAGGTTTAACATGTAGTTGATCCTGCTAAGGTTATAAGCATCGCTATCAACAAAGTACCTGCTTCCGATCAGGCCCTTTTCTTCGGCACCAAAAGCCAGAAAAATGTAGTTGTTTTGTTTAAGGTCTGAATTTTTCAAAAAATGAGCCGCTTCCAAAACTCCTGCTGTTCCACTGGCGTTATCGTCGGCACCGGGGTGAATCAGGGCTTGGCCCGGCAACCGGCTGCTTGCACCCCCAAAACCAAGGTGGTCGAAGTGGCCGCCAAGTAATGCCGTGGTGGGTGCATTATTGTTTAGGTAACCACCAACGTTTAGCCCGGTAAGCTCGTTTTGGAATAAATCGGTAGATATCGAAATCTTTGCATCAGGGCTGGCTTTGAATGTATCGTAAACTTTTTGGCTGGCATATATTATTGGAATTTCAACCGCTCCCCTTCTTGACCTGAGTGTGATGGTTGGATTGGTGAGGTTTTCGTTGGTGTTTATCAGAATTATGGCCTCGGCCCCTTTTCTTATTGCAGTGTTTATCCTGTAAGTTAAGGCATCCCCGCTTCTCATTTCCTTGCTTTCATCAAAACCAGCAGGGGAGAAGTACTCCAAGAAAACAATTTTTCCTATTAAGCCAGTAATGCTTTCGTAATCATTGATTCCCATTTCTCCATCAATTCCATGGCCCAAGTAAATTCCCTTTCCCGTGGCGGTTCCTAGGCCGGATTGTCCTAAAACCCGGTAGTCGGAGTTAATTTCAAACTTGGTGTTACCCAATGATAAACTGTTGTTCTCTCCAAGCATGACACTTCCCATGAAAGTAAATTCTTGAATGAAAGAGCCGTTGAAAAGCGGCTCAATGCCAATTTCCTTCATCCGGTGAGCAAGGTAATCGGCGGCAAGCCTTTCGCCAATGGTTCCAGACTCTCTACCTTCAAGCGTGTCAGAGGTAAGAAACTGTATGTCTTTCCGTAGCCTTTCAATAATGGCCGATCGGGAAAAAAGGTCCGAATTTTGACCAAGCGAAATCGAACTTAAGGTTATGCCTAAAAAGGCAATAAGCAATTTTCGATAAATAATAAACATATTGGGGTTTGATTTTAAACGTTTGCAAAGTTAAATTAATATTTCAAAGTTTGACTCAACAATGTACCCATGGTATAATAAAACCAACCCTGCCGAGTCGAAATTAGCTTTGCGGGATCATTTTAGGTTGAGTGAATTTTTGGTCTGAACGCGGCACGACGCCGCCGCTACCCGCAAATTGTAATGTTGGTATTGTGCAAGGTTGTAAAACTCCACTTTGTTTCGCGCATTTTTCGTTGTGTTTCATTGCAAAGCTGCAATAAATTCATACATTTGTTGGAGCCTACCACCATAAAACCCAACACTATGAAACCCATCGGAAAACTTAAAATTTTGGCCTTGGTTCTTGTGGCCTTGGTTCTCGTTCAATGCTCCGGTAAGAAATCCAATGACTTGTTCGAGGTAAAGTTCAACCCTCACATATCGGCGTTCACGGCGGGTGCCATTTCGAGTACCTCAACATTAACAATAGTTTTGTCTGACGATTATAAAGGAAACATTTCGTTGGTTGATCCCATCCCGGAAAAGCTTTTCGACTTCTCTCCAACCATAAAGGGTTTGGCTTTTTGGGTTGATAAGCGCACCATTGAATTCAGGCCGGAGCAGAGACTTCCAAACGGCCAAACATATCACGGTAAATTCTTCTTGAACAAAATCAAGAAAGTTGACAAGGAACATGGAGCTTTCGAGTTTAGATTTCAAACCCGCAAACAGTCTTTTAGCGTTAGCCTCGATGGTTTTGAACCACACGATCCATCCGATGGGGTTTTTAACAAGGTTTCTGGCACCCTAACGGCCACCGATATAATTGACCAACAAGACGTGGCCAAAATTTTGGTTGCCAAACACGAGGGACAGCCACTGAAGATTCGGTGGGATTCAGGGGCAAGTGCAACAAGCCATACTTTTTTCATCGACAGTGTAAAAAGGACAGACAACCGAACCAATCTTTTAGTTTCTTGGAATGCAAAACCTATTGGCCTTGACCACCAGGATGAAGTTAAAAAGAAAATTCCGGCCATAGGTGACTTTGAAATCATGGCAATTAATGTCCGCACTCATCCCGAACAACACGTTTCCATAAGGTTTTCAGATCCATTGAGGCTCGACCAAAATCTCAATGGATTGATTAGGATTGATAACATTAACAATTTGCGATTTTTGGTCCAAGGGACAGAGGTGAGAATTTTTCTCGATTCACGATTTGTTGGTAAAACGGTATTGAGGGTCGATGGTAGCGTTCGCAGCCACCGTGGCTTCAGAATTGGTGAAGAGCTAGCACGGGTAATAGTTTTTGAAGACCTAAAACCTGCCGTAAGACTTGTGGGCCGTGGGGTAATAATTCCCAACACCGATGGTTTGGTTTTTCCCTTCGAAGCGGTAAACCTTAGTGCTGTTGAAGTTCGGGTTATAAAAATTTTTGAAAACAACGTGGCTCAATTCCTTCAAGTCAATAGCCTTGATGGCTCGAATCAAATGCGAAGGGCTGGAAGGCTTGTTTTGCTTCGCACCATTCAGCTTACCAGCCAAAGAAATCTTGACCATGGCAAGTGGAATACCTTTTCCTTTGACTTAAGCCGACTTGTTGAGCCCGATCCTGGCTCTATTTATCGAATAGAAATTGGCTTCAGGCGCGAGCATTCGCTCTACAAATGCGGTGATTCGGCAAATGAAGCGACAGTTGCGAAAATGACCAACCGCGACAAGGAAATGTTCGAACTGGAATTGGCCAAATACGACACTCCCGATCATGGTTATTACTTCGACGACAATGATTATTATTACGATGAAGACGAAGGGAGCAGTTACTGGGAAAATCGTGACAACCCATGCAGTAATCACTTTTACGGCAGCCGAAGGTCGGTTAGTCGAAACGTTCTGGCCTCAAATCTTGGCATAGTTGCCAAGGCCGGCTCGGATGGCGAAATGACGCTCGTGGTTACCGACCTGCGCACAGCCAAGCCTCTTAGCGGTGTTAGCATTGAATTGCTTAACTACCAAAACCAAGTTGTTGCCACTGCAAGGACTGGAAGTCAGGGAATGGTCAGGGTTACCCCCCAAGGCAAGCCGTTTCTTTTGGTTGCAAGGCAAGACAACCAAAGGGGATACCTGAGGCTCGACGATGGATCATCCCTCTCAATGAGCCGATTCGACGTGTTGGGCAACGTAATACAGAGGGGTTTGAAAGGTTTTCTCTACGGAGAAAGGGGTGTTTGGAGGCCAGGCGATTCCATTTTCATTACATTCGTCCTCGAGGACAGGCAAAAAGTACTGCCAGATAGGCACCCGGTTATTTTCGAGTTTTTTAACCCTTTGGGTCAACTGGTGCAGCGATTAACCCGCACCGAATCGAGTAACGGGTTTTACAATTTCAGCACCGCCACGGCTCCAGATGCCCCAACGGGCAACTGGTCGGGTAGGGTTACCGTGGGTGGAACAACCTTCTCGAGGGTTTTTATGATAGAAACCGTGAAACCCAACCGCTTGAAAATTGACCTTGATTTTGGACCGGGTGTTTTGATGGGTTCACAAAAAGAATCTACGGGGAGGCTAAAGGCCAATTGGTTGCACGGGGCCATTGCTCGCAACCTCAAGACAAATGTTGCCGTAACGCTGAAACAAACAACAACCGCTTTCGATAACTACAATGGCTTCGTGTTTGACGATCCAACAAAAAGATTCGAAAGTGATGAAGTTATTATATTTGACGGTCGTCTAAACGACCAGGGCGAGGCACGGGTTGCCCACAAGATTTCAGTTAAGGATGCCGCCCCGGGAATGTTGATGGCAGGGTTTGTTACTCGAGTTTTTGAAGAAGGAGGCGATTTTAGCATTGATAGGTTTACAAAGCAATACTCCCCGTATAGCAGCTACGTTGGATTGAAGGTTCCCCGGGGTTTTGCAATTAGTGGCATGCTTGCAAACGGCACCGACCATACCATCGAACTTGCAACCGTTGATGCCAACGGAAGGCCAATTTCGAAGAAGAATTTGCAGGTTGAAATATTCAAGGTACAATGGACCTGGTGGTGGGACGCTTCTAGCGAAAACCTTGCTAGTTACAGTGGCAATACCCACCATAGACCCATCAAATCAATGAAGGTTTCAACCGCCAATGGCAAAGGCTCGTTCAAGTTCAACATACCGCACCCCGACTGGGGTAGGTTCTTGATAAAGGTTACCGACCCCGAGGGTGGGCACAGCACCGGAAAAACAGTTTACGTTGACTGGCCAGGATGGGGCTCACGAGCCGCTGCGGCAGACCCCCAGGCTGCATCAATGCTAAGTTTTAGTGCCAACAAGTCAACTTTCAATGTAGGTGACCAGGTCATGCTTAGCATCCCCACCCCTGCCGAAGGCAGGATTTTGGTTAGCATCGAGTCGGGATCTAAGGTTCTTGATGCGTATTGGATCGAGGCTACCGGAAACCAAACTGAGCTTGCATTTAACGCTACTCCCCAAATGACTCCCAACGTTTATGTTAACGTAACCCTTGTGCAACCACACGGACAAACCGCCAACGACCTGCCAATTCGAATGTATGGGGTAATACCCATTTTTGTCGAAGACCCCACCACCCGGCTTTCGCCAGTAATTGAAATGGCAAACACCCTTGGGCCGGAAGAAAAAGCAACCATCAAGATTAAGGAAAAAAGTGGTAAGCCAATGACTTACACGTTGGCAATTGTTGACGAGGGGCTGTTAGACCTGACCAGGTTTGCCACACCCGATCCCTGGAAATCATTCTATGCACGTGAGGCTTTGGGTGTCAAAACTTGGGATATGTATGATTACGTCCTCGGTGCCTTTGGTGGCCGCATCGAAAGCATGTTTAGCCTTGGAGGTGATACAGAACTCAATCCTGCATCAGGCTCGCAGGCCAATAGGTTCAAGCCTATGGTAAGGTTTTTGGGACCATTTAACCTCGATAATAGAAAAACGGCAACACACACTTTTGTTATGCCTCAATATGTTGGATCGGTAAGGGTTATGGCTATTGCCGGAAACCAAGGTGCATACGGCCACGCCCAAAAGACCGTTTCCGTGAAGAAGCCACTTATGGTTCTTGCAACATTGCCAAGGGTTCTTACCCCAGGTGAAACCGTAAAACTTCCGGTAACGGTGTTTGCAATGGAAAGCAATATCCGAAACGTGAGGGTAGAGGTTCAAACCAACCAGTTGTTACCGGTTGTTGGCAGCAAAGCCCAGCAGGTTTCCTTCGATCAAGTTGGCGACAAGGTTGTGAATTTCGACCTTGATGTGGCAAACGGCATTGGGGTAGGCAAGTTGAAGGTTATTGTTACGAGTGGATCTGAGCGGGCGGAGCAAGACATAGAGATAGATGTTCGCAACCCAAACCAAGTTGTTTCCGATTTCATCGAAACTGTTATTGAACCAGGTAAAGAATGGAGAACCGATTATACCCCTGTGGGGATGGCTGGTACCAATACCGGAATCCTTGAGGTTTCTTCCATTCCGCCGGTTGATTTTGGTAGGAGGTTGAAGTATCTTATTGACTATCCGCACGGTTGCCTCGAGCAAGTTGTTTCAGCAGCCTTTCCACAATTATTTTTGGGCACTGTTCTCGAAATGGATGCCAATATGCAAAACATTACCCAAAACAACATCAGGGAGGCAATTGCAATGCTCGGACGTTACCAGAGACCCGATGGTGGCCTTGCCTATTGGCCAGGTGGAGCTTATTCCAACGATTGGGCAATATCATATGCAGGGCATTTCTTCCTCGAAGCTGAGGCTAGGGGCTACAACATTCCTTCAGGGCTAAAAACCTCGTGGTTGAGGTACCAGCAGAATGCAGCTAGGAATTTTAAAATTACTACACGAGATCAAAGATTTGGTGCCTGGGCACAATTGGATTTGGTGCAGGCCTACAGGCTATATACCCTGGCACTGGCACAGTCGCCCGAAATGGGAGCCATGAACCGCTTGCGCGAAAACCAAAACCTGTCGGTGCAGGCAAGGTGGCGGCTGGCTGCGGCATACGCAATTGCAGGCCAACCCGAGGCTGCTGCAAATTTGGTGGATGGAATAACCAAAACGATTGCGGCATACACTCCATTTAACAACTCCTTTGGTTCGGCCGAGAGAGATGCCGCGATGATTATAGAAACCCTCGTGCTGCTAAAACGTAGGAACGAAGCCATTCCTATGGTTCAAGAGCTCTCTAAGGCATTGACAAGTAAAAGGTGGTTAAGCACTCAGTCAACGGCTTATGCCCTTTTGGCAATATCGAAGTTTGTTGGCGATCAAAAGGTGGGCGATGAACTCAAATATACCTATTCCATTAATGATGCTTCGGAGCAGCGGAGGATTTCTAAACAGCCCATAAATCAAATTCCGATAGAGATCACTGGTGCCAGTGCCGGAAGGGTGGTTGTGAAGAATACAGGCAACACGGTTGTTTTTGCCAGGATCCTTCTTTCGGGCAGGCCCCAGGTTGGCGAAATGACCGAAAGCCAAAACAATCTCAACGTCGGCGTGGCTTATCGCAATATGCAAGGAGGCGCAATTGAAGTCTCGAGGTTGCAGCAGGGAACAGATTTCATTGCTGAGGTAACCCTGCGAAATCCAGGATTGATTGACAACTATACCGATATGGTATTGAGCCAGGTCTTCCCCTCGGGCTGGGAAATTCACAACGTTCGGATGGATTTGGTGGCATCGGCCCAACAGTCGAGTGTTCCAACCTACCAAGATATTAGAGACGATAGGGTGCATACCTTCTTTGATCTAAACTCCAATCAAACCAAAAAATTCGTGGTGAGGTTAAATGCAGCCTACCGCGGCAGGTTTTTCTTACCAGGAGTATTTGCCCAGGCAATGTACAACGATAGGGTAAGTGCACGCCTGCCAGGTCAGTGGGTTGAAGTGGTGGGAGATTAGTTGAACTTGAACACATAAAGACAATTGACAATTAAAATTCAAGTTTAAAAGTTGCTAATATTGTGAGGCGATCTCATGAACAGTGAAGGTAATTTTAAGTCGTGATTGGTAAATTGTTTTGTACTTTCGTGCATCAAATTGGAATGGTGCAGGCTGTTTGGCAAGATCAATACTAGTTTTGAGTATTCCCTTTGCTATTTTCCTATAGTTTTCGCGATTCGATTTGAGAAGAAATGATAAATAAGCCCATTTTATCAAACCCTAATGAATTAAATGTGAGGAAAATAGAACTTCATTGGCAGATTTTGATTGCCCTTGTCCTTAGCCTTTTGGTTGGGCTAACCTTGCCCCAGTATGTTGGGTATGTCGAGTGGATGGGAGTAGTGTTCTTGCGGGCACTCAAGATGATTGTTATTCCACTAATTTTTGCTTCAATTGTTATTGGTGTTGCAGGGCTTGGGAAGGCAGATAACCTGGGTAGGTTGAGCCTCAAAATAATGGCGTTTTACATTTTCACTAGTTTGGTTGCCATAGGCACCGGGCTGGTATTGGTTAATTTGACTAAACCCGGAGTAGGGGCCGACATTAGTGGTGCCAGGGCAATTGAAGGCCTCGGCGAAAGGGCTGAAAGTTTTTGGCAAACCTTTATAAACATTATTCCCGAAAATATCTTTGCCTCAATAAGCAGCAAAAATCCGGAATTTCCGGCAATTATTTTCTTCGCGTTTATATTCGGTTTTTTTGCAACCAGAGTGTCCGATCGGTACCGAGAGCCGGTTCTTGACTTTTTCTCGGGTGTGTTGGAAATAATGATGAAGATTACCATGTTCGTTATAAAGTTCTCGGCAATTGGTATTTTTGGTATCGTTACGGTTGTTGTGGTAAACAACGCCAGTAATCTCGCCAATCTGGCTTCGAACCTTGCAATGTTTATGCTTACGGTTGTTGCAGGTCTTGCAATACATTCCATTTTAACTCTCCCAATGTTGGTTAGGCTTCTTGGAAGGGCTAATCCTATTAGGCATTTTAAAGCAATGACCTTACCATTGCTTACGGCCTTTTCTACCGCCACAAGCTCCGGTACCCTTCCCTTGACACTCAAGGCCGTTGAAGAAAATTGCGGGGTTTCGAAAAACGTTTCAAACTTCGTGCTGCCGCTGGGAGCCACGATAAACATGGATGGTACCGCCCTGTACCAGGGCGTTGTGGCACTCTTTTTGGCACAGGCCTACGGTCTTGAACTAACCATTGTTCAGCAATTGATAGTATTGTTCACGGCGCTCCTCGCATCAATTGGTACTGCTGGCATACCTATGGGCAGTTTGGTAACGATGTACATCATCATTTCTGCAGTTGGTTTGCCCATTGAGGGCCTCGCAATTATTCTTGTAGTTGACAGGCCGCTTGACCACATGCGCACGGCGGTAAACGTGTGGAGCGATTCGTGCGCGGCAGTGATAATTGCAAAAACCGAAGGGGAAAAACTAAAGGTTTAAAGGCTTATGTGCTGATGCCTGTCACGGGCACTAGAAATAAAATCAGAGGGTGGAGGACAGATAACGGTGAAAAGGTACCAACCACGAACCAAAAGTTGATCCCGAAAAATTAGCCAATTAACGCGAGTTCGATGCTAGAAAGAAAAAAACCAAAAAGAATGTTGTTCTTCGCAGAATTACTTGTATCTTTAAAGTGTTAACGGTCAAAGACATAACAAATAATTTCTCGCAAACGAACAACGACAAAGTTACAGGAATTTTCCTTGTAATACACTAATTCTGCCCACAATTTGAATTATCCAAGAGGGGACACATTCTAACAGAAGACAATGGTGTAATGCCAACGAACCGAAAATTTTCACTATCAGATAGCGAGGTAATTACCAATCCGGTATCGTTCAACCTGGGTCAATTCAGGAATCTAAAGCATTTTTATATCCATCACGTGCAAAAATTTCTCAAGCGCGAGTTTCCCCGTACGGTTTTCTACCACAGGTTCGTTGAACTATGGCAAGAGTCCCTTGGCCCGGTGGTATGCCTTTTGAAGATGTTTTGCCTTGGCAAGTGTACCGGGGCGACCTACATTGACTCCGCACCCCTGAGGGTTTGCCACATCAAGAGAGAGAAGCAACACGAGACGTTCAAGGGTCTTGCCACAAGGGGGCATTGCTCCATCGGCTGGTTCTTCGGGTTCAAGCTTAACATAATAATCAACGACAGGGGGTGGGTATTGACGTTCATGTTTACCACGGCCAACAGCGACGACAGGAATCCGCTGGAAAACAAGAGATTTCACCAGAAGGTGTTCGGAAAGGTCCCTGGCGACAAGGGATAAATGAGCCAGGACTTGTTCGAGAGCTTGCTCGTGGGCGGAGTTAACCCGGTTACAAAGATCCGAAAGAATATGAAAAACAGCCTAATGCTAATGCAATACTAGATACACCCGAGAAAGAGGGCCTTGATAAAAATGGCCAACGACCGGTTGAAAAACGTTTGCCAGATAGAACACGCAAGGCGCCGTTTCGTCGAGAACTTCTTGGCAAACTTGATCTCCGGATTGACAGCCTATTCTTTTCTGGAAAAGAAACCTTATCTAAAACCAGAAATCATTGATGATGAAAAACTGAAAAAACAGGCCGCTTGGGTCGAACTCACGTTAATTCATGAACTATTTTGGTTATCGCTTAAAAAAGAATGATTGCGGGTATGGCACTCAATCAGAGCCGACGCTCACAGAAAACTGTTAAGGAATTGCGTCTCAAAAAAACCCGTTCAAATAACGAAAACTTGTTACTTTCTTATCATTGCAAACTTCCGAAACACGCCACCAACGGAATCCGTCTGCCGGGGCCGAAAGCCTTGGTGGAAACTCTTAGAACAGGTGGGGTCTGCTTGCGTTTGTACTCATTGGAGTTAACCCTTTGCAAAACGTTTTTCACCAGGTTTTCATCAAAACCATTTGCAATAATCTGTCGTGCTGGCAATTTCTGTTCGATAAATTGGTAGAGAATAACGTCCAAGACATCATAGGGTGGTAGCGAATCGGTGTCTAATTGGTTGGGTTTTAGTTCTGCCGATGGTAGTTTTTCAATTGTGTTGCGCGGAATAATTTCTTCGTGGTGGTTTATGTACCGCGCAAGGCTGTAAGCTTCGGTTTTGTAAATGTCGCCAATAACCGAAAGGCCTCCTGCCATATCGCCGTACAAGGTGCCGTAGCCAACTGCTGCTTCACTTTTGTTGGAGGTGTTAAGCAGCACGTAACCAAATTTATTTGCAATGCCCATCAAGATTATTGCCCTTGCCCGTGCCTGGAGGTTTTCTTCCGCAATGCCATACTGGGTTCCATTAAATTGGTCTTCAAGGGATTTCTCGAGTGCCTTGACCGTTGAGTTTATGGAGATGACTTCATGTATAACCCCGAGTCTTTCGGCAAGATGCCTGGCATCGGTTATTGAGTGGTCGCTGCTATGCGGTCCGGGCAGGAGTACCGCCCGGCAATTTTCTGCTCCAAGTGCCTCGGCAGCCAGAACAAGTGTCAACGCCGAATCTAGGCCCCCGGAAAGTCCCACCAAGGCCTTTTTCAAGCCAAGTTTTCCGAAGTAATCTTTTACCCCGTTAACGATTGCAGTTTTTATAAGCCTGTTCTTCTCATTCTCGTTTATCTCGACCATTGCCGGTTTGGCCGAGCTTTTTCTTAGCTGCTCAACATCAATTATTTCTAACCCCTCGGTAAAAGGTTCGAAACTAAATACTAGTCCGCCTTTAGAATTGTAGGCAGCCGACCGACCATCAAACAACAACTCGCAATTGCATCCAAGCTGGTTAACAACAATAAGGGGTAGTTTGTACCTGATGGCATTTTCCGAAAAAGTTTTCTCCCTTGCCCTTGCATGGCTCCACGAAAAAGGCGATGCCGCAATGTTAACAATCAATTCTGGTTTCTGTGCCGAAAGCTGCCCCATTGGGTTTATGTTGTAAAGGGGTCGGTCGTCAACATTCCATAGGTCCTCGCAAATAGTGAGGGCTATTCTCTTTCCTGCTACTTCAACGATTTTGAAGGATGTGGCTGGTTCAAAGTACCTGTACTCGTCAAATACATCGTAGTTGGGTAAAAGGCCTTTGTTGTAAATACTCTTTATCGCTTGGTTTTCAAGCACGTAAGCCGAGTTGTAAAGCTTCTTGCCGTAGTTGTTGCCGTTTTTGGAAGGTGCACCCACGATGGCGGCGATACCCTTGCAATGATGTGCAATTTGGTTTACGGATTCCGAACAGCTATCTAAAAAATCGTTCATTTCCAACAAATCAAGGGGGGGGTAACCGCAAACCGACAGTTCTGAAAACACCACGAGTGCGGCACCGCCTAACCGTGCCCTAACAATGGCCTCAATTATCTTTGAGGAATTGCCCTTAAAATCGCCTACCTTGAAGTTTATTTGTGCAAGAGCTATTTTCATCAATTGTCGTTTTTTACCGAAGCAATTGCTTACCTTATTTATTCAATCAACGCAAAGTTAGGCAATGATTTTTTTTTAAATGTACATACATTCAAAAAAAATCTAGCGCCGACAGCATCAACGCTAGATTGTGTGCTATTTGTATTTCTATTAAAAAATTACCCCGAGGCTAAGTTCGAAGGAGCTGGCCGTGGCCTTTCTTGTTCTACCCAAATTGTCTTTACCCTTCAAAACACCCAAAAATCCATTATTGTAAGTAATTCCAACCTTCAAGGCAGTTCTGCCTCCGAAGGCATATTCAGTGCCAATACCCATAATCAAGGCCGAACTTAAAAAATGAGTTTCTTTGTTGAAATCATCTACTTGTCTAACCGGTCTGCCATAAGACTCCATTGCTGAGGCACCAATTTGAAACCCAAAATCAAGACCAAATTGGGCGTAATAAGTGAAATATCCAAATTCGGAAGTTCGCATTTTTATTGTTGCTGGCACTTCAAGATAAGATAATGAATAGTTTCTGGAAACGCTGGTTATACTCTCTTCTCTTATGTCGCTGAAATTCAACTTGCCGCCAGTATGGTTTATGAAAACCCCGGATGAGAAGTCTGCTGATTTGCTAAAAGGCACATCTACAATTAACCCGTATGAGAAACCCAGCTTAACGCCATCTCTTTTATAACTTGCTGTTTCTGTGTTTAGCCACGCAAAAGAAGGTGAAGCCTTCAGCCCTAATCGCATTGATTTGAAATCTTGAGCCTCTGCTGTTGTAAATAGAACTAACAAGATAGTCATCGAAAGTAAAATCTTTTTCATATTTTTTGTGTGTAATGTCGTGAATGGTTTAATAACGTCAATAATTCTAGGAAAATTTCAGAAGTGCTTGCAATATTATTGCATTTTCATTGTTTTTTGGATAAAACCGACAATTTTGCCATGATAAAACCTCGAATATTCATTGTTTTTTTGTCAATTTTGATTATGCTTGCTTGCGGTAAGTCGGGCAAGAGACCGTTCTTTCAGGCCGACATTTCGGGCCTCGAAAATGTGAATATAAGAATTGGACGTTACGAAAACATGTTGTTTGGCATTAAGCCGGAAAACCTGACATGCGAAATCGAACCATTTGTTGAAGAATTTAGAGTATTCTTGGGTGATGAAATTTACACGCAAGAGGGTCAGCAAAAATTGTTAGCCTACATTACCGATAGCCTCAATATTACACTTTACAAAGACTCAAGGAAATTTTGGCAAAATGTTGGCGACCTGGAGAAGGGTCTTTCAAGAGCCTTTCAATATTACAGGTATCATTTTCCCGATGAGGAGATCCCCCAAGTTTTCACATACATTTCGGGACTCGATTATAAATATCCGGTTAAATACCAGCAGAATGTTTTGGTCATTGGGGTCGATTTGTATCTTGGCATGAACTACAACTTTTACTCCAGAATAGGTGTGCCTAAATACATGAGGTTTTTCATGCAGCCTTCTTTTGCAATTGTTGACGTGTTTAAGGAATTAGGTCAAAAGCATTTACGTTATTATTCCACCATTCCCGAATCCTTTATCGATTTTATGATTCACGAGGGAAAATTGTTGTATTTTTTAGATTGTATGCTGCCTACAACTCCCGACTCTCTGAAAATTGGATATACAAGAGAGCAAATGGACTGGATCATAAAAAATACCGGTTTTGTTTGGTCTTTTTTTCTCGAAAATCAAATGCTATATTCAAGCGATAGGCGAGCAATTACCAAATTTTTGGGCGATTCACCCTTCACCGCCCCATTTGGCAATAACTCTCCTCCAAAAACTGCTGCTTACATAGGTTGGCAAATAGTGCGCGAGTACATGCGCAAAAACGGGCAAGTGTCGCTGCCGCAACTGCTAGCAAACCCCAATTCGCAAGAAATACTCACAAAATCGGGATACAGGCCGAAGAGGTGAAAGGTAATGGCAAATATCTAATGGCCAACAGCCTACCCCCAACTGCCAAACAATCGTTTTTTGCCAGTCACCAAACACCCATCGAGACCCATGCACGGAAATAACCATTTAAAAGTTTGATTAACAGTATTTTGTATTGATTTTTTGTTTATATTTGCGATAT
>CAYGFY010000037.1:0-16514 GCA_964349365.1 uncultured Bacteroidales bacterium | reverse complement strand
AACGCCAGCACGCGCCAAATTGCCCTGATTGCGGCATTTTTCCTGTCCCTGGGGGCTTCCATGATTTTCACCACCATTGCCTTAATCGTTTACGGCAAACTATTCTGGAAGGCATTGCTTTTGGGCAACGCAGCTTTATTCGTGGGTGGTTTCTTCCTTTTTAGGTTCTTGTTGGAGAAATTCATTTACGATAGAATAAGGTTGATTTACAAAATAATTCACGAAACAAAGAAACCCAGCGAGCAGAAAAAAGTGGCTGGAAAATACGACGACGACATTATATCGAAAACCAGTCAAGAAGTATCAGAATGGGCTTCGGCCAAGGCAAGGGAGATTGAAGAGCTGAAAAAACTTGAAAAATACAGACGAGAATTTTTGGGAAACGTATCACATGAACTGAAAACCCCGATTTTCAATATTCAAGGATACGTTTTAACCCTGCTCGACGGTGGAATTGACGACCCTGCTATAAATCGCAAGTACCTTCACTCAACCGAGCAAAGCGTGAACAGGCTGGTAAGCATTGTTCAAGACCTTGAGGAGATTTCAATGCTCGAATCGGGCGAGGTAAAGCTAAACACAACATCTTTTGACATTATTCAGGTTTCGGCCGAGGTATTCGAATTTCTTGATCTCAAGGCGTCTGAAAAAAAAACCAGTCTATTCTTTGGAACAAGCACCGAATTGCCGGTAAAGGTTTTTGCCGATAAAAAGAGGATACATCAGGTTATGACCAACCTGGTTTTCAACGCCATAAAGTACGGAGTTGAAGGTGGCCGAGTAAAGGTTAGTTTTTACGACATGGACAACAAAATACTCGTGGAGGTTTCGGACAACGGGCAAGGTATTCCGCACGATGAACTGCCAAGATTGTTCGAGCGGTTTTACCGAGGCGACAAAAGCAGGTCGCGCTCGTATGATGAGGGCGGCTCCGGCCTTGGCCTGGCCATTGTAAAACATATTATTGAAGCCCACGGGCAAACCATAAACGTCAGGAGCACATCGGGTGTGGGTACAACCTTTGGGTTTACGTTGGATAAGACCGAAAGGCGACGTTAAGTGCAAAATTTATGGCTATCAAGAATCTTCCAACTACTCAACCCTAAACCACTATTCGCTCATTTCCTCACGGTGTAATATTTTGCTGTTTTCAGTTTATCTCAAGCACCACGGGCAAAGTCGGGGATTTTTACCGGCACTTCGTTGTTGGTTACCGAAATAAGCGAAAGTTCAATTATTGCCTACCATTCTGCCGCCGCTTAAACCTTCAGATTTAATGCCGATCCGTTTCTCAACCAGTACTTTATGTGATAATTCATTACTAAACTCATACCGCCGTACTCATCAACTTGCCTTGCCTTTTCGTCAGCCTGGGCAATTGCTCGATGCTCGTATTATTTTAAAAATGCAATCAACTCATGGTGGGATAACTGGTGGTGTTTATCCGGTTCGAGGGCGTTGCCACGGTGTGGCCCCTTTCGTGACAAGCCTTCTGATTAATTGGCTCATGTATGCGGCTGCAAAAAGAGGACTGGTTGCGCCGTGCTTAATTTTTTAAAGTTTTTCGCATGTTAGTTATGATGATGGTCGTGTTCAAATTGCCCTTTTGTTCTCACTTCTTCCTTGCTGTTGAATTTTTTAACCTCCTTTGCAAATCCATCTGAAAATTACTTGGTTTTTTGGGGCAGGAGTTCAGTGTTGTGATTTTTTATATTTTCAGGGGCGTTGGCTGCAACACCACCAAGGGCAGCACTGTAATCGCAAATCAAGGAGCCAGGACAAACCGTGTCGAGGATTATGTTTGCCACGCCATTTTTTTTGCGGATTGACATTGTTGTTTGTTTTCGTGTAGTATCGAACCACGTTTAAAGGTATTGAACAGGAATTTGTCAAATCTTTGTTCGCTACCATTTTTTTGGACCGCGAGTTGAAAAAATTGAGTAATTCGCAACAACATTAAGCTTTCCTTCCGCACCTTGTTTCACGGCATCGACGAGTTGCACAACCTGTGCGAAACACCCAGAAAATCCTTCATTGCTTTTTCAGGCCGTGCCGGGCCAAGGGCGCCGCAAGGGCTCAAAAACCATCCAAAGTCCCTGTTTGCTTCAAATGACTGTAAAGCTTCGGTGGTATCTTCAAGTCTGTATGAATTTGCAAAGAAAATTGTTAGTCTTTAAGCGGTGCCCGACGGGTCGAAATGCCCAAGCTCACCCTTGGGCGGGGTAATTATTTCTTAAATTTCCATTGACCCGGTTCTTTTCGAAAATTGTAGAGTTATTTTTTTCGTTGGTAATGGCAGTTGCCGAGGGGTTTGGGAAAACGACCGCGATTATTTTTTACAAAACATGATGGCGAGAGTAAGCTTCAATCCATTAATTGTAGGTGTAGGTGATGTGGCCGCTGCCAATATACTCGATTGCAAAACGCCTGCAGTCCGGGAAAATACACTCCCTTGCTTGTTCAAAACCTCGAAGCATTTTGTTTGCTATAATTCCATCTTCTAAAATGATTTCAACTTCTTCCAAAACCTGACCAGCAAGGTTATTGATGCCGCCGCGATGGCAACCAATATGCTCAAGGCGGGGTAATTTCCGTAAAGTAGGCTACCAATGGCAAACAAAACGCTGTAGATTGACATGGCGCCAAAAATCATGCACAAGATGCCTGTCGGCACATCCCATTTCAGGTTGGTTTCTTTATTCAAGATTAGGTTTTCAGCATTGGCACGGTCAACAACCGGTTTCCAGCCTGGGCCACCGGGCCTGATTTTGGTGTAAAACGACCGCAAGGTATTGTCGCTTACTGCCGGGGTTAGGAATGTTACTGTTATCCAAGTGATTGAAGTAAGCAAAACCACCCCCAAGAACTTGGTTATACCCCAGTATGCCGTTGACATTGTGAGTCCTATTACGTTAATCAAATCGGTGTCAGGAACTCGAGTTAATGCGTTGTTTTCTATTAGAATGAAAATCAGGGAGAAGACTCCGGCACCCACCATCGCGGCAATTTCACTGTACGGGTTGATGCGCCACCAAAACCACCTAAGTATGTAAAGCAGCCCCGTTCCGGCACCAATCATTAGCAAGTATTGGAATGCTTGTAGTGCGTTTTGCAAAACCAAGGCCAACATTACCGAAAAAACCATTAGCAATACCGTGCTTAACCTGCCCGCGGTCACCTTCTGTTTTTCGGTTGCTACAGGGTTAAGAAACCTGGCGTAGAAGTCGTTGACAAGGTACGATGAGCCCCAGTTGAGCTGCGACGCCGTGGTGCTCATAAAGGCTGCTATCAGCGATGCCACCACCAAGCCCAACAAACCAACCGGTAGGAATTGTCTCAACATTGCAGGATAGGCAAAGTCGTTCTTGATGTATTGTTTCGATACTTCGGGAAAGCGGTCAATCATTGATTGAATGTCTGGGAAAACTATCAATGAAGCCAAACCCACTATAATCCAGGGCCATGGCCTCATGGCGTAGTGGAAAAAATTGAAAAGGAATGTTGCCCCAACGGCGTGATCTTCGTTCTTTGCCGAAAGCATGCGCTGCGCCACGTACCCGCCACCACCCGGTTCGGCACCCGGATACCATGCCGCCCACCACTGCACGGCCAAGGGTATCAAGAAAATGCTCAAGAACAACTCTGGCTGAGAAATTTTTGGCACCAGGCTCAACTTGTCAACCACGTTGGGATGGGAAAACAAGCCCGACAAACCCCCAACTTCCGGTGCATTGATGACCAGGATTGCAGCAATTATTGCACCGAGCATTGCAAAGCTAAACTGAAATAGGTCTGTCCACAAGATTGATTTCAACCCTCCCAAACCACTATAGAAAACTACTATTACCGCGGCAATGATCAACGCGGGTGCTGGCTGAAGCCCAAGCATAACTCCTGCAATCTTTATAAATGCCAACGAAACGCTAGCAATCACCATCACGTTGAAGAAAAACCCTAGATAAACTGCCCTGAATCCGCGCAAAAAGGCCGCCATTTTTCCGCTGTAGCGCAACTCGTAAAACTCCAAATCAGTCATTACCTTGCTGCGGTTCCAAAGTTTGGCATAAACGAAAACCGTGAGCATACCTGTGAGCAAAAACGCCCACCAAAGCCAGTTGCTTGCCACTCCACCCGTGCGAACCATATCGGTAACAAGGTTGGGCGTGTCGGCCGAAAAAGTGGTGGCAACCATTGAAACCCCCAATAGCCACCAGGGCATGTTGCGACCCGACAAAAAGAAGTTTGTGGTGCTCTTGCCGGCTTGCCGTGACGAAAGGTAGCCTATGGTTAAAAGAATTGCAAAGAAAAGGCCTACAATTGCCCAATCGAGTGGTTGCAGCACCATGCTTTAAAGTGTATTAGGGTGGGTATGAAAAAAACATTACCTGCGGCAAAAATAGAAAAAAGTTTTGGTAATTTGCTTAGCCTGATGTTAGCTATTTTGCGTTTCAAAAATAAAAAACGTTTTCTTCTTCAAGGACTCCCAGGTTGCAGTATTTCATAAACAATCGGGCAATGGTTACCACATCCTTGCTGCAATAGGTTGCAATCCGTTCGAGGTCATTTTCCTGCCAGTAAACCCTGTGTATGTCGGCCCCCGAAATATCGTCCTTGGGTGTTGGAATACCAAAAATTGCGGCAAGCAATTCAAGCGAGGTGTAGCTCTTGTAGTCGCCAAAACGCCACATATCCATGGTATCGACCAGATTTACCTCCCACGGTTTTTTTCCAAAATTATTGAGCATTGTGGGTAATGTAATTTCGTGTACCAGCATTCTGCGCGACAAGTACGGAAAATCAAACTCCCTGCCATTGTGTGCACAAAGCGAGTGCATGTCGGTGTTGTAGTGCTCGTTCAGGAGTGCTGCAAATTCATCCAACAAGACCTTTTCGTGGTGTCCGTGAAAAGACTTTACCCTGAAAGTGAGCTGCTCCCCTTCAATCCTGAAAAATCCTGCCGATATGCAAACTATCTTCCCGAACTCTGAGAAAATGCCTGCCTTGTCAAAAAGTTTTTCTGGTCCAAGGTTATTTGGATTGGCAATTCTTTGCGCCTTCTTTTCCCATAGGGGTTTGAAATGCCCCGGAAGATCTTCAAAACTGGAAGTCATTGGCACTGTTTCTATGTCGATAAACAGTATTTTAAAAAGGTCAAACTTGTCAATCATAGTCTTGCTATTGTGAGGTGATTTTGAACTCGGTTCTTCTATTCTTTGCCCTACCTTCTTTGGTTTGGTTGCTGGCAATGGGTTTGTTAAAGGCATATCCTTTGGCGGAAAGCCTGTTTGGGTCAATGCCTTGGTTGGTCAGGAAGCTGACAACACCTACTGCCCGCCGTTCAGAAAGTTCTGTATTGTACTCAAGGCTTCCAATGTTGTCTGTATGCCCGCCTATTTCGATGGTTATTGATGGATTTTGCACTAAAAACTCAACCAATTTTGCAAGCTCGGACTCGGAATCCGGCTTGAGCTGGTAACTGTCGGTGTCGAAAAACACGTTTCGCAATATTGTTGTCTTATCATGTTCGATTGGGGTTAGGGGTATGTCTCGCATGTATGGCTCTGCGCCGGTAAGAGTTTCGGTGTAGTTGAAATTTTCCGAAAAGAAAAGATACCCATCCCTTGAAACGTTTAGGGCAAGTTCTCTATCAGTGGGGATTGCCACCAAAAACTCCCCCGTGTGACTGTCGGACGAAGATCGAATAATTTCTTTGCCAGATTCAATGTCGATGAGCAAAAAGATGGCTTGCAATCTTTCGTTGGTTTTCATGTCAAAAACAATGCCCCTCATGTAGGTAACCGGGCTGGGCCTTGCCCCTTCGTGAAGTTCAAAATGATAAAGGTCTTTTTGCCCAAAACCGCCGGCCATATCAGATGCGAAGTATGCATTCTTGCCACTTGCCCCCACAATCAGTCCGAACTCATCGGCGTGTGTATTTACGGGGTAGCCGAGGTTTTGTGGCTTTAGCCAATTGCCAAGCGAATCGCGGCGACTAACGAAAAGATCCAATCCTCCCATACCCGGATGCCCATCAGATGCAAAGTAAAGAGTTTGGTTATCGGGGTGAATTAATGGCGACAATTCGTTTCCGGTTGTGTTGATAACCAGGCCGAGGTTTTGTGGTTCTTTCCAAAACTGACCGCTTTGGTCGAGGGTGCTCGTCCAAATATCTTTTGGCCCAACTGACCCGGCGCGAGCACTCGAGAAATAAAGGGTTTTACCGTCGGCAGAGATTGACGGGTGCGAGTCCCAAGCAGGTGAGCTTACCGGGGCTCCCATATTAACCGGCACCGACCAGTTGCCGCCAACTCGCCTTGAAAAGTAAATGTCGCAACTGCCCAATCCATACGGCCTATTGCAGGCAGTGAAAAACATGAAACGGCCGTCGGGCAGCAAGGTCTGTGCACCCTCGTTTCCCAAAGTATTAATTGGGGAGCCAAGGGGCGAGGCTTGACTCCAAATGCCATCAACCAGATTGCCAGCGAAAAAATCTTCTTGATACCTCCCTGTTGGTTGACCTCGATGGTCTGTAATAGGCACTTTACGCGTGAAAACGATGGTTTGCTCGTCGGCAGTCAAGGCAGGGCTGTACTCCGAAAATTCAGTATTTATGTTTTTTCCCATATTTATAGGCTCAAACGGAACGGGGTTTTGCATGGCATCAATGGCAAACAAGCACCCTTCAACTCCCCTTTTTGCTTGATCTTGGAGGGCTTGGCTGCTTCCCTCCAATTTCAGAAATTGCTCGTATTGGTTTTTTGCCAAAAGGTATTTGCCCGTTTTATGGTAGGCCTCGGCAAGATGAAGGTGAACCTCCTGGCGACCTGAAGGGTCGATTTTGATTGCCTTTTCGTAATGCACAATGCTTTGCTCGAAATGGCCAGTCTTGGAAAAAATTGTGGCCTTTAACAAATGAGCGTCGTAATAATTTGGTGAGCGGGCAATTGCCCTTTCGAGGTGGCTTATGGCATTTTGGTAGTCAAGAAGGTTTCTGGCCTCAAGGGCATTTTCGAAGTGCCTCCGTGCCGCCCTGCTCGGTGTGTTTTGCAGACTATTAATAGCCTTTACCGAACAAGTCAAACCAAAAAGCAAAAGAAAAATCAACAATATGGTTCTTGACGTTGTCATATCGTTTTATTAACGTCAAATTTACGAAAAAAAGTCTGGAAGAAAATGGTTAATTGGCAATTCTTAATTGTCAATTATATCAGGGTACTCTCATAAACTTGTGGGCTTGCAGCGAGATGTGCCATTTTGTGTTTTGCTTCACGTAATCAACTATTTTTTGGGTTACGTGGTCGTACTTGCTCCACTCGGGTTGGAGGTATAGTATGCACTTTTTCTTAACAAGGCTACTGCTTTCTTCGGCCCAGGCAAAATCTTCTTCACGGGCAACAACTACTTTGAGTTCGTCGGCCATTTGCACCAATTCAGGCAGTGGTGGCGAATCGTGCTTTGGGGAGAGGCATATCCAGTCGAACAATCCCGAAAGGGGATATGCACCAGAGGTTTCGAGGTGAACCTGCAAGCCCATTTTCTTGAGCTGGCGACAAAGTGGGTCGAGATTGTACAACAAGGGCTCTCCGCCCGTTACAACCACCGTGGTAGCCTTGAACGCTGCTATCGTTTCCGAGATATTTACGATGCTTGTAAGCGGGTGTATCGATGCGTCCCATGATTCCTTTATGTCGCACCAATGGCAGCCAACATCGCAACCGCCCACGCGCAAAAAAGCGGCTGCACTGCCGGTATGGTATCCCTCGCCTTGCACCGAGTAAAACATTTCCATAACAGGTAGCAATAACCCGTCCTCAAGCAGTTTCTCCTGCCGTGGGTCAAGGTTTTGGGGTTTGCCGCTTTTCATCAGTTTCGGGTATTATTTTTTTGGTGGCTTGAATTTGTTAATTGTTGTCAACCTTGTACCCGGTGGGTTTGGTGGGTTAGCTTGTTTTTTTGTGCATGACGTCAGTTTTTTCTTGCGCGAATTACCTGACAACTGACCTCAAATTGCAACCAGTTAATATTTGTGGTTTTGGCAAATCAACAATAAATTATCGGTTCTGCTCTACTCGCCGATGTTGTTGATAAACTCAAGCCCTAACCTGTTGCCCCCAAAAAATCAGCATTAACCTTCTAAATTTACCAGGAAATAATTTACAGGGCTGACTCTTTCTAGTTGAGTTCAATTAAATCATCGAGCAACCGTTAATTATCTCATTTTACCCGTAAATCTCTTTCTTGGCGGCCTTTAATGTGTTGCCCAACAACGACACGATTGTCATTGGGCCAACGCCGCCGGGTACCGGTGTAACATGCGATGCCTTCTTGGCAACTTCATCGTACATGACATCGCCAACCAACCTGAACCCCGAATTGGTTTGATCTGATTCTACCCTGTGAATACCAACATCAATTACCACGGCTCCCTCCTTTACCATATCGGCAGTTACGAATTCGGGCTTGCCTATTGCCACAATCAAAATATCTGCGGCAGCAGTTACTTGCTTTAGATTTTGGGTGCGGCTATGGCAAACCGTTACGGTGGCATTGCCAGGCTCTGCCTGACGCATCATCAATATGCTCATTGGCTTGCCCACAATGTTGCTGCGGCCAAGCACCACGCAGTTCTTGCCGGTGGTCTTTATGCCGCTTCGCTTGAGCAGCTCCAGAACGCCATTTGGGGTGGCCGAGATGTATGACGGTAAGCCAATAGTCATACGACCAACATTGACAGGATGAAAACCGTCAACGTCTTTTTCGGGTTTTATTGCTTCAATTACCTTGTCGGGATTGATGTGCTTTGGTAGTGGAAGCTGAACAATTAGTCCGTCAATGTCGGGGTCGTTGTTTATGAACTTAACGGTTTTGAGGAGTTCTTCTTCCGAAGTATCGGCTGGAAGTTTGTATGTAGATGAATCGAAACCCACCTCGTGGCAAGCCTTGCCCTTGCTGCTCACGTAGGTTTGGCTGGCAGGGTCTTCGCCCACCAAAATGGCCGCAAGATGCGGGGTCTTGCCTCCGTTGTTTTTGATCTTTGCAACCTCGGCGGCAATCTCGTCTTTAATTGCTTGCGCTATCTGTTTTCCGTCAATAATTTGCATGATAGAAGTTTTTGTCAAAATTACTCAATTAAACAAGATTGCTCGGGTGATGTTCAGTAACAACTTGCCTGAAAACCTAAAAAACCTTGACAGAGGAAACTCAAGCAAAACAATGACCAAATATCTTGGTTAACCCACATTACTTAATTAGGCTGAGCCCTTCCAATGCCGACTTGTCGTTAGGGCTGATTAGCAAAACCTTGTTGAAAAGAACCCTTGCATTGGCAAAGTTTCCGAGGAAATAATTGGTCCAGGCACTCATTAGCATGGTATCGTAGTCGAAGGGAAACAAGTTCAAAACCACGTCGAAGTATTTTTTTGCCTCGGTGTAATTCTTGCGGTTGTAAAAAATCAATCCCAAATAATAATGTGCCTTTGAATTTTTCGGGTTGAGCCTGATAATTGATTTATGGGTCCTTTCAACGTTAACCCAATCTTCAATGGCAGAGTACGGGTTTATAATACCCCACAAAGGTTCTGTGGCTGCGGGCATGATCTCAATACTTTTTTTGTAAAATAATATTGATTCGGAATAATTTTGGTTTAAATGGTGCAACCAACCCAAGCGCAGGTTCACCTCGTATGAACGAGCCGAATAAACACCCATCAAAGCACCGATGGCATCAGAATATCTTCTATTGGTTTCGTATTTGATACTCGCAGCAAAAGCATCGCGTAACTGTTGCTGACTTTGGGCCATGCTTTGGCCCGAAAAAACAAATAACCACAGCAGTGCTGCCACTATCATCATTGAGTGTTGTTTATTGTTCGTAACGATTGTTTCCCAAAGAGCCAACATGAATTTTTGGCAAGGAAATTCGCGAAAGTGCCGTGTTTTAAGCATACTACTCATACTTCAATTAGATTGCAAAAATGTTAAAAACGATATCGTACCGAAAGGCTCACCAATTGATTCCAGTACTTAACTGCCGAAAGATTGCCCTGCTGGTTGGAAGCGGCAGATTCGAAAATTTCTCCTTTTCGAAGTTGCAAACCAAAAGTGGGTGTTATGGTTAGGCTTCCTATAAAAAACCGTAAATTGAGGCTCGAATTGAAATACAGGGGATCAGCAGAATTAAACGCAACAAAACCTGCCGCTTTCAAATATCCATGCATGTTTCCAGTTTCAACCTCAAAATCTGCCCAAAGGTTTTCGCTAACCTTCCCTCCTAATTTTTGAGAAAAAATGATGCTTTGATTGCCCGAGTTGTTTAGGTATGCAACCCTGCTAACCGAAAAAATTGACTGATTGCCAAATGGGAAATAGGCCACTCCAAATTCGGCCTGCTTCTGGTTCTTCTTCAGCAAGGTTGCAATAGATCCGCTAACAAAAAGGTCAAAACGATCAATTCGAAGACCTGCCAGCAGGGCTCCCGAAAAAGCATTGTGATTGTACGGTAGGTTCAGAATCAACTCTTGGGGATTGTTTGCCACGGGATCGTAACCCAGCAAAAACGATTTTTCGTTGTAATACCCTGCCGATGCCACAATACGCAACCCAACCGGAAAGGAATATGCAGCCTGGAGGTTTACCTGAAAAAACGAATTGGAATAATCCGTTGAAAAAGTACCCGGTTGAATTGGGTGTTTCAAAACACCGGTTGCATTGCTTTGAAAAAAGGCAAGCCCGTTAAAAATTGACAATCGCGAGGAAGGCTTGCTCTTAAATATTGCGTTTGCAAAATAAGTGTTGCGTTCAAAAGTTGAAAGCGCAACCTGCTGGATTGACCCGCTAATCAAGCTTTTGTTTTCCTGAATACTTGGGTTAATGATTGCCCCCGCACCAAACGAAACTTCACTAAAAGGCTTTTTTGTTTCTTTGATACCCAACCTCTTTTTGAAGTCGGCATTAAAACTCGAAGCCAAGTCTTCGGCATCGTCGTTTCTGCCCGAAAACAGCAAGGAGAAATAGTAATACTCCTTTGCGGTTTCGTCTGCTGGATTCATTTCAACCGCCCTGCGAAAATGGCGAGTGGCCGAATCGTAATCCATTCTTTCGTAAAAAGAAATGCCCATTCGCATTCGCAGGTAATAAAAATCAATTTCTTGCCTCAGGGCCTGCCTTACCGTGTATCGTAATTCGGCAAATTTCTTGCCAACAAACTGGCTGTAAGTCAGGCTGTCGGCACTCCTGTAAGTAAGCGGTTCCTGGGCCGAAGCAATCTTCAGGGCCAACACCAGCAGCATTGTCAATAAAGTTCGCATGAGTAGTTTATTCTTTGTGATGAAGAAACAATTGAAAAAGCAACCAGTTTGCCCCCGGAAACACTAATCTCGAAAGACCTTTCCTGAATTTTTTTGTTGAAAAAAAATGAGGTGGCCGAAGAGCCAATTTTAATTTTACTTGGTACGTTGGGATTATCGCAATAAATACAATTTGATGAATAACCTGCCTTTGAGAAAAGGAAGAATGGCGCGAACAAATCTTGCACAACCTGAACCGGCTTCTTGTTGAAGTACATTAGGGGAAAAGAATCAACAACCTCCAATTGAGTGCCAGCCGAAAGCAAAACCCTGTAAAAGCCAAGGTAAAATCGGAAAAGCAACGACTTGCGGCTACCCTCGAAATCGTAAAAGTAGAACATTACACCGTCGTTTGCAAACCAAGCGTAAGATTTGGTTTTTTCGCAATGAATGAAAGTCCTGTTGTAAGAATCGGTTTGAACCTTCCACTCGGCCGAGTCCTCGGGTTGGTTTTCGTTGGTAAGCTTTAACGTGTGCCCCGGAAGTAGGCTCAAGGCTTTCTTGATGGTTTCGGCAACTGTTACATTAGAGACCGCACTGTTTTCAACCGGCACCTGAAAGGTTTTAAGGATTTCTTTTCCAGATGATTCTTCCAAAAAGTAGGCTATTGGGTATGAAACTGGTATAGACCCTATTTTTGGCGACAACTGTACTTGGAAATGGACGTGAGGTTCGGGCGAACGGCCTGAATTGCCGCAACTTGCAAGCATTGTGCCCTTTTCGACAAAATCGCCAACCTTAACCTTGAAGCTGTCTTTTTTAAGATGCGAGATTTGAGAAAACAGGCCATTATTGTGATTCAAAACTATGGTGTTGCCCCAATTCTTTTCGATGTTAACGCACCCCACCGGGTTATCTTCAACATTGTTTATCATTTCAAACACATAGCCATCAAATGGCGCAATAACCGGTTTGTTGTAGCAATAATAATCTTCCAGACGTGTTCCGTCGTTCTTGTTGCTGCTGTACTTGTTGTCAACAATAACAAAATCGAGCGCACATGACCATTCACCAAGGTGGGTTATTTTTCCTTGGTAACCCTGGCTGACTTTCCATTTGCCCCAAACGGGCAATTGAAGTTTTGCAAGATGAGCGTGGGCAAACCGCTTGCTGTTTGAAATATGCTTGTAAATGGTTTTTTCGGGAGAATAGTATTGAATTGTCACTTGCTGAATGTACTTGTGAAAGCGGCTCCTGTTTAAAAATCCAAGCAACAATATTGTTAGCACACTGTAGGCAAGCGTGAAGCTCTTCAGTTGGAAAATCATCAGAATTTTATACAAGCTGAAGTAAAATACCATTAAAACTGGAGTAAGCAATACCACGGCAAGATATGTCCATTTGTTTGGAATCACGAAAAAACAGCCAATGGCAATGGAGAAAAGGATGTAATTGCTCCCAACAAGGTAATCGGTAAGGAACACCGTGTCAACTCCAAGAATGTTGAAAAACAAAAACGCCGTTAGGTAGCCAATAACCGTGAGTGAAAATGCTATACGCGAGAAACCCAAAATTCCGATTGCAACAATTATTCCCGCCAGTATCGAGTTTTGGAAAAAGGTTGCGGCCAAAGTCATGAAATAGCTTTTTGCCAGCAAGGGCAATGGCAACTCATTCATCGAATAGGCAAAAGCATATACCGCCGATTGCGAGGCTGTTGCTTTGAAATTTTCGACAAAAACATACTGCTCCTGGAAGTTAATTAGCGAGAAATTGCTTATTCCCAAATAAAAAAGCCAGTAGGTAACCAAAAATGGCAACGTGAGAAAAGGCAGCTTGTACTTTGCCAAAAATTCAATGAAAAATGCAGTTGTGAATAAAAGAAGCAAGATAGCTGACACAAAAACTATGACAAAAGCCAAATTGAACTGATACTCGAAAGCAAAAACAAGCCCAAGTAAAAGGGCATTGAATCCAAAATAGCCCTCGCGTACCTGGTTGCGGTCAAAGCCGAACAATAAGGCAAAAAGGTTTATCAATACAATCCCGAAAGCACCACATATTCCCAGAAAAGGATTTATGAAAGTTACTGCAAGTACCAGCAGACCAAGAAACCTGTTTTGCGAAAAAAATATCTGGGAGTAGCTTTTTACTATCCCTTCCAAAAAAACCTGAATATGCGGAGAGGCTTTCTTCAATTTGTCAAATTGAGCTGTTTACAAGGTGTTCTGGTACCATTTCCAGGTCAACAAGGGTTCTCATTGTTTCTGCTTTCCTTATTTGGTGTACCTGGCATTCCAGGTCAATCATTACAATTGCCGGCCTCATTTGAATAAACTGCATCCATTGTGTCATGTTATATGCTCCAACGCGATGAATTACCACGTGATCGCCCCTGTTAAGCAGCGGCAAGTTAACGCTTTCCCTAATCACATCAATGTTCATGCACAGTGGCCCGTACAAGACCATATCTTCCGAGTACTTTGTGAATTCTTGGGCAGGAGAAACTTCATGATCGTACCAGAACGAGGTGAAAAGAATGTTTACCCCAATGTTAAGTATTGTTGCCCTGCGCCCATCGTTCAACCTTTTCAAGGCTACAACGCTACCAAGTAAGAATCCCGCATCGTCAATCAGCGCTCGGCCAGTTTCAAGGAAAAGCGTGGGTAGTTCTTCGGGCCTGAATCCGAAATTTAGAATTGTGGTGGTGATTGCCTCGGCATAATCATCAAAACTTGGAATAATGTCGATGCTTCTAAGGTAAGAACCCTTTAGATTGTTATAAGAAGCGAACCCACCACCAATATCGATGTATTCGACCATAACATCATATTTTTCCTTCACGGCCCGTGCAAGTTCGCAGAGCTTGGAGGCAGCAATTGCATAGGCATTTACACTTATGATGTATGTGCCTATGTGGCAATGTAAGCCCGCCAGTTCCATGCCGGGATTTGCAAAAATCTTGTTAATGGCACTCCAGGCGGTGCCGTTTTCGAAGTTAAACCCAAAACGATCCCAAACGGGGTAAATCCCGGTTTCCATGTTTACTCTAATTGCAACTTTTGCCTTTTTTTCGGTTTCTTTCAGGATGCCAGCAAGCAGGTAAAGTTCGTCAAGATGATCGATGTGTATTAGCGAGTTGTTTTTAACAGCAGTTAGCAGGTCTTGAGGGGTTTTGTCAGGACCGTTGAAAATAATCCTTTCACCGCTCACTCCATTGGCTATTGCTTTCTCGTATTCGAAAATCGAAACTACCTCGGCCCAAGCACCTTCTGAATGGTATGTTCGGCAAACAGCATCCAGGTAGTTTGTTTTGTAACTCCAAGCAAACCCAACCTTGGGATAACGAGTGGAGAAAGCCCTGTAAGCATCGCGATACTTGTCGCGGATGGTGCGCTCAGAAATGACAAAGCAGGGCGAACCAAACTGCGATATAATCTCTTTTACCGCCACGCCATCAATTTCTTTTACAGCCTCTACGTGATTCTTAGTCCCGAATTTGTTCATTAGACCCGAATTTAACTTTACGATAAGAGGTCTTTCGTATGCAAGCTTAACCATTGTTAGGTGTTTTTTCTTAACTTAATATGAATTAGTTAGTTTAACCAGAGTTGTTATTAACCAAAACGAATCTGCACAAAATTAGAAAATTCGGAAAAAACAAATCTAGGCAT
This sequence comes from uncultured Bacteroidales bacterium, assembly GCA_964349365.1. Taxonomy (GTDB): domain Bacteria; phylum Bacteroidota; class Bacteroidia; order Bacteroidales; family UBA7960; genus UBA7960. The sequence continues at coordinate 1,555 of CAYGFY010000037.1, read as the reverse complement.
GTTGTAACCTTCTTTAACCCCTTAATGACCTGAAGGGAACATTGAAAAAGGTTTGCTCCCTCCCTTTTAGGGGGATGGGGCCTAAAAAGTACGAAATCTGACAAAAGTTAAGTTTTGAAACATTTGCCGATCAATGCCTTTATAGTTCTCCGCTAGTTGAAATCCTTTCGAAGTCGCTAATCTTAACAATGTTATCAAAACTATACCTCACAAACATGACGCCATTCTCGTAACTTTCAAAGGGCTCTACCTGGTAACCCAGGGCCATTTTGACCAGTGCTTCGGGGTGGTTTTGACCGCAGCCCACCGCCAGGTAAACCCAAGCAGGGAAGCGAGGATTCATTTCAAGGAGGTAGTAATCGTCATCTTTGGTTCTTATAAACTCCAACTCGCATCCTCCCCTCCATTTTGAATTTGAAATAACCCTTTTTGTAATTTCGATTAGCTCCGGGTCGTCAAGCGAAACACCCGCCCAAGCTTTTCCCTTGTCGGTAATGTATAATTTTCGCATTGGTACGGCTCCTATGCATCTACCCTTGCCGTCGCCAATTGCGGTTACGTTTACCTCCGTTCCGTTAACGAACTCCTGTAGTATTACCGGTGCACCCCATTTGGCCACAACCTTGTGAAAATAAGATACAACCTGCACGGGTGTTGATGCAATGTAGGCATCGTAATACTTTCCCTTTACAACCACCGGAAAGGAAAACTCCTTTTCGAGCTTGTTAATTTCCGCAACACTACTAACCATTTTCGATACCGGAATCTTAACATCGTTTGCCTTGCCAAAATCTTCAAGCACAGCCTTGTGGCGCGATTCGAAGGTATGAGCCGATGGCAAGAATGACCTTATGCCCAATTGATTGTGAAGTGTTTCGGAGATTTTGATGAACCCGTGCAGCTCTGCATCGAAATTCGGTATAATCACATCGATTTTTTCCTTTTGGTTTATGTAGCCGAGCCTTTCGAGCAATGCTCCCGAGCCGGCTGCAGGCAAAGGAACCGAATACGATTTATCAACCAAGTGGCGCATGTAGAGCCCCGGTTCAAGAGCCTCGTAACTCAACCCAATTATCCTGACATCAAAGAAATTGCTTTCTTTCAAAGCCCTTATTACGGGAATTCCCGGGCCGGGCGAATCAATGTTGTTCAACCCCGTGACAGCAACCGTAATTTTAGCCTTATTTTTCATCTTTCAAGATTTGATGACTTTTCAAAAGCGAAACGAAATCTTGAATATCCTTTTCAACAGTGTCCTTGTCAACAAAATACTCTTCTTGCATTTTTTCAAGAATTTTTTCTTGGTCTAGTCCTGATTGCAACCAGAGAATTACCTTCTGGCCTATTGGATTGGTGCTAAATGAATCACCTGTTGAAGGATTGAACAGAAAACCCGTTTCGCTTATCGCGATGTTTTTGTTTATTGCCATTTTCTTGAAAAAGTTTTTGTTTCGAAAAACAAAGAAAGAATTGCCTCATGAAAACAAAGGTACATATTGTTTATGGGGACTTCTATTAATTAATTCTTTGATGTTCAGTTAAATATGTGTATATT
>CAYGFY010000036.1:0-19658 GCA_964349365.1 uncultured Bacteroidales bacterium | reverse complement strand
AATATACACATATTTAACTGAACATCAAAGAATTAATTAATAGAAGTCCCCATAACCAAGACCAAGTCTATTTCGTCTCCCGAATGAGTGCGGAAAAGTACGGTTTCAATTGGTTTGATTTGTGGTAAGTTATTTGCTCCATGGCATAGCCTTCCCAAGATGAGCCAATTTCCGGATGAAAAGTCAGTTGATCAAAGCTTTCTATGTTTAGCAATCAATGCAGCAGACCACTATCTTTTATGTAAACCTTTTGCGACTTAACCAGACGCCTGTTAATGTTTGCAAACCAAGGCTTTAATTGGTGTAACAGGAAAGCTCCCTCCAAAAAATTGCTGTAACGAGTTACTACGGGTGATGAAACTCCAATTGATCTTGACAAATCTTGGGCATTAAATAATTGACCATGACTGTTGGCCAACATTATCAACAGTTTTTCCGAAATTGACGGATTAAGGCTAAAACCGAACAATTTGCCCAAATCGGTTTGAATGTAGTGCGAATAAAGCTTTGCATCCATTCAGAATATGCGGTGTCGCTTTCGGCGAGCAGGGCTAATGGAAAACCACCCCTAAACCAAAGATGCTCCTGAGCGAACTTCGAACTAAATTCTTTTAACTTTAATGGGTTTAGGTCAAAAAAACTAACTCTTCCCGCCAAGCTCTCGGAAGCCCCTTTCACAAGGTCGGGCGAAGCAGAGCCAAGCAATAAAAAGCGACCTACGTTGCGATTTCTATCATTTACACTTCGCAGAAGCGCAAATAGCTCCTGACGCATCTGGATTTCATCAAGTATTACCAGTTTATCCTGATGGTATTCTAAAAAGGTTTCCGGATCATCGCCCAACTTGGCTAAGTCGCGGTAGCTTTCAAGATCGAGGTAAACAATAGGTTTTTTGATAGTTCTGGCTAGTTGAAGTGCCAAGGTTGTTTTTCCAACTTGCCTTGGTCCTGGAATAACCACCGCAGGAGCAAAATTTAGCTTTTGATCTATCTTGCCAATATCTTCACGGTGAATTTCCAAAGCGCAAAAATAGTAATTATCATTGAAAAATTTGTGATTGATTTGCCCACGACTTGACTACAAAATTGATATTGGCAAAACATTTCCCAAGGCTTTTACCTATCTTGCATTTCTCGCAAAACAAATACCCATCAAATCCGTTTTAATGACGTGATTTTGTAAAAATTTAATTTGAAAAAACACTATGAGGAATGCGCTGATTTATTCAGTTTTAGTTTTTGCGGGTTTAATTGCCAAAGCGCAAAACCAAAATTTAACCATATCTGTAAAAGATAATGAAAAACTGCCCCTCATTGGTGCCACCGTACAGCTTTTGAATACACAAGATAGCGTGGTGCTAAATTCAATAACAAACCACCACGGGTTTTCTGTATTCGAAACTGTTGCCAATGGTATTTACATTATTACAATACGTTATGTTGGATTTGAAACCATTGAACAAACAATAAGGGTAGCCTCGCAACGTCGCTTCGAATTTGTGATGAAAGACGATGCAATTGCCCTGAGCGAGGTTGTAATTGTTTCGCGCCGCCCACACCTTCGGCAAGAGGGCGACAAGTTGATAATTGACCCCGAGCCGATGGTAAACATTAGCACCAATACTTTGGAAGTTTTGGAAAAAACACCCGGACTATTTGTTGACCAAGACGGGGGCATTTTCCTGAACAGTGCAACCCCGGCAGCCATTTATATTAACGGCCGCGAGCAACGAATGAGCCCTCAAGACATGACCAATCTTCTGAGAAGTCTTCCCCCTGACGCAATTCAACGTATAGAAATAATGCGAACACCATCGGCAAGGTACTCGGCATCAGCAAGTGGCGGCATTATTAACATAGTTCTCAAAGAAGGCATTTCTTTGGGTACTTTCGGGTCGGTTTCAACAGGTTTCAATCAGGGAATGCACGGAAACAGGTTTATTGGGCTTTCGCTAAACAATAGTGGTCTCAAGACCAACAAGTACCTTAATGTAAATTACAATTACAGCGGACAAGGAGAGGAGCTTAACTCGCTGCAGCTTTTGCAAACTAACAACAACCTGAATACAACCTCGCAATCATCAACGGGCAGCAACAATGGGTTTTTGAGGTACGGGATTAGCCATGACTTGAGGCAAGGTATTAATCTTGCTTACGACGGGAGGATTAGCGGCAACCTTCGCAAATCGGAGTCTGACAACCTGAACATTATCATCAATCCTTCATTAGTAAAATTGCGCGAAACCCAAAACCTCAACAACACTGATGGCAGGTTCTTGAACCTACAACAAGACCTGAGCATGAAATGGAAGATTGACACTCTTGGCTCGGAGCTGGACACTAAGATTGGCTACGGTTTTAGCAACAACAATTCTGTTCAAGACTACGAAATCCTGTTCGCCATTCCGCAGTTTAACCCAGTTCAAGGCCGGGGCGAAAATTCGCAAGTGCGCCACTCTTTCAACGCGCAGTCAGACCTCACGTACAAATTCAGCCCCAAGGCAAGTCTTGAAACAGGTTTCAGGGTTGCATTTCAAAGGTTCGAAAGTACCGCAGAATATTTTTTGCAAAACAACAACAATTGGGTTGGCGACCCCCAGCGAAACAATACCTACAACTACAACGAGAACATAAATGCACTGTATGCTCAAGCATCAATTGACCTTCCGGGCAATTTCTCCCTGAAAACCGGGGCAAGGCTGGAAAACACGGTTATGCGTGGAAACCAAATAATACCCGAGGTGGATAACTTCGATGTGGATCGTTGGGATATTTTTCCTTATGCCTTTTTGAGTCGTAAAATATTGTCTGCAGCAGGGTTTGACCTAAAAGGATTCCTGATATTTAGACGCACGATTGACAGACCCGGATATCAAAACTTAAATCCATACAGAAGGTATGTTGACGAGTTTCTTTACGAGGCAGGAAATCCAAATCTTTCGCCCCAATTCTCAAATAACATAGAAGTAAATCTCAGCTTTGACGAGCACCCGGTTTTTGCCTTCGGTCGTAACTACATTACCAATATTTTCTCCAACGTTGTTTACCAAGACAACAATAACCCAAATGTATCAGTTCGAACCTTTGACAATCTTGGCAAAAACACCGAAACTTACTTCAGGCTTATTTTGGCAATTCCGCCCGGTGGCCGTTACTTTGGTGTGGGTGGTGCACAATACAACCTAAACGAGTACAACGGACTGTACCAAAACGAGCCCTTGACCTTCAAACGCGGCAGCTGGAGATTGTTTACGTTTCACTCGTTAAGGTTGGCAAAGAATACCCGCCTTACAATGTTCGGGTTCATGATGACCAAGGGGCAATTTAACTTTTACGAGTTGGAAACCTTCGGAATGCTAAACTTCGGGTTAAACCAAACGTTACTGAACGGCAAGCTAAGCATTAGCCTTAGTGCCAACGATGTGCTTCGCACGATGGTTACAAACTTCACTCTAAAACAAGGAGCCATGAACGTTGAGGGCAATCGCTACACCGACAATAGAAGGTTTGGAGTAAACGTTAGATACAGGTTCGGGTCACCGCCAAAGGTTCAAGAAAGGCAAAACATGTTCGACATGAACGGGAATATGCCCGAGTAGTACTTTAATTCTTTTAGAGTACTCTTTCATTTCCTTTATCACTACAATCCAAGTCGATTTTAAATTAAAAAGGGGGGATACGAAACCCAAAAAGGGCAGAAAAATATCGGTCATGAAACTATTTAATCAAGTGTGCCCAAATGCTGGTAAGCTTCCAAACAGCAACTGCAACTGGTCGGGAAAAAGGCGAAAACCAATAGCCAAGGGCAAGATTTGTTACCAACGGCACCTAAAAGGCTGACGTTCGATTACTGCCCAGACGGCAACCCAATCAAAATCAAACAATATTGCAGCTTGAACGTTGCAAGCAAACCAAGGCTTCAGAGCGTGCCGTGCCACTTTTACATTGCCAACGGGCTAGAGTGCCCCAGAAGTTAAAATCGTTAAGTTAGCCGCGGGTTTCGTTCATGACATAACAATCGATCAGGCATTAGTGGTGATGTTAAGCCTGTTGGTCTAAATTAGAAATATTGTTAACCATAATTTCCACCAACCTCTTGTGGTCGTCGCCGGTTAACTTGTGAGCCATTCCGCTCACGCCGTTTTGTGCCATAATCTCCAAAAGTCTCCTTTTCTGGTTTTCGTCAATACTAAAACCAGCCTCTTTAAGGCTAAGCGGGCAGACAATGGATCGGAAAAATCCTTCCAGGGCCTCTATAGTATCTTGTGCGGTAAAAACTCCAAAAAGTTCCCTGCCAAGTTGCTCAATTCTTTCGGGAATTCGGCCTATCTGCACTTTTAGCCAAGCAGGATATGCAATTGTTAGTGAGGCCCCGTGGGCTATGTCGAGCATAACGCTAAGGCTATGCCCGATGGAATGAACACCCCAGTCGCCTGATTTACGCCCGGGCATTGTCATTCCATTTAATGCACAAGTTGCCGCATACATTATCTTGGCACGCAGGTCGTAATCGGTAAGGTTTTTCATCAACTTAGGCCCGTAATCAATGGCTTCTTTAATCGTGGCAATTACAAACCTGTCTGACAAAGTGGCCTCGCCATACCCAAACCAAGCTTCAAGGCTGTGTGCCACCAGGTCGGCTATCCCAAAGGCAGTATGCTGTGCCGGCACGCTTTTCGTAAAAGCAGGGTCTAAGAAGCTTTCCCGGGGAAAAATAAGCGGATTTCCAAAACCCAACTTTTTCTTCAGTTGATCGTTCTGAACCACGGCAAATGGATTCATCTCGCTACCGGTGGCAGCAAGAGTTAAAGCGCAAAGTAACGGCAATCCCTTTTGGGGAATTTTGTTGCCATTAAAAAACTCCCATCCCGAATGATTTGTTGGTATTGTAATTGAAATCATTTTGGCACTATCAACAACACTGCCACCGCCCAAGGCAATTACCATGTCAACTTCCTTTTCCCTCCCAAGTTGAGATGCCTTATCAACATCTTCAATAACTGGATTGGGTTTTATGCCCGAATATTCTACCCATTCAACTCTTGCTTTTTGGAGGCTTTCGGTGACTTGACGGTAAGAATCGTTCTGTTTTACAGAGCCTTTTCCAATAACCAACAGAGCTTTTGACCCAATTTTCGAGGCTGAATTGCCTATCTTTGACACCACCTCTTGCCCAAAGTGTAGCTTAACGGGGTTGTACAAAACGAAGTTTTCCATAGGTAGGTTTAATTAATTGCGATAAAAGTTTTGCAGCACCAAAGATAATAAAACAACGTGTTTTGATGAATTGTTGTGCCAAAAGCACTAATGCAAGTACAATTTTTAACAAAAAATGGCTTGCCAAGTTGTTTTCATGGCAGAAAATCTTATCAAAAAAGCAGTTTTTTTCGTACCTTCGTGTTCTTTTTCGAAAATTCGTTTGATAAAAACAAGATAAATAATTCTAGGATGACAACACCAAAATTCAAAGGTACGATAGGCATTTTGACAGGCGGGGGCGATGTTCCCGGCCTAAACCCAGCAATACGTGCGGTAACAATAAGGGCTCTTCGCGAAGGATACAGAGTAGTTGGTATTAGGCGCGGCTGGGCCGGATTAATCGAGGTTGTTCGCGACAAAAAGGCCGACAATAGTACAAATTTTATCGAGCTCACCGAGGACTTGGTAAACAGGGCAGGTCGTACCGGTGGAACTTTCCTGCACAGTTCGAGGACAAGGCCAAGCCACGTTCCGCTAAAAAACGTGCCTGACTTTTACAAGGACAAGTACACCAAAGACATTAACGACCTAACTCCAGAGGTTTTAAATAACCTTCAGTTCATAGGCATTGACTACTTGATTCCCATAGGTGGCGATGACACATTGAGCTATTCTGTAAGGCTTTACCAGGAAGGGGTAAAAGTAGTTGCAATTCCAAAAACAATGGACAACGATGTGCCAGGCACAGATTACTGCATTGGTTTCAGCACTTGCGTTACTCGCACGATACACATGACAAACCTACTTCGAACTTCCGCTGGTTCGCACGAGCGCATTTTGGTCATTGAAGTTTTCGGTCGTTATGCTGGTTTCACGGCATTGCTTCCAACAATGGCAGGTGCATCAAACAGGTGCGTAATCCCAGAATACAAGTTCAAGATGGAACACCTTACCGAGTTGTTGGTTGAAGACCGAAAAAAACATCCAAGTAAGTACTCCGTGGTTTTGGTTTCCGAGGGGGCAGCATTCGAGGGGGTTGACATGATGTTTTCGAGCACCGAAACCGATATGTTTGGCCACGCCAAGTTGGGTGGAATTGGCGACGCTGTTTCGGCAAAAATTAAAGAACTAAGCCCCCAATTTAACAACGGCCGCAGGGTTGAAACCATAAATCAACACCTGGGCTACTTGGTCCGTTCGGGTGACCCTGATGCTATTGATAGCATAGTACCAATGGCTTACGGAAACCTTGCACTTGATCTTATTCTTAAAGGCATTCACGGAAGGTTGGTAATTTTGAAAAACGGCCGCTACGACAATATTCCCGTTGACATTGTTACCAGTACCAAGAAGTTGGTTGATATTAACAAGCATTATAACATAAACCGTTTACGTCCGGTTTACGAATCGTTTAGCGACAAACCGCTGTTTTTGATTTAAGGGTTTTTCTTAGACGCATTTCATTAAAAGCGCACTACCTTAAACTTAAAAGGTATTGCGCTTTTTGTTTAACGCAAAGTAAGGGTGAGGCTTGGCTTCAAATCACCATCACGCTCCCGGGCAAGAAACGGAACAGGCCTCGCGCTTTAGCGCGAGGCCTGTCTTGGCGGAGAGAGAGGGATTCGAACCCCCGGAGGTATTACCCTCAACGGTTTTCAAGACCGCCGCAATCGACCGCTCTGCCATCTCTCCGCCGCAAAAGTACTAAAAAAATCGTTAGGAAGATTAGCTACGTTATTAATTTTTTCGAAATTCAGACTTGAGGCATTAGGTTAGTTCGTGACAAAAATCAAGAACTAACGGACAAGGTCAAGCCAGGGTTTGACAATCGGCGCTTTGATCAGGGGTGCTGTGTGATGCCCAAATTCGTTGGTGTGTCGGTTGTAAATGTAATCCTAGCCCCGCTGGTATGGTTTTTCGAAGTTTACTTTACCCCCTGAACCAGTATGTCAAATCCAAACCGTGCAATTGCTTAACGTGGTGAAGCCCCTGTTCATCGGGGTTTTTGCCAAATGTTGCCGTGGTTTGCAAGGTCGGAAATTCTTTTGGCTTGGTGAATGAAACATGGTGAAGGTAGTGCCCTTAAGTGCCAGCACGGGCACAACCGCCCCTAATCCGCACCCCAAATTATTGCCGAGCAACTTTTCGACAATTTTAAGGCGGATGCCCCCAAGGTAATAGCGGAAAAAACCAACCTGTTTAAAAAACTATCGGTCATAACATTAATGCGGCCAATTTTTCGGAATTTCTACAATGCCTTTTAACCTAATCGCGTGCAAGCATCGTTATGTTGTTGGCGCCCATTTAATTTTTTACTTGGGGCGAATGGGCTGCCACAAAGGCTTTCATGAAACCCGCAGTGCAACTTTTGCTTGTTTCGGCATCCGGGGTGGCTACAAGGGGTCGAAAACGTTTTGCAATCGCTCCTTAATTGGCTTGTAAAGAGGCCCTCTTACACCCCCCTCCAGGGTAAACAAAGGGGTTTTTTCCCGCGGGGGTTTTCGAAGATTAAATCGTTACCAACGGTGTTTTTTCCAAGAAAACCGAAATGCTGTTGTAGGTTGGCTAAAACAAAAAACCTGCTCCTAACTTCTTCTGATGCAACTTGGCAGTTGGTACTCGGACTCGGGCAGTCCACATTCAGCACAAACCCCTGAATCGCAACATGTCATGCACACCCTTTTGTGTGAGAGGAAGCCAAGCAGCTCAACTTGTGGAGATATGAAGCCTCCTTTCACTTGCTCTTTTCTAAGAAGATCGGTGGTGAGGTACTTCTTGTTGCAATCTGCAAAAACGGTAACAACAATGGTGTCTTTGTTGAGTTTTTCTTGAACCATAATGGCCCCGAGAAGGTTTGCCCCGCTTGAAATGCCCACAGCAAGCCCCAGCACTTGAGAGAGCATCTGTGCCATTATAATTGAATCACCATCATCAACACAAATTATTTCATCAAGTTCGTTAAGCCTGCAAATAGAAGGGATAAACTCGTCGGAAATACCCTGAATTCGATGCTTTCCGACCTTGTAGCCAGTAGTAAGGGTGGGCGAGTTTGAGGGTTCCAGGGGGTGAATTTTTATGTTTTCATTCTTCTCCTTCAGGTATTTCCCAACCCCCATTAGTGTTCCCCCTGTGCCAACACCTGCCACGAAGGCGTCGGGCGTAAGGTTTCTAAACCTCAGCTGCCACCAAATTTCGGGGCCCGTAGTTGAGTAATGGGCATCAATGTTTAATTCGTTGCTAAACTGGTGGGGTAAGAAACCGTTGTTCTCGGCAGCCTTTAGATCTGCTTTTTCAATGCTGCCCAAAAATCCACCTTCGTCCATGCTTACCAGCTCTATGTTTGCCCCCAGTGCCTTGATTATGTTTTTTCGCTCCTCGCTCATCCAATCGGGCATGAAAATATTTACGTTGTGCCCAAGCGCCCTTCCAATTGCCGAAAACGAAATACCGGTGTTGCCGCTGGTAGCTTCATATATCTCCATACCTTCTTTTAAATCGCCAGACTCTGACGCCTTCGATAAGATATGGAATGCCATCCTATCCTTAACACTGCCGGTCATATTCATGTGTTCGGCCTTTGCAAATACCCTTCTCGTGGTACCCTTGTACTTGAAAAAAATCTCGAGCAAGGGTGTATTGCCTATTATCGCCTTTAGCGAATTGCGCGTTTGCGACTTTTCAAACTTTTGCAAAAAATTCAGGCACTCCATTTTTGATTAATTGTTGGTGTTTGAAATTGTTTTTTTGATTACCAAAAAGGATTATTTGCGATTTAGCTTACCCCGAAAATCGTTTCTTGCAACACCGAAAGCAGCAAATCGGCTTCCTCTTTGGTGTTAAAAGGGCTGATTGAAATGCGGAGGCTCGGCAAACTGTCACTGGCGTTGAGGGCAATAATAACTGGTGAGGGCTTTGTGCTGCCCGACAAACAAGCACTGCCCGACGAAATGCATACACCTTTAATATCGAACTTGGCAACCACAAGGGAAGCGTCAACAGAGGGAGGCAGCGAAACGTTCAATATGCTGTGCAATGCACTACCGTCAAAGTCGCCGTTTATTTTAATTTGGGGTAGGTTGGTTTGTATCTTTTCAAGAATGTATTTTCTTATCCCGAAAACTTTGGAGTAATTCACGTCTAAGTTTTGATGGTTGATTTCTAATGCCCTTGCCATTCCAACTATTGCCGTGGTGTTTTCAGTTCCGGCCCTGAAGTTTCTTTCTTGCTTGCCTCCACTAACCAGGCTAGTAATGGTGTTGGCCGACCTTGCGAAAAGTGCTCCAATACCCTTTGGTCCGTGGAACTTATGTGCACTGAAAGCGGCAAAATCAACAGGAAGCCGCTCAAGGTCTATGTTGTACTTACCTGCTGTTTGCACCATGTCGCAGTGAAAAAGTGCGTTGTGCCTTTTGCAAATGACGGAAACATCCTTCACCGGCAGCAGGTTGCCTATTTCGTTGTTGGCGTGCATTAACGAAACAACCGAATTCTTGTTTTCGGTCAGCAAAGCTTCCAAATGTTCGAGGTCTATTACTCCTCTCGAATTAAAATTAACGTATGCCACCGTGCAATTCAATAGGCTTTGTAGCATTTTCAATGGCCTTAAAACCGAAGGGTGCTCCAGCTTGCTGGTTATGAAGGTCTTTCGTCCCAAATCTTTAACACAACCCCACAATGCTATGTTGTTGGCCTCGGTGCCACCGCTTGTAAAGAAAATTTCTGAGGGGCGGGCATTAACAAGTTCGGCAATTTTTCGACGTGCCTGCTCGATTTCAACCTTTGCCTTTCGACCGGGTTCGTGGAGCGATGATGGATTGCCGAAGGTATTGCGCAAAATATCTGCCATAAGCTCAACGACCTCCTCATAAACAGGGGTTGTGGCAGCATTGTCGAAGTAACAATAGGATTTTAAAGAAGGCAACATTTTAAACCCTGTAAAGACTAATGATTTTCGAGGGGATAAAATTAGTACAAAAATGCCGTTTTATGAATTGATTTTGAAAAAAACAAGTTGGCAAGCAACTTGTTGGCGAGAATAGAAGCTAAAAATAAGCCCTTATCGATTGTTTTTTTCACTACTGCCGAAAAAATTTTTAAAAGGGTACAATTACAGACCCTTGAGCCAGTGGCAAAATGTATTCAACAAACTGGTAAGCAAAACAAGGTACGTGGTCGAGCGCACTTTCGGCGGTATGCAAAGATGGTTTGGCTCGGGTCGAACACGGTACGAGGGATTGGCCAAGACCCATACCCTTCACGTTCTTGAAGCGATTTGTTACAATCTAAAACGAGCCCCGGGATTACCATGCCAGATCGCAAAATAAGAGCCCGAGAGACCGAAAAATCGACCCCGAAAGGGGACGAAAAAAGGATCAATTAGTGTCAAAAAAAAAACGGGAAAAATCGAGAAAAATCAAATAAAAACAGCCTACATCTGGAAAAAATCAAGAAAAAACAAAATCAAAGACTCCATTTTAAATCTTGCAAAGCTCTCAATTATTCTATATATCTCTGGCCGGCCGACAGAGAGAAATCTATTAATTTTTGTCGGGCAGTAGCGATTTTTTAATCAAAAAACGGTTCGCTTAAACCAACAGCAGATTGGCAGACCTGGGTCAAGCATCAAATCTGCCTTTTCAAAAACCAGCCAATCAGCAACCTTTTCCGCAGGCGCAGTCCTTTTCGTGCATGTACGGATAGCGAAAATCGGTTGGCGGCAAGAAGGTTTCCTTGATTGTGCGAGGACTAACCCACCGTAGTAGGTTAAGGTGGCTTCCGGCCTTGTCGTTGGTTCCCGATTGACGCGATCCTCCAAACGGCTGCTGGCCAACAACGGCACCGGTGGGCTTATCGTTTATGTAAAAGTTACCGGCAGCATAACGTAGAGTTGCGCAAGCCTTGGTGGTGGCGTACCTGTCGTTGCTAAAAATTGAACCTGTGAGCCCGTAAGGCGAGGTTTCGTCGCAAAGATTCAAGGTTTCTTCAAACTTGTCGTCGGGATACACGTAAATGGTCAATACGGGTCCGAAAATTTCCTCCTCCATGGTAACGAACTTGGGGTTCTTTGCCAAGATTACCGTTGGTTCAATGAAGTAGCCCTTTGACTCGTCGCCGTTTCCTCCAAAAACAACCTCTGCGTAGGCACTTTCCTTGGCCATGTTTATGTAACCCATAATCCTGTCGAAGGCCTTCTTGTCAATTACTGCATTTACGAAATTGCAAAAGTCAACGGGGCTTCCAATTTTCATTTTCTTGAAGTTGGAGCCAATTTTTTTCTTGATTTCTTCCCAAAGCGATTCTGGAATGTACGCTCTTGAAGCGGCAGAGCACTTCTGCCCTTGAAATTCAAAAGCACCCCTTACGAGCGCGGTGGCAACTTCGGTTGAGTTAGCAGAGTGATGAACGAACACGAAGTCCTTGCCGCCGGTTTCGCCAACCAACCTTGGGTACGAGCGGTAATTTTCGAGATTGTTTGCAACCGATTTCCAAATGGTATTAAAAGTATTGGTTCCACCTGTAAAGTGAACGCCGCCCAAATCCCTGTGCTTTAACACAATATCTCCTACCATTGACCCTGGCCCGGGAACGAAGTTTATAACTCCATCGGGTACACCCGCCTCCCGGAAAATATTCATGAGGTAAAAGTTCGATAGCATTGATGCGGAAGAAGGCTTCCAAACCACGGTGTTGCCCATAACTGCCGGCGAAAGCACCAGGTTTGAAGCAATTGCGGTGAAGTTAAAAGGACTGATGGCCAAAACGAAACCTTCGAGTGGACGGTATTCGAGCCTGTTAAGATTTCCCGTTTCCGAGTGGGGCTGCTCGTTGTAAATCTCCGAAACGAAGTGGGCGTTGAACCTTATGAAGTCAATGGTTTCGCAAACAGAATCAATTTCTGCTTGAAAAACATTTTTCCCTTGACCCAACATTGTTGAGGCATTAATTAAGTAGCGATATTTTGTTGAAACAAGTTCGGCAATCTTTAGGGTAATTGACACCCTTTCGACCCACGAGAACTCTGCCCATTTTTTATGGGCATCGAGGGCGGCTTGGACTGCCATGTTTACTTCCTTTTGGCCAGCAATGTGGTATTTGGCCAAAACGTGCCCGTGGTCATGAGGCATGGTCACCACTCCCAGATTCCCGGTTTTGACTTCCTTTCCGCCAATGTAGAGGGGAATCTCAAGCTCGGTTGACATTTGTCGTTTAAGCTCTCTCTCCAGGGTCTTTCGCTCGGGAGTGTTTTCGGTGTATGCCCAAGCAGGTTCGTTCTTGGGCCTGTCGTAGTAAAATTGAGCGTTATTCATGGATTTTCAAGGTTATTTTCGTGTGATTATTTGTTTTTATAACAACCCAACAAAAAAAACGAACAAAGGTTTATGAGAGATGACAGGTTGATGGGCCGGTAAGTTTATTGGTTTTCTGGTTTTTTTGTTGAATTGTAAGGCAGCCAGCCCACTTTTTTTGTTGGCATGGTGTAAACAAATTTGTTACGTGCATCAGATAAGCAAGAGGTGATGCACCCGGCCGAAAAACATCTTTTAATTGCGAACCCAGGTGGAAATCTGGTCGAAGCTTGCTGCGGTTATTTTCTTTTGGTTTTGCATCTGGTTTGTGTTAATGTTGTATATCTCACAGCCCGACCAACCTTTCAAAAACAACACTTAAAATGTTGCCATTAAAAAAATTACGATACGAGCTGCCAGCAATGCAATCAGGTACACTAAAGGGGCAACATCAAAACCCCGTACCCCCAAAAGACAGAAAAATGACGCGGCGAAGCAAAATAGCCGTTTTCGGCTTTCGATGTTCTATTTTTGATTCGAAGACTAATTTGCAATATCTGCCATTGATTACTCATAAGCCATTTTTCATTTTTCCGTTTTCTGGCCCGTCAAACCATCAATCTTTCATCAAGGTTTTCTTTTCGATGCGTGCCGAAATGCCGATGCTAATTTCGTAAAGGATGATTAGCGGAATGGCTATCAATATTTGGCTGAAAACATCCGGTGGGGTGATTATTGCCGAAACCACGAATATAAGTACAATTGCCAGACGGCGTTGCTTTCTCATTGTGCCTGGAGTAAGCACCCCAACCTTGCTCAAGAAATAAACAAAAACGGGCAACTCGAAAACGAGCCCGGAGGCAAGCACGAGCATTGACACGGTAGAAATGAAAGACCTGAGAGCAACTTGATTTTCGACCAGCGCGCTAACCTGATAGGTTCCCAAAAAGTTGATTGCCAAGGGAGCAATAAGAAAATAGGCAAAAAATACACCTGTAAGAAAAAGCCCACTTATTACCAGGACGGCTCCTCGCGAGTTTGCCCTTTCCTTTGCCGTAAGGCCAGGCTTTATAAACCGCCAAATTTCCCAAACGATATAAGGGCTGGCTACAATGAAGCCAACAATTAGCGAAACAACCACGTGGGTGGTAAACTGCCCTGCCAGATCAATATTTATTAGTTCGATCGGCTTTGAGTTGATGCAAAGGGCGGGTATTGACCATTTTTCGGCCAAACTGCAAAACAGCCTGTTGGTGAGGAAGTATGTCTCCTTGGGAGCAAGAATGACTTTTGAAAACAAGAAATCTTTGTTGGCAAACGCCAAGGCCGCGAATGCCACTATGGCGAGTGCCCCGCGGGTCAAATGGCCCCTGAGTTCTTCAAGGTGCCCCAAAAAAGTCATCTCGCCCCTTGTTTTGCTTTCCATTTTTGGTTTTTTGCAAAGTTAAAAAAACAAAAAGCCCGCGACGTGGGCGGGCCTTGAAAAATTTTTCGGGATTGAACCCGTGGAATGTGTGATTATTCAGGATGAATTGCTTCAACCGGGCAAACATCCGCGCAAACACCACAATCGGTGCAAAGATCGGGATCAATCTTGTAGATATCACCTTCGCTTATAGCTTCAACCGGACATTCGTCAATACAACTGCCACAAGCGGTGCAATCATCGTTAATTATGTAGGCCATTTTTTAAAAAAATTTTGGTTAGCAATAAAAGAAACTTTTCAGGACAAAAGTAACTGAAAAAAACGTAAGAGCGCAAGAATTTTCAATTTTTTGATAATTTGAATTTGGTTTAAATAAGACTTTTTCGAAAGTTCAAAATGAAAAATTTTGTCGTTCACGTTATTAAAACCACTAATTTCGTGCCCGAAATCTAAACAGTAGTATTTTGAGCAAGTAATAACCTTAACCGTTAAAGGCCAAATTTAAAGCTGGCATTTCTTTTTTCAAAACCCGTATATTCAGTAGCCTTTTTTAAGAAACTTTTGTACAAGCACATGATTTTCAAAAACCACATAAGAAACAAACCCATTCAAAACTTTCAAATTTTATGACAAACACCAAGCAAGTTGTAAGCCGAGATACCGTTGTGGTAAAGTTTGCTGGCGACTCGGGTGACGGGATGCAATTGACCGGAACTTTGTTTTCGGAAGCCGCTGCCATTTTTGGCAACGATCTGGCAACATTCCCCGATTTTCCAGCCGAGATACGCGCCCCTCAAAATACCATTGCAGGCGTAAGTGGTTTTCAGGTTCATATCGGGCAGAAAAAAATTTACAGCAGCGGTGACTTTTGCGATGTTTTGGTTGCGATGAACCCTGCTTCACTTAAATCAAACCTTAAATGGGCAAAAAAAGGTGCAACCATACTGGTTGACTCCAGCACGTTTGACCCCAAAGGTATTGAAAAAGCAGGCTACGAAAACAACCCTCTCGAAGACGGAAGCTTGAAAGGTTACAACGTAATTAGTGCACCTATTACCGAATTGGCAATTGCAAGCATTTCGGATCTTGAGCTTGATAAGCCATCGGCTAAACGAACAAAGAACATGTTTGTTTTGGGTATCCTGTACTTCCTGTTCAACCGTGACTTGCAACCAACCCTTGACTACCTGGAGAAAAAATTTCAAAAAAAGGAAATAATCAAGATTGCAAATCAAACCGTTCTCAAGTCTGGCTACAATTATGCCGAAACAGTTGAGGCAATTGCATCAACCATAAATGTAGAGCCAGCCAATATGGAAAAAGGTCTCTACAGAAACATTACCGGAAACGTTGCAACAGCATGGGGCCTTTTGGCGGCTGCCGAAAAAAGTGGCAGGCCGTTGTTTTTGGGCTCCTATCCAATAACCCCTGCCACGGAGATCCTGATGGAGCTATCGCTTCACAAGTCACTGGGAGCTAGAGTGTTTCAGGCCGAAGACGAAATTGCCGGTATCTGCTCTGCCATTGGAGCCAGCTTTGCAGGTTCGTTGGCGGCAACCACCACCTCCGGCCCAGGGCTATCATTGAAAAGCGAGGCAATTGGCCTTGCCGTAATAACAGAGCTTCCGCTTGTTATAGTAAACGTGCAAAGGGCGGGCCCTTCAACAGGTATGCCCACAAAAAGCGAACAAAGCGACCTTTATCAAGCACTTTTTGGCAGAAATGGTGAGTGCCCTGCAATTGTAATTGCAGCTTCGAGCCCTGCCAATTGCTTTCACTATGCTTACATTGCCTCAAAACTATCAATGGAGCACATGACACCGGTTATATTACTTACAGACGGATACTTGGGATTTGGATCAGAGCTTCTGAAGATACCAAAGATGCAGGATCTCCCACCCATTAACCCGCCAATAGCCGAACCCAACGACAAGGAATTCAAGCCATACCGCAGAGACGACAAAACACTTGCTCGCAAATGGGCAATACCTGGCACTGAAGGCTTGAGGCACCGAATTGGAGGATTGGAGAAAACCCACGTTAACGGATTGGTCTCTACAGACCCCGACAACCACCAACTCATGGTTGACTTGAGGGCAGAAAAAGTAAACAGGGTAGTAGACTATATTCCTCTTCAAGAAATTAAAGGCGACAAGACCGGCGATTTGCTCGTGATTGGTTGGGGAGGAACAGAAGGAGCCCTAACATCAACCGTGACAAACCTTCAGGAGGAAGGCAAGAAAATAAGCCTTGCACACTTCAATTACATAATGCCATTGCCAAAAAACACAAAAGAGGTGTTGGTTGGATTCAAGAAAATTGTTGTTTGCGAACTAAACAGCGGCCAATTCGTAAACTATTTGCGGATGACCCACCCGGAGTTCAAGTACCTGCAATTTAACAAAGTTAAAGGCCAACCGTTCCACGAAGTTGAACTTTCTGAACATTTTAACAAATTATTGGAGGAGGACAAGTAATGATAGAAGGAAAAAGAATACAGCCAAACCCGGTTGAACTTACAAAGGATGATTTTGTTAGCGACCAAATGGTAAAGTGGTGCCCCGGATGTGGCGACCACGGGATACTTTCGTCTGTAGTTAAGGTGTTTCCCGAAATAGGCTACAAGAAAGAAAATTTTGTTGTGGTATCAGGCATAGGTTGTTCCTCCAGGTTTCCGTATTACGTTAACACCTACGGATTTCATGGCATACACGGCAGGGCCAACGCAATTGCAAGCGGAATCAAAATTGCAAATCCTGACCTTAGCGTATGGATTGCCACCGGCGACGGCGACTCGATGGCAATTGGCGGCAATCACCTTATTCATATTGTAAGGCGAAACATCGACGTGAACATAATGCTGTTCAACAATAGAATTTATGGTCTCACCAAGGGGCAATTCTCCCCAACCACCCCGATGGGCGTGGTTACAAAAACCAGCCCGCAAGGTACCATTGAGCATGCTTTCAACACTGCCTCCTTGGTAATGGGTTCGCAAGGTACCTTTTTCGCAAGGTCAATTGACAGCAACGTTAAGCTCACCTCTGAAGTCATGTACGAGGCAGCAAAGCATGACGGAACATCAGTTGTTGAAGTTTTGCAAAACTGTGTGATTTATGCCGACAAAACCCACTCCGAAATTACCGACAGGGAAGTTAGGGACGACAGGCAATTGATTCTGAAACACGGCGAACCGATGATATTTGGCAAGAATCGCGAAAAAGGAATAGTATTGCGCAACGACAAGCTGGTGGCCGTGAAAATTGGCGAGGATGGCGTAATGGAAAAGGAAATTTTAATTCACAACCAGCACAGCCTCGACCCGGGAATACACAGGAAGCTTGGCCGGATGATGCCCCCTGAGCTTCCAATTGCACTTGGGGTGATTAGGTCGGCACAGTTCGAAACGTATGATGACCTTGTTGAAGAACAAATTAACCATGCAAAAAAGAATTCAGAAATTCAGTGTATGGACGACCTGTTGCGAAGTGGAGATACTTGGGAAATAAAATGACCTTAAGCTATTTCAATTAATATCGGCGAGGTTAAAAACGGCTTGCCGATTTTTGTATTTTTCTAAAAAACAGGCTTTTAAGCATTCGTTTAATGTTTTTTTTCTTACATTTGACAGAACATTAAAACGAGATAAAATGCTAAAAGAAACGGTTTGCCAGTATCTTGAAGATAGCATTCGCAAGAACTGGGAATTTGTGGCCCTATCGGACTACAAGGGCGAAGGTTACAAGTACTCCGAGATTGCCCTGAAAATAAGCAACCTCCACCTGTTTTTCGAAGCCGCAAACATAAAGCCAGGTGACAAGATTGCCCTTTTGGGGAAAAATTCTGCACGGTGGTGCATTGTTTACCTGTCGGTGATATCTTATGGTGCAGTGGTGGTTCCCATATTGCCCGACTTTAAACCTGCTGATGCCGAGCAAATTATTAACCACTCAGACTCGGTAATTCTATTCGTGGAAGACAACTTGTTCGAACCACTGGCGTTCGAAAGAATGCCCGCACTAACTGCTGCATTGCGGATTGAAGATTTTTCAATTCTTGCACGGCGTTCGGAAGAAACAACCTCGGCTCTTGAAAAGACCAAGCCAGCTCAAAAACAAGAAGGCACCACCATTGATTCAACAAGTTTTATCCTGCCAAAAATCGAAAACGACAAGCTTGCGGTGATTAGCTACACTTCGGGCACAACGGGCTTTGCCAAGGGAGTTATGATTCCTCACAATAGTTTGGCGGCCAACATAAGATACGCCCAAAAAAACATGCCACTAAATGCTGGCGACAAGATTGTTTCGTTTCTTCCTCTTGCTCATACTTTTGGTTGTGCATTTGAGTTTCTCTTCCCATTTACTTTGGGATGCCACATTACCATACTGACCAAAACCCCATCGCCTCAAATAATACTTCAGGCATTTGGCGAGGTTAAACCCTCCCTGATATTGTCAGTACCACTGGTTGTTGAAAAAATTTACAAAAAGCAGGTCTTGCCAGCAACATCAAAACCAATTATTAAGGTTTTGCTTAAAATCCCGCTTATTAACAACTTGATTTTGAAGAAAATAAGAATCAAACTCGAGTTGGCTTTTGGAGGGAATTTCCGCGAATTGGTACTGGGAGGCGCACCACTTAATCAAGAAACCGAAAAGTTTTTCAAGAAATTGAAATTTCCATTCACGGTGGGTTACGGTATGACCGAATGCGGACCATTAATCAGTTACGTTAACTGGCGTGAAAACCCCCTGGGCGCCTCGGGGCAAATTGTTGACACCCTCGAGCTAAAGATTGATTCTCCCGACCCGCTTAACATTACCGGAGAAATTCTGGTTCGTGGCGAAAACGTAATGTACGGATACTACAAGAACCAAGAGGCCACCAACGAGGCAATTGACAATGATGGCTGGCTACATACTGGCGATTTGGGGCTAATTGACCACAAGGGCAACATTTTCATAAAAGGACGTTCGAAAAGCTTGTTGTTGGGGCCAAGCGGCAAGAACATTTATCCCGAAGAAATTGAATCTTTTTACAACAATAAACCGGGAATTGCCGAAACGGTCGTGGTGCAGCGTGGCCAAAAATTGGTTGCTCTTATATTTCCCGATCAAGAATATTTCAAAAAACATGAAACCAAAGAGGATCAAATCCCTGCCGTTTTGGAAAATCACCGCAAAGACATAAACAATCAAACTGCAAGTTACATGAATGTTTCGCAGGTTGAAATTAAAACGGAAGAATTCGCCAAAACCCCCAAGCGAAGCATAAAGAGGTTTTTGTACAGTTAATAAAGCCACTCGGAAGAACAAGGCCTCTAAAAGCCCGCGCCCGAAACCCCCAACTGCTTGAACCCTACACTCATTCGAAAAACAAGTGTTACCTTTATTGTCAGATTAACCATAAAACATCTTGAAAAATGCTCGCAAGGGCTACTTCCGCGATAAGTTTTGCGAAACCTTAAAGTATGCTTTGATATTTTGGTTTTACCGGAGATCCTTGCCTTTGTTGTACTTTGCTTCCGAAGACTACCGCAGTCAATTGTCTGAAAGACAACATCTAACTTGCAGTCCTGCCAAAATGGATTAATTTAATTTTGGCAAATAATTAAAAAAAACTTCTATCAATTAATTCTTTGATATTCAGATAAATTTGTGCATATTTGTATTAAATACACGTCAACACGAAAGCACAAAAAGAAAGGTAACAGGGGATTGTTTGACGAAGAAATGACCTACGAC
>CAYGFY010000035.1:0-20114 GCA_964349365.1 uncultured Bacteroidales bacterium | reverse complement strand
ATTACAAATTATCCGGTGTTCCGAGCGGCAATACAATTGCCGCTCAGCGGGGGCGTGGAAAATGAATTCCGTTAATTTGCCAGGGGCGTTGCCCCATGGCTGGATTAAATTGGGCTTTCAGCCCGGCAACCCGCGCCCCGAAGGGGCAATCAATTCACCTAAATGGCATCGCCTTGGGCATATAAACACAATCCAGATAATTCGCCCTGAATGGGCAGCTTATTTTACCCCAATGGCTTCGCCTTGGGCATAGCTCGCCCCGAAGGGGCAGATTATTTCATCCCGAAGCAACGCTGCGGGCTATTAGCGGCCAAATCCATCTGCGCCCTGTAAGGGCAACTCAAGATAATGTCGTCACACCTCAAATCCAAAACACCCGGCTGGGCGGCATTTGCAATGCCGCCCCGAACATTATTGAATTTGCAATTCAATACCATATTCTAATTTTGACTTGCATTGCCCCCGAACAACCCCGACTTGGCGGCATTTGCAATGCCGCACCGGGCATCATCGAATTTGCAATTCAATACTATTTGCACAATTACATTCCGAATTCAAACAGGGGGTTGTGGTGATGACGAGAGGATAAAATCCTCCAATCAACTAATCAGCTAATCATCAATAAAATCTAATGAGTTTCTATAAATCTGGTTTTAAGCGCTTGCTTGATTTTTTTCTCAGTCTTGCCGGTTTGTTGGTTGCCTCGCCGGTTTTGGTTGTGGTTACCCTTTTGCTGGCCATTGCCAATAACGGCAAGCCCTTTTTTTTTCAGCTTCGCCCGGGCAAAAACGGCCGTATTTTCAGTATTGTTAAGTTCAAAACCATGAACCACCGGCGCGATGCCGCCGGCAACCTGCTGCCCGATGCAGAACGGCTTACAACGATCGGAAAAATCGTACGCAGCACATCGCTCGACGAACTCCCTCAACTCATCAATGTGCTCAAAGGCGATATGAGCCTGGTAGGTCCAAGGCCGTTGCTCCCGCAATACCTGCCCTTGTACAACCAACAGCAGGCCCGCCGGCATGAAGTAAAACCCGGTATCACCGGCTGGTCGCAGGTGAATGGACGCAATGCGCTTAGCTGGAAAGAAAAATTTGAAATGGATATCTGGTATGTAGAAAACCTGTCCTTTGCGCTGGATATGAAAATATGCTTCTTAACCGTGGTAAAAGTACTGAAAAGAGAAGGGATCAATGCAACTGACTCGGCAAGTGGCGTTACCTTTACCGGAAACGATGAATAATCAATACCTGGCATGAAACAAATCGCTATTTACGGCGCGGGCGGCTTTGGAAAGGAGGTGGCCTGCATCCTCAACCTGATCAACGAAAAGGTTCCCACATGGGAGTTTTTGGGTTTTTTTGACGACGGAAAAGAAAAAGGCTCACAAATTTCTCATTTCGGGCCTGTGCTCGGCAACCTCCACGACCTCAACAACTGGCCCTTGCCCCTCAATATTGCTTTTGCCGTAGGTAGCCCCGCAATCCTGCAAAAACTCACAAACAGCATCACAAACCCCAACATCGCATTTCCCAACATCATCCATCCGGAGGCTTATTTTGCCCACAAACAGTCATTTACAATTGGCAAAGGAAATGTTATCGTAAGAGGCTGCTCCTTCTCATGCGATGTTACCATCGGAAACTTTAACCTGTTCAACAGCATATCTGCCCTTGCCCATGACGTAAAAGTGGGCGATTACAATGTGTTTATGCCCCTGACAAGAATTTCGGGCGAAACTACTATTGGCAACCAAAACTTTTTTGGTATCGGTTCGGTGGTACTGCAATGCATCACCATTGGCAATAACACACGCATCGGCGCCGGAAGCTTCGTTATGCGCAATACACAGGATGGGTGCTTGTATATGGGAAACCCGACAAAGAAAGTAGATGGATTTGCAAACATGGGAAATTGAATGGTTACCCAACATATTGTGGTTCATGAATAAGCATGTGAGTGAGCATGTTGTATCTTACAAATCAAACAAACACAAAAAAGGTGCAGTGTTTTTTTAAAGTAATCATACTTTTGTATTAAATTTTGTGTCAAAATCTAAGAACAGTACTATGGAAACGAAATTCGTGAAACTTATGGCTGAAGTGCTACAAATGGACGGTAATCATAATCTGACCACAGAAACGGAGTTCCGCCATCTCGACCAATGGGATTCCCTTGCCTATTTATCGGTTATAGCCATGATTGATGAAGAATTTGATGTTGTAATCGAAGGAAACGACTTTAAAAAACTTATCACCATTGGTGATGTTATCGCCGAAATAGAAAAAAGGAAGTAATCCCAAAGACTCTTTTCGCATTTATTGCAAAACGCTGGATTTAAAGTCATGTGTTTTGCTTTAATTAAAATTCCCGGGTTTTAGAATCAATTTTAGAAAATCTGGAAGGACTGGTCAAAAAAACGCAATGAAACATGGCACTGCTAAAATTTAGTGATATTGGAATTTCTGCACTAGCTGCGGCAGTTCCCCGGAAAATCATTAACAATTACGAGTATTCTCAGCACTTTTCGCCCGAGGAAGTCAAAGAGGTGGTAGATAAAATTGGCATCTATGAACGCCGGTTTGCCGAGCCGGGTGTTTGTGCATCCGACCTCTGTTATGCTGCTGCCGAAAGGCTCATCGCTGATCAGAATATATCACGCCATGAAATTGATGTGTTAATTTTCGTATCACAAACTCCAGACTACCGAATGCCTGCAACCTCAGTAATCTTGCAGCACAGGTTAAAACTTGGCAAGCAAGTAATTGCATTTGACATCAATATGGGTTGCTCTGGTTTTTTACATGGCATGGCCGTAGTATTTGGTCTAATGCAAAACCAGAACCTGCGAAAGGCACTACTACTTGATGGAGAAACCCGTTCACGGGTTTATTCACAAAAAGACCGCAAAACTGCTTTCATTTTTGGAGATGGGGGTGTAGCAGCATTGATCGAGCGTAACGAGAAGTTTGGGGATAGTCATTTTTCGTTAAATTCAGATGGATCTCGGGAGAACCTGATCAAGATGGATGCAGGAGGCGCCCGTAACCTCACTACCATCGAAACGCTGAAAGAAAAAGTAGTTGATGAGTTTGGAAACATCCGCTCGGACGAGCATGGGTACATGAATGGAAGCGAGGTCTTTAATTTTGTGATTCTGGAAATACCGCCGGATATAAAGAAAATACTGGAATATGCTCAGGTTGAGAAAGACACAATTGACTACTTCGTCTTTCATCAGGCTAATAGTTTCATGAACAGTTATCTTGCTAAAAAACTTAAATTAGACCCGGAAAAAGTACCTTCAACATTATACAGGTTTGGCAACACCAGTTCGGTATCAATCCCATTAACCATAGCCTCTGAACTGCGGAACAAGTTAGACGACAAAAAAATACTCCTATCAGGCTTTGGCGTTGGCATGACATGGGCAAGCTGTATTTTCAACGCAAAAGAGATGTTTATTTCTGAATTAGTAGAAGTTTAATATTATGTCTTTCAATCCTTTTTCATTAGAAGGCAAAACCATTCTTGTAACCGGTGCCTCATCAGGCATTGGGCGCGAAATTGCTGTTAATGCCTCTAAAGCTGGCGCTAAGCTTATTATCACTGCTCGTGATGAGCAGCGATTAAATCAAACATTAAATGCCCTTGAATCCAATAATCACCGGGCAATTCAGGCTGATTTATCAGTTCCCGAAAAACTTCACCAGCTTGTTGATGGTTTGCCTATGCTGGATGGAGTGGTTCATAGTGCCGGTATTATTACCCGTGTACCACTGAAAATGATTTCAGAAAAGAAATTTTCAGAATTAATGCGCATCAATTTTTTCGCTCCGGCTTTATTAACAAGTGTGCTGTACAAGAACAATTTACTTAACCAGGCTGCGTCTGTTGTTTTTGTGTCGTCTGTTGCAGCATCATTTGCTTCACTGGGCAACATCATGTATATGGCATCGAAAGGCGCTATAAACTCATTTATGAAAGGTGTCGCTCTCGAACTGGCTTCAAATGGAATAAGAGCTAATGCTATACAGCCGGGTATGATCAAAACGAATTTCTCAAAGGCAATTCCCGAAGAAAACCTGATCAAAGACCTGAATAGGTATCCGCTCGGCCGTTATGGCAATCCCGAGGAAATAGCCCATGCCGCTATATATTTGTTGTCTGACGCCTCTAAGTGGATGACGGGTAGCATCCTTACCATCGACGGAGGCCTTACACTAAGATGACTTGGATGTGATTGTACGGCAGCTTGCAAATAACGATTTTTCGTCCAATTCTAATGTGTTATCAACACCCGCACCGAATCAGATTTGGATCGTTGATTTGGGGGTATTCGACAGTTTAAACCACCCACGCGGAAATGCCTTTAGTGTAGGTGGTGTTTTGCTCACGCA
Source organism: uncultured Bacteroidales bacterium (assembly GCA_964349365.1). GTDB lineage: Bacteria > Bacteroidota > Bacteroidia > Bacteroidales > UBA7960 > UBA7960. Next base: position 15,711 of record CAYGFY010000035.1, on the reverse strand, counting down.
CTACCATTACCCCGGCTGGGCGGCATTTGCAATGCCGCCACGAACGGCATTGAATTTGTAATTCAATACCATTTCCATTCAGCAGGGCTTTCAGCACGGCATTCATTGCCTCGGTTTTAATCTGCCCTTACAGGGCGAGAATATTGAACTCCATTGATTTTGCCAGGGGCGTTGCCCCATGGCTGGATTAAATTGGGCTTTCAGCCCGGCAGACATCGCCCTGAAGGCTTCGACCCGGTCAAGTGAACACGATCCTGATAAATCGCCCCGAAGGGGCAGATCATTTCACCTCAATGGCATCGCCTCGGGCTGGCATCCCTCTGGGCAGACACCGCCCCGAAGGGGCAGATCAATTCACCACGAAGGTATCGCCTCGGGCTGACCAACACGATTCGCCGGCTGGGCGGCATTTGCAATGCCGCTCCGAACATTATTGAATTTGCAATTCAATGTATTATTCGAGTTTAGAGTAGCATTGCCCCGAAAGGCAGTGGATTTGCCCCTTAGCGGTGCATAATCATCACATTCTCCCGTTTTCACATTCGCTAATTCGCTAATTTGCCAATTATCACATTATCACATTCCGGCCGACAATTGCCGCTCAGGGGTGAATAGCCGCCTTCGTCTCTCGCCAAAAAGCCTTACTTTCACACTCAAAATACCAGCCCTTTTGAACAACAATAAAATCTACCTCTCACCGCCACATATCGGCACCAAGGAACATGACTTCGTTAACGAAGCTTTCGAGACCAACTGGATCGCCCCCCTTGGTCCCAATGTTGATGGCTTCGAGAAAGACTTGCAAAAATTTACAGGTTCGTCTTGTGTTACGGCGCTTAATTCAGGCACGGCCGCCATACACCTTTCGCTCATAATCTTGGGTGTGCAGCCCGGCGATGAGGTAATTTGCCAAAGCCTCACCTTTTCGGCCTCGGCCAACCCAATTATGTATCAGGGTGCAACGCCCGTTTTTATTGACAGTGAACCCGATACATGGAATATGAACCCGGTGTTTCTTGCCGAAGCCATAAATGACCGGCTCAAAAGGGGCAAGCTGCCTAAGGCTCTGATACCCGTTCACCTCTACGGCATGCCCGCCCGTATGGATGAGATTATGCGTATAGCATCGGATCACGGTATCCCCGTGGTCGAAGATGCCGCCGAAGCGCTGGGGTCAGAAGTTAATGGCAGAAAATGCGGCACTTTTGGAAAATTTGGCATATTGTCATTCAACGGCAACAAAATTATAACCACAAGCGGTGGCGGGGCATTGCTCTCCGATGATGCAGCCATGATACAAAAAGCAAGGTTCCTTGCTACCCAGGCTCGCGATCCTGCACCCCATTACCAGCACTCAGAGGTTGGCTACAATTACCGCATGAGCAACGTGCTGGCAGGCATAGGGCGCGGGCAGATGGCAGTGCTTGCCCGCCGAATAGAGCAGCGCAGGGCCAACTACCAGTGGTATCGAGAGCTGCTTGCAAACAATCCCGGAATCAGCTTCTTGGAAGAGCCGAAAGGTTTTTTTAGCAACCGTTGGCTCACAACCATTCTGGTTGACCCCGCCCACACCGGAGGCATAACACGCGAGCACCTGCGACTGGCACTCGAAGGCCAAAACATTGAAGCTCGCCCCTTGTGGAAACCAATGCACGTGCAACCCGTATTCAAAGGCTGCCCTTACTACGGTGGCAATGTGGCAGCAGACCTGTTCGAAAAAGGGCTGTGTCTCCCCTCGGGCTCATCGCTAACCGACGAAGACAGAAGCAGGATTGAGGTAGTTTTGAAAAAAACTTTAGGTGGCAGGCAGTAGAGGGGCAATGCTTATCGTATAACAAAAAACAGTAAACATCACCACGAATTCATGCCGATTTTTTCACGGAAAAATACTGATAGAGGTCAGTAATAACATACCGAAGCCACCATGAGTTTTTCTTCCAAGAGAAAAGCTCTCAAATAATAAAGGCCTGCTTCGAAGGGCATAATGATTTGGGTGCGGGGTTCCTTGAACCGGTTTACAAACAGGCCCTTCAAAGCGAGCTGACCCTTTTGCGTGTTCATTTCGAAAGGGAAAAAAGACCTTACGTTTCCTGCATCGGGGTTAAGTCGTAAAAATTACACGTTGCTGATTTTGTGTGCCTTGATAATATCATCTTGAAAGCAAAAGCTGCCGGACGATTGATTGATGAACACTTGGCGCGGGGTTTGAATTATCCTTAAGCAACTGATATCAAACTTGGTCTTTTAATCAATTTTTCGGCCCCATGAGTACAAACAAAACGAGTCGTTTTTTAACCCAACAATAATAATTGTTTTTATCCTTGCCCTCACCTGTCTAACCACCCGTGTTTATCTGTTGACAAAATTAAATCAACGTGGCAATAATCACCACCCAACAACTGCGGTTTCTCATCGAAAATCATCTTTCAACGGATATTTTCCTCCTCCCCTCGTATTCTGCTTTGTTTGAAAGACAAGGCGTCAAATCCACGGCTTTCGTTTACGAGGGTTCGGGGGCCACGGTTGTTTATCCCTTTCTTATTCACAACCTTTCAACATTGCCGTTTTTCCCGCAAGGGTTGGCACCTGCATACCACATCGAAACGCCCTACGGCTACGGTGGTCCGATGGTAATTGAAGGAACTCCGACAGGGCAGCTATACCCCCAATTTTACGATGCCTTTGGCCGGTGGGCGCTTCAAAATAATGTGATTTCCGAGTTCGTGCGATTCAATCTTTTTTCTGAAGCACGCAAGTACTTCACGGGTATGGTTGAGCAGCACAACCACAACATTGTGCTTGACCTTGCACCCGCAATCGAAGAAATTTGGTCTGGCTTCGACCACAAGGTGCGCAAGAACGTTCAAAAGGCTGTCGCATTGGAAGTGGAAGTGGTTATTGACCAACAAGGACAATATCTCCAACAGTTTCTGGATAACTACTACCATACCCTTTATAGGCGCAACGCCGCCAAGAGATACTACTTCAACAAGGAGTTCTTTCAAAAAATACACAAAACCCTTTCGGGAAAATACTGCTACTTTCACTCCACGTATCAAGGTAAGGTGGTTTCATCAGAACTGGTTTTGATTTCGAGCGGCACCATTTTCTCTTTCCTTGGCGGAACTTTGGCAAGTTATTTCAACCTAAGGCCGGGCGACCTCCTGAAGTATCGCATTATTGAATGGGCCAAGGAAAGAGGATACAAAAAGTTCGTGATTGGTGGCGGACACAGCCCCCATGATGGTATTTTCGCATTCAAAAAGGCATTTGCTCCCCATGGGCTGGTCCCTTTTTACACAGGCAAGAAAGTGCATAGCCCCGATGTTTACAATCAACTGACGGAAGCATCTGGCAAACCGCAGGAAGGGTTTTTTCCCGCGTTTTTTGACCAATAGCAGGATGGCCGATGGGCGGTAGCAACACAATGCCATGCCTCTATCATGAAACACCGAAAACATTTCCCACGGATTCGCCGGTTGCCGGAAACGGTGACACGGATGATTTAACAGATAATCGCAGGTAAAAAGCCGTGAAATTATTCGGGCATCCCTCAATAATGGCGAAACGAATCTTGGTAAAGATTTTTTGGAGTTTCGCCTTCCATGAAAAAACGAAACAGGTCTGTTTCAAAATCGAAAATTATAAATCGTTAGTCGGAAATAGTTAATCATAAATGGATTTCAATAAAGTTAAGACCTTCCTTCACCCCGTCAGGCACATTTTATATTTCCTGTTCCTGCTATTTGCGGTGCACTTCCTTTACCTGCTCTGGAAAGACCTGTTTGGATATTTTCCTATCGAGGGGTTCGTAAATTGGCTGTTCGACAGCATCTCGAGGTTGGTTCTAAAACAAAGTGTTTGGGTAATTGACGCATTGGGCTTCGAGGTTGAGGCTGTCGGAGCAAGAATTCACGTGGGGCCAGATAAACTATTTGTTACCGTAACGCCCGAGTGCACAACCCTTAAGCAATGGGTGCATTGGCTGGTGATAATGATCTTTTTTCCCGGCCCTTGGAAGCACAAGTTGTGGTATATACCCGCCGGAATCCTGGTAATTCACTTAACAAACATCGTGAGGATTTCCGGCCTGGCAATTTTGAGGCCTCCCTTTCCCGAAGTAAAATACTTTAACTTCTTTCATGATTACATCTTCAAAACGCTCTTCTACGCGGTGATTTTCATGATGTGGCACCTGTGGTATCAGAGGTTTACTCTTAAAAATCCGAGGCGCGAGGTATAACGGGTAGTGGGGCATCTGTTGCCTGTCGTCATAAATTTAATGTTAGCACGCAACAATCCGTAGAAATTTGTGCCCGACCCTCGCTCAATTTAATAACTTTGTAGAATAACAATTACAAACAAGCCAAGCCTGCAATGCAAAATATGCCCGGCATAAAGAACCTGATCAACTGGTTGTACAGGCGACACAGCAAAAAGATTTTGCCGCGGTATTATGTATTTGCATTTGACGGACTGGTTGTTTTTTTCAGTTATTACGTTGCCTTTGCCGTAAGGCTAAACTTGGAGCTTTCGGCAATGGACATGGAGACCATTTCGGGCCAGGCTCTTTTCGTCACTCTTGTTTATTCGTTGCATTTTTGGGCCTTTAGGTCATACACCGGAATTGTCAGATATACCGGGCTCAACGAAATATTCAGGCTCTTCAAGGCAATGGCATGGGCATTTGTAATGGTCGTTTCAGTTGTTTTGCTTAACAGGGCTCTTGCGTTGTCAATCCCTTTTGTGGGGGGCTCATCGGTACCCCTCATTCATTTTTTAATTTCATTTTTCGTGTTGATGGCTGCCCGTTTGGTAGTCAAGTCGGTTTTCCAGGGCGTTATAAGGTCGAGCAACCCGGTTACACGAAACGTGATAATTTTCGGGGCCGGAAGCGCGGGAATAATAACTCGCGACGCCCTGCTTCAAGACTATAAATCTAACCACAAGGTTGTGGCTTTTGCCGACGACAACGTTTCGAAAACCGGCAAGTTCATTGAAGGGATACCAGTATTATTGCCCGAATCCACTCTGTCCAAGGACTTTGTGAGGGTCAAGGAAGTTGACCTGATGGTAATTGCAGCCCAGCAGGTTACCGTGGAGCGTCAAAAAGAGCTCATCGAACAGGCCCTTGAACTTCAGTTGGAAGTAAAAAAGGTTCCACCCATTCAAAATTGGATAAACGGAACACTTAGTGTTTCGCAGCTGCGTCGTGTGCAGCTCGAAGAGCTGATGGGGCGAAAACCGATAGTTCTCGGCAATGATCACGTGGCCAAGGAGCTACACGGCAAGGTAGTGTTGATTACGGGAGCCGCTGGAAGCATCGGCTCGGAGCTTGCCAGGCAGGTGTTGTCATACCAGCCCAAGAGGCTCATTCTCTTAGACCAAGCCGAATCCGGACTTTTCGACTTGCAGTTCGACATTAACCATGGCAACGATTTAAAGGAACTTGCCCACAAGGTAGATTACTTGGTTGGAAACGTAAGGGATACCGATAGGATTAACAAGTTGTTTGAGCGGTACAAACCCAACCTGGTTTATCATGCCGCCGCTTACAAGCACGTTCCGCTTATGGAACACAACCTCCACGAGGCAATCTCGGTAAACGTATTCGGAACAACAACAATTGCCCAAGCGGCTCAAAGAAACGGCGTTGAGAAGTTTGTTTTGGTTTCAACCGACAAGGCCGTTAACCCAACCAACATCATGGGAGCTTCCAAAAGAATTGCCGAAATCTTCGTTCAAAGCCTCCATGACAGCCATACCAAGTTTGTAACCACCCGTTTTGGCAACGTGCTTGATAGCAGCGGCTCGGTATTCCCTGTTTTCAGGAAACAAATTGAAATGGGTGGGCCCGTAACCGTTACTCACTCCGAAATAACCCGATTTTTCATGCTCATCCCCGAGGCCTGCAGCCTTATACTTGAAGCCGGAACCATGGGGCAAGGGCAAGATATTTTCGTGTTTGACATGGGCAAACCCGTTAGGATCATTGATGTTGCTCGCCGAATGATACAACTATCGGGGTTGGTGCCCGACAAAGACATAATGATAAAGGAAATTGGACTTAGACCAGGCGAAAAACTATACGAAGAGTTGCTTGCCGACAAAGAACGCACCCTGCCAACCAGCCATGAAAAGATCATGAGGGCCAAAGTCAGGGAATATCCACATTCCGCGGTGGTTTCACATTTGGAGCAACTCAAGGTGGTGGTTAAAAACGGAACCCCCGAACAAATTGTAAGCAAGCTCAAGGAAATGGTACCCGAATTCTCACCAACAAACCCAAGTTATGCCGAACGAAGAAACGACCAAGAGATTGGGCAAGGGAGCGAAAGAGCAACGTACAATTGAAAAATAAAAGCAATGGCAAAAGCCAACTACCAACCGCCGGCTTACCCCCAACTGAAAATTACCTTATGCAAATCCGTATTGTAAACACTTCAAACAACACCCTTCCGTCGTACGAAACCGATCTGTCGGCGGGTATGGATTTAAGGGCAAGCCTTCAAGAGCCAATAGAAATAAAACCCCTTGGGCGCGCGATTGTTCCTACAGGTCTTTGTATCGAGTTGCCGGCCGGTCACGAAGCTCAAGTAAGACCTCGCAGCGGACTTGCCATAAAAAACGGAATCACGGTCTTGAACTCTCCCGGAACCATTGACGCCGACTACCGTGGCGAGATTAAGGTAATCCTGGTAAACTTGTCATCAGAAACCTTCATCATTAATAATGGAGATAGAATTGCACAAATGATTGTTTCGAGGCACGAGAGGGCGGTATTTGTCGAAGCCAAAAAACTTTCGCAAACCGAAAGGGGCGAGGGAGGGTTTGGCCACACCGGCTTTAAGTAATAATTTCGCGAGAACAATCATTTGGCAATAGGTTCGTTTACATTATCATAATCTCCTCGTGCGCATGTTTCGACAGTTAAAAAAAACGCCATACCTCTTGTTGGCTATTCTTGCAGTTGCTTCCTGTGCCGGGCCTGCAAAGCTTGCCGACACTCCAAGGCCCCAAGTTACCCGGGTGGGTCAAATGGAGCGGCTCGAAAGTACACACCACCTTATTGAAGGGATTAGGCAGCGAAACCTTGACAACTGGCAGCAGGCCATCATCGAATACCTGACCGCCGTCAAGAAGGATCCTGGCAACGATGCCGCCTACTTCGAGCTTGCAAGGGCACACCTCATGCAGGGGCAGTATTCGGATGCAATTAGGTTTGCCACCCAAGCTCGTGATCTTGACGCCAAAAACATCCACTACTCCATGCTATTGGCAGACTTGCACCTCCTTACCGAAAACATCAAAGAGGCCATATTAATCTTCGAAAGCCTTGGTCGTAACAACCCAAACCGCCTTGACATATTGCAAAGGCTGGCAAACACTTACGTTTTTGCCGAAAGGCCAGCAGATGCTTTAAGCATTTTCGAACGGATTGAAAAAGAAGGGGGAGCCTCTGAAATGGTAACGGTGCAAAAGCTAAGGTTATTGATGAAACTGGGCAGGAGCAATGAAGCAATTGCCGAAGCCGAAAAGGTAGTAAGAATCTTTCCCAACGAGACTCTTTTCATCGAAACCCTTGCCGACCTTTACTTCGACACCGGTCAGCAGCAAAGGGCCTTGGCTCTTATTCAGGAATACTACGACCGCGACCCCGAGAATGCCAACGCCTTGTTCATACTTGCCGATCACTACCAAAAAATGGAAGACTGGGAAAAGGTGTTGAACCTGCTTGGTCGAGCTTTCCATAACCCTTCGGTTGAGACAACCGATAAAGAACGGATACTTTACGTTTTGTACTATTTGGTTGAAGAAAAACCTGAATACTTCGAATTAACCATAGAGCTTGCTAAAACCTTTGTTGACCAAAACCCATCATACGCGCAGGCCTACAACATTTATGGCGACTTGCTCCGTCAGGCCAAGAGAAATCAGGAGTCTCGCGAGGCATACAAGAAAAGCACCCAATTGGATCCCTCGAACCTTGTGGTATGGCAGCAATTGATTTTAGCCGACATGCGCCTCAAAAATTTTCGAGCAATGGCCCACCATGCAACCGAAACCACCGAATTGTTTTTCGAGCAACCCCTGCCTTTCTTGTTGTTGGCCCATGCAAATTCAATGCTCAAAAATTATCAAGAGGCTCTCGACGCCCTTAAAAGGGGACTCTCGTTGGTACAAGACAATCCAAGCCTCAGGCTGGAGTTTATTATTATGATTGCCGATGTAAACCACTACCTTGGCAACCATGGCGAAAGCGACAGAAATTACGAGCTGGCCCTGAGCCTTGACCCCAACAATGCCGGAGCCCTCAACAACTACGCATACATGCTGAGCCTGCGTGGCCAACGGCTTCAAGAAGCCAAGAAAATGGCAACCAAAGCAATCTCTCTAAGCCCCGGAAATGCAGCATTCGAAGATACCATGGGCTGGATTTATTTCAAACTTGGCGAATACCAAAATGCCAAGGAATGGATAGAAAAGGCAATTAACAATTCGGAAGAACCCAGCAGCACGATTTACGAACATTTTGGTGACGTTCTCTACAAACTCGGGCAAAAAGAGAAAGCCCTCGAGTACTGGAAAAAGGCAGAAGCCTTGGGAAACGGCTCGGAGGTGTTGCCAAAAAAAGTTAGGGACAAGACTTATCATGAAGAGTAACAAATACGTAGTAATCCTTTTCGTGTTGTTGGCATCAGGCCTTGTTTTGGGCTGCAAATCTAAGAAAAGAGCCGCAAGGCCATTGGTATTGGAAAGTTTGAGCTTCGAAGAGTTGATTGAAAAAGTTCACGAAAACCACGCTGACTTCCAAACCTTTTCGGCAAGAATCTCGGCCCAGGCAAGTTTTGCAAAATCTGAATACACATTCAATGGTGCGCTTCGAATCGTGAAGGACTCGGCAATATTCATCTCGGCCACGGTAAGCCTCCTTGGCGAAGTGGCAAGGGCGGTAATTACCCCCGATTCGCTAAAATTCATCAATAGAATGGAGTCAACATATTTTGTCGGCGATATTACTTTTTTGAACAGGCTGTTGGGCGCCAACGTTGACTACCACATGTTACAGGCACTTTTGACGGGCAACGACATTACCCATTTCTCGTACAACAACCCACAGGTTTCAACAGATAAACACAACCACGTGGCTACCATAATTGAGCGATTACCAATTGCCAATCCCTTTGATGATCCCCTTCAAAACCGAATTTGGGTAAGCGACAAGACGCATCGAATAACGCAGAATATGTTTTTGAACCTGTCAACTAACCGAATGGTAAGAGCCACTTACAAGAACCACTCCCTGTTTAACGGTCAATTGTTGCCCGTTGAAATGGACTTGTTTTTCAGCGAACCCGCCAACAATATTTTTGTTTCGTTACAACTAACGAGGGTTGTTTTAAATTCGCCGGTTCAAATTGCATTTTCGGTACCGATGAGGTATAGACCTTTTGATGGTGATGGGCAATGACGCCAATGGCAAACATCTGATAATCTTCAACCGGTTATCAATCAAACTTGGCCATTTTTAACAGTAGAAAATGAAAAAACAGCATTGTTATATTTATTTCCTGACAGTGTCAGTTTTGGTTGTCGGGGTGTTTTTTTTAATGCTTCCCCCCGAATTGCTTGCCCAAAGTCGCGACCAGCTCGAAAGAAACAAGCAGAATCTGGAAAAGGAAATACGAGACCTTACCAGGTTGCTCAACGACAATCGCCGCACGGCACAGGCCAATACCATGCAGCTAATTCTGCTAAACAAGCAAATAAATGCCCGTGAAGATCTTATTAACACTAACGAGGCCAAGCTCAGAAACCTAAACCGCCAAATAAATTCTCAAACAAACCTGGTTGGCAGGCTTGCTGCCGACCTTGAGACTCTCATGCAGTCATACGCCAACATGATAAGGTATGCCTACAAGTCGAGAAGTGCCGGACAGCGGCTGTCCTTTCTGTTTTCATCGAAAAGTTTTAACCAGGCCTTCAAAAGGCTCAAGTACCTGAGGGAGTACTCCAAACACCGACAAGCACAGGCACAAAAAATTGAACTAACCCGGCTGGGAGTTGAGAAAGAGATAACGGAGCTAAATGGGCAAAAAGCTCAACTTTTGGCCCTTCAAGAGGAGCAAAGGGTTGCCAAACTTGCCCTCGAGTCCGAAAAAAAGGAAAAAGACAAGGTGTCGCAACAACTTAGCGCGCAAGAACGCAACCTGACCCGCAGCTTGCAGCAACGAGAAAATGCCCGAAGAGAATTGGAGCGGCAAATAACACGCTTGATAGAGGAGGAGCGCAGGCGCGCCGCACAAAGGGCCCGCGAAGAGGGACGGCCAGTGGAACCCGGCACCCTTGCAATGACCCCCGAGCAGCAACTATTGTCAAGTCGCTTTGCCGAAAACATTGGGCGCCTTCCATGGCCGGTAGAAAGTGGCGTCATTACTGGCAACTTTGGCAGTCAACCCCACCCAACATTGCGAAACATCAGAATACAAAACGACGGAGTAGAAATTGCAACCGTGCCAAATGCCAGGGCTCGGGCAATTTTTGACGGCACCGTAACGGCAAGAACCAGGGTTGGCGGCTTTTACGCGGTGATTGTTAACCATGGCGAATACCTGTCGGTTTACACCAACCTTGCCAGCGTTTCGGTAAGCGTTGGCCAGAAGGTTTCAACAAGGCAGGAAATTGGCACGGTGGGCACCTCAACCGAAGATGAAAAAACCGCAACCGGACTTCAAATTTGGAAGGGACTTACAAAACTTAACCCTGCAAATTGGCTCGCTCCAAGGTAACTGACAACACATTTTTTTTTAACTTTGCCCGTCATATTTACACGATAAAACGACCCCGATGAAATACCTTGCGCAACTGATTTTGAAAATTCTTGGATGGAAAATCTCCGTAAACAAAAAAGAACTACCCTCAAAAGCTGTTTTGATACAAGCCCCGCATACTTCGGCCTGGGATTTTGTGTTCGGCCGATTGGCTCTTTTGAGCGAGGGAATCATGATTAGAACAATGATAAAAAAGGAGTCATTCTACTTTCCAATGGGTTATCTTTTAAAGGCCCTGGGAGCATTTCCAATCGACAGGGCAAGTAGCCAAAAATCAATAAAGTACGTGGCCGACCTTTTTAAGAAAAAAGAAGAACTGATCTTGCTGATGGCTCCCGAAGGAACCCGAAAGCTAAACAAACGATGGAAAAAGGGCTTCTACTTCGTGGCCGATAAGGCCAATGTACCCATTCTTTTGGGCTTCCTTTGCTACAAGAAAAAGATTGCCGGCATTGGCCCCGCGATTATGCCAACGGGCGACTACGAGGAGGATATGAAAAAAATTGAACCATTTTACCACGACAAGGTAGCAAAATTTCCCAAAAACTTCAACCTTTCGGAAGAAAACCGCGAAAAAGAAGAACATGACGACTAAATGGTTTCGGGGTAGGATTGCATGACCTGCCAGCCCCGAAAAATCAGAACCAATTACAAAACGCTTGCCAGGCTGAGGCGAATAAATACTGTATGCTGCAATAAAAACTGCTTGTTGGTGCCCAGGTTTATCTTGTTCAAATTTGCACAATATCCCGCCCACAGCGAATAGCTTCGGGTAGCAGCCAGCTTGGCCCCGATGGTTGCAAACCCGCCAAAACCAATACCATAATCGCGCTCCTGAAAGTAAAGACTCGATTGCGGCTGGTGCATCGTAAAGGTTCTTGATCCAACCCGTATGCTGTTTTCCTTCACAAGGGTATTGGTCATGCTTGCACCGAGTTCGAAAAAGGGATGAATTTGGCTTTCTTCCGAAAGAATGGTGTATTGCAGCCCGAGCCTCATGTCGTATCTTTCTTCAACGCCCCAAATGGGTATCAGCATAATGTTTTCTGCTTCCAGGCCCAAGGGGTTCCTTATTACATTCAAGGCAAACCGGTCTCGTGTCTTTAGGCTCGCAAAATTGAACTCGCCTATTACGCCAAAAGACGGGCTAAGGTATGCCGCACCAAAAAGGCCAATCGTTATCGCCGCATTATACCTCATCATGTTAGGATAGGGGTCGGCTGGAAGGCTAAAGGGATAGTTGCCGATTTGTTCTCTTATGGCCTCTTGATAGTAAATGTTCGAAAAAATGTATTCGAGCTTGGTTTGGGAAAAATTTGCTTGAAAAGGCGTGCTGCCGTTGTAATAGTTGGCCGTGCCCCTGTTGGCCAAATAACCTCCCAGTGTAAGGCCGTAATCAAGTCTTAAGCCCCCTTGGCTGGAGCTTTCGGCTTGGTACATGAACTTTTGTGCCACACCAACCTGGGTTGCAATTATTGCAAAAAGGGCGAGCAAACCGGTTTTTACTTTATAAAAAACGAATAACTTCATGTGTTGCGGGGTTTGCTTCCATGCAAACGGAAGGTGTGTTTTTTAATTAATTCATTGATTGAAATACTTTGCGAGCAGGTACTCCGCGGCTTGGTATGATTGCATCGAGTTGTTTTCGAGCCCCTGCAGTACCACCGGTATCAAATCCTTAACGAAAGGGTTCTTGTAAAAATTATCGAGCAATTCTTGATTGATGGTTTCGTGCATTTGGCTCACCTGTTGTTGCTTGCGCTTTTGTTCGAACAAATTCATGCTTTTCAGAAGGTCTTGGTGCTCTATTATCATATTCCAGCAATTGTCAATTCCCGTTCCCTTAATTGCGGAGCATATCTCTACTCTTGGCCGCCATCCCGACTGCTGCACGGGAAAAAGGTGTAAGGCATTTTGATATTGCCCCTTGGCAACCATTGCCATTGTAATGTTGTCGCCGTCGGCCTTGTTTATCATCATTCCATCGCACATTTCAATAATTCCCCGTTTTATGCCTTGCAGCTCGTCGCCGGCACCGGCAAGCATCAGCAACAAAAAGAAATCGACCATCGAGTGAACGGCGGTTTCTGATTGGCCCACCCCCACTGTTTCCACAAGCACCACGTTAAACCCCGCGGCCTCGCACAATATTATGGTTTCGCGGGTTTTGCGCGCCACCCCTCCCAAAGACCCGGCAGATGGCGATGGCCTTATAAAGGCCCCCTCGCTGGCCGACAGCCTCTCCATGCGGGTTTTATCTCCAAGTATGCTTCCCCTCGAAACCTGACTGGACGGATCAACCGCCAGAACGGCAACCTTATTGCCCTTTTCTAAAAGATACATTCCCAAGGCCTCTATTAGCGTGCTCTTTCCAACACCGGGAACGCCCGAAATACCTACCCTCAAGGAGTTTCCGGCATGCGGGATACACCTTTTGAGTATTTTCTGGGCAAGCTGACGGTCGCGGTCGAGCGAACTCTCCACCAGGGTAATGGCCCTGCTGAGTAGTGTTATGTTGCCCCGGGTTATGCCTTTTATGTAGTCGTCAACCGACAGCCGCCCCCGGCTGCGCGAGGCAAAGACCTTGGCCGCACCCTCGTTGATGGAAGGGGGCTGCTCAACGCCCCGGTTTACTTTCAGGGCACTGCCCTTGCGGGTATTTTCGAAATGCTCTCGCTTGGTTGTCATGAATAGTTGTTTTTATTGGCCGCCCCGCACCACATGACCGGGGCACCATTGAATTTATCAAACCTTAGCATTACGCACGCGCCCGCACACGGCCATTTAAAAGCTGCCCATAACTAACAAAATACCCGTAAACCCGTTATTCGAGCACAAAAATACTTGCTGCCTTGGCCGGTAAAGTCAAATTGTCTATCAGCTTGTGCCTTACACCGGTAAGTACCTCCGTTGCCGATTTGGCTCCCTTCAACACCTCGTCAAACCGCCTAATGTCAAGCTGAGTAGCGGTTTCGTTGTTGTTCAACACGACCAAAATTCGCTGGTTGTCGTTGTAGCGGGCATACACGTAAACATTGTTTTGTGGCAGGTAGTGTTTTAGCTTGCCAAAATGCAGTGCCGGGGTGTTGTTGCGAAATTGTACCAAAGTTTTGATATAATCAAAAACCTCGTTTTGGTCCTCTGTTCTTCCCTCGCGCGTAAAGGCATTGGTGGGGTCGCCGGGCCAGCCCCCTGGAAAGTCAGAACGCATGCGTCCGTGACCATCATGCTCGTAAGCAGTTTTTAACAATTCGGTTCCGGTATATATTTTCGGAATACCCCTGGTTGTGAGAATCAGGGCGAGGGCCAACTTGAGATTTGCCTGGCTTTGGCCCATGCGGGTAAAAAACCTGTCGGTGTCGTGGTTGTCGCCAAATACCAGCAAGTTATTAGGATTTGGATACAAGAAGTCCATCACCAACGAGTTGTAAATACGCATCAGGCCCGAAGCCCAGCCGGGATTTTCGACAAAGGCATGTTTTATCTCGTCGTACATCGAAAAATCAAAAACACCGGGAATGTGAGAGTCATAACCGTCGTGGTTCTTCTTTCCGCCTTGAAAGTAACTAATCATTGCCGGAATACCCATCCATGCCTCACCCACAATGTTGAAGTTGGGATACTCTTCAATAACCCTTTTTCCCCAATCTGCCATGAAATGCTTGTCGGAGTAGGGCTGGGTGTCCATTCTTATTCCCCTTATGCCGCTGTACTCAATCCACCAAAGGCTGTTTTGAATAAGGTATGTTGCCAAAAGCCTGTTGCGCTGGTTTAGGTCGGGCATGTTGGTGTCGAACCAGCCATCAAGCATCCTCTTTCTGTCAGAAACTGCAACGTAAGGGTCAACCAAGGTTGTCATCCGGTATGTTGTTCGCGTAAACTCAGGCCATTGGTTTATCCAGTCATCAGAAGGGAGGTCTTTCATCCACCAGTGATGATGCCCGCAGTGGTTGAAAACCATGTCCTTGATAATTTTTATGCCCTTTTCTCCTGCCTTTTCTACCAGCTTTGCGAAATCTTGATTTGTTCCGTGCCGGGGGTCAATATTGTAAAAATCGGTGATGGCATACCCGTGATACGAGTAGCGAGGCTGGTTGTTTTCGAGAAAGGGTGTGATGTACAGCGCCGTGTATCCCACCTCCGAAAAGTAGTCTAAGTTGTCGATAATTCCTTGAATGTCGCCTCCGTGCCGGCCGTTGGGGTCTTGCCGGTTGGCCTTTTCGAGCATACCGGGCATGTCATCGTTGTTGGGGTTGCCGTTGGCAAACCTGTCGGGCATCAACTGATAAATAACATTCGACGCATCGAAACCCTTCATGTGCCTGGCACCGTCTTTCCTTTCAAGAATCTGGTAATTGTGAGAAAAAAGGACCCTCCTGCCCGAGTTGAACTTGAAATTGATCGTTCCGGGCAAAGCGTTGGTAAGGTCGAGGTAAACAAACAAGTAGTTTGGGCTTTGAACCGAAACCACCTCCTTAACCACCACGCCGGGATGATTTACCTCGAGCCTGGTTAGGCCAATGTCCTTTCCGTGAAACATTATTTGAAGTTCGGGCGATTGCATGCCAACCCACCAAAACGGCGGCTCAACCTTTTGGGGTGCCTGGTTCGAAAAAGATTTTAACGGAAATGAGGCAGCAAGAATAATCAAAACCAGGCTTAAAAAAAACTTTTTCATGGAGGCAATTGTAATGTTTATTGTTAATAATTGCAAGCGAGATTCGGCTTGCTAAATTAGTAAAAAATGCGATAACTGGTATTGGTGAATTTTTAACAAGTTATTGGTTTTCCGGCTCCCTGGTGCGGTCGGAGCCTTTAATTGCAGCCGCCGCGGGCCAAGTACTGCCAGGGCGGGAGAGAGGGCGAGGGCAAGGGGCGC
>CAYGFY010000034.1:0-24456 GCA_964349365.1 uncultured Bacteroidales bacterium | reverse complement strand
TGCTTGCCGTTACCCCGGTGTTTGGCTTGATGGTTACGATATTGGCGGCTGTTGGTAGCATTGGGCTTGTAATATTCACGGTTAGCGGAAAGGTTTCTCCCGCTGAGTAGGTTGCATCGGTAAGCAAGAAGGTAACAGGCCCGCTTACACCATTGGCATTCAGATCGGCCAAGGCAGCCGTTATGGTTGGATATGTTCCCGAAATGGTTGGGTTTTTTTCGTCTCCTTTCACAAACATCGGCCCGGTGTATGGTTTGCCGTCTTCCATGGCAATCCAGCTAATTTTTTCCACTTCCACAAGGCCAGTTTCGGTTGTGGCCACCCTGCTTTCAGTTTCCATTTGGGTTATGGCAACCTCTACTGCTACATCATTTTTTGGAAGTTCCAATCTTGCCTTTTCCCCAACTTTGTTTTGTTTTGGCTCGGCTTCAACTGGTACTTTCATCATTACGGTTTCAACCACTTTTTCGAAGTAAATGTTGCGACCCGAAACCTGGTTGAACTTGGTCACGCCCACCAGGTAGTTGCCGACAAGAGCACCCTTTATTTGTCTGTTTCCAGCAGGTGCGGTAATTGTGGGGGTGTAAGGGCTTCCTCCTACTACAACTTGATGGCATTCTGCATCAACAAAATTGTTGGCTGTTGCATTTGACTTAACATCGAAGGTAAGCCAGAAATAATTGGTGCCATTGGCAAGTACTTGGTTGCCGGTTATGGCGAAGTTGCTTGTTGTTGGGCTTGCCAAGGTGCTGCCAAATTGATTGCTCGCGGCAAAGGCTGACGAGGTTCCGGTGTAAAATATCTTGGCATTCTCGATGTTTTCCACGTTGGTGGTGCCATTGGCATTTACCGTAAGGCTGCTAAGCGAAATAGGGTTTTGAGTGCCCGAGGTTACCACTTCAATGCCAATTATTTGCTGGTTAGTTGTACCGGTAAAAACATTGCCCGTTTGCTGAGTGGTGGTTGACGATACGTAAACCATATCAGTTAATTCAAGATTTAAAACCATTGAGTTTGAATTTAACGACTGGCCTGAGGGGTTAACGTAGTTTGCCCTTACCGTGTAAGTGTATTGGCCTGGTGCCAATCCGCTATCAAGGAATGAGAAACTTGGAGTAGTACCAATCAACGTTCCGTTTCGGTAAACGCTATAGTTTGCAAATGACTTGGTTGGGTGGGTTTCGTTTTTCAGCACCAAGCTCGCCACCTCGTTACTTTTGCTTAAAAATGGCGATGACGAATTAAATGAACCATCGACAACTACCACCTCGTGGCTTTTGCCCGGGTTTTCTTCAATCATAATCTTATCAACCAGAAAAGCAAAGGCATCGTTTGAAACGCAATTGATTGCAACATAAATTTCTTGACCGGCAAATGCCGATAAGTCGTACGAATACTTGGTCCATGTTATGGGTGCCTCCACGTATGGGCTTGCAGTAAGCACCGTTGTAAAGTCGGCCGGGTTTGTTCCGGTTGTCGATACTGCCACCCTGAATCTTTCAAGCCCCCATTGGGCGGTTATTGATTTTGCGTAAAAACTGAAGTGGTCGCCAGAAGCTAACCTTAACCTTGGGCTTATAAGCCAATCGTTGTTTGGTGGGGTTGTTGCCGAAAAGCAGGCAACATACTTGTGCCCCTCGTAAGGTTCCCATGCACCTGACAGGGGTGGCAAAGTTTGTGAAGGATTGAAAACAATGAATGAGCCAGTGTATCCCTGATTTTGAAAATCCACGCCACCAATCGAGTAGGTGGGCGACCCATCAACGTCTCTTTGGGTGTAACTGCCAAACGACAGTGCAAAGTTGAAGTAATTTTCCAAACCGTCATTAATCAAGGGCGAACGCCAATTCAATTGGGCATTTACGCTGTTTTGGGCTGTTGCGGCAAGTTGCCTGGGCGGCAGGTATGGGTTTTCGATTACGTTTACGTAGTTCGTTTTGGTTCTTGTTGTGCTTCCGTTAACCGTAAGGCTTATTGTTTTAAGCCCTGATGAAGAGTAGGTAACGTTGTGAGGGCCTTGCCCTGTTGCCGTTGCAGGAACCGCGCCTGCCCCGAAATTCCAACTCCAGCTCGTGATTGTTCCTCCCCCCGAAGAATTGGTAAAGGTTACGGTTTCGCCAATAATGGAGGTAAGAGCGCTTGCAGTGAAGTTGGCGAATAACACCTGCCCCGATGCAGTGATGGTGATGTTGTCAATTTGGGTTGTAGTGCTATTATTTGATGAAGCTACTGCCCTAAAAGCAATCCGCCCAACTTCAATCAACGCTGCCGCAGGCAAAGTAACCGTTCTTTGGGTCCAATCGGCAGTTGTGGCGCTACCGAACCACACCTCAACCCAAGCAGATCCATCCCAATATTCTACTCTTAATGCGTCTCTTTGTTCGCCAACTTGAGGTCTTCTTTCCCAGAAAGTTAGCGTGGCTCCCGAAAAGCCTAAAAAACTTATTTGAGGGGTAACTAATCTGGTCGATTGACCATTTGCAGAGCCGTTGAATCTTGCAGAAAATGTTCCGCTTTGTGCTGATCCGCTCAATGTTGTCCAGTTTATGGTTCCGGTATGGTAATGCTGACTCCAGCACAGCGGTATTGCCCCCCCCTCGAAACTTTCGGTGAAGGTTGGGGTGTAAACAGGGCAGTGTGTGGTTGCCGAAGCCGAACTGCTTAATGAATACTCGAAAGAAGCGGTGTAAGAATACGCCCGGTAAAAATATGTTGTGGCAGGCTGGAGGCTGCCGTGCAAAATGGTTGTTGCTCCCCCGGCGTACAAAACAATACCACCTCCCGGTATGGTTTGTCCCGGGCTGTATTGAACACCCCCTGCAGGGACTCCAAAAGTGTTGGTGGCAGACCAAACAATCAAAACATTATCATTACTTGCATTTTTTGTCCACGAAAGCGAAATTGCTGTCGTTCCGGTTGCTGTTGCCTGAAATTCAGCAACTGGGCCAACATTGTTGTTTGCCCATTGCGGGTCCCAGCCCCTGAGGGTGGTTGGATTTGTGCCGGCAGGGTCGAGCCACGGCCTAAGCCTACGATTGTCGGTGGTGCCGTTGGACTCCCAGTGGTATGAGAACTTGCCGTAGAAGTCGGCAGAGTTGGGACTTGAGCAAGTTGAGGAGCCCCCTGTAAGAGAACCAACGATAAGTCCATTTTGATTGAACAAAGGAGAGCCCGACGAACCCCCTTCGGTTACTCCATGACCGCTAACATTGGCTGTCCAAATAACCCTCCAGGCAGAATTTGTGGCCATCAGGCTGCCGCTAATAGTTGGGGAGGCCGAGGTAGCGGTGGCACTAAAAGTTGAAATCTTCTTCACATCGCCGTTTGGATGATGAATGCCTGCCCCTGAGGTAGCCCCCACGTCAACCCTATTCCATCCGTTATAAAACGGGTTGTATGAAAGCGGCACCGAATTGTTTAGCTGCACCAGCAAGAGGTCTGAACCCTGTGCGAGTGGTCCCTCAGCCCTAAGCTGACAACCCGTCATCAAATGGGTAGTTATAGGCGTGCCCGAGCCACAGTTTGGCCTCTCGTAGTTGAAGTAAAACTGCCACACGTTCCTATCGGCCACCGAGGCACCTTCACCGCAGTGGAATGCGGTCAGGAAATAAGGCACAAAGTCTTCGTTGGTATTGTTTACCAAAGAACCCGAACACCAGTACCAGCCAGTGCCTATCCTGAAAACGTTGTGAGCCACCCCTCTTTTATGATTCTGCCAGTTGTGGCCCGCGGCACAATTGATGTCAACCTGACATGCTGCAGAACCACCGGTGTTGGGCTTGCCGGAATCGAACATTTTGTAGATATCCTTGTACATGTACATCAACTCGCCAACGTTGAGCAATCCTGTTGGTTTGTACTGTCCTTCCGATAATATATCGGTTGGCGTTTCGATGTACTCTATGGTTATGGAGCTACCATAAAGAATTTTGGTGCTCAAAACTTGTGCCGGAGAGTTGTTTTGGCTGCCAAGGGCACCATTAACCATGCTCAAATCGTGGTTGTAAAGGTATAGCTCTGCATCGTGCGGCAAGTCAAACAAGTCGAACACCACGCCCAGTGCTATTGCCCCACGAGCCTCGAGGGTTGCACGCCAAAGCATCTTGCCGTCGGGGAGTTTTGTCCACTCGCCAAAATCAGCAGTGCTCAACCCAACCGGCAAGGAGACCCCTGCCCTCGGGGGCTTGCCAGAAATCTTCCCGTAGTGTTCGTCTTCGGCTTTTAGCCTGTCAACACTTAAAGGGACGTAAATACTGGTTACTTCAGGTTTTTCGGAAATACCATACTTGATGCTTGGCAGGGTGCCTTCTCTAATAATTTGTGAAAATGCAATGTTGCCAATCAAAACAAAAACTGCCAGAAAAAAATTACATATATTTCCAGCTTGGCATAAACTATTTTTGTAATAACTTTTCATAATTGTGCATTTATGAAGTTAAGGACTCTTTTTATTTTTTTGGATGATTTGTTCTTTTTGCCAATGATTTTTTTTTAACGACTAATGTTGCTTGCAAAAAAAATAAAACTCCACCAAACTTCCACGAAAGTATAAAATTTTTTCAGTATTTATTAATCACCTTATGGTTACGGGTAATTTGAAATCAGTGAATAGTGAAAGGTTTGGAACGAAGAGTTTAGAGTAAAAGTCATTTTTCAGGTCAATTTCTTCACTTTTTACTGCCCGTAGCCAATCAATTCATCATAACGTCAATGGCAATTTGTTTTTTTGAAAATTATTCCGAAGTAAACCGAGGTGAAGAGAACAAGATTAATTCCCATCTGGTAATCGAAGGGCATATCTGCAAACATTGTTACTATCAACGACACCAACATAATCTGCATTGGCAAATACTTGTATGACCGTGTTTTGCAAATGTAAATGCCAAATAACCCCAAAACAATCACCGTCCCTGCACTTCCGACCATTATTAACCAGACCAAGAACTGGTTGTGCGGTTTCATCTTTCGGTTTTGCAATTCTGAGTTAATTGAATCCAGCCCAAAGTTAAGTGCCTGCAGCACGTCTCCGGTTCCCCATCCAAACAGTTTGTTTTTTTCAATTGCTTTTAAGGAAGCCCTCCATAATTCTATTCTTTGCGTAATAGAATAGCCGTTTGGATTTCCGGTAAGCTTGTATTGCTGAAGCTCCCATAGCGATTGGTGAATCCTTACGAAAAAGTTGGGCCATTCAACGTAAAGGTGGTTGGCTATTCCGTATTCGATAGCCTCTACATCCGCCGAGGTCAGTGCCTCAACTCCCGACCTGTCTTTTTTCAACCCCAATGAAGACAAGTACCGGTATATGGTGTACTCAACGAGGTTCCCATTTTTATCTGAACCGGTAAATTTTAACGAACTCCTTTCGTTCCAGGCATCCTCCAATTCTTGACGCGAGATAAACCAAAAAACAAGATGCCCGTTTTCTCTAAACAAAACATCTTGGTCGTGGTGGTATTCATTTCCCAGAATTGTTCGTTGACTCAGGCTTTCGGGGGTTGGTTCAATTTTTAAAAACAGCGGGGTTGAAACGGTTTTGAAAACAGCGGTTGCCATAATAGCAAGTGCTATCAATAGCAGGCCTGAGGCTATCCTTAATGCAATGTTTTTTTGAAAGAAAACCTGCTTCATTAACAAAAAAATTATCACGGTCGCCAAGCTTGCCAGTACTGTTAGCGAGCTCAGCAAAAACAAAAAAAACAACAACCAACCCGAAACCACGAACGAAAGGTAATTGTAGCCCTTTTTTTGACTGATTTGCCTTGTTGACCACGGAATTATGAAAACTGACACCAAAACCATCAGTCCATAAAAAATGTGGACGGTGAACGGCGAGAGCAGGCGAGTGTCAATGAAACTATTTGTGGCGAATATTATGGCTCCAATAAATGAAACCAACACAACGGAGACCCCGAATAACAATGGCAAAATCTTAATGCGAGAATCGGTAAATGGTTTGCTTGATGCAACCACTATTGTAAAGGAAAAAATTGGCAACTTGTTCTTTAAATCGTAGGTCAGCCCGTGCCACAAGTCGCCGGTGTGCATCATGCCCAAAACAAAAACCAAGTAAATTGAAGCCAATGCCAAGGCTGTTTTGTTTTGGGCAAGTCTTTCAAGCTTTTCTTTAAAGCCTCCCTCCAACAACCAATTCACCACGATAATAATTTGGGACACACTTACCAAAAACCTTGACGTGGGAAGCCCCACGGCAAGCAACACCAAGCAGTAAAAGTACACCAACTCGTGTGTTGACTCGTGTTTTTGTTTTTTGAACGCCCCGAGTAGCATGTAGAAGTGCGTTTTGGGCCAAGCAAGGCTTAACCAATTATTATTTGATGTAACCATTCAAAGATTTCCCTTCTTGTATTTTCAGAACAAGCATCAATTTCCTGAACGCACAAGAACTTTATGTTGTTGTGTTTTGCAAAAAACCTCATTTTTTGGGCAATGTAATTTGTGCCCCTTTTGCGTGGTTGCAGGTACGCCACGTCGGTTTTGCCGAAATTACTGTTGCCTTCATTGATTTCAAGGTGATTAACAAGCGCTGCAAGATTAAACAGGCTGTATTCTCTAAACCTGCAAGAAACGTTTTTTTTTAGAAACCCGGGGTTGTCCGTGAAAAAGCGACGAAGAACTTGCTTTTGCATTGGATGCGGAGTGTGCCCGGCCAAAAAATACCTGACTTTAAACCCCGCCATTTTGGCCGAAAGCCATTGCGTTACCTGAAACGAGTGCCTTGGCCCGTAACCAGGTTTGCCAACAAGATTCAAAACGAAATACCTACGGAGGTTGTCGAGGGCAATTCGAGCAAAGGGTGCTAAATTCCAATTACCCCTGAGCACTGGCCTGTTTTTTACAAACCAGTCGGTAGGTGAGGTTGGCCTAACCAAAAATGTATCGTCGTTGAAGTAAATGTAGTTGTTTGACAAACCGGGGATTCTCCATAGCATGGTTTCAATTGATATACTATTGAAGGTGGGCAGGTACTCCTGGTATCCGTCAAAAATTACCCTATGGTCAACAATTTTCAGGTCTTTTACCCTTTCGGGGAAACTCCTTGCAACCAAATCGGCAACTTTTGGATCTTGATTGTCGGTAACAATAAAAATGTTTCGAACAAAAGGGGCAAAGCGTAATATGGAAAGAATGCAATATGTTATTTCGCCTGCCGACGCAAACCGCACGGGGTTGGTTCCCGGATGTTTTTCAATACTTGAACTCTTCAAAAACGGCTCCATTTTGGCCCGGTGGGCGGGGTCGCCTCCATCAACCCAGGTAACCACAGCATCGATGGGGTTAAAATCGTCCAAAAAGAGTTCTTTTGACACCGTGTAGGCCATTTTTATATCACAAGTACTTGATTGGCACTATATAGTTTTCAAACGCAATGTTTGGCATTAAATTTCAGCGTTTTTGTTTTCAGCAAATAATTGACAAAGATAAGTTTCTTGGATTAAAACAAGGTATCTTTGCCCAACTTATCCCAACACTTTTGTAATGCAATTATTCAGGTTTATAAACTACGTAAATCCTGGAACGTTTCGCGATATTTTTCGGAGCTTGAAGTACAAGAATTTCCGTTACTACTTCGTGGGTCAAGGCATTAGTATGTTGGGCACCTGGGTTCAAAACGTTGCCATGGGTTGGCTTGTTTTCAGGCTTACCGGATCGGCACTTTTGTTGGGCTCGGTGGTTTTTGCCTTGCAATTCCCTTCCCTTTTGATAACGCCGTTTGCCGGGATTCTGGTTGACAGGTTCGACAGGCGCAAGGTGCTGATTGTTTTGCAGGTGTTGCCCATGATTACCTCTTTCATTCTTGCAGCCCTGGTGCTCTTCGAAAAAATAACTGTTGGACATATTCTTGTATTGGCTATTGTTAACGGGGTTATCCTTGCTTTCGACACGCCCTTCAGGCAGGCCTTCGTGCCCGATTTGGTTACCAAGCCCGAAGACCTTGGCAACGCAATTGCCCTAAACTCATCTCAATACAACCTGGCTCGATTCATTGGCCCACCTATTGGGGGGTTCTTGATAGTGCTTTTTGTAGAAGGGTGGTGCTTCTTCATAAACGGTCTTAGCTTCGCTGCCTCGCTTGTTGCCCTTTTGGTTATCAGAACGAAGCTTGTAAGGAGAAACACCTCCAAGGCTTCCATTTTAGCACAACTTTTGGAAGGAATAAAGTACTCTTGGAACTTCAAACCCATCAGACACCTTCTTCGGCTGGTGGGTTTGGGCGGATTCTTTGGGCTTCCTTTTCAGGCGCTGTTACCGGTTTTTGCGGCAGATGTTCTTCAGGGCGATGCAAGAATGTTGGGCTTCCTAACGGGTTCTTTAGGTTCGGGAGCATTTGCCGGTGCGTTATTTTTGGCATCGCAAAAAAACCTGCTTCGAATTCCGGCACTTGCCTTTCGCACGTCCTTGATTTTTGCACTTGGCTTATCGGTGTTTGCCTTGTCTTCCTGCAAAATTTTATCAATGGCCTCGTTGGTTTTGGTTGGTTTTGGAATGATTGTTTTTTTTAATGCCACCAATACCCTGATACAGAGCCTTGCCGATGAGGACAAGCGCGGCAGGGTGGTTTCGCTTTACACCCTTTCTTTCTTGGGGGTTACATCTCTTGGAAGCTTGATGGCGGGAGCAGTAGCCGATTATATAGGTGTGCCATTAACGGTATTGGCCTTTTCGACAGTATGCATCGTATCGTCGTTGCTTTTTGGGCAAAAGGCTCGCTTGCTAATTAGAAACCTTGCCGTGAAACTTCGGGGAAAGGATTAAATTTTGCGTTTATTTGCCCGCAATGGTTGGTGGTTTGAGCTATAGTTTTGTTACAAACCCCTTTTTGCTTTTGCCAAAAAAAATATTGGCATTTCAAGGTCATTGCAAAACCGGGTTCAAGTAAGACCTTAACCTCTTGGTCCAAAGTTGATATCCGGAAGGTGAAAGGTGAAGTTGGTCGCTCACGAACAGGTGGGGCTTTGGAATGCCGCATTCGTCCAGGAAAAGATCTTCGGTAGGAACAAAGATTACGTTTTCATGGTTATCAGCCATTTGTGCCAATAGCACGTTTGCAGTATTAATGTTTTTCCAAGCGTGCCAGCGGCTCCTTGTTGGTGTAATTGCCATAATGAAAATTTTGGCGTCGGCGTTGTAGGAGCGAATCTTCAAAACAAACTCCTCAAAAAGGTTGCGCACCTCTTCGGGGTGCTTGTCAACATCGCCGGGATTTCCGGTAATATCGTTGGCAACGAAAACCACCACGGCCGAAAACTTATGATTTTTGATATACCTGTCAGCGTGTTTGAGCACATCGGGCATCCTCGATCCACCAAATCCGCGCTGGATTACCGGATATGGAGCCATGTCTTCGGCCAAGGTTTCCCAAAGCCTTATGCTCGAGCTTCCGGTGAAAAGAATTGATTCGGGCGGATAGAAATTGGTTGAATCCAAGTGCTCAAACTCGAGTATGGCATCTTCCCAATAATCTGTTTCTTGCGCCGAAATATTGGTATGTGAAAGAAAAATAACAGCAATTACTGAAAATACCCACCTTTGCATAAAAAATGAAAGCTAAATTTTCTTGAGTTTCTTCAGTTCGTTAAAGTGATCTATTGCTTGTTTTTCGAAGCGCTCGCGCGAGGATCTTCGGTAGTTTTCAAACTCATCGTACAATTCTTTATACTTTATTTCCTTTCGCCTTGCATCTAATTTAGAAAACCTGAAAATCACCGCTAATCCACCTAGGGCTACCAACGAAATGATTAGAACTAACACCGAGATAAACGATAATCCATCAGAAGTGTTTTTCTTGTTTTTCTGGCCTATGGTTTGCAAGGCCTCGGGCGTTGCCACATCGAGCATCTTTTTGATGGAGTCATTTTCTTTGGTTATTTCTTCAAGTCGTAAAGTGGTTTTTGCTAAATCTTGCCTTAACCCCACCATTGAATCGGAGAGTTGTTTTATAACATCTCGATACCTTATGCGAGGTGGTGATGCTACAGGCGCAACGGGAGCAACTAACTCTGAGGTTGGAGTTTGCGGCTGGATTTCCTCTGGTGGTGTTTGTTGCCCGTTGAGCTGCGTTATGGTTAAACTACCCACAAAACAAACCAAGTATAGGTTTGCAACAAACCGTATGGCTCGCTTCATACCGTTTAGAGTTTCATTTTACTGTTTTCTGCTTATACGAACAAATAACAATTAGGTTTCGCGGGCAAAATTAAACCCTGCCATGACGGGCAGGGTTTAATTAATTTGAATTAATCTCGAATTTGAGGTCGGTGGTTAAAAGACAAACAAGTCTTCTTTTGTTAGTTTGGTTACCGGTCCAAACAGTTTTTCCACCATTTCAAAGTCAACCAGGTTTTCGTTGCCCAAGATCACGTACGTTTTGGGCTTGTTCTGAATGTATTTTAAATTAAACCCCACAACGTCATCAAGTGTAACGGTTGGTAGTTTTTCGAACAACATTTTTCTTGGGTCGGATTGATTGCCCATTCGTAATGCCGACAAATAATTAAAAATCAGTTGCGTGTTTCTAATTCTTTGGTTTCGGATGTTTGAAATGAGTTGCTCCTGGGCGAGGTTAAATGAGGAATTAGAAACGGGCATGTTGTCGAACAAATCGTTGAAGGCACTAAATGCATCTATTACCTTGTCGTTTTGTGTTGCAATGAAACTGTTGTTGATGTAGTTTTGGTCTGGCCACGAAGGGGCGGCATAACTTGACCTTGCTGTATATGCCAAGCCTCGCTTTTCGCGCATTTCTTGAAAAACAATTGCATTCATGCCGCCTCCGAAGTAACTGTTGAAAAGCCTGACAAGGGGCACCATCTCCAAGTGGTACTCCTTACCTTTCATTATGGTTTGCAAAAAACTTTGATTGGCGTCGTAGTGGGCAAAATAAACTTTGTTTTGGTTTGTTTCTTTCGGTTCGAACATTACAATCCTCTCAACGGTTTTAAGGCTGGCAGGAGTCTTATGAACCTCTGCAATGATTTTTGACACATCCTCCAGTTTTTCGGGGCCAAAAAATACAACGTAGTGTTGGAGGCCCCAGAGGTTTTGAAGCGATTTTATCAAGTCGGCAGAAGTAAGCTTGTCAAGTTCTTCGTCGGTAAGGGTATAGGTTGTGGGGTTTTCCTTTCCGAAGGTGGCATAATTTACCAGTGCCGAAAAGTTGGTTTGCTGGTTTGCCTTGCTGTCTTGGCGCGATTTTTTGAGACTTGCCACATACCTTTTCAGTGCACTTTCATCGGGTTTGGCATTCAAAATGAGTTCTTCGAAAAGTTTAAGAGCTTCAACCATGTTTTCGCTCAAACCACTTATCGAAATTGTTGTTTGCTCGTCGCCAACGTTAACACTGAAGTTGCAGGCAAGTTTGTAAAACTCGTTTCCGATTTCTTGAACCGACAGCCTATCGGTGCCAATGAAATTAATAAACTCGCCAGCCGTGGCAAGCATCTTGTCATGGTAGCGGCCTTTTTCCCAAATGTAGTTCAACGAAAATGTTGGGTTTGCGGTGTTTTGTGCATAGAAAATTTCAATATTGCCAGGGGTTTTGCCGCGCACGACGTCTTTTTCAAAATCAACGAAAACAGGGTCAACGGGTTTGATGTTTGCAGATTTGATTTTTGTCAATAACGGCGACTCTGCATCCCTGTTAATGTGTATTGGGGTAATGGCTGGTTTTTCAACTTGCTCCACGTTGGGTTGGCCTTGACGCTTGTAAACAACCGCATAGTTGTCGTTTCGCAAGTGTTTGTTGGCAAAATCAACAACGTCATTCTTGGTAATTTTGCCAAGCCTGTCTAAATAACCAATAAGGTCTTCGTATGGTCTGAAGTTCAGGAATGCCATGTTTAACATGGCCGCCCTGCTGCTCGCGCTTTCAACGTTTCGCATCTCCTGCAGGCGAAGGTTGTTTATGGCAGCCTCCATTAGCCAATCGGGGAATTCGCCCTTTTTTAATAGCTCCAATTGCTCAAAAAGCAACCCCTTTACATCGTCAAGAGTTTGACCCCTTTGATTGCGTGCAGATAGTGTAAACACCGAATAATCAACCATGTTTCTAACACCGGCGTTAGCGCCCAAAACCTTCAAAGGCCTGTTGAGGTTTTGGTCAATCAGACCTGCCCTACCGTTGCTCAGAATCATCCTAATCATGTTAAGAATTGGCATGTCGTGGGTGTTCATACCTCCAAAACGCCAGCCAATGCTAATATTCTCTGCCTGCAAACCAATTACTTCTTTTACAATAGGTTGGGTTATTAATGGTTGTTTAGGGAAATTTAGCTCGGGGAGTTCTTTGGGTTTAAGCTTGCCAAAATATTTGTCAATTATCTTTATTGCTTCGTCAGGATCGAAATCGCCCGACATGATTACAGCCATGTTGTTGGGCACGTAATATTGCTCGAAAAAGTTTCGAATGTTAATCAATGATGGGTTTTTTAGGTGTTCGGCCTCACCCAGGGTGGTTTGGGTTCCGTAGGGATGGGTGGGAAACAAGCCTTGGTAAAGAACTTCGGATACTTGACGACCATCGTTGGTTAGCGACATGTTTTTTTCTTCATAAACAGTTTCCAATTCTGTATGAAAAAGCCTCAAGACAGGATCGGCGAACCTTTCGGCCTGAATCAAAGCCCAGTGTTCCAATTGGTTTGAAGGAATATTCTCGATGTAAGCAGTGAAATCATTTGAGGTGAACGCGTTGGTACCTGTTGAGCCAATTGCCGACATCAACCTTTGGTATTCGTTTGGAATTGCCAAGGTTGAGGCAATGTAACTAATGCTGTCAATTTGCTTGTATAGGTCTGTTCGCTTTTTTGGGTCGGTTTCGCGGCGATACACCTCGAAGAGTTTTTCAATCTTGTCGAGCAGCGGCTTTTCCTTTTGCCAGTCGATGGTTCCGAAGGTTGAGGTGCCCTTGAACATCAAGTGTTCGAAATAGTGTGCCAGGCCGGTTGTTTCGGCAGGATCGTGCTTGCTGCCAACGCGCACTGCCACGTAGGTTTGAATTCTAGGCTCTTCGTCAAATGGCGACAAATAAACAGTCAGTCCGTTGTCGAGGGTGTAAATGCGAGTGTTGTAAGGATCGTTGGGAAAAGATTGATAACTGTACTTTTTTTGCCCGAACGATTGCCCCTGCCCCATCAGAATAAAACCCAGGACAAACAACAGTAAACCTTGAGATTTTCCTTTCATAAATTTTGTTTTTTTGAGGTTATTAAGGTGTTAATTTTTTTAAGACTACAAAGCTACATCAAAGGTTTATTTGTTCAAACAAAACCATCGAGATTTTAAACAATCGCAAATTTTCACAATTTGTCAGGTTTTCTCGGGGGCTGCCTTCCACCTACGGTGCGACCAAAGCCAGTATTCCGGTTGGTTTTTTATTTCGTTTTCCAATAAGCCTGCATACCTTCTAGTTATTTCCCCTTGTGGCAGGCTTTTTGGCTCGTTGGTGATTTCGTTGGTAAAAATGGAATACGTGCCATTTTCATTTTTCCTGGTTGAAATGAACACAACCGGAAGGTCGAATTTACGAGACAGTTTCTCCAAACCGTTGTAAAAAGGGGTTTTGATTCCCATGAAATCAACCCATGTGGCATTTGCCGGTGGTGGCCACTGGTCAGAAATCAGCATTAATGCAAAAGGTTGTTTGGCATTTACCATTTCTAAGGTCTTTCTTGCCAGTTTTTTCGTTGGAACCAACAGATTGTTTAACCGCTTTCTTGAATAATATATTACGGCATCAACCACCTTGTTGGTCAGCGGCCTGTATCCGGCAACGGAATACCCCGGAAACCTTTGGTTGAAAACGGCACCAAGAACCTCCCAGCTTCCGAAGTGAGACATTGCCAAGATTATTGATTTCTGTTGAGAATAATATTGGTCAATAGTTCTAATGTCATCTTTTTTGAACGATCCCAGTTTTTTCACGGTTGATTTTCTGAGCGAAATAAACCCTATGGTGTCGAGGATAAGGCTTGCCAAGTGCTTGTAATACCCTTTTGCCAATCTTTCCCTTTCTGATTGGTTCATTTCGGGAAAAGCCTTCCTGAAATTATCGAACACCACTTGCTTCCTGTAACCTATTATCCTAAAGGCCAAAAACGAAACGATTGGATTAAGCGCCCTGATTACCATTAATGGAATCAACGACAATGGCAATGCAACAAGCGTCAGCGGAACGCTTAAAATATTTACAATTAATCGTTTGGCTCTTTTCATTTATAATTTTTTGAAATTGCTTTCAAAACTTTTGGCGGGCACAAAACTTCTCAAAACAAGAAGTTGTCGGCAGGATACCTTTGTTTGTGTATTTCTGCCACCTGGCTGTAAATCATATCCCGTAAACTTTCGATGTTGTACTTGTTGGTGGCGGAAATGAAAATGCACGGAGCGTTTTCCTTTCCCATCCAAGACTGTTGAAGTTGCTCCATGGTTTGGTTTTGGCGGGTTGGGGGGAGCAGGCAGTCTGGATCTTTTTCCACGAAGGTGTACTTGTCTATTTTGTTAAAGGCGATGAAGGTTGGTTTTTCCTGGCCTTGCAAAATATCATTGAGGGTTTCCTTTACCACCTCCATCTGCTCCTCGAAGTTTGGGTGCGAGATATCAACCACGTGTATCAATAGGTCAGACTCCCTTACCTCGTCGAGGGTTGACTTGAAAGATTCGATTAAGTGGTGAGGTAGTTTTCGGATAAATCCAACGGTGTCGCTCAGCAAGAATGGGAGGTTGCCCAGGACAACTTTCCTTACGGTGGTGTCGAGGGTAGCAAAGAGCTTGTCTTCGGCAAAAACTTCGGACTTGCTCATAAGGTTCATAATGGTTGACTTGCCCACGTTGGTATATCCTACCAGGGCCACCCTAACGAGGCTGCCCCTGTTTGATCTTTGGGTGGCTTTTTGCTTGTCAATTTCCTTAAGTCTTTCTTTAAGGAGGGCAATTTTATCGCGAACTATTCTGCGGTCGGTTTCAATCTCCTTTTCTCCGGGGCCCTTGAGCCCGATTCCCCCTTTTTGCCGCTCGAGGTGAGTCCACATGCCTGCCAGTCTTGGCAAGATGTACTGGTATTGGGCAAGTTCAACCTGTGTGCGGGCATGAGCCGTGCGCGCCCGTTGGGCAAAAATATCGAGGATCAGGTTGCTTCGGTCAATAACCCTGCACTTGAGTGCTCTTTCTATGTTACGGTGCTGTGATGCACTAAGCTCGTCGTCAAAAACCACCAGGTCAATTTCGTTTGCCTCGACAAACGCGGCAATTTCTTCAAGTTTTCCCTTGCCAATGTAGGTTGCCGGAACGGGCTTGTCGAGGTTCTGAACAAATCGTTTTAGTGTTGTTCCGCCTGCTGTTTCGACCAAGAACTCAAGTTCGTCGAGGTATTCTTCAACCGTGTCATGGGTTTGCCTTCCCAATATAGCCCCAACCATTATGGCCCGTTCAATCTTGCTTGATGTTTCGATGAATTGCGACATTTTCCTGTTTCGACAAAGTTCTTGCCATTAGTAAAAACTCCTGAACCCTATTATTTCCCTTACGTCGTTGATGGTTTTCCTGGCACTTTCACGAGCTTTTTCGGCGCCCATCCTTGCAACCCGCGAGAGGTGTTCTTTGTCGGCAGAAAGCTCGATAATGCGCTCCCTCAGCGGTGCTGTAAATGTAATAATATCATCGGCAAGTTGTTTTTTCATGTCGCCGTATCGAATTGTGCCATTTTTGTATTCAATCATGAAGTGGTGGTACATGTCATGGCTGCCGAGGGTTTCCATGAGCTTGAAAAGATTTTCGACCCCTTGCGACATTGGTGCTCCCGGTTCTACCGGGCCATTGTCGGTTACGGCCCTCATAACTTTCTTGCGTATTGCCGCGGGGTCATCGGCCAAGAAAATTGCGTTGCCTTCACTTTCCGATTTACCCATTTTGGCACCTCCGTCGAGGCCTGGAATTTTCACGAGCTCGCCCTCAAAGTTATATGCGTAGGGTTGCGGAAAATAGTCAACCTTGTATAGCCTGTTGAACCTGTTGGCAAAGGTGCGGGCCATTTCAAGATGCTGTTCTTGGTCTTTTCCCACGGGCACCTTGGTTGCCCTGTGAATAATTATGTCGGCTGCCATGAGTACCGGATAGGTCAAAAGCCCGGCATTAACGTTTTCGGGCTGCTTTCGAACCTTCTCTTTAAATGAAGTGCACCGCTCCAACTCACCCATATAGGCATTCATGTTAAGCAATAGATAGAGCTCGGCTACCTCGGGCACGTCGCTTTGTATGTAAAGCGTGGCCACCTCGGGGTCAATACCCACGGCCAGGTACTCTACCAAAACTTGCTTTACGTTGTTGTGAAGGTCTTGTGGTGTAGGGTGGGTAGTAAGGGAATGGTAATCGGCTATGAAGAAATAACAATTATGCTCGTGCTGCATCTTCAGGAAATTCTTCATTGCCCCAAAGTAGTTGCCCAGGTGAAGGTTTCCGGTAGAACGAATGCCGCTTAAAACAGTTTCCATAAAAAGTAGTTGTTGTTAATAGCGGGCAAAGTTAAAAAAATGCAGTAAAAGTCGAAGCCAAAAATCGTTTGGCCATCAATTTGTTTCCGGGAAACGGATGTCCTTAACGTTTAGTTGCAGTGTAGTTTTCCCTGCCCATTGATTTTCCTCCACCTGATAAACCATATCAAACAGTGTGTCGCTGGCTAGTTTGTCGAAAAGATGGCCTTGGTGAAATGCAATTGCCGAAAAAACAACCTGCTTGCTGTTTGCCTGAACAACAGAAAACTTGAGGTGCTTGGAGCTTAGCAGCCTTGGCCTGCCTTTTACCATGCAATTTTTCGTTATAAAAACGGGGTTGTGGTTTTCGGGGCCGAATGGCTCGTATTGTTTCAATATTCTAAAAAACCTGCCCGCTATTGTTTCAAGTTTCACCTCGGCATCAATTTCAATTTCGGGCACCAGCATGTCATCGGTAATGGTTTTTTCAACCTCACGGTTGAATGCCTCCTTGAAAGCCTCGAGGTTTTCGGGCTTCAGGCTAAGCCCTGCCGCATACATGTGCCCCCCAAAATGCTCGAGGTAATGGCTGCATGCATCAATGGCGTTGTAAACATCGAAGTTTTTTACCGAACGGGCCGAACCGGTAACCAGTCCGTTTGATTCGGTAAAAACAATGGTAGGTCGGTAAAAAGAATCAATTAGACGAGAAGCGACGATTCCGATTACACCCTTGCTCCAATCGGGGTCATAAATAATGGTTGTTTTAAGGTCGCCATGATTTTGGTCTTTTTTAATCCTTTTAATGGCCTGTTCGGTGATGCTTGTATCGAGGCTTCGCCTTTCAATATTGTTGCTGTTTATGGAATGGCACAATTGGTGGGTTTGCGCCATTTCCTGACAAAGCAAGAGGCTAACTGCAGTCTTCCCGTTTTCGATTCGGCCAGCTGCGTTGATGCGGGGGCCGATTATAAACATCAAATCATTGATAACAATTTGGCGCGAGAAAACAGTTTCTTTTGTTGGGTTGCTGGTTTGGAGTATGTTGTTGTAGTACAAAATTGATTCGAAACCTGGTCGGGGATTAAGGTTGAGCCTTTTCAGCCCGAAATGGGCCAGTATCCTATTTTCTCCCGTAATGGGTACCACGTCGGCGGCAATACTTACCACCACCAAATCGAGATACTCTTCCAGTTTCTCGAATGGCATTCGATGTTTCTGGTAATATGCCTGGGCAAGTTTAAACCCAAGTCCGCAGCCTGATAGTTCCTTGTACGGGTATTGGCAATCGGCCCGCTTGGGGTCAAGCACCGCCACGGCTTTTGGAAGTTCATCACTAGGACGGTGGTGGTCAATCACGATGAAGTCAATACCTTTTTCCAAGGCATAATTAATCTGACTGTTGGCCTTTACGCCACAGTCGAGCGCAATGATTAGAGAAACATTTGTATTTGAGGCATGATCAATCCCTTCGAAAGATACTCCGTACCCTTCGGTAAACCTATCGGGGATATAAAAATCGATGTTTTGATGAATTTGGTTCAAGAAAGAATAAACCAACGCCACCGATGTGGTACCGTCAACATCATAGTCGCCGTAAACTAGAATACGTTCGTTTTTTTCAAACGCCCTTTCAATGCGTTCAATGGCCAAATCCATATCCTTGATTAGGAAAGGATCGTGCAAGTTATCAAGCGAAGGCCTGAAAAAATCGCGTGCCTCCGGAAAACTTGCAATTCCCCTTTGAACTAACAACGTTGAAAGAACAGCATCAATGTTAAGTGAACTCGCTAACTTTTCAACCAAATCTTGCCGATCGCATTCTCTCGTCACCCATCTTTTCGACATTTTTTAAATTAAATATTTTTGTAAAGGTAATAAAAAAAACCCTGATGTTGGCGTTTTCAGTTTCGCAATTCGTAAATTTTTGTATTTTGTGGCACCAGAGAATTTAAAAAAAAACGGGGGATGACCCCCGTTTCAAAAAAGTGCCCTCGAAAATCATCTCACTTGCACCTTAACGGTTTCGACAACTTGGCCCGATGTTACCTGCAATACGTACAATCCAGGATTGATGGTACTTGTGTCAATGGAGGTGTTGTGGGCATCAACACTGGCCGAGAACACCACCCTGCCGGTAATATCAACCAACCTTACTTGCTCCATGTTGGCACCGCTCATTACATTAAGAATGCCACTAGTAGGGTTTGGGAACACTGCAAGCCCCATCCCTGCTTCAATTTCGGTTATGCTCGTTGCGTCCAATCCTCTAACACACAGCAATACAGATGCTGCATAAGGATCGGCACCAGTTGGAGTTATCATTCGCTGAACAAATTGATTCTGGGCGTTGTAAACGAAAACGTTTTGAACACCGCCAAGCGAGGAAATTGACAAAAACCAACAGCTTGGTGCATTTGTGGAACCAATGGCTATAAAACCATTGCTAAATGCAACCGGGGTGGTAAGGGTTATTTCCATCCGTTTCAAAGTCCAAGTTCCGAAAACAATCGCATCGGTTGTTACCGCATTGGCAGTAACCGTTTGCTCGTTGATTAATGCCCCTGGCACCCCTTGGTTATCGGCAAAGAAACGAACCGAGAACGGCATGGTTTCACCGGCACATTGCGTCCACGCGGCACCATCATGAAATGCCATTATACCCCAGGTATGGAATCCGTTAATTACGGCCCCCCGAGGTAGCATTGTATCTTGAAACCTGAAGAAACTTACAGTACCATGATTGGTAGATGAGGTTAAAGCCCAGCCTCCGCTTGCTCCGGCGTTGCCGAACAAGGTGTTGTCAGGACAAGTGGTAGCCTTGGAGAAATCGGCCTTTTCTTGAAGAAAATTGGTTTCTTGTGCCCACAATGACACGGAAAACATCACGAAAAACAAGAAAGTAAAAGTTTTTTTCAGGGTATTTGGTTTTTTGAAATAATGATTAACTTGGGCGAAGTTAAACTTTTTTTCTCACCTATTTCGATTTTTCTTCCTTATTTTTGAAAAAAAGCATAAAATGTACATAACCTACCACAATTCCAAAATATTCTGCGAAGTTTGCGGAAAGGGCCAACCAATAGTAATGCTTCACGGGTTTACCGAGAGCAGTGCCATTTGGCAACATTTTGCAAACAGTCTCAGTCAAAGCTACACCGTGGTTACGATTGACCTCCCGGGTCACGGAAGAAGTGATTGTTTTGGCTACGTGCATTCAATGGAGCAAATGGCAGATTTGGTTAACGAGGTTTTGCTTGGCATGGGGATTGACAGTGCCGTGATTATTGGTCATTCAATGGGAGGTTATGTTGCATTGGCATTTGCCAAAATGTTTCCTTCAAAAATTAAGGGCTTGGGCTTGTTTCATTCAACTGCCTCTGCCGATTCTGAGGCTGCCCGAAGAAATCGCGAGATTGCAATTAAGGCAATAAGGGAAAATCACCAGGGGTTTTTGCTCAACTTCGTCACCGATCTTTTCGCACCTGGCAACCGCGCAAAATATTCGGGTGAAATTAACCAACTGATTTCAACGGCAATACAAATGGATAAGAGCGGATTAATTGCCGCGTTGGAGGGCATGAAAACCAGGCTTGACATGGTTGAATTCCTATCAGGCATAACGTGCCCGGTTATGTTCATTGCGGGCAAGGGAGATACTCGCATACCCATCGAGAGCTTGATACATCAGTTTTCGCAACCCAAAGAATCGTATTCGTTGGTTCTTGAGGACGTTGGGCACATGGGCTACATTGAGGCTCGCGAAAAAACCTTGGATTTCGTTTCGTTTTTCGTCGAGACATGTTTCAAAGACTAACCTACTTTTTCTTTCCGTGAAAATTGGCCAAGTTTCTTGCAGCATCATCAATTGAGATAAACTTGAAGTTGAGGGCGTCCTCTATTTTCTTGCTCGAGTACAATGTGTTTCTTAGAGCACTGGCCGCAGTTTCCTTGGTTATAATTGGTGATCTTTGGGTAATCTTGCTTGTTAGCCATTCGAGCCGCCAAGCCAATGCAAGCAAACAAGGGCCAACCTTTATGCTGGGTGCTTTTACCCCGGCGTGCTTGGCAATGATTTCGAAAAAGTCTTTGTAGGCGAGGTTTTGGCCGTTCAGCACGAACCTTTCGCTCCTGATATCACTTTCGGCCAATTTTACCATTGCCAAAGCAACATCCCTAACATCGACAAACCCTGTTTTGCCCGAAGCATAAAACTTGAGTCCTTTCACCATGCTCTCGAAAATCTTGCTGCTCGATCGTGAGGTGTCGCCGGGGCCAATTATTATTGACGGGTTAACTATCACCACCTCCAGCCCTTCTTCGGCTCCCCTCCAAACCTCTCTTTCGGCCCCGAACTTGCTTATGGCGTAGTTTGAATTGGCGGGCGAGGTTTTCCACACATTTTTCTCGTCAAGAATTTTCCCATCCTCGGCATGGCCCAATGCTGCCACGCTGCTACAGTGACAAAACCTAACAACACCTGCCTCCAAGCAGGCATTTACCAGTGCTGCCGTGCCATCAACGTTTATTGAGAGCATTTTTGACTTGTGGGAAGGGTCGAAGGAGACCATCGCGGCACAATGGTAAACGACGTTTACACCTTGCAAAGATTTTAGCAACAGATCAAAATCGTCAAGTTCGCAGTCAACCCATTCAATCATGTTGAATAATTGCACGCTGTTTTTGGGGTCGTAAAACGAAAATACTTCTCTTACCCAGAAGAGGTTGGTGCTTTCCCTTTTGAGAGCCCTGGTTTTCTTGCCGCGCTTGGCAAGCTCGAACAATAGGTGGGAGCCAACCAGCCCGCTGCCGCCAGTTACCAGTATCATTATGTTTGGGTTTAATTTGATTACGTTTTTAGAGTTGCTAAGGTACGGCCTTTTGTCGGTAAAGGAAAGGGTTTTTGAAAAAAAGGAGTAACTTTGTGGTTAAAATTTTACACCAAGAATGAAGAAACTAACCAAAATTATTGCCACCATATCTGATTTGAGGTGCGAGCCTGGTTTCATATCACGGCTATACGATGCCGGCATGGACGTTGTAAGGATAAACACCGCCCACCAAACTCCCGAGCAAACCCTCAGGGTTGTCGAAAACGTAAGGAAGATATCGAACATGATTCCAATAATAGTTGACACCAAGGGCCCGGAGGTTCGCACCAACGCCTCAGAAGTGAAACTTGATGTTAAGTATGGGCAGGAGATAACGGTAAGAGGAAAAAAAGGAATTGCAACGACAAAAGACTGCCTTTTTGTTGACTACGAAGATATAGTTGAGAAACTGAATATTGGCAACAAAATAATGATCGACGACGGCGAGATTTCTCTAACCGTAACCGAAAAGCACCATGATTACCTTGTTTGCAGGGTTGACAACGAAGGCACAATAAAGGGTCGCAAAAGCGTGAACCTTCCCGGGCTATCAACCGGGCTGCCCTCCCTGACTAAAAGAGACATTGAATACATAGAGTTTAGCATAAAGAACAATTTGGATTACATAGCTCATTCATTTGTAAGGAACCAACAAGATGTAATTGACATTCAAAAAATTCTGGATCAGCACCAAAGCAACATAAAAATCATTGCAAAGATTGAAAACCAAGATGGCGTTGACAATCTTGAGGAAATCCTTCCGCATGTTTTCGGGGTTATGATTGCCCGTGGCGACCTGGCCATAGAAATACCGGCCGAGCGAATCCCGAGCATTCAGGCAGATATAATAAAAAAATGCCTTTCGCGCAAGAAGTTGGTTATCGTTGCCACCCAAATGCTGCACTCGATGATAACCAACCCGCGTCCCACGCGCGCCGAAGTAACCGATGTTGCCACTGCAATTTTCTCGGGAACAGATGCAATTATGCTTAGCGGCGAAACAGCCTTTGGCAAGTACCCGGCCGAGGCGGTTGAAACAATGACACGTATTGCCGCCGAAACGGA
Organism: uncultured Bacteroidales bacterium; assembly: GCA_964349365.1. GTDB lineage: Bacteria > Bacteroidota > Bacteroidia > Bacteroidales > UBA7960 > UBA7960. Next base: position 2,042 of record CAYGFY010000034.1, on the reverse strand, counting down.
AAAAAACAGGCCATTTGATTTGGAGAGTGAAATAATTCCAATTGACAATCAAATTTCGGTTTTTCTTTCAAAAGTAGCAGTGAGGTCAATAGAAAAAATTGGGGTTAAAGCCATCATTACCGATACCGACACCGGAAAAACCGTGAGGTTTATTGCGGCTTTCAGGGGTAAGGTTCCGATTTACGCACAGTGCTACAGCGAAAGGGTTGCCAGAAGGCTAAACCTCAGGTATGCTGTTCATCCCACTTACATCGACAAAACTGAATCGACCAAGGGATTTACCAGAAAGGCCTTGACCAAACTGGTTGAAAAGGGAGAGTTGCAGCCTGAAGACCTAGTTGCTATCGTGGCCGGGAACTTTGGCAAGCAAATCGGGCCAAGTTATGTTGAAATTAGTACGGTGAAAAACCTCCTTTCGTCAACCTGCCACTAATTATCGCTTTTAATTAATTGATCGATGACCATATCAATTATATTTATAAAATGAACAGCCCCTACAAGATTAATATAGAAAAGATAAAAGAAGCCATTAACAGTGGTGAGACAGGTCGTTTAAAGGATGTAATAAACGAGCTATATGCTGCCGACCTTGCAGAGATAATGGATGAACTAACACTTGAAGAGGCCAAGTATTTTTACAAGTTGCTCGACAAGGAGGAGGCCGCCGAGGTGCTAATGGAACTTGATGAGGATGTAAGGGAAAGATTCCTTGCCTCTTTTTCCACCCAAGAAATTGCACAAGAATTTATCGATAATCTGGAGTCTGACGATGCCGCCGACCTTATTGGTGAGCTGCCCGATACCCGCCGCGAGGAGGTAATGGCCCAAATCGAAGACCGCCAACAGGCACAAGACATTGCCGATCTTTTGGTTTACCATCCTAACAGCGCGGGGGGTTTGATGGCAAAGGAACTCGTTAAGGTCAATTCCAATTGGCACGTGGTGACCTGCATCAGGGAAATGCGAAAACAAGCCGAAGACCTCGACAATGTTTATGCCGTTTACGTGGTTGATGAAAGGGGTGTACTGGTAGGTTTGCTGCCGCTCGAAAAACTCTTGTTTGCCTCACCTCGCGACTTGATTGAAAAATGGTACACCTCCGATTTCATTTCGGTAAAGGCAAGCCAAAAGGGAGAGGATGTGGCAAGGGTTATGAACAAGTACAACCTCATTGCCCTACCAGTTGTTGATGAAATTGGCCGGTTGGTTGGTCGCATTACCATCGACGACGTGGTTGACTTTATAAAAGGAGAAGCCGAGCGCGACTATCAACTGCTTTCGGGGGTAACCGAAGACCTCGAGCATACCGACAAAATTTGGCAGTTAACGCGAGGCCGTCTTTTCTGGCTCGTGGTGGCATTGTTCGGGGGTATTTTTGGCTCAATGGTTGTAGAAAATTACGAGGGTCAAATAAGCATAAACCCTGAATTGGCATTTTTCATGCCACTGATTTTGGCAATGGCCGGAAACGTGGGGGTACAGTCATCGGCTCTAATTGTGCAGGGGTTGGCAAACCACACCCTAACCGGTGGTATTTTACCCAAACTTTTCAAAGAACTTTCGGTTGGTTTGCTCAATGGGTTGGCATGCTCGGTAATATTGCTAACTTACAGCCTATTGTTCTTGCCCAAGATTTCCTTGGCACTAACCGTAAGCGTTTCGCTGCTTACGGTAGTTGTTTTTGCCTCGGTTTTTGGCTCGTTTGTTCCGTTGGCCCTTAACAGGCTAAAAATAGACCCCGCACTGGCCACGGGGCCTTTCATAACAACCTCAAACGACATAATCGGGCTTTTCATTTATTTCATGATTGGACGGATAATCTACGGGATGTTTTGATGCCAATATTTGTAAAAAGAAAAGGTAGCATCACTTCCTGTCGATGAAGCGCGTGAACACGCGAGGGCTAAAACTGGCAAACAAGCACGTGCTGATGGCCACGCTAACCTACAACCTGAAGAAATACCTGAAATTCGTTGCCGGAAAGACCAAAAGCGCGGCGCAAGCTGCCTTTTTTGCCAAAAGCACCCCGGGTTTTCTCGAAA
>CAYGFY010000033.1:23298-25628 GCA_964349365.1 uncultured Bacteroidales bacterium | reverse complement strand
TTATCGTGTAAGTAAACGACCAAGGACTGGTAACTCCATTGCAATCGGTGTAGGTGAAGTGGTAAACAACAGTACCCGAACAGGGTGGAATAGACGGAGTGGCATTCAATGTAGCAACTACCGGCCTGCCGCAGTTGTCGGTAACAACTGGAGGGGTTGGAGGAACTACATCAACCGGGCAGGCAACAGTTGCAGAACCGTTGGCCGGAATGGTGTAAGCAGGTGCACTTATCGTGTAAGTAAACGACCAAGGACTGGTAACTCCATTGCAATCGGTGTAGGTAAAGTTATAAGTAACGGTACCTGAGCAGCTTGGAATTGTTGGTGTCACATCAAGCGCAACGGCCAAAGTCCTGCCGCAGTTGTCGGTAACCGTTGGCGGAGTTGGTGTAACAGCCAATGACGGGCAGGCAACAGTTGCAGAACCGATGGCCGGAATGGTGTAAACAGGTGCACTTATTGTATAAGTGAACGACCAAGGACTGGTAACTCCATTGCAATCGGTGTAGGTAAAGTTATAAGTAACGGTACCTGAGCAGCTTGGAATTGTTGGTGTCACATCAAGCGCAACGGCCAAAGTCCTGCCGCAGTTGTCGGTAACCGTTGGCGGAGTTGGTGTAACAGCCAATGACGGGCAGGCAACAGTTGCAGAACCGTTGGCCGGAATGGTGTAAACAGGTGCACTTATTGTATAAGTGAACGACCAATGCCAGGTAGTTCCCTCGCAATCTTCGTAGGTGAAGTGGTAAACAAACGTACCCGAACAAGTCGGAATTGTTAGTGGCACAGGATCAGGTGCAACAGCCAAAGGCCTACCGCAGTTGTCGATAACAACTGGAGGGGTTGGAGGAACTACATCAACCGGGCAAGCAACAGTAGCAAAACCGTTGGCCGGAATGGTGTATGTTGGTGCACTAACAGTGTAAACGAAATCCCAATAGTGATAGGTAGGTGTTGTGCAGCGCTCTTGATACCTGAAGGTGTATGTACGTGTACCGCTGCAAGCAGGAATACCGGTATCTTGGTATAAACCTATCAAGGTAAGAGTGTTTCCGCAACCATCCAAGATAACGGGAGGCGTAGGCACCACGTTTGTTTCACCCGGACAAGCAACCGTTGCGGCACCAGCAGCAGGAATGGCCACAGGAGAGGGAGCAACAACCGTAAATGTGGCGGTTAGAGAAAGTGGGCTTCCGGGCAGGCAAGGCTCTGTAAGTGTCCAGGTAACCGTGCTGAATCCACCACAAATATCGGGCGCATTTGCAACGTCGAAGTTGCTTACCAAAGTTGTGCCGCAACCACCAATCGGATTGATAAGAGCCGTTTCGGCAGCAAACCATGCCTCGTAAGCCGTGGCAACAGCAGGCTGGTTGGCAAACAAACAAGAATTGATAGACTTGTTATTGGGGTTGGTGTAACTAAAGTTGGCATCTATCTGGAACACGTGGTCAACAGTGTTGGAAATGTTTCCGCACCTGTCGGCAACGGTGTAGGTGCGAGTAACGGTAATAGAACAAAACGCACTTACTGTAGCCTGGGTGTGGCTTACAACCAAGTCGACAACAGGGGTGCAGTTATCTGATAGGGTTACGCCAAGAGCCCCAAGTGCTGCAGGTGTAGTTGCAGGCGGAGGAACAATGGTGGTAACGCATCCATTAAGGTTGGTTGTCGGAATTGTACCGGTGATAACCGGAGGAGTTACATCATTTACATTATATGTAAACGTCCAAATGAAAGAAAGACCAGCGCAATCAATGTAAGTATATGTATAGGTAATTGTACCACTACAACCGTTGAACGTGCCTCCAACAACTGGGTCGGTGGCAAGCGGGCTCAAAGTAACCCCGCAAACGTCCTCAACAACAGGCAAGGTGGCTGGAGGACCGGCATCGGTTGGACACTGAACATTAGCACTGTTGGCAACAGGGCCGCCTACTTGCGTCGGGGCAATGGTACGGTCAACAATAACAGTGTAAACCCAAGTGTAGCTCAAGCTAGCGCAATCAGTGTAAACATAAGTGTAGGTTACGGTTCCCTCGCAGGCCGGAATCGCACTTACAGTCGGCGTGGGTGCTGGCAAGGTATTGCCGCAGTAATCAACAACAACTGGCAAAGCGGTTGGAGCTGCTACCATAGCTGGACATTCAACTGTCGTGGTGGTCGCAACAGGGCCGCCTACTTGCGTCGGGGCAATGGTACGGTCAACAGTAACTGTGTAAACCCAAGTGTAGCTCAAGCTAGCGCAATCAGTGTAAACATATGTGTACGTTACATCTCCCTCGCAGGCCGGAATCGCACTTACAGTCGGCGTGGGTGCTGGCAAGGTATTG
>CAYGFY010000033.1:0-23198 GCA_964349365.1 uncultured Bacteroidales bacterium | reverse complement strand
CTGTCGTGGTGGTCGCAACAGGGCCGCCTACTTGCGTCGGGGCAATGGTACGGTCTATGGTATAAGTATAAGTCCAATAAACCGGAGTAGTTGCACCATCGTCATATATATAGGTATAAACCCTTGTGCCCACGCAGGTAAGAGGGGAGGGGTTGTCAACCGTGCTGTACAAGGCTCCGGTAATGGGGCCGCAGTTGTCGGAAGCAACCGGAACAAAAGTTGGTGCGGTGGCAGCAATCGGGCAGGCTACCGTGCTTGAGCCATTGCTCTCGGCTACCACGGGCTGCTCGGCATCAACAACTGTTACTTGGAAACTGCAGGTGGCAACATTGCCAGCCGCATCGGTTGCGGTATAGGTAACAGTCGTGGTACCGACGTTGAAAGTACTACCTGAGGTATGAGAGCTGGTCAAAACAACTCCAGGGCAGTTATCGCTGGCTACTATTCCCGCGGCATTCCAGGTAACTACAGCCGAGCACGAACCTGGCGCATTGTTAACGGTAATATTACCAGGGCAACCGGTAATTAGCGGCAACTCGAGGTCTTGAACAATAATGTTAAAAGTGCAAGAATTTGAGCCATGGCCGTTGGTAGCGGTTACAGTCATGGAGTAGGTTCCTCTGGCAAACACCAAGCCGGAACCAGTGCCGCTTCCGCTTCCACTTACCGGACCTGATTGTGAAATTCCGGTGTAATAATAAGAATAGGTAATAGTAGGTGCACCGGTGGCCGTAACGGTATAAACAACCTGCCGGCTGCAATCGCCAGCAGAGGTTTCAATTGTAATGTCGGCAGGACACGAAATTAATGGAGCATTAGAACAGTGAACTGGCGCTGTATGTGCGTTTGAATTGGTGAATGTACAAGTTGGATCAGCATCAAAACTGGCAGTAAGCGCAACGACACCACCATCGGCCGGGAAGGCCAATGACGTAAAGGTATGGGATGTCGGTCCTGTTGACCCGACAGCAATACTTGCAGGGCTACCGGCAAATGGCCCGGAGAGAATCAGGTTGCCCGAGGAGGGTTTGTCTGTATAATCAATTACGACATCTGCCGTGTAAAAATCGTCGGAGGGATCAGAAGGTGTGCCGTTATCGTTGCAAGCAGAAATACCTGACATGGTAACACTGCTAATATTACAAGCCGGAAGACCTTGAATGGCAACAGTGTTTGCAACCCAATAAAGGTTACCACCCATTGTAAAAGTTCCGGGATCATCTGTGGCGCCGGTAAAATTCCTCGTCGCAACGCCAACCCCGGCAGAGTTTACATCGCCTGTAGAGACCCTATTAACAATGTTGCCGGTGTATAATGGAGGATATAAACTTACAGGGTGCTGTCCCGATCCCTGCGCAGACGCAATCCAGAGGGTAGCTACCGATCCAAACCCCGAGGTCAACGACGGGGGATTTGGGAGTTGATCGCTACCTGTAGCAGGAGTAGCAGCAACAGGAAGGCCCGTGTAAGTTCCAGCCTGTATGCGGTACGCAACGTGGGCTGATCTTTCAGCGACACTTGTGGTAAAAGTTACAGGCCCGGCATCGCCAGCCTGGGCAACACGATAGTAAATGGCTCCTTTACGGTCGGCCTGAACTGCTTGAACAAGCAACGTCCAGCCAGACGGTGGCGTTACTGTTGACGGATCAAGGCAATCGGACCAGAAGACGAGCAACAGGTCGTTGGCAACAATGCCTCCAGGCAGTGCAACATTGTGCGTTGTTGTCCCAGGAGCATCAGTTGCACTATTAGCTGTACCTGCAACAACCGGATACTGGGCAATGGCGTTGAGGCCGGGCAACATCACCGCTGCAAGCATCAATAGCGATGAAAAGAGAAATTTTGTAAACGTTTTCATATTTAATGGGTTTGGGTTATCAAAGCTTCTTTTGCGGTTGTTAGCACAACAACCCGTATCGAACCCGCTGACTTGCACGGGAATTGGAGATCTGGCACAAGGGCCATTGTCGGTTTGGTTTGTAAAGCTTTTCATTTATCGTGTTGGTTTTGGTTATTGATTTCAAGCACTAAACAATTAAAGTTAAAACCACCCGGCACCGGGGGTTTGAGGCAGGTAAAAACCTCATAATCCATGAACCTGGTAATTGGTTTTGCAGGTTTATGGTCAACATGAGGCTCAATAGAGTTCCCGGCTAGAATCTGAGCCGACGCACCCGGGCATAAAACCACGAGGGCAAGCATCAGCAACGAATTTCTAAACAAAGGGCCTATTTGAATCTTCATAAAAAATTTATGTTTGGTTAGTTACTAAGAGGTTTGTTGAGAAATAAAAAAGGAACGTTAATTAAAATTTGAAATATGGAAGGCGTTTGCTGAAAAATTTCCTGTTTCATGGGGTAAGAAACGGAAAAAAAGTGCTGCATTTTCGGGAAAAACCCTTTCATGGCACATCGGTTTAGTCTTGCTTTGGAGTAAAAACATTTCAAATCTTGTTCGATTTAGTTTAAACACACATTTAACAATTATGCTCAAAACCTTGTAATTCAACTAATTGGCTGGAAATCAGCCTAGTTGATATGGGTTTGAGGCAACAACTTCTTGCAAATGCAAATATATTAATAATTACAAACCAAAAAAAAATAACTCGAAAAAAATCAAAATTTGTTAAAAAAAAGTTCAAATTGTTAATAAACCCGAGCATTTGCTTATACAAATGTACTAATAAAATCATTTGCAATGCAAGTAAAATCAAACTTTTTTGCAAAATTAAACAAATATTGCAACTAAAATTTGTTTCAATGCCATGGCATTCGGTTTTCTGATTTATACGTGGTTTGCCTTCAAAGGTTTCACGGCTTTATTTAATAGTTTGTGAGGTTTGTTGAACTTTTGGTAACTGGAGAAGGCAAAGCCGTTGATGGCACTTTACAGGTTTGCAAACAATGTGAAGGGGTGATGGGGGTTTTGACATGATTTGGTTTTTTAGAGATGTGGTGAAGCACCAGTGTTAGCGTGCCTTACGGCGGTATGAACAAGGGTTTGCGGGCACCCCGTGTTGTCATGCCCGCCTGCCTCAAGTTTACGGTTCGAGATTCAGTTTCGAAATTCTAACAAAATTCAATGTTATAAATTCAACCAGGCCATTCTTAAAGTGCCAAAAACCATTTTCAATTTCCGGTTTAAAACTTCAAATTCATCATGGAATCATGTACCATACGTATATGTACGCGCGCGCGCGCAATCTTGCCGGGTTTAAAATTAATCCATGTAGATTGAATCATATCTTGACGAGAGCGGAATATTTGCCTCCTTGCCGGGCTGCCCCCCGGATTATTGCGGCTACAGCGGGAAAAAAACCATGGCGGTTGGGCTTAAATAATTGTTTTTTAGTTATTTGCAACCGCATAAAGGGTAATTGTTGATAATGACAAAATAATAATTTAAACCCGTTGCGAAAACCGGTGTTGCCTAAACTGGTGGCCTTGCGGAAAAAACCAAATTTTTTAATCACTTATGGCTCCACGTTTTACCCAAAGGTTTCAAAATTCAAGCCTTGTGAAGCGTAATACCCAACAACCCTGGGGCTCAACCAAAAGTACCGCAACAATTTGGCAGCCCCGGCAAAACAATTGATTGTCATTGAAAGCCCCGGCGTGGCAGTGCCGTGCGGTTGCCAATCATGGCGATGCTTTGTTTGAGCATGGCAAAATCCTCAATCTCGTTAACCCGATAAATACAAACAATTAGCCAACCTTGGGCAGCAACATCTTGCCAAGGTTCAATGCCAGGCAACTTAACAACAATGCAAGGTTGCCGGTGTGCAATTTAGGCCTACCCCACGGTTAACGGGTTTGGTTTAGAGGCGAGCAACGACAGCAGGCAGGGCAAATGGCCTTGCTGCCAGGGCCTTTATTGCCAACAACATCAATCATGATTTTGGTCATCGCCGGGTATTGCAACTGGGTTTGCATGCCGAAAATTGAAATGGAAATGGTTACCTTCGGTTTTCCGGGTGTGTGTTTTCAAGCTTGCCCTCTTCAACACGGATTTAATGATAATAATTATAGCAATCGGCATGGCAAGCCTTGCGAGAGTTGGGGTTAATAATGCAATGGCATTGACAGACAGTAACTTTTTACCTGATAAACCTACCCAAGGCCTCAACCGGGATTTCTTACGGCGAAATGCATGGCTGCTTGCAAACTCCGGAGCGTGCAAGGCAGGCCCGACAAACCGGGATCAGCACGGGCCATACTTTACGCAATGGCAACAGAGCTTGGATGGGCCCCGGTGGCATTCGGGCCAAATTTCAATTTTGCAGCGCCACCGCATGGGGCGGTCATCAAAACATGCCATGGCGGTAAGATGCTTATTTTTGGAGCCCGCCGGCTTTGAAGGTTATTATCGGACTTTTTAACTGCAACATTTTTTTTTTTGACTCTGACCATCATGCCTTCGCGGCAGATGGTTACACACTCGTGCAAACCTGAAATATAACCAAGTGACGCGCGAGGGTGAAGTGCCAAGACCCAAGGGTTTAATTGTCAATTATTTTAGCGTTTTATAATTTTTGCCAAAAGAATGAAGAATAGTGCGGAGCCCACGGCAACGTAGCTTTCTTCGATGTGAGGCAGGTTTAGCAAGCGAAAGGCAATGTTAAAAATCACGGCAATTGTTCCACCCGCAAATGCCAACTTTACTCCGAGCATGTTTATCCAACCCTTGGCGTAAAGACCCATGAGGATTACCACTGCACCAATTGCCCTGATTCCGTAAGAAATGTATGCTATGTCGAGCACATCGCCGGTGGCAAAATATGCCATCGGGATTGTGAAAAGGTTTACGGCTATTACCAGTTTTCGTGCCGTTGACAGAACATTTGCATCGTTGGCCTTGCTGTTTAACAATCCGTGGTAAATGTCTTTGGTAGCAATTGTAACCACAGCAAAATTCACCGGGCCCACGGTAGATAGTATGGCCGCAAGAATCCCTGTAAGTGCCAACCCGCCAATAACTGGACTAACGAACTCAGGGGTTGTTAAAAGCGTTGGCAGCACAAGCTTAGAGTTGATTGCTTGCAGGCCTGCATCCCAAAGTGGGCTGGCAGTGGTTGAAATGTCAAAATAATTTCCGGTTTTGGCTATCATGCCCAAGGTTGCCGTTAGAATTCCAAAAGGGGCAATAATGATTGCCGCAAGCAGGGCTGCTCTCTTGGCCGTGAGCGGGCTCCTTGCCGAAAAAATTGGCTGTATGCTTGCTTGCCCTGCCATGCAGCCCAAAGTACCGCCCAATATCAAACTCCACGCATATCCCATTCCGCCGCTAAAAGGATTTAATGGGTTGGCCGGTGCCCCCGCCTGAATCATTGCTTGTTCCAAGGCTCCAAAGCCCCCAACCTTGATCAGACCCAGTGCGGCGGCAAGCCCAATTCCGGCAAACATGGCCACCGCATGAATTATTCCGGTAATGGCCAGTGCGTGCATGCCCCCCATGTAGGTATAAATGGTGATTATTATTGACGAAACCACCACGGCCTCAAGCCATGTAAGGCCAAAAATAGGCGACACGACACCTGCGGCGGTTTGCAACTGCACGAAAGCAAACACCACATAGGCAAACAAAAATGATGCTGCAGAAAACAGCCTGGCCTTTTTGCCAAACATATTCTCCAGCAGTTCGCTAATGGTGTGGGCATTCATTTTGCGATAGTACTTTGCAACCGCAAAACCTATCAGAACCAAACCCAAGGCGGTTGATACGTTGTACAAAACACCTTGCATTGTTCCTGTAGTAAACGCCTTTTCGCTTACTCCTATGGTGCTCATACCTCCTATCCATTCGGATGTAATTACAAGCGAGGTGGCAATTAACCCCAAATTTCGGCCGGCAATCAAGAAATCGGCGGAGGAGCGGCTGGCAAGTCTCTTGGTAAGGAAAGGAACAAGGGTTATGAACAAAAAGTATGATACTATTATAATAAGGTAGGTATTCATGGGCTCGCGTAAATCGGTTTTGTATGAAAAATACCCCTGTGAGTGTAGGTATTAAGTTTTAGAGGTATTCTACCACCCTCTCCATCATTATTCCTCTCGAACCCTTTACCAAAATTACATGGTTGCAAATCTTGTTGTTTTTTAAAAAATGACGAGCCTCATCAGCACTCTCAAAGGCTTGGATTTGTTTCAGGCCGATGGCTGCCTTGCAAAACTCCGACCCAACCACTATTTTGACATCAAGATTTAACCGGATCATCTGTTCCAAAACCCTTTCGTGCTCTTGGTAACTTGCCTTGCCAAGTTCAAGCATATCGCCCAATATTGCAGCCTTCTTCGAACCCGCCATTGCTTCCAAGTTATTTAAAGCCAGCCCCATACTGGTTGGGTTGGCATTGTAGGCATCCAAAATTACGGTATTAAGGCCCGTCTCGACGAGCTGCGACCTATGATTTGCCGGCGTGTAGCTTTCAAGGGCATTCACAACATTTTCCGGGGTAATTCCAAAATACAAACCAATGCTCACGGCTGCAAGGAAGTTTTCAAGGTTGTAATCTCCCACGAGTTTCGAGTGTACGGTACCTTGCATTTGAACTTTGGCATTTCCGAAGGGTTTCAGCACTTTAAAAGAAAAACTCAACCGGGCATCGGTGGCAATTATACTTCCTTGCAGGTGATTAGAATTGCCCGAACCGTAATAAACCACAGGGGTTTCCCTTGCTTTTTCGATCAAGACGCGATTGCCGCCATTAACGAAAATAGTGCCCTGTTTGCCAATCAAATGCCTGTAAAGTTCTGTTTTGGCCTTAACAATGTTCTCGGGGCTTCCGAAACCTTGGAGGTGGGCCTTGCCAACATTGGTTATAAGGCCGAAGTCCGGGTCGCAAACAGACGACAGAAATTCAACGTCTCCAATTTGGTTGGCACCAATTTCGATTACCGCCATCTGGTGGCTTTCTTGCAAGTTTAAAAGGGTAACAGGAACACCTATGTGGTTGTTAAGGTTTCCGGATGTAGAAAGGGTGCTGAACTGGCTGCCCAAGACTGCACTTACCAACTCCTTGGTTGTGGTTTTTCCGTTGGTTCCGGTAATACCAATAAATGGTATGGCGAATTGCTGCCTGTGAGCCTTGCTGGCATTTTGAAGAAACTGCATTACATCGTTAACTCTCAATATCCTGTTGTCAGCCATGGGTAGTTCTTCATCAACAACTACCATTGCCGCTCCCATTTCCAATGCTCGTGTTGCAAAATGATTTCCGTTGAAGTTGTCGCCTTTAAGGGCAAAGAATACATCGCCCGGGTTTAATGCCCTGGTGTCGGTGCACGGTTTATGACCATTTCTAAAGAATTCAAGTAGTTGTTCTTCTGCGCCTTTCATGGTTTTCTGGATTTTAAAAAAACCCCAAATGCCACGGCAAATGGGGTTAAATCTTTGTTAATAAACCTATTAACTATCTTCTTCTACTTTTCCTTGTGGGCCCTTCAGGGTCGCCCACCCTAATCATTGCACAACGGAACCCAATATCTGCAGCGCCTTCATTCTGGTCAAGAAACCTTCTGTTGCCCGGAACCAGCCAGTACGCCGGGTCGTTCCAACCACCTCCCTTGAAAACTCGTGATTCGTTGTTAATGAGCGAGGTAATACCATACTCGTACATGAGCTTAAGGCTATCTGCAGATTCGTTGCCGAATTCGAGGCTCGACATCAAATCGCCGTCCCTGTAATCCCTGTAATCCGATTTCCTGTAATTTCTGCGAGTTTCGTTTTCGGCCAAAGTAACATCTCTCATAATCAACCTTCCAAATTCATCTTTAGGCACCGGCTTGCCATTTTGGTCTAGCATTAAGGTTTGGAATTGATTGCCCCTAAATGGCCTGAGGTCTGCAATGTCTTCGAATGTAAGTGGCCTGTAAACATCAAGAACCCACTCGTTTACGTTTCCTGCCATGTTGTACAGGCCGTAATCGTTTGGCCAGAATGAATGAACTGCAATTGGGCCTGCCCCACCATCGTTAAGGGCACTTGCAACGCCCATGTAGTCTCCCCTTCCTCTTTTGAAGTTAGCCATGAAACTGCCCCTGGTTTTCTTGTCGGGCGACCGCAAGTTTTGCCCCCCCCCCCAAGGATACAATCTCCTTTCGGAAACCAGTTCGTGTTCGGTTGTGCCTATCAATCCAACTGCTGCATATTCCCACTCGGCCTCGGTGGGCAACCTGTATGATGGGAGGAGAATTCCGTCGCTCCACCTCACCCTTCTGTCGGCACCTGAAGCATCGCGGAGGCTTCTCCTGGCCACTGCGTCGTATTGACCCGCAAGGTATGCCTCGGTATTGAAATTGTCTCTGTTTCGCTGGTCAAGTGTATTCCAGGTAATGATACCCTCTCGAACCAGGATCATTTCGTTAACCCTATCGGTGCGCCAAGCAGCGTATTCATTTGCCTGAACCCAACTAACACCAACAACCGGATAGTCGGCGTATGCCGGATGTCTTAGATAATTCTGAACGTATGGCTCATTAAATGCCAAAGGGCTTCTCCAAACCAAGGTATCAGGAAGTGCGTCAATGTACCTTTGCGGGTATGTTTCGCCAAAAACCCTCTGAACCCAAAAAAGGTATTCGAGATAATCAATGTTTCTAACCTCGGTTTCGTCCATGTAAAATGAAGAAACGGTTACCCTGCGAGGTCTGTTGTTCCAGTCAAACATCACGTCTTGTTCGGTACGGCCCATGGTAAACTGACCGCCCTCGATGAAAATTAGACCAGGGCCTGTTTCTTGCTGTTGTGATCTTGCGGTTTGAAAGCCGCCGGCGGAAGCCTCGTTATACCTCCAACCGGTTGTGGAGGAGGTAGCCTTTCTTTTACACGAAACAAGGTTAACGCTGGAAATCAGCAAGATACAGAGAAAAATTAATCTACGAGAATTCTTAGACATGGTTTTTTCAAATTTGTTTGCAAAGATAACTAAAAAATGGGACAATTTAGTATAATTCTCCGCTTGTTTTTTTGGTGGCAATTGAAATTGAATGAAATACTTACTTCGTGGGCACCATTCAAAACGCCCGAATATCCCGAAAGGGAATAGTCATAGCTGTACCCTATTTTGTAATTTTCAAGCTGCAAGCCAACCAACAAGATCATCGTGGCAGGCACCAACTCCCGATGCCTGAACCAAATGCCTGTTACGAAGCGAGAAAACCCGGCATAAAGGCCATAATTAAATCGTTTGTTTTGGCCTTGTTGCTGGTAAATCATGTTTGGCGAAATAAATATTTCTTCTACCTTGTTTCTTCCAAACCCCCCTTGCCTCAAGGGCAAGTAAAATCCGATGTGGGCGGTGAATTTCCTGGGCCAATCGTATGACTGAAATAAGCCGGTGTTTGGCGAGGTGAGGTGATGCGCGGCAAATCCACCGTAAAATCTATGGCCGTAAAACAATACTCCTGACGAAAAATCAATTCCGTCGATCCAGGTTTGCGTTGGTGGCGATTCGGTTTGTGGCAAAATTTGACCGGTGGCGGGGTCAATCTGATCTGAAAAAACCAGCCTGTCCCATTGCAGGTTTTTGCGAAAATAACCACCCTGAAGCCCAAGGTTAACATAAAAATCTTCCGAAAACTTTATTTTATGACTGTATATGCCGCTGAGGTGGTTATTAACTACCAGCCCGCCTTGGTGGTCACTGGTAAGGAGCAAGGCCAAACCTCCCCTCACGTGGGGTACATAAGTGTCAATCGAAAAATTAAACGTGGAGAATGTTCCGAAATCAGACCAAGGCAAATTGCGGTAATTGAAAACAATTTGCGAACAATCATTGGCGCCTGCAAATGCAGGATTAAGGTATGTTGGGGCAGAAAAAAATTGCGAGAAAATAGGATCTTGCGCCTTCGATGTTATTGATATCGAAAGTAACAGAAATACACTTAGTGTGCCGATACCTTGTTTCACTCGCTAACCTTTACTTGTATCAATAACCATAAACGCTAGTTGAGTCAATAATATTTTGCAATTGAATTCGTTGGTTAATAATCAAGCAAATTTAACCTCAAGTTTATGCTTTGATATTTTTACAATTGGGGTTACCTTCGCGTTTCCATTTTCTAGATCATGCGCAGATACTTACTATTTACTCTTTGCATTGCATTTAACCTTAGTTTGGGTTATGGTATTGATGACCAAAACCAAATTAGCATGGCATGGGAAGCACCACGAACAATTTCTTTTGGCGCGGGTTTTTCCACAAGGGCAATTTCATTCGATGGAGCAATTTATGGTGATTTATTCGTTGGGGTTCCGCAATTCATCCATCAAGAAAAGAGCGAGCAGCCATTTGTAAAGTATTCATTCGAAATTCAATTGCCTGTTTTTGGGGTTGTTTCCGATACTGAAAAGCAAATACTTGAAGAAAGCGGGTTCGGTTTAACAGAAATTACCCCAACACAAACCCACGGCCGATCAGGGTCCGAAATGTACTCGGGCGTTTATTTTTTCCCGTTCCGAAAGAATTTGGATACCGGCCAGTTTGAAAAGCTGATTTCTTTTTACCTTGCAAGATCGGCTGAAATTGATGCGGAATTCTTTTCTAAATCCACGCGCACTTACCCCGCCAATTCGGTTTTGGCAAATGGCAACTGGCACAAGATTTGTGTTGACAAAACGGGTGTTTTTCAGCTTACCCATGCCGATTTGACAAGTTTGGGTATAAGTGTTTCTTCCATTGACAAGGCAAACATACGCATTTTTGGAAATGGAGGGGGTATGCTTCCCGAAGCCAACAACCAACCTGTAATTACCGATTTGATTGAGAACGCAATTTTTGTTTCCGGTTCTCAGTCGGGAGCCTTTGGCATCACTGATTTTATCCTGTTTCATGGCCAATCGCCCAACCAATGGATTTACGATCAAGCTAACAAAGTTTTTGACCACCGGCTACACCACTACTCCAGCGAAACCTGTTACTTCCTTACCACCAATAATGGGCCGGGCAAACGTATCGCCCTGCAGCCCTCGGCCCAAGAAACACCAACCCATCAGGTTACAACTTTCAGGGATATGGCATTTCACGAGAGGGAATTGCGAAATCTGCTGCGAAGCGGCAAGAGCTGGTTTGGCGAAGCCTTCGAGAGTACCGCGCCCTTAACCATAAGTTTTGATTTTTCGAATATCGTTACAACCGAGCCTGCGCGGTTAAAAGCGAGCGTTGCTGCAAGATCGGGAGTTGATAGCAGGTTTTCGATAGCGGCTGGCGGGCAAACTTTAAACCTAAACATCGGCCCCGTAAGCTTGCAAAGTATTATTACAAACTATGCCAATATTGCCGAAGAAGTGTTGTGGTTTAATCCACCCCAGGTTGGCAGGGTCGATGTTTCGGTGCAGTACAACCGGCCTACTACCTCCTCGCGTGGCTTTCTGGATTACATCTCGTTAAATGTTTCGCGCCAGCTTTCATTTTCGTCCCCGCAATTGGCTTTCCGAAATGTCAATGTTATTGGCCCCGGAAACCTGGCACGCTACACCTTGGCAAATGCTGGCTCGCAAGTGTTAATCTGGGACGTTACCGATCCGAGTAATGTGAGGCTTCAGCAAACATCAGTTGTGGGCAACACCTTGGTGTTTTCGCGAAATGCCAACAGCCTAACCGAATTTGTGGCGTTTGATGGGTCTTCTTTTCACAAACCAAGATTGGCAGGACCCGTGGCAAACCAAAACCTACACGGCATGCAGGCCCACGAGCTGGTAATTATTGTAAACGATTTACTGCTGGCAGAGGCAAATCGCCTGGCAGCATTTAGGTCTGCCAACGACAACATGAGCGTGGCTGTTGTTACAACCTCACAAGTTTACAACGAATTCTCGTCGGGGGTACCCGACATAAGTGCCTTGAGGAACTTTATAAAAATCTTTTACGATAGAAACCCTACTGTCACCAACCCAACCAACAAATACGTGCTTTTGTTTGGAAACGGCACCTACGACAACCGCAATATACTGGGTTTTGGCGGCAATCTCATTCCAACATTCCAAAGCCAAAACTCAGTAAACCAAAGCCTTTGCCTTCAATCCGACGATTTCTTTGTAATTCTCGACAACCATGAAGGTTTCGATGCCGCCGGGCTTCCCGACTTGGGAATAGGTAGATTGCCAGTCAGAAATATTAGCGAAGCCAGAGCCGTGGTCGACAAGCTGATAAGGTACAACAAAAGGTTCGACATGCTTCATCCGAACAATCAAAGCACGCAAGGTGCGGGGGTGGTTTCAAATCATGCCGACTGGCGCAATAAAATATTGATGATTGCCGACGACGAAGACTGGAACACCCATATTAACGATTCGGAAGAAATAGCCAATTTAATAAGCACCCTTGCTCCTGTATTCAATGTCCAAAAGATTTACCTCGACGCCTACCAGCAAGTAATCCTGGCGGGAGGCCAACGATACCCCGATGTGAATCGTGCCATAAACGAAGCAATAAACCAAGGAACATTGTTGATAAACTACATTGGCCACGGCGGTGTAAATGGCTTGGCTCACGAGCGTATTGTTACCTTCGACGACATCACCAGGTGGAAAAACATTTACAACCTTCCGGTATTTTTGACCGCTACATGCGAGTTTTCAAGCTTTGACAATCCTGACCCCGCACAAAATTCGGCCGGGGTTCGCATATTCCTAAAGCCGGATGGGGGTGCATCGGCATTGGTAACATCTACGCGAATTGCCTGGTCATCATTCAACCAAACTTTCAATCGGAACTTTTCAAACTTGGCATTTATTCGTGGCCACCACGGACGCTTTCCAAGACTTGGCGACCTAATTAGGCAAGCAAAGGTTAATAGTGGCCAAGCAATTCAGGTATTTTTGAAGAACTTCGTGTTACTTGGCGATCCTTCCATGAAAATGGGATATCCTGAGTTGAACGTGGTAACAACCCAGATGCCTGACACCATTAGGGCAATGCAAAATGTTACTGTTTCAGGGCACGTAACCGACCATGCAGGAAACCCGGTAAACTACAACGGAATATTATATCCGACGGTTTACGACAAGAAATTGACTTATACTACCCTTGGTCAAGACCCCGGAAGCCACGTCCGAGATTTTTCAGTTCAAAATTCCATATTATTCAAGGGTAAGGTAAGCATTACAAACGGCCAGTTTTCATTTTCGTTCGTGGTGCCAAAGGACATAGCCTATAACTTTGGGAAGGGCAAAATAAGCTATTACTTTGATAATGGATCAATTGACGGACATGGACATTTTTCCGATTTTTACGTGGGAGGAACCCACCAAGAGGCAGTCTCAAACAACCAAGGGCCAGATATTAGATTGTTCATGGACAATCTTTCGTTTGTATCGGGAGGCGAAACAACCCCAAACCCCGTACTGATAGCCCTTATTAGCGATGAAAACGGCATCAACACCACCGGGCGCTTGGGGCACGATATACTTGCAATACTCAACGAAAACAGGTCTTCACCCGTTATTCTAAACAATTTCTTTCAATATAACTTGAACAGCTCCACTTCGGGCAGGGTGGTTTTTCCGTTTTTCAACCTGCCAGAGGGCGAGCACAGGCTAACTTTAAGAGCTTGGGACAATCATAACAATCCATCGTTTGCCACCATTGATTTTGTTGTAAGCGGGTCAATTGGCTTGATTGTAGAGCAACTACTTAATTATCCCAACCCTTTTAGAAATAACACAACATTTAGCTTTCAGCACAACATGCCCTTTACCGACCTCGATTTGGCAATACAAATTTTTGACCTCGGCGGAAAATTGGTGAAGACCATTGAAACTACAATTAACACTCCGGGAAACCAGTCGCCACCCATCGAGTGGGATTCGAAAGACAATGATGGCAGGCCGGTGGCCAATGGAGTTTATGTTTACAGGGTAAGGCTCGCAACACCAAAAGGGGTAAGCACTTCATCGGCCAAAAAATTAATAGTTTTGCGATGAAATCATTTTGAACTTACAATAAAGAACCGACAAGTGTCGTTAGCCACAATAAGTCAAATATTTTTATCTTTGCACCCTTATTTTAATTTTTTTTGACAAAAAAGACCCACCATGAGAAATGTTTTGATTGCCTTTATTCTTGCATGCTGCTTGATAGCAGCCCCTCTTGTATCCTCGGGCCAGAATATTGGTGATGTTTTAGGACAAAGAATAAACACCATAACCACTGCTGTTCCCTTTTTAATGATAGCCCCAGATACAAGAGCGGGAGGAATGGGTGATGCGGGAGTGTCAACTTCGCCCGATGCCAACTCAATGCATTGGAACCCTGCAAAATACGCATTTGCCGAGAAAAACATTGGAGTTTCGATAAATTATACCCCTTGGCTGCGAAAACTCATTAATGACATTGATTTGGGCTACTTGTCGGCTTTTTACAAGCTTGACGACATGCAAACTGTTGCAATGTCGCTTAAGTACTTTTCATTGGGTCAGGTAAATTTTACCGATGAAATTGGAGAGCCAATTTTTACCGCCCGACCCAACGAGTTTTCGGTTGATTTTGCTTATGCCAGGAAACTTGGAGAGCATTTGTCTGGCGCAATCGCAGCAAGGTTCATTTACAGCAACCTTACACAAGGCCATTTAGTTGGCGGATTGGAAACCAAGCCGGGTGTTGCCGTGGCAGCCGATGTTTCGGTTTTTTACACCAAACAGCTTGATACAAGAACCCCAACCACCATTTCGTTTGGAGCAAATATTTCGAATATTGGTAACAAAATTTCATATTCAAGAGAGCTTAAATCAAGCTTTATTCCAATAAACCTAAGATTGGGCCCAACGGTGTCTTTCGACCTCGACGACTACAACAAACTCTCTTTCTCGCTTGACATTAACAAGCTTCTTGTTCCCACGCCCCCGACTTACCTTCGCAACGAGAATGGTCAATTTGTAAGAGACGAAAACGGTGAATTTGTAATTGAAAGGGGCCGCAACCCAAACAGAAGCGTGGTGTCAGGTATTTTTCAATCCTTTTTCGATGCACCAGGTGGGTTTAAGGAGGAAATTAACGAGTTGACCTTTTCTATTGGAGCAGAATATTGGTATAGCAAGCAATTTGCCGTTAGGGGTGGATACTTTCACGAACATGCTACTAAAGGCAACAGGAAATACTTTTCGCTGGGGCTTGGCTTAAAGTATAGCGTATTTGGCCTTGATTTTGCGTATTTGGTTCCACTTGAGCAGCTAAGTCCATTGGCAAATATTTTGAGATTTTCGTTAAATTTTGATTTGGCCTCCATTTGGTAAGTTTTCATTAACTCAAAACCGTTACATGAAAATTAGGGTTGGTCAGGGCTACGACGTGCATCAATTGATAGATGGAAGACCATTAATCATTGGCGGGGTTCAGGTAGCTTCAGACAAAGGAGCGCTCGGACACTCTGATGCCGATGTTTTGATTCATGCAATTATGGACGCCATGCTTGGCGCCGCAGGACTTAACGACATTGGTTATTACTTTCCGAATACCGATAAAACATACCAAGGCATAAGCAGCAAGAAATTACTTGCCATGGTGGCCGGCCTTATCTTCGATAAAGGCTTCAAAATAGGAAATATCGATTCTACAGTGTGCCTTCAATCACCAGTGGTTGGTCCTTATATTAATGGTATGAAGGAGGCCATTTCTGGCATTTTGAATATAGAAACAGACCAAATCTCAATTAAGGCAACCACCGGCGAGAAAATAGGCTTTGTTGGGCGTCAAGAAGGAATAGCCGCCATGGCGGTGGTACTGCTGTGGCAAGAATAATATTGCAGGTATGTTGGGTGCACCATTAGCCTAGCCGAAAGTTACCTAAGCTGAAACTTTTCGCCAAGATAAACCCTCCTCACTTCTTCATCGTTGGCAAGCTCCTCCGAAGTCCCCGATTTTAATATAACCCCGTTAACAAGCAAGTATGCCCTTTGGGTAATGGAAAGAGTTTCGTGAACGTTGTGATCGGTAATTAGCACCCCGATGTTTTTAAGCTTAAGGTTTGCAATAATGTTCTGAATGTCTTCAACGGCAATGGGGTCAACCCCGGCAAACGGCTCGTCGAGCAGGATGAACTTTGGGTCAACTGCCAGGGAGCGAGCAATCTCTGTTCTGCGTCTTTCGCCGCCCGAAAGGGTAATTCCCTTGCTTCTGCGCACCGTTTCAAGGCCAAATTCATGAATCAAGTACTCCAAACGGTCAGATTGCTGCTTTTTGGTAAGGCTGGTAAACTCCAAAACGGCCTTAATGTTGTCTTCAACGGTAAGGTGCCTGAAAACACTTGCCTCTTGGGCAAGGTAACCAATACCCATCTTGGCCCTTTTATACATTGGCAGGTCGGTAATTTCGGTATTGTCCACGAAAATCTTTCCCTCGTTTGGCTTTATCAAGCCTACAATCATGTAAAAGGTAGTGGTTTTACCGGCACCGTTGGGGCCGAGCAAACCAACAATTTCTCCCTGACCAACATTTACCGATACATTGTTGACTACCGCCCTTTTCCCGTATTTCTTAACCAATCCTGTTGAGTACAAATTCATGGGTGAACCTCTATTACAGCATTACTACAAATTAAACCAGAGCACAAACAAACCCGAGTAAGCTTAAACCCGAACCGCAAAACTTTGGCAAACATAACCAAAAAAAACGATTAAGGTTTTATAATAATTCGAATCGGTGACCAATTATGTTTTTTTTGCATTTTTTTTTTGACCGTAATGTAATTTGCATCGAAAAAACATTTAATTTTATTTTGTTGAACGCCTAAGGCGTTTTTTAGTTTTAATATTGTTCTAATGGAGGTAAAAAGCGACATCTCGATAAGTTCTCTTTTAAAGGAGATTTTTGGGTTTGACAAGTTCAAGGGCGAGCAACAAGAAATCATCAAGCACTTACTTCAAAACGGCGATTCTTTTGTAATAATGCCCACAGGCGGTGGCAAGTCTTTGTGCTACCAATTGCCGGCATTGATAAGCGAGGGAACGGCAATCGTGGTTTCGCCGCTAATTGCCCTAATGAAAAACCAGGTTGACGCCATTCGCAACTTTGCAAGTTACGACGGAATTGCCCACGTTCTTAATTCATCGCTCACCAGGCTCGAAATAATGCAGGTAAAGCAAGACCTTCGCGATGGGCTAACCAAACTGCTTTACGTTGCCCCCGAATCCTTGTGCAAGGAAGAAAACATTGAATTCTTGCGCGAAATAAACATTTCGTTCATGGCAATTGACGAAGCCCACTGCATTTCGGAATGGGGGCACGATTTCAGGCCCGAATATCGAAAACTAAGGTTCGTGATAAACTCGTTGGGTAAAAAGATTCCTGTTATAGCCCTCACGGCCACCGCCACACCAAAGGTTCAAAGAGACATTCAGAAAAACCTTGACATGCTCCACGCAAGGGAATTCAAGGCCTCTTTCAACAGGCCAAACCTTTACTACGAAGTTCGACCCAAGAGCAGCAATGCCATCAAAGACGTTATTAAATACATCAAATCGCAAGAAGGTAAATCGGGCATTGTATATTGCCTCAGCCGAAAGAAGGTGGAAGAACTTGCAGAAACCTTCCAGGTAAACGGAATACGTGCCCTACCTTACCACGCTGGCCTGGAATCGGCCACCAGGGTAAACAATCAAGACAGGTTTTTGATGGAAGACGTGGACGTTATAGTGGCCACCATAGCCTTTGGAATGGGTATCGACAAGCCCGACGTGCGTTACGTGATACACTACGACATGCCAAAAAGCCTTGAAGCATATTACCAAGAAACAGGCCGATCTGGGCGCGATGGTGGCGAGGGAAACTGCATTGCGTTTTACAACTACGAGGATATTCAAAAATTTGAGAAATTTCTTAAAGACAAGTTATTGTCAGAACAAGAAATTGGATTACATTTGCTTCTCGAAGCGGTTTCTTACGCCGAATCGGCAATTTGCAGGCGAAAAACCCTGTTGCACTATTTCGGAGAAGTTTACCACCAAGACAATTGTGGCTCGTGCGATAATTGCCTCAATCCTAAGGAAAAATTTGAAGGAGAAGATTATATTTGCACCGTAATTGAAACTGTTCTGGCAATAAACCAACTTTTCAAACCAAAACACATCATAAACGTAATCATGGGAAAGGCAACAACACCAGTAAAAACTTGCAAACACCATCAACTGGAGGTATTTGGCAAAGGTGCTGACTACGACGAGAAATTCTGGAACGCCGTTATAAGGCAATGCCTCGTGGAGCGCCTGCTCACCAAAGACATCGAAGAATATGGCACGATAAAGGTAACCAAAGCCGGAAAAGAGTACCTTGCAAACCCACGATCAATAAAAATGAGCAAGGACCACGACTACGACAATCCCGATGCCGAAGTCAATGTTTCGGCCATTGGCCAGGGTACCAGCGCCACTGATAAGGTTCTGTTTGCTCTTTTGAAAGACCTTCGTAAGGAGATTGCCCGCAAGAACAACCTCCCGCCATTCGTAATCTTCCAAGACCCGTCACTCGAAGATATGGCAATACAGTATCCGCTTAATATCGAAGAACTAAAGAATATAACCGGGGTGGGCACGGGCAAGGCTCTAAAGTTCGGAAAACCCTTCGTTGAATTGATTGCTCGCTACGTTGAGGAAAACGATATTGAAAGACCCCTTGACATGGTGGTCAAATCGGTAGTAAACAAATCAGGTTTGAAGGTTTACATTATTAAAAGCATTGACCGGAAAATCATGCTCGACGATATGGCAATTGCCAAAGGCATTGACTTTGAAGAGCTTTTAACAGAAATAGAGAGCATTGTTGCCTCCGGAACAAGAATTGACATTAGGTACTTCATTAATCAAGTAATTGAACCCGATAAGGAAGAAGAAATTTTCGATTTCTTTAAAACTGCCGAAACAGATTGCTTCAAAACAGCACTTAAAGAATTGGGAGAAGATGATTTCTCGGAGGAGGAAGTAAGGCTAGTAAGAATTAGGTTCCTTTCGGAAGTGGGCAACTAAACCCGGCGCATTTAACCCGGTTGAGCATAAATAAAGTTTTTGGAAAATCACGCAAAACAAACCAACTGATAATGGCTTACCGGAAGCCAGCTTTAATAGCTTGGCAAATTTTCCGCGGCCAACTTTTTGAAAAAAATCCGTAATATTTTAATTTTGATACCATGTCTTTAGAAAACCTAGAAAAACCAACCGATTTTATTGAGGTGAAACTCAATGCCGAAAAAAAGATTAAATTGCTTACCGTGTTAAATGCCATAATGCTTTTGCTGCTGGTGGTGCTTTACGGTTTATTCTTTTTCTCGAAGAAAAATACCACAAACGATCACCTTTCGGCCAATAATGGCAGTGAGCAACAGGTTTCTTCGCTCAAAATTGGATTTGTAAACGCCGAGGTTTTTAACGAAAGCTTCAAACTTGCCTCCAAATTCAGGATCGACTTGGAAGAAGAGCAAAAAAGGCTAGAGGCTGATATAACCCGAAGGCAAAGGAGTTTTCAGGACGATGTTCAGAAATTTCAAAGCGATGCCCAAAGTGGCTCTGCTTCTGCAGATGCACTCCAGGCCAAGGAAAAGGAATTGGGTCGCCGACAACAGGAACTTGGGCAATTGGCAGAAACATATCAAGCCCGCTTGGCAAAGAGAGAAAAGGATATGATGGATGAGATGATAAAAGTTCTTCGAGATTTTTTCGAAAAGTACAACCTTACAAGGGGTTATGACTTCATACTGAGGTACACCCCAATATTTGGAATGTATTACGCTAACGACAAGCACGATATTACCCACGAGGTTTTGGAGATTCTTAATGCCGAGTATGATTCGAAGAAAAACTGATAAGAAAATGAGACCTGTAACGCTTTTTCTTGTACTTTGGCTGATGGTTTCGTTTAACTCGATTGCCTCGGGTCAATACGCAATTGTAATACACGGTGGTTCGGGAAACATAGCTCGCGAAAGCATATCGCCCGAACTCGAAAAAGAATACATTGCCAAACTTCAAGAAGCATTAAATGCAGCGGAAGAGATTTTGAAAGCCGGCGGGACCAGCCTCGATGCAGTTGTGGTTGCAGTAATGATTCTTGAAGACTCTCCCTTGTTTAATGCTGGCAAGGGTGCGGTTTTCACCCACGATGGCATAAATGAACTTGATGCCTCCATCATGGACGGAGCCACGCTCAATGCAGGTGCAGTTGCCGGAATTACAACTGTAAAGAACCCCATCCTTGCAGCCCGCAAGGTTATGGAAGAATCGCCCCACGTCATGTTGAGCGGCAGGGGTGCCGAGCAGTTTGCTTTCGAAAAAGGGTTGGAAACAGTTAAGCCATCGTACTTCTTTGACCAGCGAAGGTGGGACCAATTCAGACGCCTTCATCAAGAAAGATTCCAACTAAGAGGGCAAGATTACGATGACCAAAAAAGAGGGACTGTAGGTGCAGTAGCCCTCGATTTAAACGGAAACCTTGCAGCGGCAACCTCAACCGGCGGTATGGTGAACAAAAGATACGGCAGGATTGGTGACAGCCCAATCATCGGGGCAGGTAACTACGCCAACAATCTATCCTGCGCTGTTTCGGCCACGGGCCACGGGGAATTTTTCATTCGCAACGTGGTTGCCCACGACATTTCTGCCCGGATGCTTTACGGAGGACAATCACTAAACGAAGCCGCCCGGCAGGTGGTTCTTGAGGTTTTGAAAAGCCAAGAGGCAAACGGCGGAATAATAGCCGTTGACAAAAACGGAAACATTGCAATGCCATTCAATACCACGGCAATGTTCAGGGGGTTCGTTAAATCAACGGGAGAAACCGAAGTGAAGATTTTCGAATAGAAACTGACGATTGGCAATTTGTAACTGGTAAGCTTTTGGCTCAACTAAACCGGCATTGGCAATTGACGTTTAAGCCACTCCCCTCTTTTGGGTTCTTAACTGCTTGCCATTTACCGAGGCGCGTGATGCTACCTCCCTGCCATGGTAGTTAATCAATGGTCACTGCCCAAAATACTGCACCACCTCTTCTGAAAAATAGACCAGTTCAACCCCTGCCTCCACAAACATTTGCTCTGATTCTAGTCCGGCGTGGTACTTACGTTCGCAAACAACCCTTTTTATCCCACAGTTAATAATTAACATGGCGCAAACCCTGCAGGGGGTCATTCGGCAGTAGAGAGTTGCACCATCAATGCTTACCCCTTTTTTCGCCGCTTGGCAAATGGCGTTCTGCTCTGCATGCACGGTGCGCACGCAGTGGGTTGTGAAACTGCCATCCTCGTGAAAAACCTTTTTGAACTGGTGCCCTGCATCATCACAGTGAGGCAGCCCAACAGGCGACCCAACATATCCAGTCACGAGTATTTGCCTATCGCGCACTATCACGCAACCGCTCCTTCCTCTATCGCAAGTGGCACGCTTGCTCACGGTATTGGCAATTTCCATGAAATAGTCGTCCCACGAGGGGCGAGGATTTAACGTGGTTTCAGGGTTATTAAGGTCGTGCATCGTGCAAATTGATTTTAAGAAAGGTTTCGATTTGCGACTCCAAATTCTTTATTGTGCCGTTGTTGGTTACAGTAAAATCGGCTTGGGCTATGCAGGCAGACAGGTTTTGATTGTTGGGGTTGCTGGAATGCATCTCCCTTTTCTCGTTTGCCAAAAAAGTTTCGAAGTCAACGTTATCGGTTTCTGACTTGCGCTTCATTATTCTTTCGAAACGAAGTCTTGGCTCGGCATCCACTGCAAGCAAGAAAAAATTTGACTTTGAACGCAGTAGTTCTACTTCACCAAGGGTACGCACACTTTCAATAATACAGTCCTTGCCGGTTGCAGCCGCCTCGTTGTACAATGCCTCGATTACATACCCCGCATGGTTGTTTGACCTAATCTCGTTGCCAATTGCGGTTAGCGTATCGCGGTTTACCTCCAAACCCCGCCGAGTAATAATGCGAGCAATGAACCCACGGGCTGAGAAATGAACATATCCCTTGTGCTCAACAAGATAATTAACCACCGTACCCTTCCCGGCACCAAGCGTACCGGTAATCCCAATTACAATCATACATTCAATAAATTAGTTGGTAAAATTATAAAAAAATTAGGCGTGCAATTGAAAAAGGTTCTGGTTATTAGTCATCAAAATAAACGGAAAAATGTTTTGTTGAAATACCAAAATGAAAGAATTGGTAAAAAAGATACCTTTGCATATTATTGCAAACACCAACGGCTATCAAACCATAAATCTATAGTATCCAATGATTTACCACGTAAGCATAATACAACCAAACACCCACTGGGAAGACATTGACAAAAATCTTTCTGATTTGGAAGAGAAAATTTCAAGGTTGCCAAAGGTCACAAATTCTGTCTTGCTTCCAGAGATGTTTTCAACTGGCTTTAGCATGAACCCTAGCAAGTTTGCCGAAACCATGCAAGGCAACACAATTGGTTGGATGCACAAGATTGCCCGAAACTCGGGATTTGCAATCGGGGGCTCGTTGATTGTTCGGGATGGTGCGAAAACTTTCAACAGGTTTGCATGGGTTGAGCCAACCGGAAAAATCAGTTACTACGACAAAAGGCATCTGTTTGTTCTGGAAAGGGAAAGCGGAGCATACAATGCTGGTAACCAACGGGTTGTTATAAGGCACGGTGTCCTTCGAATTTTGTTGGCAATTTGTTACGACTTAAGGTTTCCCGTTTGGTTGCGCAACCAAAACGACTACGATGCCATTTTCCTGGTAGCCAACTGGCCTTCGCCCAGACACGAAGTGTGGCAAAAACTGTTATATGCCAGGGCAGTAGAAAATCAGTGCTACCTGGCTGCTGTAAACCGTGTTGGAACTGATGGCAACGGGCTTATGTACCTTGGCGAATCGGTAGTTATTGACCCAAAAGGGCAGCTCTTACACATGGCATCCAACGATTCAGAGGAGCTTTTCACCGTTGGCCTTGATCTTGAAGAGCTGAAAAGATTTAGGGAAATTTTTCCGGTGTGGATGGATGCGGATGGGTTCCAACTTAAAATAGATTGACGATTAACGACCTGTCTCGGGATGCGGACCATAACGAGATTGGCGGTCTTCTTTTGTGGAACTTTGTGCTTTAACTTTGTGGAACTTTGTGCTACAACCTTTTAGCTATTGCACGAAAAACACAAAGGAGGCACAAAAAACCCAAAGTTCAATAATCTTAAAAAGTCATTAATCCCAAATTGCGCATTAGAGAATTTCAATGTTAAATCGAGAGGATAATCC
>CAYGFY010000032.1:0-27698 GCA_964349365.1 uncultured Bacteroidales bacterium | reverse complement strand
ACACACAACATGAATAAAAAGGTATTAATTGTTGGCACAGGCCTGGGTGACCTATCCACGGGCCTCCGTCTGGCAAGTAGGGGCCATAAGGTGACTTTCGTGGAAAAAGCCCATAAAGCGGGTGGCCGACTTAATCAACTTAAAAAGGAAGGCTTCACCTTTGATGTTGGCCCCAGTTTTTTCGGCATGCCTTACGAGTTTGAGGAGCTAGTCAAAGATTGTGGTATTGACATGCCATTTCAATTCGTTGAGCTCGACCCTCTCCACACCGTTAATTTCAGGGGTAGCGACAGGAAGTTCTTCCTTTACAATGACATTGACAAGTTGAGCAAGCAGTTCGAAGACTTGGAGCCGAAATTCAAGGAAAAGTTTACGGCTTACATCAAAAAATGTGAGGCAATTTACAGCGACACGGTTGACATTATGGTAAAGCGAAACTTCGACAGCATACCGTCTTACCCCTTTGCTTTGGCTAGTGTAAATCCAAAGCACTTGCCAATCCTGTTGCGATCGTTTTGGGCTCAAACATGGAGGTATTTCAAGTCAAAGGAAGCCCGGCAGATAGTTTCGCTAATAGCCTTTTTCCTTGGCCGCACCCCTTTCGACACCAATTCTGTTTACACGCTTCTCTCGCACATAGAGTTCAAGCATACCGGATATTACAACGTTAAGGGTGGTATGTACACAATTGATGAGAGCCTGGTCAAAGAGCTTGAAAGGTTGGGTGCTACCTTTAATTTCAACACCGAAATTGTTGATTTCGATGGCGATAAAAAAACGCTTAAGTCCTTGACAGACCAAAACCAAAAAACTTGGACTGCAGATGTTTTCGTTATCAATTCTGATGCCGCATTCTTCAGGGGAAAGGTCTTCAGGCGCCCTCGCTTTGCCGATAACCAACTAAAAAAAATGAGTTGGACAATGGGGTACCTGACCTTTTACGTGGGGATTAAATTCAAGCTACCGCAGGTGGAACACCATAATTACTTCCTTGGCAATAATTTCGAACAATACGCCAAGGATGTAATGAAAAACCCCGGCACGCTCGAAAAACCGTACTACTACGTCAACGTGTTTAGCAAGCACAACCCAGATTGTGCGCCCGATGGTTGCGAAGCCTTGTTCTTTGTTTGCCCAGTCCCCAATCTCCTTTACAAGATCGATTGGTCTGACAAGCAAGATATAATCGATGGCATTATTGAAGATTTCTCGAGCAGGATAAACCAAGACATTTCAAATGATATTGTTTTTCAGGAGGCCTTTAGCCCAGAGGAATGGCAAAACAATTTCAACCTTTACAAAGGGGCTGGTTTGGGTTTGTCGCATGGCTTGATGCAAGTAGGCGGATTGCGTCCCAAAAACAAAGACGAGGTATTTGAAAATACCTTTTACGTAGGGGTGTCAACGGTGCCGGGAGCAGGTTTACCTGTGGCCGTAATAAGCTCCAAGCTGGTAACCCAAAGAATACTTGATTTGAAATAACTCGCATTAATGCCAAATTTGTGATGGAATTAAAGTTTTGGCAAACAGTTGATTTTCAACAGAAAAATCTAATAAAACCAATTAAACTGATTGGCAGGGAATGAAAAGAAACGTTACATTTGTCGATTAAACAAACAAGTAAAGTGTATAGAATCAGTTCACACGTAAAAACCGACAGTCCGGAGTTCGTTGAAAACGTCCGTCACAATGCAGCCGTTTTGGATGAATACCGAGGCATTATGCGAAGAACAATGGGGGGCGGGCCCGAGCTGGCAGTTGCCAAGCACCGCTCGCGCAACAAGCTACTTGCCCGCGAACGCATCGACCTTTTAATTGACCCGGACACACCTTTCCTTGAGTTATCGCCCTTGGCGGCTTACGGACAATACCAGAACAGCTTTCCGTCGGCGGGAATAATTACCGGCATAGGTGTTGTCCACGGCCGTGAAACCGTGATTGTGGCAAACGATGCCACCGTAAAGGGTGGCACCTACGTGAAGGAAACCATCCGCAAGCACATCAGGGCGCAGGAAATAGCAATGCAAAATAAGTTGCCCTGCGTTTATATGGTTGATTCTGGTGGTGTCTTCTTGCCAAACCAGGCAGAAGTCTTTCCCGACAAGGAGGATTTTGGACGCGTTTTTTTCAACCAGGCACGTCTTTCGGCACTTGGTTGCCCGCAGATATCCATCGTAATGGGTTCGTCAACGGCAGGCGGCGCCTATATACCCGCAATGAGCGACGAGTGCATTATTGTAAAAAACCAAGGCACCATCTTCATTGGAGGCCCACCGTTGGTTAAAGCCGCAACGGGCGAAATAGTGACGCCCGAAGAACTAGGCGGTGCCGAGGTGCATACCACAAAATCGGGTGTGGCCGACCATTTTGCCGAAAATGACCAGCACGCCATAAGCCTGTGCAGGAGCATTTTCGAAACGCTGCAGCCCTCTGATAAACAAAAATTAGAAATACGAGAGCCTGAAGAGCCATTGTATGACCCGCGCGAGCTTCAGGGTATTATTGAAGCGGATCCCAAAAGGCACACTAACCCCTACGAAATAATTGCCCGTATTGTTGACGGCAGCCGCTTCCACGAGTTCAAGGCAAGGTATGCAACGACTCTTGTTACAGGTTTCTCGCACGTAATGGGATACCCGGTTGGCATCTTGGCCAATAATGGTGTGCTGTTTGCCGAATCTTCGCTAAAGGGAACACATTTCATTCAGCTATGCAACTTTCGCCGAATACCCCTGCTTTTCTTGCATAATATTACCGGCTTCATGGTAGGCAAGCACTACGAAACTTCGGGCCTTGCAAGAGACGGTGCCAAGCTGGTGCACGCGGTTGCCAATGCCTCGGTGCCCAAAATCACAATAATAACCGGTGGCTCTTATGGAGCAGGTAATTATGCAATGGCAGGCCGCGCTTTCGACCCCCATTTCCTTTTTTTGTGGCCGGGGTCACGCATTTCGGTAATGGGCGGGCAACAAGCCGCCAGTGTGCTTGCCCAGGTAAAAATTGATCAACTTAACGCCTCTGGTAAAACAGCCAACATGGATGAAATAGAAAAGATGAAAGCCGAAATTCTGGCAAAATACGAAAGGGAAGGCTCTCCTTATTACAGCTCTTCGCGATTGTGGGACGATGGAATAATTGAACCAATGCAAACGAGGCAAGTAGTGGCAATGTCTATCGCCATATCGCTAAACAATCGCTATGGCGAACCCAAAAGCGGTATTTACAGAATGTAAAAAGCTTAAAATGAAAGCATTCCAAACCATAAGAATTGCCATTAACCACCACGTTGCAACAATCTGGCTGTCACGACCAGAAAAGCGCAATGCCATTGACAGCGGTATGGCCGTTGAGCTCCGCGAGGCTTTACATGCCTTGGCGGAAGAAAACGATGTCAGAGCGCTGGTATTGCGAGGAGAGGGTAGTACCTTTTGTGCCGGTGCCGATTTAAACTGGGTTAACAACAACAACCTTCCTCAAGATTTACAGCCGGGATTCCTCCTGCCCGCCTTGTTCAAAACCATGTTTTACTTCCCTAAACCATTGATCGTGGTGGTTCATGGTAAGGCATTGGGCGGCGCGCTCGGACTTCTGGTGGCAGGCGATTTTGTGCTGGCCTGCCATGATGCCTGTTTTGCATTTACCGAGGTAAAACTCGGATTGGTTCCGGCCACCATTTCGCCATTCGTGGTAAGGAGAATCGGCGAATTCAAAGCCCGCCAACTAATGCTAAAAGGTGCAAGCATAGGAGCCAAGGATGCGTTGCAAGCAGGCCTGGTTGACGTTGTTGCACCAGCTTCAGCCGTAGAAGATGAGTTGGAAAATCTTTGCTTGGAGCTTCAAAAAAATGGGCCAGAGGCAATGCGTACCTGCAAGAAAATGCTACTGCACGTATCAGAAAACAAGATTGACGACAATCTGTTGGCTTATACCTCTGAAATACTCGAAAACATTAAGAGAGGAAATGAAGCCCGCGAGGGGATGAATGCATTCCTTGAAAAGCGCGATGCAGTTTGGAAACAAAAATGATTGAGATAAAAAACATTAACAAAGTTTTGGTGGCTAACCGGGGGGAGATCGCGGTGAGGATTTTCAACACCCTGCACCAAATGGGCATTTGCTCGGTGGCGGTGTATGCCGGGGCCGATGCCGAATCGCTTCACAGCCGAATAGCAACAGAAAGATACCTTCTTGCAGGGAAAACGCTTGCTGAAACTTATCTAAACGCCTCGCAATTGATTGCCATTGCCAAAAATTGTGGCGCCAATGCCATTCATCCGGGCCACGGCTTTTTGTCAGAAAATCCCGATTTTGCGCAAGCTGTCGTTGATGCGGGTTTGATTTTCATTGGTCCGTCGGCAGAGGCCATCCGCAAAATGGGTAACAAAAAACAAGCCAGGTCTATTGCGAAAGAATTGGGCATACCTGTTGCAGAAGGAGCGGAAGGGTCAAAAGAAATGCTCGTTGAAAAAGCCAAAGAATTGCAATATCCCCTTTTAATCAAAGCCGCAGCCGGTGGCGGAGGCAAGGGTATGCGGATAGTTCACTCAGAAGGTCAACTTTCAGAGATGCTGGAAGCAACGCAGCGCGAAGCTTTGAGTTATTTTGGCAATCCTGATATTTACATTGAAAAGTTCCTTCCAAATCCGAAACACATCGAAATTCAGATTTTGGGCGACAAGCACGGGCGGGTGGTAACCCTTTTTGAGCGCGAATGCTCCATACAACGACGCCATCAAAAAATAATCGAGGAAGCCCCGGCACCAAACCTTTCCCAGACTCTACGCGAAGAACTGCAAAATGCAGCCCTGATGATCGCGAAGCAAATTCAATACGAAAGTGCCGGAACCGTTGAATTCCTCGTGCAAGAGGAAGGCTTTTATTTTCTTGAAATGAATACTCGCATACAGGTAGAGCACCCGGTAACGGAAATGATTACCGGAATTGACATTGTAAATGAGCAAATCAAGATCGCATGTGGCAGGCCTCTTGGTTTTTCACAACAAGACATAACTATTAACGGCCACGCAATTGAGGCTCGGGTCTATGCCGAAGACCCTGACAATGATTTTGCCCCCTCGCCCGGCGAAATTCTCCTGCACCAAAAACCCGAAGGTAACAGCCTCCGAATTGACAGCTCGCTCGATGGTCCGGGTGCGGTAAGCAGCCTCTATGATCCAATGATTAGCAAGGTGATTTTTCACGCTGCCAGCAGAGAAACCGCGAGAAAAAAATTAATTCACCACCTTAAAAACTACGTAATACTTGGAGTAAAAACCAACCTTGCGTACTTGACAGAACTCTTGTCGTCCAAGGCATTCATTGATGGTGCTTTTTACACCAGCCTAATCGATGATGCCCCGGAGCTATTTGGTAAACATCGCAACAAGCCAAGTGCCAACAAATTGCTGATGTCAATGGCGTACATGTTTCTAAATCAATCGAGCAAGAGAAAAGCTAACCATATTTGGCAAAGCATTGGCCATTGGCGATTGATGCCAAGTGTAAACATTTTGATCGATGAAGAAAAATTTGACCAGAACTATATCTATCTCTCACCTTCGGAATTAACCGTTGAAAATGGTGAAGACGAAAACCATTTCAGGCTTCTGTCGCACGCTCCCCACGCCTTGATTGTTGAAGTTAACGGAATCGCCCATACGCTTTATTTCATGGCAAATGATGGCGAGGTGTTTTTTCAGCACGATGCCTTGACAACCAAAATCAGACCCTTAAGGTACTTGGGGCAAGATATTCTACTGAACAAAAACAGCAATCCTGAGTTGGAAGGAGAAACGATAATTCGTACACCAATGCTCGGAACCATCATAAAGGTGGCAGTCAAAGAAGGAGATGTTGTAAACAAGGGAGATGCCATGGTAATAATTGAATCAATGAAGATGGAAAACAAAATCACGGCAAATGCAAGGGCTATTGTAAAAAAAATTGATGTAAAGGTTGGTGATGTTGTTTCTAACGACAGCCCTCTCTTACATCTTTCAAAAGCTCTTGAGATAGCAACCTAATCAACTATGAAGGAATTTCTGTGTTTTTTTCAAACCTAGGCTTATGTGTAATGCTTATTTTTTTACTTTTATCCAGTCCTAATCGGTTACATTTATGACAATAAGTCCTTTTATATCCTTGGCTCATCAAGAATTAAGGCAGCGAGTACGCGAATTTGCCGAAAAAGAGATAAAACCTGTTGCGGCCGAGCTTGACGAGGGTGAAATTTTTTCGAGCGAACTAACAGCCCGAATGGGTGAAATGGGTTTTTTCGGCATCCAGGCACCCAAAGAGCTTGGCGGAAGAGATCTAGATACTTTGTCGTACATAATAATTGTTGAAGAACTTGCGCGTGTTGATAGTTCGCAGGCTGCTACTGTTGCAGCCGTCAACTCTTTGGGTATAGCACCCATCTTGAAGTATGGCACCGAAGAGCAAAAGCAACGCATAATACACAAGCTTTGCACCGGCAAGATGATATGGGCTTTCGGGCTTACCGAAGAAAACGCAGGCTCTGATGCATTGGGGGCCGTGACCAAGGCCGAACTGATAGACGGGCATTGGGTTATCAATGGAAGCAAGCAGCACATTACCAATTCTGCCGCCGCCATTTCTGGTGGTGTTACCCTGCTTGCCGCCACGGGCGAAAATAAAGGTAAGAAGAAGCTATCCACGATCCTTGTCGAACGGGGCACCCCCGGTTATACCGTGGAGCGGATGACAGGCAAAATGATGTGGCGCGCCAGTGACACGGGTCGCTTGTTTTTCAAGGATTGCAAAGTACCCAAGGAGAATCTTCTTGGCGAAGAAGGTCAAGGCGGCCGCATAATGCTCAACACCCTCGACTCCGGACGGTTATCAATTGCCGCCATTGGACTGGGTCTCGCACGCGGTGCCATGGAAGCCTCAATGGTTTACGCCAAGAAAAGGTCTCAATTCGGACAACCCATATCAAAATTTCAGGCCGTTGGCTTCAAGCTTTCCGACATGGACGTGAAAATTGAACTGGCCAGAAACACTTTGTATAATGCTTGCTGGTTAAAAGACAACAACATGCAGTTTGCTCGAGAAGCCGCCATATCGAAATTGTACACATCTGAAATAGCCAGGGAAATTGCCGATGAAGCAGTCCAAATTCACGGTGGGTTAGGCCTTTTCAAACCGCATCCCGTTGAAAGGTTTTACCGAGACCAACGACTGCTGCAGATTGGCGAAGGCACCTCAGAAATTTTGCGCCTCGTAATATCAAAATACCTTGGCCTATAAGCAGTTGCAATGGAGCAAAGAAAACGTGACCATATAACCCTTGCATTCGATTCGCAAACTCCCGGAAAGGAACTTGATCCACGGTTTGTTTACGAACCCATGCTCAGCGCCCACCCCAATGATGCAACCATACCTCCAACCGATTTTTTGGGCAAGCAACAAAAACTGCCAATGTGGGTGTCGTCAATGACAGGTGGCACCAAAATGGCCGGTATCATTAACCGCAATCTTGCCCAGGCTTGTAGGGAGTTCGGCATTGGAATGGGGCTGGGGTCATGTAGAATATTACTGGACGATGACACCTATTTTGCCGATTTTGACATACGCGATGTAATTGGCAAGGATCTTCCCTTGTTAGCAAACCTCGGTATTAACCAGGTGGAAATCCTCTGCACGAACAAACAGGTTGACAAAATTACCCGGTTGGTTGAAAAACTCCGCGCCGATGGGCTTTTTATTCATGTAAACCCTTTTCAGGAGTGGTTTCAGCCCGAAGGTGATAGGCTAATGCGACCCCCAATCGAAACGGTGCAAGAACTGCTCGAGCAAGTGAGCTTTCCAATAATTGTTAAAGAAGTAGGCCAAGGAATGGGCATCGAAAGCCTGCGGGCTTTGCTTAAGTTGCCAATTGCCGGAATTGAATTTGGGGCTTTCGGAGGCACCAATTTTGCAAAACTTGAACTTATGCGCAATAACGAGCAACCAAAGGAGCTTTTTGAACCACTTTCATATATTGGCCACGATGCCTGCCAAATGGTTGATGCGGTAAACAGCATCGTGGCAGAGGAAGGCTGCAAAATAAAATGTCAGCAACTGATTATTTCGGGAGGAATAAAGTCATATCTTGACGGCTATTACCTTATCAAGAAATCAAAAATTCCGGCAATTTACGGACAGGCATCAACTTTTCTGAAACATTCCCTTCAGAACTATGAGCCTCTTAGGGAGTTCATGTTACATCAGGTAAGCGGACTAAAAATGGCGTATGCCTACTTGCGTGTTCGCGAGTAAATAAACAGTTTCAACTGATTGTTTCCCAAACTAACCAAATTGCACCATGACAGTGCCTCAACAAATTGTTAAAGGCTTCTCGAAAATTTCAAGTTCCGAAAAACTTGATATGGTTTCGAAGTTTTTTGAAAATCCCGAAAAAGTAAAAAGCCAATTCGAATCATTTCTTCACCCTGATTCTAAAATTCAGGAAATTCTATCGCAAATCAGCGAAAACACCATAAGCAACTTCCCGCTTCCATTTAATGTTGCACCAAATTTTTTGGTTAACGACAAAATGTACGTTCTGCCAATGGTAACCGAAGAGAGTTCGGTTGTCGCGGCTGCTTCGTCTGCGGCCCGCTTTTGGGCCGAAAGGGGTGGCTTCAGGGCACGGATTGTCGGCAACATTAAGAGCGGGCAACTGCATTTTCTCTACTCGAGCGATCCCGTGAAGCTAAAGGCTGCCTTCCCAGAATTAAAATCATTTCTTTTGGATTACGTGAAAGCCGTTACAAAAAACATGGAAGCCCGTGGTGGAGGTATCGTAAACATGGATCTCAAGGACAAAACCGCTGACATCCCGGATTATTTTCAGCTCGATGTGGGGTTCGGGACGCATGACGCCATGGGAGCCAACTTCATCAACTCTTGCCTCGAAGAACTTTCGGCAGGAATGCGTAACTGGCTAAGCTGCACCGAAAGTTTTAATCCTGATGATTTTGAGCCGCTGATGGCCATCCTTTCAAATTACAACGAGGGCTGCCTCGTGAACGTTTCAGTATCTTGTAGCATTGCTGACTTTGATAATTCAACCAAAAATTTTGATGGCAATGAGTTTGTGCGACGTTTCGCCTTGGCCGTTCAAATTGCAAACATTGACGTGCACAGGGCAACCACGCACAACAAGGGAATAATGAACGGTGTTGATGCCCTTGTTTTGGCAACGGGAAATGATTTTCGGGCCATTGAAGCCGCCGCCCACGCTTGGGCCGCACGCTCGGGCAGTTACAAATCGCTGAGTAAGGTAGAGCTAAATGACAGTACTTTCAGTTTCATTTTGCAAATGCCCATGGCTCTCGGCACCGTTGGAGGGCTTACAGGCATCCATCCACTTGCAAAACTCTCCCTTGAAATGCTGGGCAACCCAAGTGCAGAAGAGCTTATGATGTTGGCGGCATCGGCAGGATTGGCAAACAACTTTGCCGCGGTTAAATCATTAACAACCACCGGTATTCAGGCCGGCCACATGAAAATGCACCTGTCAAACATATTATTGCAGCTAAACGCAAACCCCGAAGAATCTGAGAAAGTAAACTCGCACTTCAATGACAAGAAAGTATCGCACCAAGCCGTGTCGAGCTTTATTAATGAATTGCGAAAATAATTAGGAACTGGCGAAAGTCGAAAGTTATAAGCTTAAACCTGTAAACAGCGTACGGTAAAAGGTGAAATCTGTGATATCCGTGGTAAATTTGTAATTGCCCCCTTTGGTCGTGAAATCTCCTCGCCAAGTTTGTTGTTTTTAATTTTTAACTGTGAGCTACTTAACAAATCAATCTTGCTTTAAATCTTCAATCGTTAATCACCAATCTTTTGCATGAATGCCAAGTTGCGCTTCGAGTCACGCACAAAATTAATGATAACCGGCGAGTACCTGGTCTTGGCGGGAGCAAAAGCTCTTGCAATGCCATTAAGGTTCGGACAATCATTGAGCATCGAAGCGTTCTCTTCGGTTCAGCCAATAATTGATTGGGAAACTTACATTCAAGCAAATTTATGGTTTAAAACAAGGTTTGTCGGAGTTGATCTTGAAGCCAATCTTGACAAAAAAGAGGACGATCAGCACACAAGCAGGCTCAGGGGTATTTTGCTGGCGGCACGCAAACTAAATCCCGAATTTCTCAAAAGCAATCTTCGATGGGAAGCAAAAAGCGAACTTGATTTTGACATCAATTGGGGGCTGGGCAGTAGCTCAACATTGATATCCAACATAGCCTATTGGGCAAATGTTGACCCGTACAAATTGCATTTTATGGTTTCGCAAGGGTCTGCTTACGACATTGCCTGTGCCCGAAGCCAACAACCTTTACTTTACACCTACAAGGGAAAGAATGTCAATCCCGAGGTTGAGCAAACATCATTTCATCCGAATTTTTCCTCGCGGCTTTTTTTTGTTTATAGCGGCAAAAAACAAAACAGCGAAGCCAGCGTTCGCGCATTTGATGCAGGGCTTGTAAGCACCGCCGACGTGCAAGCCATTACAAGTCTTTCGGAAAAAATGACCAATGCAGAACGCTTGCACGATTTCGAGAAAATGATGAGCCAACACGAATCAATAATTTCGAAATATACCGGGTTGAGGCCAGTTAAGGAGAGGCTTTTTGGTGACTTTCCGGGCGAGGTTAAGTCACTTGGTGCATGGGGCGGCGATTTTTTACTTGCCGCATCCGAGGTGGCACCCGACAAAATAATTTCTTACTTTAGCGAAAAAGGATTTGAAACAGTTTTCTCATTTGATGAGATGCTTGCAAAAAATCAGTAAAAAACATTTAATGACTTACAAACAACCCACTGTAAAAGTAACACCATCGAGGTCATCAGGTAGTGTTTGCTGGGCAAGTCCCTCCAACAT
Source organism: uncultured Bacteroidales bacterium (assembly GCA_964349365.1). GTDB lineage: Bacteria > Bacteroidota > Bacteroidia > Bacteroidales > UBA7960 > UBA7960. Next base: position 16,804 of record CAYGFY010000032.1, on the reverse strand, counting down.
TGCCCTGGTTAAATACTGGGGAAAAAGCGAGGGGCAAATTCCAATGAATCCCTCGATTAGCTTCGTATTGAAAGAAAGCGTGGTAACCACAAACATTTCCTACGATTATGATTCTCAAAATAGCTTTTGTCTTGAATCATTCAAGCTCGAGGGTAGTCCCAATGATGCCTTTTTTGTTCGCATCGAAAATTACTTGATAGGCCTCAAAAGCCATTTGCCTTTTTTGAATCACCTGCACTTAAAGATCGACAGCAAAAGTACCTTTCCCCATTCTGCCGGTATTGCCTCCTCGGCGGCTGCATTCAGCGCGTTAGCACTATGCCTGTGCAGCATTGAAGCAGAATTGCCTGGCGCAAACCCCGAAGGCGATGAGTTTTACCAGCGAGCCTCTCACATTGCAAGGCTTGGCAGTGGCAGCGCCAGCCGCTCGTTGTACAATGGGTTGGTCTTGTGGGGAAAAACCGACCTGTTACCCAACTCGTCCGACACTCAGGCAGTAAGGTTGGATGATTCACGCGTTGACCCCATTTTCATGACACTAAGAGATGCCGTGCTTATTGCTGACGATTCGAAAAAGGCAATCAGCAGTTCGCAAGGCCACGTATTGATGAATACACACCATTACCGTAAGGCGCGCGTAATACAAGCAACTGAAAATTTGGAAAAACTCCTCGGGGCCCTTTCCGCTGCCGACACCAGGTTGTTTACGGATGTGGTTGAAAACGAAGCACTAAGCCTGCATGGCCTGATGATGTCTTCAAACCCGGGCTACATGCTGATGAAGCAAAACACCTTGTTGATGATTGAAAAAATTCGCCAATTCAGGAAAAGTCAAAACGTTGATGTTTGTTTTACGCTTGATGCCGGCCCAAACATTCACATGCTGTATTTTGAAAAGGACAAGGATGTTGTAAAACCTTTTATAAATGGCGAACTTGCACCTTTGTGCATTAACGGGCGTTGGATTGATGATGCCATGGGCGACGGCCCCAAACGTTGTAAGTCGTGAAAAATGAAAGCTAACCACAACCAATTTTTCGGCAAGATTATGCTTTTTGGCGAATACAGCCTGATGTGCGGATCGGCTGCACTTACACTGCCATTCTCAAAGAATTTTGTCGAGCTTCAATTTCCTGGCAACTCACTGTCATCCTCCGATGCTCGCTTTGCTCGGTATTCAAATAATCAGCTGAAATCTTTTCTCGAATACTTGAAGGGTTTGCATGATCTCAAGGGTGTTGGTTTTTCGTTTTACATGATGGAAGTTGACTTGGCGGCTGGTTTGTTTCTGTGGTCTAACATTCCAAAAGGATACGGACTGGGGAGTTCGGGTGCCCTTGTGGCTGCCATTTACCACCGATACGCACGCAAATCGCATGTTGAACCATTTGAAGCCGAAAGGCTTACAGAATTGAAAAACATCTTCGCACAAATGGAGGCCTTTTTCCACGGCTCAAGCTCCGGACTCGACCCTTTGAGTAGCTATGTAAAAAAACCGCTGCTCATCAATGGTCAGCATGGTATCTCGGTCATGGCACAAAAACTACCGGTCGGCTATCAAAATGGGGGTTTCTTTTTGCTTGACACTCTCCAACAAAGAAACACAAAACTGCTGGTTGGCTCCTTTCGCGAAAAATGCCAAAATGCCCGCTTTTTAGATAGGCTAAAAACAGAATACATTCCACTTAACAATGCCTGCATCAATGCTGTTGTGGAAAACAAAACCTCTCTGTACGAGCTGATTAAACAATTGTCGGGCTTGCAGGTAGAGCTTTTCGGCGAAATGGTACCACCCGCATTCCAGAAGACTTGGGCAAGTGGTCTGGCCAGTGGCAGCTATGCGCTAAAACTTTGCGGGGCAGGCGGCGGGGGGTTTCTGCTCGGCTTTGCCGATGATTATAGTAATATACACAACGACCTTCGCGAACATGCTGTTGTCTTGCTCAAAGATTTTTTCTAAGCAAACAGAGCTATAAGTAAAAACCAAAATCATTGCCAGAACACCTCGTAAGCGTATCGGGCTATCATTAATGAAACCACTATAAGGAAAACCACCCTTACGAAACTGTTTCCCCTTTTCAAGGCCATTCGACTTCCGATCACGCTCCCCGTTGCGTTGCAAATTGCCATTGGTATTGCAATTTCGAGCAGGAAGTTTCCCTTGCTTGTAAAAACAATTATTGCAGAAATATTGGTAACACCATTGATTACCTTTGAGTATGCTGATGCTGCCACGAACTCGAAACCTAGCACCAAAACAAACCCCAGCACCAAAAAGCTGCCTGTTCCTGGCCCGAAGAACCCATCGTAAAAACCTACTGCAAAACCTATTAATGATCCAAGTATCATTTGTTTTGCCAATGTAACGTTTCTCCCTTTAATTTTTCCCAGATTTTTTTTAAAATAAACATAGGCCGCCACCACGATAAGCAAAACCAACACCACTGGTTTTAATTTATCAATGTCAATCATGCTTACCGATTGGGCTCCGAGTCTAGATGCTACAAAGGCAAAAAAGGCCACAACCGCCAGTAGTCCGAAGTTATACTTGATCTTTTGAGAATACTGATGAATTGCAACGCTGGTTCCTGCAAAGGAAGCCATTTTGTTGGTGCCAAAAATTGTTGGAATTGATTGCCCGGGAAGGTTTATTAGCAACGCGGGCAGTTGAATAAGCCCTCCTCCTCCAGCCGCGGCATCAATGAACCCCGCCACGAAAGCAAAGGCGGCAAGAGCAACTATGGTTATTGCCGGGTAATCGTAATATGCGTTTAGCAGCTCCAATAATATAATTACGAATTAAAAATTATGAATAGCAAACAAGGAGGCGGCAGGCAGAAAGCCCCGGGTAGAAAAACAAATCTAAAATCGTTAATTGCAAACCATAAATCAGCCCCAGGCTATTCGCTCCCATACCCTTAACCTTGTGCTCCGGTAAATTGCCTCAAGAACCTAACATCGTTTTCGAAAAACAATCTCAGGTCTTTAATCCTGTTGAGAATCATTGCGACTCGTTCAATTCCCATACCGAAGGCGTATCCAGAGTAGGTCTTGCTGTCGATGCCGCAGTTTTCAAGCACTTGCGGGTCAACCATTCCGCAACCCATTATTTCTATCCATCCCGAATACTTGCATGTTGGACAACCAACGCCACCGCAAATTGTGCAAGAAACATCCATCTCCGCCGATGGCTCGGTAAAGGGGAAAAAAGAAGGACGAAGGCGGATTTGAGTGGTTTCTCCAAACATTTCGCGGGCAAAATGCAGCAAGGTTTGACGCATGTCGGCAAACGAAACATCCTTGTCTATGTACAACCCTTCAACCTGATGGAAAATGCAGTGAGCCCTGGCCGAGATTGCCTCGTTTCTAAACACCCTTCCCGGGCTAATCGTTCTAATGGGCGGCTTCTGGCTTTCCATAACCCTAACCTGCACCGAGCTTGTGTGGGTACGCAGCGTTAGGTCGGGGTTCTTTCCAAGAAAAAAGGTGTCTTGCATGTCGCGGGCTGGGTGCTCGTCAGGAAAGTTTAGCGCGCTAAAGTTATGCCAATCATCCTCTATTTCGGGGCCTTCTGAAATAACGAAGCCGATTTTTTCGAAAATACCGTTAATCCTGTTCCTTGTTATTGAAAGCGGATGCCGAGAGCCTACCGGGGCAAATTTGGCTGGCATTGACAAATCGGGAATGTTGTCTGACGTGGTTGCACATGATAGCTTTTCAAGCTCTTCCTTAAGTGCCTTTACCTTTTCTGTGGCAAGGTCCTTGAGTTTGTTCAACTCCTGCCCAATTTCCTTTCTCAGGGACGGGTCAAGGGTTTTAAAAGTTTGAAAAAGCTCCGAAATAAGTCCCTTTTTCGAAAGCATTCTTGCCCTGAAAGCTTCTACCTCTTCGGCCGATTTTGCCGAAAAAGCTTGCACTTCAGCCAAAATGCCGTTTATTTTTTCCTGCATGTTTTCACCAAGATTCTATTTTAACACCTCAACTTTCATAACCACATCTTCTATTGGCCTGTCGCCAGGGCCTGTTGCCACGAGCGAGATTTTCTCAACTACATCAAGGCCCTCGATTACTTCTCCAAAAACCGTGTAGGCTCCGTCAAGGTGAGGGGTGCCTCCAATGGTCGTGTATGCTATCCTCTGTTCGGGCGTGAAAGCCTTTCGCGACTGCATTTCTATATTGTCAAGTTCTTGAGGTGTGAAAACCCTTCCTTGAACCAGGTAAAATTGCGAGCCCGAAGAGCGGCGCTCAGGGTTTACGTTGTCACCCATCCGTGCGGCAGCCAATGCTCCTTTTTTGTGAAAAAGACCCTGTACAATTTCAGCCTGGATGGTATATCCAGGTCCACCGCCACCCAAGGGCTGCCCTGCTTGAGCATTTTTTGAATTTGGGTCGCCCCCTTGAATCATGAATTGCTTTATTACCCTATGAAACAAGGTTCCATCGTAGTAGCCCTCTTCTGCCAATTTCATGAAATTATCGCGATGCAATGGGGTTTCGTTGTACAGTTTGATAACGATTGCACCAACATTGGTTGTTATTTTAACCCTGTAATTGGTTTCGAAGGCAACATCTTCGATTGAGGCTTCATTGTTGGGGTTCGATTCTTTGACCTGGCTTGGAGTGCTCCCGCAGGCAATAAGCGTAAAAGCCAGTAAAAAGGATAAAAGGGAAATTGATTTCTTCATTTTTGAGGGTTTCTTGGTTCAACAAAAGATCTGTGTTAATATTACGATTTTCGGGTCGCCAAATTTACAAAAAAAATGATGATTGAAATTTGAAAATTGTTTGCTTGGCTTGCAATGTAGTATTTTTTGTTAAATTTGTACTAAAAAGCCTTTTTTCGAGTTTGATTTGGGATGAAACAGACGTTGTGCGCGTTTTCTTACGCTATAACACACATCTTGTTTTCGAATAACAGCCAAAAACAATTGGTGCGCCAGAAAGATTTTTTGTTTATTTAATACCATTTTTCTAAATGAAGCCATTATTTGTACTGGGCATGTTGGGCACAACCGAGATAATAATAATTGTGTTCCTTGCCATAGTTTTGCTCTTCGGAGGTCGTAAAATCCCCGAGCTAATGCGCGGTTTGGGCCGTGGGGTTAAAGAGTTCAAGGACGCCCAAAAAAACGACCCTGCCGAGAAGGAAGAAAAGTAAACGTTCTTCTTTGCCGCCAAGTAAATTTCTCTCTTTAATTCAAGGGGAACGGTTATTTTGTGTGATTTTTTCAATTGACCGATAATTAATTACAAAACATCAAGCTTTTTTTTATGGTATTAAAGTTTATCTCTTGTTTCTTTTTTTCAGTTCTTCTTTCGGCCAATGTAATATTTGCCCAGCAGCCCCACCAAACCAATCCCGTTCAAGAAAGGGTGATGGTTTTGATAGAACACGATGACAAGGTTTCGGCCATGCTTGACAGTTTGTATGCACTTAAGATTTTCAATTCCGAACAAGCTGGCCCCGAAACATCCAGGCGAAACATTAACTTGCCTTTCGGCCTGGTACCGGTTTTTCCTGAAAGCGTTTATCGCGAACGGTTGAATAGAATGAACAACCTTTCGCCTATTGAATTTGTTTACAATCAGCAGGTACGGTCATTCATAAACTTTTATGCCGAGCGGCGTAGAGGTCACACCGAAAGGATGCTTGGCCTGTCGCAGCTTTACTTTCCGTTCTTCGAGGAGCAGCTCGACAAGTACGGCCTGCCTTTAGAACTAAAATACCTTGCAGTGGTTGAGTCGGCATTGAATCCAACGGCACGCAGCCGAGCAGGGGCAACGGGGATTTGGCAGTTTATGTACAACACTGGCAAGGTTTACGGGCTCGTGGTTGGTAATTTTGTTGATTACAGGCGCGACGTAATAAAATCAACCGATGCCGCTTGTCGCCATCTTTTGGACTTGCACAATATGTATGGAGATTGGTGGTTGGTTTTAGCCGCCTACAATGCAGGTGCCGGAAACGTGAACAGGGCAATTAGACGATCGGGTGGGAAAAAGTGCTTCTGGGAAATCAGCCGATTCCTTCCTCGCGAAACCCAGAATTACATTCCAACGTTCATTGCCGTGGCATACGTTATGAAGTATGCCGAGGAGCACAACCTATTTGCAATTCCACCTGTTTATTTCCATTCAACCATTGACACCTTGCACGTAAGGGGACAGCTGAGCCTGAGCCTTTTAAGCGAGCACCTTGAGGTGCCCATCGACCACTTGCGTTTTCTTAATCCTATTTACAGCAAGAACATAATTCCTCATAACCCCGAAGGCCCGTACGTTTTAACCCTCCCATCCGAGATGGTTCCTAAATTCATTGCCAACGAGGATTCTTTTTATAGTTTTTCGGCAATGGCACAAGAAGCCGTAGAAGAAATACCCGTTAGGCAAGATCAAACTACAACCCACGTGGTAAAAAGCGGTGAAACACTAGGAAAAATTGCAAGGAGGTATGGAACCACCGTAAGGGAAATACAAAGGCTTAACAACCTAAGAACAACCAATTTGAGGATTGGCCAACGGCTAACTGTTAGAGGCAGTGCAACCAGCAGTCGAAGTGTTCAGTCGCCGATGGGCACAGATACACATGTCGTTAGGAAGGGAGAAACATTGGGTGCAATTGCCTCAAGATATCGTATAACGGTGAGCCAAATAAAAACATGGAACAACCTTTCGGGCGACAAGATTACGGTTGGCCAAAAGCTTAGGGTTAAACCATAAACCATTGTATCCCGGCACTTTGGCGCCTGTAAAGGCCTAAGCCTTTGAAGTTTTCAATACCGCCAATGCAAATGGCAAATGGTTTTATCAATTGGGCGATTTTAGTTTATCTAAATCCCTCAATGACTCTTCAGTTTTCTTCCAACCTTTCAACTTTCGAAATTCGGCTATTCTAATTCTTTTGCTTCATTCCAAAAGGAGTCCATTTCTTCAAGGTTCATTTTTTTTAGATCTCTTCCTGACCCTGCGGCTTGGTCTTCGAGGTAAGAGAACCGTCTGATAAACTTTTTGTTGGTCCTTTCGAGGGCAATTTCGGGGTTTACGTTTATGAATCTCGAGTAGTTTATGAGCGCGAAAAGCAGGTCGCCAAATTCTTCTTCTATCTTTTGTTGACTGCCATTGTTTTGTACCTCGTGTTTCAGTTCTTCCAGTTCCTCCAAAACCTTTGTCCAAACCTGACCTGTATTTTCCCAGTCAAAGCCAACACCTCGGGACTTGTCTTGTATGCGGTATGCCTTGATCATTGCCGGCAATGACTTTGGCACCCCTTCGAGAACCTTCTTGTGGCCCTCCTTCAGTTTTATCTTTTCCCAGTTTTCTTTTACCTGCTCTTCGGTGTCGGCCTTCACGTCAGAGTAAATGTGAGGGTGGCGGGTTATGAGTTTTGAGTTAATGTCGGTAATAACATCGGCAATGTCAAAATCATTGGTTTCACTGCCAATCTTGGCGTAGAAAACTATGTGCAATAAAAGATCGCCCAGTTCCTTTTTTATTTCGTCGGGGTTGTTGTCAATTATGGCATCGGCCAGTTCGTAGGTTTCTTCAATTGTCAAATGCCTGAGGCTTTCGTAGGTTTGTTTCTTGTCCCATGGGCATTTGGCACGCAGGTCGTCCATTATTTCCAGCAATTTCCCAAATGCTTCCAAACTTTTATCCATTATGGTTGGTTTTGTCGGGCAAAGGTAGCAACTATTGTTTTTTGACCATCGGAAAACAAATTGAGTTATTGATTTATTTGCCCAGTGAATTTTGGCGACCAAGCCGTTTTTGGCAAGAATCTGAAAATTTTTTGCATCTTTGTAAAAAATTAAACAACCTCAATGGCCTGTGTAAGAGGAAATACTATTGCAGCGATTTCAATGGTACGCAATGGTGGATTTTTTGTTGAAAAATGGATTGATTATTACGGAAGGTTTTTTGGCAAGCAAAATCTCTTTTTGATTATTGACGGATTGGACCAACCTCTTCCGGTAGGCCACGAAGAAATTACGGTAACGCAGGTCCCGCATATCACTCAGGGTAAGGCTGATGGTGACAGGTACAGGGCAAAGCTTGTTTCCGAGTACGCAAAAACCCTTTTGAATCACAGGGGGTACAAGGTGGTTGTGGCCCACGATATTGATGAATACCTGGTGCTGGATCCTTCTTGGAGTGGCACGTTGGCCGATTACCTGCTGAGCCGCGTAACAAGCCCGTCAATATCGGCATTAGGGGTTGACGTGGTTCATCATCCTCTTAAGGAAGATGCCATTGACACCGGACGGCCATTTATGAGCCAACGCAGCTATGCCGTAATCTCGTCGCGTCATACCAAGGCGGTGGTTGCAACCGAACCGGTAATTTGGGAGCCGGGGTTTCACCGAGTCAAAGCGAAGAAATCCAATATCGACCCCAATTTATTCTTGTTTCATTGTGGCATGATTGACATTGATGCCGCCTACAACAAGGTAAAAGAAAAGGATCGATTTCGCTGGGGTTGGAGAAGCCACTTCAGGAATCGTAAAAAGGTTTTCGAATTAGTTTCGAACAGGCAGCCTTCCGATGGCGATATAGTTTTTTCCAGAGCCAGGATTAACCAGACTATTTTCAGGCCGTTTTTCGTTTGGAACAAAAAAACCAATATTTTTTTGAAAACGGTAATTAAAGTTCCCCCGAGATTTAAGAAAATCATTTAGCCCCGCCGTTTCTTCACAATAATAACACGCCAAAGTCTGTTAATTCAGAAACGTTCGTACCAAACCAACACCCCTTGATGAAAAGAATACAAATGGTTGATCTGGCAGGGCAGTACGCCAAGATTCAATCGGAAATTGACAGTGTTGTGCTTGATGTGGTAAGGTCAACCAAATACATTAATGGCCCTGAGGTGCAGTCTTTTGCAAAGGATTTGCAAGCCTACCTTGACGTGAAGCACGTAATACCTTGTGCCAATGGAACCGATGCGCTTCAGGTTGCAATGATGGCATTGAACCTTAAGCCAGGCGACGAGGTAATTACAACCGCATTTACCTTTGTGGCAACAGCCGAGGTTATTGCTCTTCTTGGGCTAAAGCCTGTTTTTGTTGACGTGAATCCTGAAACTTTCAACATAGACCCTGCTTGCATTTCCAAGGCCATCACGCCAAAAACCCGTGCGGTTGTCCCGGTTCACCTTTTCGGGCAATGCGCCAACATGGAAGAGATATCTGAAGTTGCAAGGCAAAACAACCTTTTTGTAATTGAGGATAACGCACAGGCAATAGGTGCCGATTTCATTTATTCTGATGGATCGCGAGCAAAAGCCGGGACAATAGGCCATTTTGGCTGCACTTCTTTTTTTCCGTCAAAAAATCTTGGTTGCTATGGCGACGGAGGAGCACTATTTACAAACGATGATATGCTGGCCGAAAAGGCCCGCTCGGTGGCCAACCACGGAATGACCAAAAGATACTACCACGATTTTATCGGTGTAAACTCAAGGCTTGACAGTGTTCAGGCTGCCATTTTGAGGGTCAAGCTTAGGTATCTTGACGATTATACGCTGTCAAGACAAGAAGCTGCAATGTATTACGACAAGGCCTTTTACAACAATCCACGCCTTGCTATTCCCCGAAGGGCAAGTTTTTCCACCCACGTTTTTCACCAATACACCCTGGTTACCAGAGACATTGACAGGAACGGTTTGCAAGAGCACCTTGCATCAAATGACATACCAGCAATGATTTACTACCCTGTACCCTTGCACATGCAAAAGGCATACCTGGAGTACGGCAACACACCGGTAAAATTGCCGGTTACCGAACACTTGTGCAACAGTGTAATTTCATTTCCAATGCATACCGAGCTCGAACAAGAACAAATTGAGCACATAACTACATCGGTTCTCGAGTTTGTAAATAATTAACACGTTTAGACAATCACAACCCATAAAACGATGGAAAAACAAGAGTACTTTGCACACGAAACCGCAGTAATTGACCCTGGTTGCCAGATTGGCGAAGGGTGCAAGATATGGCACTTCTGCCACATAATGCCCGGAAGCATTATTGGTAAGAATTGTAACCTGGGGCAGAATGTTATGGTTGCCTCCGGGGTGGTTTTGGGAAACAACGTTAAGGTTCAGAACAACGTTTCGATTTACACCGGGGTAATCTGCGAGGATGATGTTTTTCTTGGGCCTTCAATGGTATTTACCAACATTTTGAACCCGCGTAGCGAGTTTTCGCGCAAGGGACAATACGTTAATACAATTGTAAGGTGCGGTGCCACCATTGGAGCCAACGCCACCATTCTGTGCGGTGTAGAGATAGGACGATATGCGTTTGTTGGAGCGGGGGCGGTGGTGGTGCAAGATGTCCCCGCACACGGTTTGGTGGTGGGCAACCCCACCCGGCATATCGGCTGGATGAGCCGCGGGGGGCATAGATTGTTTTTTGACCAAAGCAACAGGGCCAAGTGCCCGCAAAGTGGCGAGGAATACCTGCTCGAAAACGGGGAAGTAAGGTTGTTTGGTTAAAGGGTTGAATGGTTGACAAGTGGAGGAATTGAAGGGTTTGGGCAGTTTGAAATATTTGTGGCGTTTGCGGAGTTTAATTGAATTATGATTAACGATTTGAGATTTGCTTGAATGACTTTTAACTTTTTACTTGTGACTTGTCGCGACTTTTTGGTTTTGGGAGAAATGCGAATGATGTTTTTTTTAAATCCGAAAAGATAAATGAATTTAAAAACAACAAAGGTTTGTGGTTCTGAAAAGGTAAGGTTTGCTGTTGTTGGTTGCGGCCACATAGGGAAGCGGCATGCAGAAATGATAGCAAATAACCCCGGGGCAGAATTGGTTGCATTGTGCGACATTAGGCCAGCAGATACCCTGGGTGTGCAGGCTTTCGATGTTCCATTTTTCGACAACATTGATTCATTACTCAACAGCAAATTAAAAATCGACGTTGTGTGTGTTTGCACGCCAAACGGCCTGCACGCCGAACATTCCGTGAAAACCCTTAACAGGGGCTTTAACGTTGTTTGCGAGAAGCCAATGGCTCTTACGCGTGAAAGTGCCCGGCAAATGATTGATGCCGCTAATGCTGCCGAAAGACAAATTTTCGTGGTGATGCAAAACCGCTACTCCCCGCCATCGGTATGGTTAAAGCGGTTAATGGAAGAGAAGAAGCTTGGCGAAATTTTCATGGTGCAGGTAAATTGCTTTTGGAATCGCGACCACAGGTACTATAATGATGCCCCCTGGCGAGGAACAAAAAGCCTCGACGGAGGTACCCTTTTTACTCAATTCTCGCATTTCGTTGACATGATTTACTGGATTTTTGGCAACATTCACGTGCAAAATGTTTCACTTGCCGATTTTTGCCATGCGCGGTTAACAGAATTTGAAGATTCGGGGCTTGTAACTTTCTCCTTTGAAAAGGGCGGCGAAGGCTGCCTTAACTTCTCCACTGCAGTTTGGGAAAAAAACATGGAAAGCAGCATTACCATAATCGGCAGCCAAGGTAGTGTGAAAATTGGCGGGCAATACATGAATCAGGTAGAATTTTGCCACGTTAAAGATGTTTTACCGCCACAGTTGGAGCCTTCGAGCCCGCCTAACAGTTATGGAGCATACAAGGGTAGTGCCGCCAACCACCATCATGTAATTCAAAATGTAATTGACGTGCTAAAGGGCAAGGCTGCCTCCACGACATCCGAACAAGACGGGATGATGGTGGTTGATATCATAGAGCGCATTTACGCAGAAGGTAACAAGAATTTCAAGAAATGAGTTTCCTGAAAAACCTTTTTAAAATAAATAAACACACCAAACTAACCGACTTGTCGGCGGTTGGTGTTGATATGCACTCTCACTTGCTTCCGGGAATTGACGATGGTTCGCCCGACATGGAAACCACCATTTTCTTGCTCGAAAAATTGGCCTCACTCGGATACAAGAAGGTCATAACAACCCCACACATCATGCACGACCTCTATCACAACACCTCGAAAACAATTGCGGAAGCCGCAAGCAAGGTAAGGGAAGAAATTGCGAAGAACCAAATCAACATCGAGTTTGAATCGGCTGCAGAATACTTGATTGACGAAGGTCTCGAAAAGCTAATGACCGAGAATGATTTTTTAACCTTTGGCGACAACTACTTGTTGGTTGAGCTACCCTACTACGGCGAGCCAGCCAACTTGGGCGACAGGCTTTTCAAGCTCCAAACAATGGGTTACAAGGTGGTTTTGGCGCATCCCGAAAGATATTCGTACTGGAATGGAAATAATAACAAATACGAGAGCCTGAAAGATGGGGGTGTTTTATTTCAGCTCAACATCAGTTCGATAACCAGCTTTCATTCGTCTTCAACACGAAAAACCGCCTCATGGCTGATAAACCAACAAATGATTGATTTTTTGGGCACCGACCTTCACAACAAAGGCTATTTGCCTGCCATAGAAAGGGCAATAAAACACCAATTGTTGGCTGATTTGCTGAATTCGGGGAAGCTGAAAAACAAAAATTTTCTTTAGCCAACACACAACCGCAAAATACAATAGCAGAAATAATGCCGCCAAAAAAAATTTGTGCAATAACGATGGCTCGAAACGACGAGTTTTTTTTAAGCCGGTGGATTGACTATTACGGCAGGGAGCTTGGCCATGACCACCTGTATGTTTACCTCGATGGTGTTGACCAACCCATACCTGCTAATGCTGGCAAGGCCAATGTAATTCACCAAGAGAGGGTGATTGAACACGTTGTTGCGGCCGAAAAACGCCGTTTGGGGTTTTTGTCTGATGTTGCGGAAAAACTGTTGGAAACATACGATATTGTAATTGGTGTTGACGCCGACGAGTTTCTGGTGGTTGACCCAAAAGCTGGATTATCATTGACCCAATACCTGAGTTCAATAAAGATTAACCCCTGCGTTTCGGGTTTGGGAATGGACGTTGGCCAGCACCTAACCCAAGAGCCCACCCTTGATTACGGCCAACCGTTTTTGGCCCAGCGGAAGTATGCATACTTGTCGTCGCGCTACACCAAGCCATCAGTAATATCAAGGCCAGTAAGGTGGGGTTCCGGATTTCATAGAGTAAAGGGCCACAACTTTATAATTGACCCAAACCTTTACCTGTTTCATTTCGGTTCTGTTGACATGGAAATGATAAACATGCGCTTCCGTGATAATGACAGGATGTCAACCGGACGCGAGGGGCACATACGCAAACGGGTAAGGACCATTGATTTGACCACAACCAAGAAGCCTTTCAAAAACGAAGTTTGGTTAAGGTTGGGCAGAACAATTCAAACGTTTGCTCGACCCCTTTATGCCATCAACAAACCCTCGATGGCAGGACTTAAAATTGTTGTTGAGATCCCGGAACGCTTTAGAAACGTGTTATAAGGTACTCGACCCGGCCGGCTATTTGCCAGGTGATTTAAGGAATGGTTTTTTAAAAGATTACCTGGTGGAGCCCACTACGCATTCGTGAATAATTTGCGCTCATTCTTTGATGTCGCAAAGTTTGGCGAGGCAAGAAAAACTATTGGACATTTGCTTCTTACAACCCTCAAAAACCAAACGCAATCACCTTTGTTTCTTTTAATATCAACGTCAAAACATACCCGACGTACAAGAGCAGCAAAATCCATCCCTGCCAGCGGTTCAAAACGTTTCTTTGTGGTATGAACAAAAACAAGAAAAGCAACAGGGTTGAAAAAACACCAACAAGAATATCAAAGTTCAATTCAGTGTTGAAATCGATGGGCTGCACCGTTGCGCTTATGCCAAGCACGAAAAACACGTTGAAGATGTTTGACCCAACAATGTTGCCAATTACCAAGCCTGAGTTTTTCTTGTAAGCAGCTACCACGCAGGTAGCCAGTTCGGGCAGTGAGGTTCCGAGCGCAACGATTGTCAGGCTAATTATTGCCTCGCCCATTCCGAGCATAGATGCCAGTTTTGTTGCCCCGTCAACAATCCATTTACCTCCAAGCACCAACCCTCCTATTCCTGCAACAATCATTAAAATTGACGTTTTCAGGGTATGGCTTTTTACCTCGATCCCGTCGTCGGTGCCGGTATTTCCAAACTTAAAAGTGTAAAACATGAAGCCGAGGAATATAATCGCCAATATGATACCGTTAACGCGGCCTATAACAGGCTCAGATACACCTGTAAAAAGGTAATCGTTGGCGAGCACTCCTATAACAATTGCCCCGAAAAGTGCAAAAGGAATCTCTAAAGCGAAAGGTATTTTTTTGAAAGGATGGTTTATGCTAACCGATAAGGGGTAAATTATTGCAGAAGCCCCAAGTATCAAAAAGATATTCGTGATGTTGCTTCCTAGAATGTTGCCCATTGCCACATCTGCGGCACCCTGAATGCTGGCGATAAGGTTTACTACAAGCTCAGGCGTGGAAGTTCCGAGAGCCACTATTGTAAGTCCTATAACAAGGTTCGAAACCCCGTATTTTTTCGCTATTGAAGCCGAAGCATCAACCAAGAAGCTTGCTCCGTAAACCAGAAGTACGAAGCCAAGTATAAAAAGGATAATTGTTGCAATCATTATTTAAACATTATAGGCTAAAAGTTTCAATATCGGGCTTCAGCTTTTTTACAAGGCCCTGCAAAACCGTTCCTGGGCCTACTTCCACGAAGGTGGTGGCGCCATCGGCAATCATGTTTTGCATTATGTAGCTCCACCTTACCGGACTTGTAAGTTGGGCGATTAGGTTTTCCTTGATTTTGAGGGGATCAGTGTATGGCTTGGCGTCAACATTCTGGTAAATCGGGCATGTTGGGGCGCTGATGGTAGTTTCCATTATTGCCCGTGCTAGTTTGGCACGTGCAGGCTCCATTAGTGGCGAGTGAAATGCACCACCAACCTTCAATGGCAATGCCCTTTTTGCACCAGCTTCTTTAAGTTTCTCACAGGCAATTTCCACACCCGTTATACTGCCCGAAATAACCATCTGGCCCGGACAGTTGTAGTTGGCCGCAACAACCACTTGGTCAATTGCAGAGCAAACTTCTTCAACCTTTTGATCGTCGAGGCCTATTATTGCAGCCATCGTTGATGGTTCTGCCTCGCAGGCCTCCTGCATTGCCATTGCGCGCTTCGATACCAGCACAAGGCCATCCTCGAAAGAGAGCCCCCCTGCTGCCACCAGAGCCGAAAACTCGCCAAGGGAGTGTCCCGCAACCATATCGGGCCTAAAATCGTTGCCCATGGTCTTGGCAAGGATTACTGAGTGCAGAAAAATTGCGGGTTGTGTAACCTTGGTTTGACGCAGGTCTTCGTCGGTGCCGGCAAACATAAGGTCTGTGATGCGAAAACCCAAAATTTCGTTCGCTTTTTCAAACAAGGCAGCGGCTACGGCCGAATTTTCGTAAAGGTCTTTGCCCATACCAACGAACTGGGCTCCCTGTCCCGGGAAAACGTATGCTTTATTCATAATTAGAGATAATTTTTCTCGAAAAAAGTGGGGCAAAGGTAGCGTTTTTTTGAATTTGAGTTCAATCATGTCCTCGAACAAACTCAATTTTGGGCAAATTACCGAAGCCCCGATTTTATTATTTCTTGTAAGTGTTGTTGATAATTGCAGATGTTAATCATCTGGCTACGAGTAAATAAATTGGCGAGAATCAACCGGAATATTCTTTTAAGGGAAATCAATTGTTATGCTCCAAAACACTATCGTGTATTTTGGAAAGCATTGGTCATTAAAGTTTTTTGAGGCATTGCCAGCCAAACCCTCTCCTCGGGCACCGGTGCTGTAATTTTAACTTGTTCCTTCTTTATCGGGTGCTCGAACTCCACCGAGAGGGCGTGAAGGTGAATGCTTCCATCGGGGTTGCTGCGGTCGAAGCCGTATTTCAAGTCGCCTTTTATTGGGCTGCCAATTGCAGCCAGTTGGGCTCTAATCTGGTGGTGCCTACCTGTTAATAACTCCACCTCTATCAAGTAATAATTGTCAGAACGGCCAAGGGTTTTATATAGTAGTTCGGCCTTCTTGGCGCCGGGCTTATTTTGATCAACGACGTAAGATTTATTTTGCTTTTCGTTTTTGAGCAGGTAGTGTGACAATTGTCCCTCGGTGGGGTTTGGCGGGTTTTTAACCACGGCCAAATATTTCTTTTTTAGCGATCGGTCTTTTAGCATCTGGTTGAGGCGCGCAAGGGCCTTTGACGTGCGAGAAAAAATCACTACTCCGCTTGTTGGACGGTCAATGCGGTGCACCACACCCAGAAACACCTTGCCGGGCTTTTGGTATTTGTGGCCAATGTATTCCTTGATCAATTCAGCAAGGGGCAAATCGCCGGTTTTGTCGCCCTGAACTATCTCGGAGGGCTTCTTGTTGACAATAATCAGATGGTTGTCCTCGTAGAGTACACGGCAAGAAATGTGGTTAAAACGAGAAGGAATATTATTTGATTGGCTGCTCATTCCTTGATGTCTGAATTGTTGGCTGCAAAGGTAAGGTTATAATTGATTGATTTGCCGGTGCGAGGTATAGTAAGTGGTGATTGGTAAAAGGGTTGCAGCAAGAAGGTTGTTTAAATAAAGTAAACCCGTCGCCGTAAGTGTTTTGCCAATTGGCAAACCGACGTCAGGGGCTTGCAAATCTCAAATTTTATTCATTAGTTGCCAATGTGGGCCCATACCTTAAAGTTTTAATATTCGACACAGGTGCCTGGTGTTAAACATAACACAAATGGGTTTTGATTTTTTTACTTTTGATTGACGGGTAGTTTTGCAAATTTAAATGCCAGGCCAAGAATTGAGGCAAGTATATTTTTTGAAAGCTTTTCAAGTTGTAATCAGTTACGGG
>CAYGFY010000031.1:0-28405 GCA_964349365.1 uncultured Bacteroidales bacterium | reverse complement strand
GGATTATCCTCTCGATTTAACATTGAAATTCTCTAATGCGCAATTTGGGATTAATTGCGAATGACAGGCAGCGGAGCAAAGGCTTAGCCGAAGTGGTGCTGCCAGTCATTCTTCCAAGTGAAATTTATCTTGTTCATAATCAATTTCAGGAATCTTTCTCTGATAGGTCAATGTGGTCTATTCAACAAACCCCAACAGAAGTATGGTTGCATCAGGTAATGGAAACGCCCCTTTTGTTCAGGGTGTTCGTTTGTAATACTTGTTAAGACGTTCTATCCAGGTTGTTGAGTGGAGCCAATCATGGGTTCGGCAATCTTAGCCCAGATAGGTGAAATTAAGCTTACACCGTACATTCTCAATAATTCTGCAAGCATACGAAAGGGGTTGCAATTATATTAGCATCATGGGCAACCCACCCATGCTAGCCTCGCCCGTGAGACAGCTAATGAGAATATACTACCACTTTATGGCAAGGGGCAATGAGCTAAGATTGAATATTGAATGGTTATGAGTTAAGGGTGATTGAAAACGGGTTATTTTTAATTGGTATCCTCGTTTTATTTGCGTATTGCTGGCTGGAGGGTGCGTGTAACCTGCGTTTCAATCGTAAGTCTTTTATCTTCAATCAAAAAAAATCATTCATTGCAAAACGTGTATGCCTATTGGCTGAGGGGCAGAAAACGCAGGGTTATCTGTCTTAAAATGCTGAAACAGTTTACCTTCTAAATCTAAATTCATAAATCTTTCAACTTTAGAAACTTTTTAAAACGACCATCCAATGCCGCCAAAAACGTTAATTCCGCGTGTGGGGTAGTTAAGCCATCGTTCGAAAGATTTTCCTGTAGCGTTTTGAACCTGGATGAATGCCGAAAGGGTAGGTGTTATCTTGTATTCGCCGCCAATATTGAAATCAACAACGAAGTCATGAAGCTTTCGGCCAATTACCGTATTGTCAGTATCAAAGGTTTTTGCAAAGGTTTTACCCCTTCCGAACAAGTCGGCACTCAGAATTATTTCGTCAGTAATGTTTAGTTTGGTATTTAAAGAAAGCTCGACTTCAGGAAGGTGCCAGGGCATCAACTCGTTTTTCAACGCGTACTGGTAATAGGTTGCCGAGAACCTTGCTTGTGCTTTCTGGCCAAAACTTGAAAATAATTCTCCCCTTAACCCTATGCGTGTTATGGTATCGTAAACGATCAAGAATTTGTTTTGGAATTGGCTTAGGAAGTCGGTGGCGTATAATGCGTAGTTTTGAATACGAGCACCACTAAATGACAAATTGTAAGAAAGATTATCGCTAAAAATCCCTTTCACGCCGCCTGCAACATTTATTTTGGTATTCTCAACCCTTAAATCGGAAGATGGACCCAAAAACGGATTTATCCTTGTTAATTCATCCAAAGATTGTTGTTTTAGCCCTCCAGATAGTTTGCCGTGCACCTTTAGATACTGGTCAATCAGGCTGGCCTCTACCATAAAGTTTGGATATATTCCGAGGCTGGTTTTCGAGGTGTCAACCTTAACAACAGCATTCACGCCTGCAAAAGCCGAGAAATTGCTTCCCTTGTACCCAACTCCAGGCATCATTGAAACTATGGTTGATGATAGTGAATTCTGCTGCAAGGTGTTGTTGAAGAATTTCGCGTTGAGGTCGAGGCTAATAAGTGGGTTTTCGTATGATTTTACTGAACCATCAATATTGTGGCCTATTCGGCCGTTTAGTGTTGTTAATTGTTCTTTGGCATCGTGCCTATCGGCAAATAACTTGTAGTCTAATCCTATGCCGTAAATCACTTTGGACGAGCTATTCTCCCTGTTTCTGAGGCCTACGTTTGCGTTAAATCTGGTAATATTTTGGCTATAATCCTTCTTGTTGAGGTCCAATTGTCCCTGGGTGGGCGTTTGTCCGTGTGGTGCGAATCCATAATCGGTGGGGTCGAAGCCGTAATAATGCATTCTGTCATGGCTAAAGCCCAGACCACCGTTTAACAGGCTATTACCAAAGAAATAGGTTCCGAAAAGGTTTGCCAGGTTCTCCGCAAATCCGGCAAAGGCATAATTTGGAATTGAACTCAACGAAGAGTAGTGCCTTATGTTTAGGCCTACTGCATGAGTTTTGCTTCTGTTTGAGTTTACGAAAAGCTCGGCATAGGGAGTTGCCTGCGAACCGAACCCTAACCTTAGGTGACCGTGGTTAAGGGCAGGCGGGGCAGGTTGGTTAACCTGGGCGGGTCTGATTGGCGCCAGCTGAAACCTGGTTTCCAGTTTTCGGGGTGTAATGGAATAGTTAAATGCAGGTTTTTCGGGTTTGAGGTCATCGATGTTTGGATTATCGTTTATTTTGAAAGCATCAGAAATGCGTGGCTCAAAGGGCGCAACAATCCTAACTTCGTTCACGTCAATTGGGCGCTGGCCAAAAATGGTGCTAGATATTAGAACCAATATTGCGATAATTATTGTCAGGTGCTTCATTTGTCGTTGGTTTTTAGGCAATTGAATAACTTCGGTTTTGGTAATTACACTGCGATTTATTTAAAAGACTTCAGTTATAGCCTGTTGTTTAGGTTTACCTCTCGCGACGTGCCTCTTGGCTGGCTTCGATTTTCTATTTCAGCAATTGTAGCGAGCCGTTGTCTGGCTTCTTGTCTTATGTCTTCGCCTCGGTAGTTGTCGATTATGCTCTGAAGGGTAAGCCTTGCCTGAAAGAGGTTGCCTATTGCCATGTAATTGTCGGCAAGGAGTATAAATAGTTTTGCCAGCCAGAAATCATGCGAAGACATCTTGTCCGAAAATTCGAATACAAGCTCTTCAGACCTTTTGAAATCCCTCTGCAAGTGGGGTATTCGTGCAAGCAAGTACATTGCCTCTGCGGCCATTTCGTTTCCAGAAATGTTTGTTGCGTTTTGCAGGGCTGCTTGGGCAGTTTGGTGCTGGTTCTGCTCAAGAGCCGATTTACCTTTAAACAAGTGGGCTTCTTGCCTGGCTGCTGCCGAAGCACGTTGATTTGAGATAATTGCATCGGCAAATGTTATTGACTCTCGAAAATTTCTTAACCTGAAATGAGTTCTCATCTGACCTTGTTGGGCTATAATTTGATTTCCGGGCAAATCGGCCACTTGTTCCAATTGCCTGTAAAGGTCGGCCGCGGCCTGGTTGTTATTATTGTTGAACTCCATGAGAGCCGCTCTGAGCAGTGCATTTTCAGAAAATTGTGATTTTGGTCTTGAAATAACGAACCTGTAGTTGCGTAAGGCCTGATCGAGGTTTCCTGCTCTAAAATGGCATTCGGCAAGATAAAAACTGGCGTTTAATGCAAATATGCCCGATGGGAATTGTTGGAGGTAACTTGTGAAGCCGGTCATTGCGCTCGCACAATCGTTTTGCATATACCGGTTTTCGGCTGCCATGTAAATGAGCGAATCTCGCTGTGCCGTGGTTACGTTAGCAAAATTTACTCCCCTCGAAAATTCAATAAACCTGTCAACTTGATTTAAACTTAGGTAAATGTTCCTGATTGCATTAAGTGCCTCGCGCGATTCGGGGCTACCCGGATAATTGTTTACAACATCCTTAAATATCTTCAGAGCTTGCTGGTCTTGATTGTTGTTGAAGTGAATTAGCCCGGATTTAAGCATGGCGCTTCTGACGAAAGTACTGTTTGGGTGCTGTGTAATAACCTGATTGAAGAAGGTAAGAGCTTGCTGGCTGTTATCGAGGGTTAGGTTGGCGTTGCCAATCTCGTACCTTGCCTGGTGTATGTGAGTGGAGTTTGGAAACCTGCCAATTAATCCTTGCAATGTAGTAATCTTTTGATTAAACTGGTTGATTGCTCCCTGTGCCAGTCCTATTTGAAGGGTGGCATAATCGGCTCCAGTTCCACCGTTTCTAACTACTCTATTGTATGTTTCAATGGCGCTGGTAAATTCCTTCGTGATAAATTGGCCATCGCCAATTCGAAGTGTTGCATCATTTACTAGGGCCTGGGGTTCACCTGGTGTGGCTATAAATCTGCGAAATGCTTGAATGGCCTGTCCGAAATTTCGGTTCATGAAATGAGCATAACCTATT
Source organism: uncultured Bacteroidales bacterium (assembly GCA_964349365.1). Lineage (GTDB taxonomy): Bacteria > Bacteroidota > Bacteroidia > Bacteroidales > UBA7960 > UBA7960. The sequence goes on along the minus strand of CAYGFY010000031.1, from coordinate 24,337 downwards.
GTGTAGTTTGCCCTATTGAACTCTTTAAGCGAGAAAGCTCCCGGTGTGGTAAGAAATCTTTGCATTGAGGCCAAGGCATCGTTGTGCCTGTTTAGCCTAAACTGGGCTTCTCCCTTCCAAAATGTTGCAAGGGCAAGATAGGTGTCCACCTCCGAATGCCTCGTTGATTTATCGAACATTGCAATGGCATTCTGGAAATCACCTCCATTGAAAAGTTCAACACCCCTGTAATATGCAATTCTTTGGTATGCCCTTCGCATTTCGGGAGTGTTAATTGGCACTTTTTCAATGAACTCGAGGGCGTCTCTAAAATTCCTTGTTGAAAGGAAGATACCTGCAATGTGCTGGCGCACTTGATTAATCCTGGGTGAATTGGGATATCTGCTAAGGTACCTCTGAAAAGAAGTAAGGGCTTCATTAAAGGAGTCGAGGCTAAGCTCGTACGATAATAATGCGAAGTTATAGAGAGCATCTTGCGTTATTATCGGGTCGTGATCGTTTTGAGATGCCGAAAGGAAGGCATTTCGTGCGAAGCGTTTTTGATTTGTTTCGATGTAGGCCGCCCCCAGATGGAAGTGTGCGTTCTGGGCCATGGCATCGTTGCCGGTAATCAACCTTTCGAATTGCTGGATGGCTTTATTAAAATCCTTGGTTTGGAAGTAGGCATAACCAAGCTGAAACCTGTCATCGCGAGAAACCCTGTTGGGTTCTACTCTGAAAAAAGTTTCGAAAAAAGGAATGGCTTTTTGATAATCACCCCTGCTAAAATGGGCATCACCCACTAACTTTGAAATTTCCGAGTGGCGTTTGTTCTCTGTTTGTCCAAGAAGGGGGGCTGCAAATTCAATTAGCCTTACATAATCGGCTTGAAGGTAGTATATGTGCGCGATGTAAAATGGCACGAGGGTTCCAAAAGCCGAATCGTTTTGTATTTTTTCAAACAGGTCAAGAGCCGTGGATAGGTTGTTTTGTTCGTAGTAAATATGGCCGGAAAAATAAATTGCTGTCGTGTAAAATTGAGATTGGGGGTTTTTAACTCTTGACAACCACCTCAAGGCTTCGGGGTATTTCTGTGTGCTGAAATGACTGTGTCCGCGTTTGAAAAAAAATTCATCGTGTAATTTAGAATCCAAGGATGAATGATCAACGAGCACGAACCAGTTTTCGGCATCCCTGAATTTTCTTTCGGAGTATTTTATCCTTCCGAGGTGAAATCTTGCCAGGTTTTGACCCGGATGGTTCGAGTTCCTTTCAACAAACTCGATGAGTTTGCTCTCGGCATTTGGATTCTGTAATTCGGCCGAACATAAACCAGAGTAGAAGAGTGCGCTGGCACTGCGCTCGTCATGAGGATTATTGATGTCGCTGATTACCCTGTCAAACAAGTTCATTGCTGCACCAAATTGCCCGTTGTCAAAAAGATTTAACGCTTGCCGGTATTTGGCATCCGGTTGGTTGTGAATCATTGACTTTTGTGCGTTCAATCCAACTGCCACCAAAAGAAGTGTGGCCACGGTAAGTCTAAATTTCATATTATTCATTTGTTTCAATTTTTCAAAAAAAAAAGCAGGCCTGTAAGCCGGATTCTGTTTTCCCGACAAATCGGGCTTCTTGTCATTTATCTAGGCTGGCACTCGCGTGTCAGCTCCAACGGCCTACCCTCCGAGTTGGACGAGCAACCCTCAAACCCCGGTATGCTTGGCCTTTCAACGCATAAGGTTTACCCACCTTAATGGTTGCCCACTAAGGTCGTGAGCCCTTACCTCACGTTTTCACCCTTACCCCAATTTAATCGGGGCGGTAATTTTCTGTGGCACTATCTCTCAACCACCAGGTGGCTGGCTTCCCGTTAGGAAGTATGCTGCTCTGTGTTGTCCGGACTTTCCTCTCCCAGAATTAACTGGCAGCGACAAGACAGCCTGCTTTTTCAAAGAACTAGATTATTGATATGATGATTTGTTGATTTAATGATTTGTGATTGATAAATGACAACTAGTTACGAGCAATTTTTAGGTTCGTCTTGCAATTTTTCATTTTATATTTTCAAGTTTTAGCTCTTGGCACTCGCTTTTCGGCTAAAAAAAACAACTCGCAATATTATGAGGAAAAAATTGCATCAATACTGCAATTGATACCATCATTTCCTGGCCAACTTTAAACCACCAATCGCTCAATTTTTAATTATTTCGGTAAAACAACACTTCTGTTGCCCCGAGGCCGTACCTTGCGTATGGTGCATCGTAGGCTTGTATTCCATCAAGCACCTCTAAATAACGCAAAATCTCGTTTTTTAGCGTACCGTTGCCAACTCCGTGTATGAAAACGATTTTCGATAACTTTTCCACAATTGCCTGATCAATGCATTTCTTGAAATAGTTTAGTTGCAAGGTTAAAACTTGGTTTTTGTCAAAAATCGCAGGGTTTTCTACCAATTCGTTTATGTGTAGGTCAACCTCTGCAATCCTGTCGTCAACCTTATGTTTGTCTAAAAAACTTTCCGCGTTTCTGGTCTTCACCGACCTACCAACCCCGTTGTTCAATTTCTCGGTCAAAACATCCTTGTTAACGGGTTCGAGAGTATCAATTTTCGTGCCAATGGCGAGCTTGTCAGTGGTTTCGAGTTTAATCAGCATGGACTTTTTTTGCAAGATATCCTCGTAAGTGAAGCTGTCTTCCTTGTAAATTTTGATTGGTTTGAAACTAACCGTAGCAGATACCGGGTTTATTGGTGTAGCTTTTCCGGCCCCAAAAAACACCATTTGAACCAATCCATTTACCCAATCTTCTATACTGCCGCGTTTTGTGGTGCTAAGGTACCACATTGACTGTGCTTGCACGTAGCCGTATTCCAAACCGTGGTAATTTCCAAGCCTGTTTAGGTAAACGCCAAACAGCATCTCGTAATCGGTTTTGTTTATAAGGTAAAACTCCAAGTTGCTTCCCAGCAGGTTTTCTTGATCTTCAGGTATTATTGCCAGGTAGGCTCCATCCTTAATTTTCTTGCTGTTGATCGATTCGGGAAAAAGCGGGAATAAATCCGGATTTTCTGCTTGTTTGTCTTCAACTTGCTTGATCGCGCTGGCCGAAGCCTCAACCACCTTGATCAATTCCGAAACCTGATAAGGAATGTCGAATCCCTCCTCAATTGAAACACTAACAATACTGTCGCTTATTACCCGCGAAACGTAACCCCCGCCCTTTTCGTTAAGAAAAGTAACTCTATCTCCTGGCTTGAATGGAATCGTCATTTGTTTATTTTCAAAGCGTTTGTTAATCTCAAAAAAATCAAGAAGAATTCATACGTGTTGCCAAGGCAAATTATATCCTAAACTATAATGTATTAACAACGCTGCCATGGTAATGTTTTTGCTCCACCAAGCCCGGCAACCCACCAAAAGCGAATGTTAAACTGTTTCAATATCCGATTTTTTGACGGGTTAAATTTCAGGTTTGGTCGGAAATCCTCTAATGCTTTCTTGCGTCGTGTATTAAAATGCAAAATTAGCACAATATTGTTCATCGGGAAATGTAATAATTGATACCTTTTGGTGTTATAAGTTTGTGATTAAGCAATTAATTTGCAACCAACATTTTTCGTCAAGTAACAAGTTGCTCAATTATATGAGGAGTCTTTAAAACCTAATGCAAGGATGTTTTTGTTTACAATCCAGGGTTATAGGGTCCTTTGAAGCGTTAATGTAGGCAAATGCAGCAAAAATTTCTGAGAAATCTGGCTTTTCTATTGGTGCTCAACCTATTAATAAAGCCATTTTACATTCTCGGTATTGACAGGTCTGTTCAGAACACTGTTGGAGCCGACGAGTATGGTTTCTATTTTGCCTTGTTTAGCTTTTCATACCTTTTTCACATTCTTCTCGATTTCGGGCTAACCAGCTTCAACAACCGCAACATAGCCCAAAACTCCCTCTTGCTTGGAAAACATTTGCCCAAACTACTTGTTTTGAAATTGTTGCTATTTGCCGTTTACTTGCTTGTGGTTTTCGTTGGATCACTTATTATAGATTACACCGAAGAACAAATAATTCTTTTGGCCTTTTTGGCAATCAACCAGTTTTTGCTGAGCCTTATTCTTTACTTGAGGTCAAACTTAAGTGGGTTGCACTTGTTTAAAACCGATAGTTTCATTTCGGTGTTGGACAGGCTGCTAATGATTGTAATTGTGGGTTTGCTTTTATGGGGCAACCTGGTTGACGAGTTCAAGATCAAGTATTTCGTTTATGCCCAGGCGTTCTCCTACGCAATAACTCTCCTTGTTTGCTTTATTTTGGTTTTGAGGAAATCAGAGTTGAACCATTTCAGGTTAAAATTTGATTGGCCTTTCTTGGTGTTAATTTTTCGAAAAAGCTTTCCCTTTGCCCTGCTGGTGCTGCTTATGACTTTCTACACTCGAATTGATAGCGTGATGCTTGAAAGATTACTGCCCGATGGCAAGCTTCAGAGCGGCATATATGCATCCGCTTTCAGGTTATTGGATGCAGTAAACCACTTTTCTTATCTTTTTGCAGTTTTGTTGCTTCCCATTTTCTCTCGAATGCTCAAGGAGAAAAAAGACGTGAAGAAGCTCGTTAAACTCTCCTTTACCTTAATTATGATGCCTGCAGTGGTTTTTTCGGTTGGTTCGATGTTCTTTTCGAGCGATGCAATGAGGGCTTTGTACCCAATACACCAAGGCGAGTCGTTAGTAGATTTTGCCTTTAGGCAAGAACTTTCTGCCAAGGTGCTGATATTGTTGATGAGTTGTTTTGTTTGTACATCGGCCAACTACATTTTCGGCACCCTGCTAACCGCCAACGGTAACCTTCGCGAGCTTAACATCATTGCTCTTTCGGCCGTGGCCATTAGCGTTTTGCTGAACTTGATTTTAATACCCAAGTACCAGGTTGTTGGCTCCGCCGTTGCAAGCCTTGCCACCCATGTGGTCGTAATGATTTCACAGATTCTCGTGGTACTTTTCAAAATGAAACTACCTGTCGGGTTTATATTTCCCGTGAGATTTGCCATGTTTGTTTTGGGCAGCTTTTTGGCTGCAATTCTAGCATCAAGTATTGAGATTGGCCTTGGCCAGGCTCTATTGCTGTTCGCAATTACCACCCTTGTGGTTGCAATACTGGTTGGTTTTTTCCCTGTTAGAGATTTTGTTTCAATTTTGATTGAAAAAGACAGAGAAAGAAGTTGAGCCTTTGGCGTATCGGGAATGGGTGACGAAAAATTTTATTAACTTTGCAATACCGATATTTTATAGAACAACAAATTTCTTAAAACATAAAAACGATGAAAACCGAGAACACCTTTTTTGATTTTAGCATAACTATAAAATTCATTATTAAGTGGTGGAAGCCCTTATTTGTGGTTTGTTTCGTTGCAGCCGTTGGCGGAATGGTGTTTTCTTCACCTTTATTTATAACACCCATGTTTCAGGCTAGCACCAAAATGTTTCCCGCCACCACAAAAAGCGTATCAAGTGCTGTATTTCATTCAAGTTCATTTTTGGAGTTTGGCAGGTTAGAGGATACCGAACGTTTGCTTGAACTTTTGGGTTCTAGGGAACTTCTCGAACAGGTTGCAGATGAGTTGGATTTAAAAAAGCATTACGAATTTACAAAGGGTACCGTAAAAGAGCACCACCAGTTTTTGAGTGAGTTTTCCGGAAATATTTCCACACGTCGTACCAGGTTTGGTGCAGTTCAGATCGGAGTGCTTGATCGCGACCCCGAAATGGCAGCTTTAATTGCAAACACAATTTCATCCAGACTCGACTCATTGATTCATCAGATGCGCTTCGGAAGGGCAATGCAAGCTAAAGCCTTGACTTTGGAAAATTTGGAAGAGGAGCGTCAACGTATGAGGCTTTTCCAAGATTCTTTAACCATTTACATGCGCGAGGGCGTTTTTGGAATTGACTATCAAGCCCAAATGCTCTCGCAACAAATGGCAATTGACCTTTCGCGAAACAACCAAGCCGGCGTAATGGCAATTAAGGACAGGCTTGGCAATTTAGGTGAGGCTGCTGCAAACCAAATTTATTACCGCACGCATATAGAGCATATCAGCCACAACATAGCGAATCTTGAAAGGAGGCTTATTGACAAGGTTGCCGATCTTGAAACCCAGATGCAATACAAATTCGTGATTGACGAGGCCATTCCGCCAATAAAGAAATTTTATCCCCACAGGAGGCTCATTGTGGTTCTTTCAGTATTGGGAGCCGGACTAACCTGCCTTGTTTTTTTAATGGCTTACGAAATCTTGCAAGCCAAGGGCATCCTTTCTCAATTGCGCGAATCTATAAAAAAGGAACTGGCATCGAAATAACTCCTGGCTCGTGAAACCCGAAAGCAAACTCAAGCTTTTTTACTTCTTTGGCATTTCCTTTGTCTTTATCAATCTTGCATTGATAATAATGGGGCACTATTGGTTTGTGGCATTGCCCTTGGCGTTTGCACTGCTAATGGTTCTTCTCTTTTCGGCCGATAAGCTTTTGCTTTTCATAGCCCTTATAACTCCACTTTCTTTTGATTTGGAGGTTGCCTCCCTGGGGTTTTCAGTCGGAACACCGAACGAACCCTTGCTTCTTGCGGCAATGTTGATGTTTTTTTTGCGCTTTGGACTGAAACCTGATTTTGACATCCGTGTTTTGAAGCATCCAATAACCATCATTGTTGTGTTGCATTTGATTTGGATGCTGGTTACTTCCTTTACCAGCGAAATGCCAATAGTATCATTCAAATATTTTGCTTCGCAATTGTGGTTTGTTGTTCCAATGTACTTCTTTGGAGTTTATCTTTTCAAAGATTCGCGTAACATAAAGTTGTTTTTTTTGCTTTTTTCAATTACCCTGGGATTGGTTGTTTTAAGAACCTTCATACTACATGCTGGTTTGGGTTTTGCCCGCAAAGAGGTTGCCGATGCGGTAACACCCTTCTTCAACGATCACACCCAATACGCTGCAACCCTTGCCCTGGTAGCACCGGTGGTATTGACTTTGGTAATGGCAAGTTCCTTGAAGGCAAAATCCCAATTACTGGCATTGGTAGTTCCCGGATTTTTTTTCATTGGAGTTCTGTTTAGTTATAGCAGGGCAGCTTGGATGAGCATAATAATGGGGGTGCTGGCGTATCTCGTTTTGGCATTTAGGGTAAAGTCAAAATACTTGGTGGTGGGTATGGTTTTGATTGGAGCTGTACTGGTTACCAACAAGGATAAACTTTTCGAAAAACTAGAGACCCATACTCAGGAATCATCACAGGATATGTTCGAGCATTTCATTTCTGCTGCCAATGTAAGCACCGATGCATCTAACGTCGAAAGGTTAAATAGATGGGTTTCGGCATTCCGAATGTTTAGAGAACGGCCACTGATGGGCTGGGGTCCGGGCACGTACCAATTCGTGTATTCTCCCTTTCAGTTGTCAAAATACGCTAACGTGGTTACCACGAATTTTGGCGACGTGGGGAATGCACACAGCGAGTACATTGGGCCTCTGAGCGAAAGCGGCCTGCCTGCCATGGTGTTGATGCTGCTATTGGTTTTCTTGGCCCTAAGGACGGGAATAAGAGTGTACGGGAAAACCTCGACAAGAGAATTTAAACTGATTGCACTCGGAATTACATTTGGCCTTGTAACATACTTCTCTCATGGAGTACTTAATAACTTTCTCAATACCGACAAGGTGGCCGTTCCCTTTTGGGCAATGATGGCAATTTTGGTAACACTTGACTTGAAATTGAAAGATCAGCCAAATTAAACAAACTAATTTCTGAAAAAAAATACCATGAATCCTACTATTGAAACGATAATCAATCACAAAACCATACGAAACTACAAAAGTGATCCTATAAACGACGAGATACTAGATGCCATACTTCAAGCTGGCTTTAGAGCTTCAACAACAGGTAATATGCAGGTTTACAGCATAATAGTTACCAAAGATGCGGCCAACAAGGAAGAACTCTGCAAGTTGCATTTTGGTCAGAAAATGGTTGAACAGGCTCCGGTTTTGCTAACGTTTTGTGCCGATTTCAACCGTTTCAACAAGTGGTGCAACCAGCGCAATGCAGAGCCTGGTTACGACAATTTCTTGTCTTTTTTTACCGCTGCCATCGATGCCCTGTTGGTTGCCCAAAACGTATGCATTGCTGCCGAATCGTTGGGGCTTGGAATTTGCTACTTGGGTACCACTACCTACCAAGCTGACAAACTCGTTGATTTTTTCAAATTGCCGACAGGAGTGGTTCCGATTACGACCGTTGTGGTTGGATACTCGAACGAAAACCCCGAAAAGGCCGATAGACTGCCGGCCAGGGGGGTACTTCATTTCGAAAAGTACCAAGATTTCTCCGAAGAAGAAATAGACCAAGTTTATACCGAAAAGGAATCTTTGCCACTAACAAAAAAACTCCTTGACGAAAATCAACTAGAAAATCTTGCCCAAATCTTTACCAACAAGCGTTACACAAAAAAAGACAACTTGAACTTTAGCAAAGTTTTTCTCGAAACAATAGCCAGGCAAGGCTTCATGAACCACGATTAAAATACCAATTAATCGTCACTCCCCTTATCGCCAACAAAGTACTGCTCCTTGTGCTTGAACAGCAGGTTGAATGTTGTAAGCGATCCGTAAATCCTGGTAATGTATTGTTGAAGATTAACCTTCTCTTGGTCATCGAGCTTGGGGTTGCTGTTTATGCGCTGCTCCATAACCCTAAGCCTGTCGCGCACCAGCACAACCTTGTGAAAGAATGCTTCAATAGGAATTTCCTTCCCCTTTAGGCCTGTAACTCCCGGCTGGAGTATCATGGTGCCATTTTTCCACTTGTCGCCCATCTCTATCATTTCCGGGAAGTCAACGTAACGCCTCAGCACTGTAGAAAAAACCTTTTCTAGGTCTTGGATTGTTATGCCACCGTTTCCACCACTACCACCGGCTCCTTCCTCAATTTTTGAAGGCTCAACTAGTTTCAAACCCTCGAATGTTCGGGATATTTCCTTGTCGCCACGTGTTGCGAAAAAGATCGTGGTTGTGGTTAGTCCAACGTTGGTAATTACCCCTATGCCAAAAGCGGAGTGCTCCACCTTTGCGCCTATCTTGAATTGATCTTGTTCCATTGAAATTTTACTTTGTGTTGTAAATTGAGGGCAAATTTAATAACTTATTGTCAATTCAAAAAAAAACGAAGATTTTTTCATTTTGTTCGTTTTTTTCTTCAAAAATCCCGATTGGTTAATTATTTTTGTTGAACCTTTTTGAATAACCCCGCCCAAAACGACCACCTATGACAGATTTATCTACAACCTACATGGGCTTGAAATTGAAAAGCCCCGTTATTATTGGAAGCAGTGGTTTGACTAACAGTGTTGAGAAAATAAAGGAAATTGAACGTGCCGGTGCCGGCGCGGTTGTGCTTAAATCATTGTTCGAAGAGCAAATTAAACATGACATCAGGAGGATGTTTTCGCACCAAGATATGTCAGGTGCATACACCGAGGCTGACGACTACATTGCAAATTACTCCCGTGTGCACAAGGTTGAAGAATACCTAAATTTGATAAGGGGCTGCAAGGAATCCACCAGTTTCCCCGTAATTGCCAGCGTAAACTGTGTTAGTGCCAGCGAGTGGGTTAGTTTTTCCAAGAATATTGAGATTGCCGGTGCAGATGCACTCGAACTGAACGTTTTCGTGCTGCCAGCCGATGTTTCGAAGGAGGCCGCTGACTTCGAGAAATTATACTTCGACCTTTTGGCCAAGGTGAAAAAGGAGATTAAGATTCCAGTAGCCATGAAGATTTCATCCCATTTCACCGACCTGGGCAATATGGTGAAAAAGTTAGGTTGGGCAGGTGCCAATGGTATGGTTTTGTTCAATAGGTTTTTTAGCCCTGATATTGATATTGATAAGAGGTGTATGGCAGTTGGAAGCATTTACAGTAGCCCCGACGAAATAGCCACTTCGCTTCGTTGGATTGGTTTGCTGGCAGGAAAGGTGCAGGTTGACCTGTGTGCTTCAACCGGGGTTCATGATGGCGTTGGCGTGATTAAACAGCTTCTTGCTGGAGCACAGGCCGTGCAGGTTTGTTCGGCAATTTATCAAAAGGGAGTACCTCACATAAGAATTATTATTGAAGAAATAGTGTCATGGATGGAAAAAAACCAGCACGACAAGATTTCTGATTTTGCAGGGAAAATGAGCAGCAAGGCTCTTGGCAGTTCCACAAGTTTTACAAGGGTTCAGTTTATGAAACACTTTGCAGGGATTGAGTAGTTTTTTTTGATACTAATCGTTAGCCGGACTACGCTTGACCCGGTTTTTTTGTTTTAAGTAGTTTATCAACCTTTACAATGTCAGGAATTTACATTCATATTCCTTTTTGCCGCCAGGCTTGCAACTATTGCAACTTTCATTTTTCAACCTCGCTGAAAAGGAAGAAAGAACTTATAGATTGCCTTTTGATTGAAATTGAAATGCGTGAGGATTTTTTCAAAACCAGCAAATTGCCTTCTGAAAAATCACAAATTGAAACCATTTATTTCGGGGGTGGTACTCCATCGATGCTCGAAACCAGAGAATTACTAAGGGCTCTTGACCAGGTTTTCGAAGTCTTTGAAGTTGTTGCAAACCCCGAAATTACAATAGAGGCCAACCCCGATGACCTCACTCTGTCCAAGCTCCTCGAACTCAAAGCAACCCCATTTAACCGCCTGAGTATTGGAATACAGTCCTTTCATCAAACCGACCTTTTTTACCTCAACCGGATTCACTCATCTGGGCAAGCAAGGGAAGTATTGGATAACTGCCTTGAAGTAGGTTTTGAGAATCTGACGGTTGACTTGATTTTCGGCATTCCTACACTTTCTGACGAAATGTGGCTCGAGAATCTTGACCGCGTGATTGAAAGGAAAACCCCTCACATTTCTGTTTACGGCCTAACGGTTGAGCCCAAGACTCCGTTGGAGCTGTTTGTTAGGAAGGGCAAGGCCAAACCTGTTGACGAGGAGCAATATGCAAGGCAGTTCGAGATTATGGTTGATAGACTCGAAGCTGCCGGTTACGAACATTACGAAATTTCGAACTTTGCCCTGCCAGGTAGGCAAGGGAGGCACAATACCTCCTACTGGACAGGCAAACCCTATTTGGGACTGGGCCCATCGGCACATAGTTTCAAGGGCAATCAAAGGTGGTGGAGCCCCCCAAATACCTCAAAATATATCTACTCCATCCAATCTCATGCATTGCCTCTAGAAACCGAAACTCTTTCATCTGATAATGCTTACAACGAGTACATAATGACATCGTTGCGTACCTCAAAGGGATGCAACCTCGAAGTAATCAGGGATCGCTGGGGAGAAAGTCAACTTCAAGTTTTCCTAAATAAGTTGAAAGTTTACACAAATCAGGGTTGCTTTGCAATTAATGCCGAAAATGTGACCCTTTCTAAAAAGGGCAAGCTGCTTGCCGATAGGATCACGGCGGAGTTATTTGTTGGCTGAAGTTTGCCGGGTTAAAGTACTTTATCGAAATTATGGGGTTATTTCACACTTTATAAAAAAACCGCCTCCTTTTCAGGAAGACGGTCTTTTATTACTATTGGTAAGGGTATTATTCGAATGAAAGAATGGACTTCTTAATGATTTCCACGCATTCCATCAATTGCTCTTCGGTAATTACCAATGGAGGTGCGAACCGGATTTTGTCGCCGTGGGTTGGTTTTGCAAGCAATCCGTTTTCTGCCATTTTAAGGCATACGTCCCAAGCGTTTTTACCGTTTTTGGGCTTAATGACAATGGCATTCAACAAACCTTTACCTCTAACAAGTGTAATCATATCGGTTTTAATCGCCTTGAGCTCCTTGCGCAGTATTTCGCCAAGGCACTCGGCTTTTTCAGCAAGTTTTTCTTCTTTCACCACTTCGAGGGCAGCCATTGCAACCCTTGCTGCAACCGGATTGCCTCCAAAAGTTGAACCGTGCTGCCCTGGCTTTATTACCAGCATGATATCGTCGTTGGCCAAAACGGCCGAAACGGGATAAACACCTCCGCCAAGTGCCTTTCCAAGAATAAGAATGTCAGGCTTTACGTCTTCGTGGTCGCAGGCAAGCCTTTTACCGGTACGGGCAATGCCTGTTTGCACTTCGTCGGCAATGAACAACGCGTTGTGTTTCTTGCAAAGTTCGGAGGCTTTCTTCAAATAGCCTTCTTCAGGAACATAAACTCCGGCTTCGCCTTGAATAGGCTCCACCATGAATCCGGCAACGGTTGGGTCTTGCAGGGCCTTTTCCAAGGCCACTAAATTGTTGTACGGAATCCTCACGAAACCGGGGGTATATGGCCCGTAATCGTTGTAAGCATCCGGGTCGTTAGAGAAGGATATTATTGTGGTTGTGCGACCATGGAAGTTGCTATCGCAAACAATAATCTTGGCCTCATTTTGAGGTATTCCCTTTTTATTGTAACCCCACTTGCGGCATAGTTTTATGGCTGTTTCGACACCCTCGGCACCGGTATTCATCGGAAGCACCTTGTCAAATCCAAAAAAGGAAGTAATATACTTCTCGTAAACTCCCAAGGCATCGTTGTAAAAAGCACGCGAGGTTAGAGCCAACTTCCTTGATTGTTCTATCAATGCATCAACAATCTTCGGGTGGCAGTGTCCTTGATTTACGGCAGAATAGGCCGATAAGAAATCATAGTACTTTTTCCCTTCAACATCCCAAACAAAAACACCTTCACCTTTAGCGAGAACCACGGGCATGGGATGGTAGTTGTGTGCACCGTGCTTGTCTTCGAGATCAATTGCTTGCTGCGAGCTTGTTTTTTCGGTAATCATAAAAACTCCTCTAAAATTTTAAATGGTTGATTAATTGAATTTTACGGCTTTCGGAAAATCGACACAAAAGTAGTAAAAGGGTTTTGAATAAAAAAGAGAATTCTTTCAGGGTTACATGTTGGCCATTTTAAAAACAACTTTTTTGGGGAATGTCACAAATGGTTACCTCAAAATAAAAAAATTGAAAGTGAATAATGGCAAAGTGGTAAAAAAAAACGGCGGTCCATTACTGAAACCGCCGTTTCCCATCAATCATCACACCAAAAAACAAATCTTTATTTAATTGCTTCCAAATACCTTCTTTCCACTTCTGCCCAATTAACAACATTCCAGAAGTTGGATAAGTATTCGGGCCTGCGGTTTTGGTACTTTAGGTAGTATGCATGCTCCCAAACATCAACCCCGAGAATTGGAACGCCGTGAACATCGGCCACATCCATTAGGGGGTTATCTTGGTTTGGAGTGCTAGTAACCTGAAGTTTCTTGTTGTTGTCAACAATAAGCCAAGCCCAACCGCTTCCAAACCTGGTTGCACCGGCATTGCTTAACAGTTCCTTGAACTTGTCGAATGATTCAAAAGTGCCTACAATGGCCTCCAATAGTTTTCCCGAAGGGGTGCCACCTGCATTTGGTGCCATCACCTCCCAAAACAGGGCATGATTCCAATGGCCGCCACCGTTGTTTCTAACAGCCATTGGGTACTTGCTCATGTTGGCAAAAATATCCAATAGATCCATGCCTTGCATTTCGGTACCAGCAATTGCGTTATTTAGATTGGTAACGTATGCTTGGTGATGTTTTCCGTGGTGAATCTCCATGGTCATCTTGTCGATGTACGGCTCGAGGGCACCGTGTGTGTATGGCAGATCAGCCAAAATGTATTTTCCTGTCGCGTCTTTCATGATACTTTCTATTACGGGTTTATTAATTGTTATTATTTCTTTTTGGGTTTCTGCTTCATCTTGAAATTTTTGTTGTTGCGTGCAACCGGAAGAAAAAGCAATCAGTCCGATAGAAAACAACAAGTACGAGCAAAACTTTTTCATATTATTTTAATTTAGACTTTATCTACTTAACAGCGAATTCAAAAAAATGTTCGCCGAAGTGAAAAAAATCTAGAAAATTTTCGTGTATAAAACAAAACCAAAACTGTTAGTCAACCGATAAATAAGGGGCTATTTTCCGGAAAATAGAGTCGGTTATCAACTTTGATTTTTTCACGTCTTCTGCTTTCTTGAAAGGACCGTGTTGGTTTCGCAAAGCGATAATGGAGTTGGCAATATTACCGTTAATGTAAGGGTGCCTAACAAGGTTTTCCCAGTTTGATGTATTTACATTTATTTGGGTTATGGCGGTTGGGTCTATCTCAAGCCAATTTTGAATTAGCTCGAACCTGGCACTGTCCATTCCAAATACTTCCATTAGCTGGCCTTTGTTAACGTAGCCACCAAGTTTATTTCGGTAGTTAATAATCCGCCTGCTAAAGGCTGGACCTATTCCCCTCACCGTTACCAATGTGGCTGAATCGGCCGTGTTTAGGTTAACAATGTTTCTTTCGTTAATTAGGGGTGGTCTTTCAAATTCTGGTCTGACGCCCGCTGTTTTGGTTCGGTCATGGCTTTGAGAGCTCCTTGACGGAAGATCAATGTATGGTTCGAGTTGGTTGTAAATATCTTCGGTAATGGAGTATATGCGGGCAAGGTCCTCTTTGAATCTAAAATTTCCACCTGCTCTTTCATAGTTGTGGATTCTAATGGCGATGTTATCTGGCATTCCCATTTTTTGCCATTCCGAAAGCGGAAGGTTGTTTGGGTTAAACCTAAACGGCTTTAATTTAATTGGTTCGTTACGAAAGAACCTTTGATTCCTGTTTTGATTTTGCCACGCCCTGCGACTTTCCCTATCGGCCTCCCGCGCAAACCTTCTCTCCTCGAGTTTGGCCTCGAACTCGTCAACGGCAGCTTCAAACTCGCTGAAATCAATAGATTTTGGCGGTAATGCCCATCTGTAACCTACTGGGCCCAGAACGGAAAGAAGAATTATTCCGAGTAAAACGAATATTCCAATTCGTTCGCCGGTGCTAAAATGGAATAAATCTTTCCAGGCCAAGGGCTTTGATTTTTATTACAAATATACAAATTTGGATTTTATTTATCAAGAATTTCTCGTAGTGTGAGGTTCCCTTTGTGTTAATTTGACCCATTCGGGCCGACTTTTATGGCCTGACAAAGATGCCGTTTTCGAAAAAGAGTTTTTTTTGAAAATGGTTTTCCGAGATTTCTCATGTTTCCCCCCTTTTTCTTAAAAAAACATTTTTCCTTGAAAAAAAATATCTATCTTTGCAGTCCAAAAAAACGAAGCGGGTTTGGCCGTTTCAACTTGGATTAAAGTTTTATAAATTAGGAATTTACGTACTGAAAAATATTTTGAAAGATGAAACGGACATTTCAACCCTCTGTAAGGAAAAGAAAAAACAAGCATGGATTTAGAAGTCGGATGGCCACGAAAAACGGTCGCAGGGTACTTGCTGCCAGAAGGGCAAAGGGCCGCACCAGGCTAACCGTATCTGACGAGAAAACACACAAGTAGTTTTTTGTAATATTTGATTTGGTAAAGATAACCCCGTTTGTGGGTTATCTTTTTTTTTGCCAAACAACCCCATTTGTTCGTAAATGGTTTTTAATTTTTAACTTTACCCTTTAAAAATGTTAATAATTATCTGATACATTTTTTCGTTTTGAGAAAAAAAACCACTTATGTATAAATTGTTTCAAAATGGGTATTGGGTTCTAGGTTTTTTATTTATAGGTTTGCTGGCTGGGTGCAAGCAAGCTAAACCCGATTCAGCAGTTGAGGTCAACCCTTTTGTCGATGGCGAAAGGCATGTTGTAATAATGCACCCAACCGTGAACAATCTCAAAACATTTCTTTACCTTACGTGCGAGGGTATTTTTCCCTTGCCAAAAGATATTAGGGTTGTGGGGATTTATCACGAGAATGCCAGTTATGATTACGGCCTTTCTGCCGGATTTATTAAAGGCGAGAACCTTGAAAATATTTCGTTGCTCGGGATTGTACCTGTTTTGCAAGGAAGCGAGATTTTTGCCAAGAATACATGGACTGAATTGTTCACCGAGATTTTCGAGAAATCAGAGGGGGTAATCTTTTTTGGTGGCCCCGATATTCCCCCCTCTACCTACGGCCAGGAGTTTAACCTGCTTTCAGTAGTTACCGATCCCTACAGGCATTACCTTGAGCTTTCGTTTCTTTATCACCTGCTGGGAGGCTATCAGGATGAGACTTTCGTGCCTCTAATGGAGCAAAACCCTAAGTTTCCCATTTTGGGAATATGCCTTGGGATGCAATCAATGAACGTTGCTACAGGTGGTACAATGATTCAGGATATTCCTACACAGATTTACGGGTTTACCACGGTAGAAGATGTTTTGGGGGCCGATCAACAAATCCGCCACCGAAACTACAACACCAATTACAGCTTGGATGCCAACGTTACTTCCGATAACTACCACCAATTAATAATTACCGGTGGCCACATGCAAAAAATTAATGCCGGCACCGGAACGAATCCATTTGTACTGAGTTCTCACCATCAAGCCGCACTAAAAATTGGGAAGGGTTTGGTGGTTACTGCCACCTCTTTAGATGGTAAGGTTGTTGAAGCCCTTGAGCACGAGAAATACCCGCATGTTTTGGGTGTTCAGTTTCATCCCGAGGTAAGGGATCTGTTTTTGGTTGAAAGCAAGATTACTGAAAAGCCTTTCGAGGCAGGAAAATACAGTTTCTTGGAATTGTACCCTGGAAATCAGGGAGAAACATTCTGTCGAAATTTTTGGAAGCACATTTCTTCATGGTATGAAAAAACTCCCGAAACACTCAAAGTCATAGAATAGGTTATGAGACTGCTGCTGATTATTCTTATTTGTTACATTTTTTTTCGCATCCTTGTTGGTTTCATTTTTCCGCTCTTGGTGCGGTGGTACGTGAATAAATCACGTGAAAAGTTTTTTAGGGACAATCCACAACATGCCGAGAGGCAGCAAAAAAAGGAAGGCGAAATGACCATTAACATAAAAAGGACTTCACATGTTAGACCTAACTCGGACAAGTTGGGCGAATACACCGATTTTGAAGAGATAAAAGATACCGAGTAGTATAATTAAACGAGAATTTCATGCTGAAAGTAAACATTAAAGAAACAATTATCAGGTTTGCGCCATACTTGGCGGCAGTGGTCTTGTTCTTGGTGCTGACCTTCGCCTATTTCTCACCATTACTGGAGGGGAAGAAGATTTTCCAATCAGATATTGCCAAGTGGCAGGGAATGTCAAAAGAGATTTCTGATTACAGGGAGCAAACAGGCCAAGAGGCATTGTGGACAAATTCGATGTTTGGAGGGATGCCAGCGTTTCAAATTTCTACCTACTGGAAAAACAACATTGCCAATTTTTTCCACGGGATATTTACTCTTGGGCTACCAAGCCCGGCTGATAAACTTTTTTTATACTTTGTGGGGTTTTTCATCCTGCTATTGCTCTTGCGAGTTAACCGTTACGTTGCAATGGTTGGTGCAATTGCGTTTGCATTTTCTTCATACAATTTCATAATAATAATGGCAGGGCACAATACCAAGGCCTTTGCAATTGCTTACACGGCTCCAGTACTGGCTTCAATTATATACACGTTTAGGGTTAATAAATTGACAGGTGCATTGCTCTTTGCAATTTTCATGGGCTTGCAGCTTAGGGCAAATCACCTTCAAATCACCTACTACCTAGCTATTATTGTATTGTTTTGTGTTTTTTTCGAATTTTACAATCAGTTGAAAGAAGGCAGAATTGCAGGTCTTTTGAAAGGTTCGGGGCTGCTTCTTGCAGGCCTGGTTATTGCCATTGGCATTAATATTGGGAATTTCTGGGGAACTTACTCCTACACCTCAGAAACAATGCGTGGCGGGTCTGAGCTCACCATTGATGGAAGAGAACCATCCACGGGCTTGTCAAGAGAATACATAACCCAATGGAGTTACGGCAAGACAGAAAGTTTCTCCTTGTTGATTCCCAATGTTAAGGGAGGCTCCACAACTGCCATTGGCAACAACAGGTCGGCGCTTGACAAGGTTGACACACAATTCAGGCAAATTATTTCTCAACAAAACCAGTACTGGGGCGACCAGCCATTTACATCTGGCCCGGTTTACGTGGGCGTGGTTGTATTGTTTTTATTTTTCCTTGGGTTATTTTTGGTTCAAGGCCCCTTGAAATGGGGGCTGCTGTTAGCCGCCATATTATCAATAATGCTTGCATGGGGTAAGAACTTTGGCCCGCTAACCGACTTTTTTATTGATTTCGTGCCGGGTTACAACAAGTTCAGGGCGGTTTCTATGACTTTGGTAATTGCAGGGCTTGCCATTCCAACCCTGGCGTTTTTGGGTTTAGACAAGCTTGTTAAAAACCCTGAATTAATAAAGGTTAAGGGAAAGGAGTTTTTGGCAGCCATGGGGTTAACGTCAGGAATAAGTCTGTTGTTTTATTTGTTGCCCACCACGTTTTTCAGTTTCACAAGTGCGCTCGAAAATGCCCAGTTTGCCCGGCTGGCAGAGCAGAACCCCGGTGAGGTAATGCAACTGAATTTGTTTGTTTCTAATCTTGAAGATGCCCGCATTGCAATTTTCAGGGCCGATGCCATTAGGAGTGCTGTTTTTGGATTGCTTGTTGCAGGTTCTGTATGGCTATTTTTGTCAAAGAAAATAAAAGCAATGTTGTTAGTATTGTTAATTGCAATTTTGGTGGTGGCTGATATGTGGCCGATTGGCAAAAGGTACCTCAACGATAGCCATTTCAGGCCACGCAGGCAAGTTGAAAACCCATTTACGCCATCTCGGGCCGATCAGGTTATCCTTCAAGACCCCGATCCACACTTCAGAGTTTTCAAACGTTTGGATGAGGGCGATCCCTTTAACGACACCTCCACGTCTTGGTTTCACAAGTCAATAGGCGGTTATCATGGTGCCAAATTGCAACGCTATCAAGACATTATTGACTTTCACCTTTCGAAGGGAAACATGGCTGTATATAATATGCTTAACACCAAGTATTTCATATTTTCGGACGAAAAAAACGAGCCCGTTGCAGTTCCCAATCCGGAAGCACTCGGAAACGCCTGGTTCGTGTCAGAAACGCAAATTGTTTCAAGTGCCGATGAAGAAATTAAGGCTCTGGTTGATTTAGAACCAGCAATTACCGCAATTTTGCATGAAAGTTTTTCAAGTTTTGTTAATGGCTTGCAATTTGAGAAAGACACCTTGGCATACATACAACTATCAAAATACCAGCCCAACAAACTTGTCTATACATACGAAACCAAAACGACCCAAATTGCTGTTTTTTCGGAGATTTACTACCCCGATGGTTGGGTTGCGACATTAGATGGAAAAGAAGCTGATCATTTCAGGGTGAATTACATTTTAAGGGCAATGGTGATTCCGGCAGGAAAGGGCGAGATAGTTTTCGAGTTTCGTCCTCGGCAATATTACATCGGAGGAAAGATTGCACTTGCTTTCAGTTTCTTGTTTGTTATGGTTTCGCTGCTTGTATTAGCATTTGAAGCAAAATCCTACTTTTATACCAGAAAGAAATAACCACCACCATAATTGTATCAACAACCATAATCAAAATCCAAAAATAAATGACACTTGTAATCACGGGTAGCAATCTTACCATAGATGATGTGGTAAGGGTTTCGCGCCACCACGAGAAAGTTGAACTTCATCCGGAGTCCCTCGATAGGATCAAGAAATGCCGGGCAATGCTCGAAGAAAAAATTGTTGCAAAAGAAATAATGTACGGTGTTAACACCGGGATTGGAGAATTTTCTGAAATTATTTTGAACGACGATCAGGTCAAGGATTTTCAAAAGTATCTTATTTACAATCACGCTGCAGGAATTGGAGATGCACTTGCCGAAGAATTCGTAAGGGGTGCAATGCTCGGAAGGGTAAACGTTCATGCCCACGGAAAGTCAGGTAGTAGGCCCGAAATTACCCTCACGCTGTTGGAGATGCTCAACC
The DNA here is from genome assembly GCA_964349365.1 of uncultured Bacteroidales bacterium. Lineage (GTDB taxonomy): Bacteria > Bacteroidota > Bacteroidia > Bacteroidales > UBA7960 > UBA7960. The sequence goes on along the minus strand of CAYGFY010000031.1, from coordinate 4,408 downwards.
GTGGAGTTACCCCTTACGTTTGCGACAAGGGATCGGTTGGAGCCTGTGGCGACCTTTCGCCAATGTCGCAAATTGCTTTATTGATGATGGGAGAGGGTAAGGCGTTTTACAAGGGGGAGCTACTTGAGGGCAACATTGCCTTTGAGCGAGCTGGAATAGAAATTCCCGGGCTGCAGGCTCGCGATGGCCTTGCCACCATTAATGGCTCTAACGTGCTAACGGCCATGAGTGCCATTACACTGTTTGACATGAACAATTGGCTCAAGCAAGCAGAAATTGCCTGTGCCATGTCTCTTGAAGCACTCAAGGCAAATTTTGGTCCTTACAATCACAAAATTCACGAGGTGCGTGGATTTGCCGGTGCAGTCAGAAGTGCAAGGGCAATAAGGTCAGTGGCGGCTGGTGGAGATCTGGCCGAGAAGAGGTTGAAGGTTAAGGTACAAGATGCTTATTCGATGCGATCCACGCCGCAAGTTATGGGTGCTGCCCACGATGCCCTGAAGTTTGCTCGCGAACAGGTTGAAATTGAGCTAAATGGGGTAGGGGACAACCCGATTTTCTTTCCCGACGAAAACCTCCAGTTGTCGGGCGCAAACTTTCAAGGATCACCAGTTTGCTTGCCAATGGATATGATGAGTGCTGCAATTACCATGGTGAGTGTGCTTTCTGAAAGGCGCATGAACCGCCTAAACAACCCTGCCTTGAGTGTTGGATTGCCTCCTTTTCTTACAAAAGGGGCAGGTATGTTTTCTGGTTTAATGCTTAGCCAATATACCGCCGACATGCAAATTGTGGAGCAGCGCATACTCTCGATGCCGGCATCAATCCAATCAATACCCGCTGCGGCCGACCAAGAAGATTTCGTGTCGATGGGTATGAATACTGCCTTGAAAAACGTGCAAATAATGGATAATGCCTACGGTGTGCTTGGAATTGAGCTTATGGCTGCCGCGCAAGCCCTCGATTTGCGCGAAAAGTACGAAACCCCGTACCTTTACGGCAAAGGCACTTGCAAGGCAAGGGAGGTAATCAGGAAATATGTTGATTACCTTGACATTGACAGACCTTTGTATCCCGACCACAACGCAATGAAAAACCTCGTGAAGTCTTGCGAGATACTCCACGAGGTTGAAGGGTTGATCGGTAGCTTGGAATAAAATTGTGATTTTTGGCTTTAATCAAAATCGAGTTGGACTAAAGTCCGTTTTCTGGTTTGACCTGTCTGCCCCGACCTTAAGGTCGGGGCAAATGGTTTTTGGTCGTTAGTAATTATTATTTGTTTTTATCCCAAAGCAACGAGTTGAAAATCAATTTGTGCGAAGTGGATGTTGCGCCCCTGAAGTTGGGCACGAAGGAGAATAATACCACCTGACCCTTACCTTTTTCAACCAAAACCATTGCCGGCTTATTTTCGAGCAGCGAAATGTTTTCAGCATAACCGCTTAACAAAATATTCCTTTCGGGGAAATGTGCGATTACACGCCTATTCATATCGTGCGATGGAATGCTTGTTTCGAGCACAACGTTTGCCCTGTGAAATACAGCTATGCTTTGAGGCATACCAAGAGTTAGTGGATGATTGGGAAGGAGGTTGATTGAAAGATGCGATCCGGCAATGTTTAAACCTTGGCCTCGCATACTTGATGAAACATTGTTTATAGGAAATCGGAACGCTTCGGCAGGTGCCCTTGGCTCCATGTTGCCCGTGAACAAGTCAACTGAATTTCCCCACGAAACAGCCCTGCCTCCATTTTGAATGAATTCTAAAACGTTGTGCCAACCTTCTTTTCCAATTCCTTTAAGGTACTCTTGGGCATAAAATGGAGGTGTGTAATCTCCTTCGTCCGAGGGCGTTGACATCATCAACTGGTTGCGCCCCATGTCGGGAAAAACTAAAACATCAAAATTTTGGTGCAGCCTGGCGGCGGCAAGTTCGCCCGGCCGCAGAACCGTGTAAGGAATCCCGTGGGTATCGAAAAGAAATCTCGTCCAGCCCGCATCCATATCATGAAACCACGACTCCACAAGAGCTACCTTTGGAAGTCTAACTCTCTGGAAACCATCTGGCAGTTGGCTTAAAACCTCGGGGTTTATGTTTAATTCTTCTGCAATACCTTTGAGAAAATCAGTAACTCTGGCTGAAATTGATACTGCAAAACTACCACCCGGTATATATTGATTTTGATGAAAAACTTCGTTTTCTGAACGAAAAACCTCTATTCCATTGGCCAAAGCCTTGAAAGCCAGTTTGTAACTTTGGTTGAATTGGCCATTAAAAAGAAAATATCCGATGTTGGCTTCCGGCACTACCATGGTTTTTAATGGAAATTGAACCTCCATAAGATTACCATCAAAAACTTGTGGGTTTGCGTTAATCTCGAATACTTTGAGACCAAAATTCAAGGGGAGACTCCATGAAGTAATGTCGTAAGGCATGATTATTTCACCACCCGGGCTATAGCGACGCACCGGATACCTTTGCAATTCCATTACCTCTTTAATAAATGGTCTGAATGCTTGCGAAAGAGATACCACGTAATCTCCCTTTTTGAACTTCCTGCCTTGATTTATCAGGTCATTACCAAGTTTATGAACCTCCACGCCATGCACGTTTAATAGTGAAATGAGTTTTTTTAGACTTCCCCTATCATGTTGTTCTTGAGGGATTACGAAAAAATAAGGAGGTTCGCTTTTGCCCCTTTCAATTTCTCTGGACACCAGGTTGTTGAGGCTGGTTAAAATGTCAACTTTTTGTTTTCCGGCCGATTTGACTATTGAATATGTTGATTCCACCTCGTATTCAACAATATCACCAAGGCTCCACCATCCACCTCCCCAAGGAGCTGGAAAATTGATGCTTTTTTTGTAATCAGGCAATCCCTTGCCGCCGCGCAGCTCGTTTGATTCTATAAATACAGGCGATGCAAGCCTAACGCTCGCGGCTTCGGTAAGCAGGCTAATAACGTTTTTCCAAGCGCTTGTTTTCGTGGGGCCAGGCCAATAGAAATCAAAAATGTATTGCTGGCTTATTCCTCTCAATCCCCTTGCAGTCATGTCGCGTGCCATGTTTGAACCCAAAACCCAATTCCATCCCCATATTGTTTCGTCAATGTTTTCGGCAATAGGATCATGATTTGGCGGAACGTAATACCTCGGACCGTTCATATGCATCTGGTGCTTGTCAACCAGTATTTGTGGATACCAAACGTTGCTGTAAATGTTTGATATTGCCTTATTTTCTTTCATCAACAGCGTAATGAAGTCGCGGTTAATGTTATGCCCCACGTACTTATGATAAACTCCGGGCAGGTTACTGCCTTCGTAAATAGTGCCCAAATATTTGTTGTAATGGTCAACTATCATATCGTGCCCGTCGGGGTTGCTGCTAATCACAATCATCAAAACCGCTTCCTCAAGGCTTTTGGTGGCTTCTGGGTCTATGCCTGTTATTAGGTTGTAGGCCATTAGGGGTGCCGCCTGCGAGGGTGCTGTTTCGGTTGAGTGCATTGACAGTGTAAACATTACAAAAGTTTTTCCCTTCGATATCAACTCGACCCGCTCCTGATCTGGTATGCTCCCATCCAATGCCAACCTTTGGTTTATCACTCTCAATTCAGGAAGCCGATTGATGTTTTCTGCCGTTGAGACGAACGCCATGTAAATTGGCTTGCCAAATTCCGATTCTCCGATTTGTTCAACCCTGACCATCTCTGACTCTTTGTCAAGAAGCTTGAAATAGTCAACCAAAGGTTGGTATTTTACTAACTTTCTATCAGTTCCTGGTTTGAAACCAAAAAATGACGGTGGCGAGGTTATGGATTGCAAATTGCCAGAAAAAGCAATTCCTGCCAATAGCAAGGCGATAAATGTTGTCAGCGTTTTTTTCATTGATTTATGCTGTTTAGCTCGTTGTTGACCCAGTTTTAAGGATTTTTAAACATGTTATGATATATTTGATGGTAATCAAGGTTTTTTCTGATCATTCTATAGTAAAACCTTGGTGCCACCCGTTTTCTAAACCTAAACGGTTGCAATGTAAAGTTACGGCCAATTTGTAGTATTTAACTATGGTTGAAATGGTTTTTGGTTTTGGGAAAATCTCAGAATAACCCAATCTGCCTAAATCCAGATGTAGGGTCGTTGCATGCAACGGCCCTACATTGCGGTAGGCATTTTGACCGGCATCTTGGTTGTTCAAAATTAAAATTCCGTGGAGGTTGGTTGACATTATTAGGTATGATTCAAATTCAGCATTTTGAAAATGAATTGCGATGTCATTACACAAAACATCTGCAATTTCAGCTGCCTGGGATAATTTCATTTTACCGTTGCAACAACGACGAAAAAATGCTCCGAGAGCTTTGCAAGATTTAAAATGGAGTCTTTGATTTTGTTTTTTCTTGATTTT
>CAYGFY010000030.1:0-28444 GCA_964349365.1 uncultured Bacteroidales bacterium | reverse complement strand
GCAACAGCAGCACGGCCACAGCCACAGTTACTGTAACGCCCGACACCCAGGCACCGGTTTTGAGTCACTATCCAGGGAATATTTCTGTTGCTTGCCTGAGTGATGTTCCACTTCCACCGACTGTGACCGCTACGGATAATTGTACTATTTCCTTTATGCCGGTTGATTTCTCAGAGGTTTACAGATATGAAGGTTCTATTATTAGAATCATTAGAACTTGGGAAGCTGTTGACGCCTGTGGTTTAACTACCACACACGTTCAAACAATAACTGTAACAGATACGGCAAGCCCTGTTATTGTTTGCCCTGTTGATGCAAGCCTAACTACTGGTGCAGGTTCACCAGACTGTTTTGCTGCGCACACCTGGGAGCATCCAATACCGTCTGACAATTGTAGCATTTCGATTTATACATATACTGTAGTATTGCCAGGAGGAGTTGTTGATGGTCCATTCTCCATCGAAGGATTACTCCTTGGCGGTTTACGCACGGTAACTTACAACTTCCCGGTTGGTATTAGCCAAGTTATTTACCACGTTGGCGATCCTTCAGGAAATGAGGTCTCATGCTACTTCGAGGTTACTGTAAGTGATGATACCCCGCCAGTCTTCGTTAATTGCCACAATCCTGGACCTGTGTTTACAATATCTGCAAGCTCAAATTGTGAAACTGGGGTTATATGGAGCATACCTGTTGCAATTGATAATTGTGGCGAAGTTACAGTTGTTGAGACTTCTGTAGGTGGGCCATTCTACGCTCAGACGTTGTTGCCAGGTTTATACGTAATTGAATACACCGCTACTGACTCTTCTGGTAACACGTCAATTTGCAAGTTTACCATTAGGGTTGTTGATGATGTTAATCCAATACTGGTTTGCAGGCCCGACTTGGTGGTAAGCGCAAGCCACGATTCCTGCAGCTGGACTTCAAACGAAAATCAGTTGAACCCGCTTTTGGCCATCGATAATTGCCCGGGATTAGCATTGAGTTATGAAATCACCGGAGCAGCTTTAGGAAGCGGCTTGGGTAACGTTCCTGTTACTAGCTTTGCAATTGGAGTTAGCACTATTACATACACTCTTGAGGATTCCGCCGGAAATACAATTTCCTGCAGCTTCACGGTAACAGTATTTGACGATACTGCTCCGGTTATTGCTTGCCCACCAGCAGTTATCACCGATGCGGATGCAGGTGTTTGCGGACATAGCCTCGCCCCCGCTTTGAGTGTTATAAGTGTCGGTGATAATTGTACTTTCTTTACCAACCTTACAATTACCTACCAGGTTCACAACCCCGACAACAGCATTAGCGGGCCGTTTAATAATGGAGCCCCATACATTTTCGGTGTGGGGGTGAGCCAGATTGAATGGACAATAGTGGATTCCAGCGGTAACACTGCAACTTGTTTGCAGCAAGTTACGGTTAACGAGCTTATTCCGATTGCCAATGCCGGCCCTGATGCTGAAATTTGCAGTACGCAAGGTAGCTTCACCTTAACAGGTGCTAGCCAGGTAAATGGATTGACCGTAATTTGGAGTTCAAGCGGAACAGGTACCTTCAATGATCCAACATTGTTGAACCCCATTTACACTCCAAGTGCTGGTGATATTTACATCGGTCAAGTTACACTTTCAATGCTCGTAAATGGAGCTTGCCGTAGCGCTTCCGATAAAATGACACTAACCATTTGGAGAGGTCCCACTGCTTTTGCAGGAACTGATCAGACTATTTGTCAAGGTGCCGACCGCGTTTTCTTGAGCGGAGCCACCGCAAGTAACTACTCACGTTTATTGTGGACTACCACCGGTTCTGGATTATTTAGTAATCCAAATGCTTTGAATCCTATCTACTTCCCTTCTCCTGGTGAAACGGGTACTTTTACTATTACCTTGACAGCTTTCACATTGGGAGGAAATCAAGTTTGCTCCATTGCAATTTCTACTTTCGAACTTGTAATCCACCCAGCAGCAGTAATTGAGGTGGTTTCAATAGTTCATACTCAATGTAATGCATCGGTTGGTTCTGTCGTTTTACGAGTGAGTGGTACAGGCACAGTAACTGTAGCCGGCCAGAGTCAAGTTGTTAGCAATGCTCCTTTCCAAGCAACCTTTACCGGTTTAGCTGCCGGATTCTACACGGCCAATTTCATTTCATCAGGAGGTTGTTCTGGAAATATTAGTTTCAATATTATTAACTTAAATAGTAGCTTGCAAGCAACCGTAAGTCAGATTACCAATGTTACGTGCCATGGTCAGCAAAATGGTTCTGCTTTGGTTGTTGCCAATGGAGGAACTAAGCCCTACACTTTCTTGCTGAATGGTACTTCTAATTCTACCGGTTTAATCACTGATTTGGGTCCAGGAAGCTATAATGTTTTGATTACTGATGCCATTGGTTGCACTTTCAATGTAGCCTTCAGCATAACTGAACCACAGCAACTAATGGCCAGCATCATTTTTAGCACTTCTGAGTTGTGCTCTGGCGATAATTCTGGAACTGCAACGGTAAGCGTGTCTGGCGGAGTTACTCCATATACATTCTTGTGGACAGATTCCAATGGAATAACCCGGATAACCTTTGTACCTAATATTTCCGGCTTGGTGGGAGGTAATTATTCTGTAAGAGTCAGGGATAAAATTGGATGCGAGGTAACTGCCGGTAGTTTCAACATTGCGATTTATAGTCCGGTTCTTGCCAATGCAGGTCCTGACCAAATAATCCATACTACTTTTACGACCCTATCGGGCAACAATCCTCATCCCTCCACTGGGGTTTGGACGATAATTTCGGGGCCGAACATTCCAACTATCATTAACCCCAACTCGCACTCTACTCCAGTTACCGGATTAATAATTGGAACATACGTTTTAAGGTGGACAATAAACAACAACCCTTGTTCGGATAAATGGGATGAGATGATAATTGAGGTTCTACCCAAGATCGAGATCCCAGATGGATTCACTCCCGATGGAGATGGCATTGGTGAGACCTGGACCATTACTGGCCTGGAATTGTACCCGAACCACGTGGTTAAGGTATTCAACCGTTGGGGAAGTTTAGTTTACAGTGCTGCTCCTTACAGCAGGCCATGGGATGGTATTGCTAATTCTGGTTATGTTCTATCGGGCCTTGGCCAGAAGTTACCTGCGGGCGTTTACTTCTACGTGATTACCCTAGAACCAGGAATTAGGCCGTTAAGTGGCTCTGTTCACTTGTTTTACTAGAAATTTTTATAATTTTGAATTGAAATTCGAAAAGAGAAACGGCAACGGAAGTTAAGGTTTGGGTTACTCGAAAAGTAGCTTCCGTTTCTATTTCTCGCAACTTCTAAAAAGACACGAAAAGATGAAAAAGACATTACCGGTAATTGTTGTTGTGGCAAGCCTATTACTATCTTTGGATGGTTCAGGGCAGCAGTTGCCCATGTACGGGCAGTATGTTTTCAACAGCACCATACTGAACCCAGCACACGCAGGTTCGAACAGTTGCAACCAGGTTGGTCTTCTTGGCCGACACCAGTGGGTTGGTATTGACGGTGCCCCCCGCACCTACTCCGCCTACGTAAATTTTCGCATCCCCGGAAATCTCGGACTTGCTGGTGGCATTTACCAAGACAACATAGGCAAGATTAAGGACCTCAACTTCCAAGGAGATATTGCCTACCAGCTCCGGATTTCAAGAAGTTGGCGTTTTGGTGTTGGTTTAAGGGCTCAAGTTTCCTCAACCAGAGTTGACCTTACCAACTTCAATTTTTCCGATCCCACCGACCCATGGTACGGCAAGGATTTTGGAAACAAGTTGCTGTTTAACACAGGAATTGGTTTTTTGTTTTATGATTCCCGCACTTTCATTGGGTTGTCGGCCCCCAAATTGCTCCGAAACAAGTTTACCGACAACATAACCGTTGGGGAGTTTGCACGGGAGTTTCATCTTTTCGTGTACGGCGGAACTACAATAGAACTTTCCGAACTATTATTGGTTACGCCAAGCTTTATGTTCAAGCATGCCGACAAGTCGCCTTTGCAGGTTGATTTTAACTTCGTGTTTGGATACAACGAAGTCATTGACTTCGGAGGCGTGTTGCGTTCAGATTTTGATAAAGGGCTCGATGCAGTTGGTTTCATAATAGGCCTTAACGTTGCCGGACCGCTTTACTTTGGTTACAAGTACGAGTACCCCATGAATGATTTGAACCTCGTTACAAGGCAGACCCACGAGGTTTCGTTGCGCTACCGCTGGTGTACCGGAAGCCGGAATCGCACTGCCTCACCGCGGTACTTTTTGTAAGGCTCGTTGATGTTTTCCCAATCACAAGCAAATTTATTCGAAATAGAAAGATCATAATTATGAAAACCAACTTTTTTAAACCGGGGAAAATCGGTGGCCGGGTGGCAATTGGCGCGATGCTTGTACTTATTGTATGGTCTTGCAGCACGAGCAAAACCATTCCCGACCGATTGCTTGGAGCTGACCTCGTGGAGTTAGAGCAGCTTTTGGTTCGCCAGGTCGAGAGGGGCAACAGGGCACTAACCAACCGTCTGGCCGAGGTTTTCTTCCTTCAAGGAAAATATCATGATGCCTTTGAACATTATCAGCAAAGCGATGCCCTCGGTCAGCTGACCTCACCCCATCATCGGCGCAATTTCGTTCATGCAGGGAAGGTACTAGGTTTTAGCACTCGTTTTGACCGAGATACAGGTTACTTTGATCGCACGATTGTTTTTCCGGTAAAAATAAATCCGTTTTGCGGCAACTCTCGCAACGAGGACATAGTACCCTACCAGTGGGGCGAGTACCTGTTCGTAACCTCCTCGCGTCAGCAGTCCGAAGAGAACTATCCCATTACCGGCAAGCCATTCCTCAACATTGTTGCTTTCGTCGAGAACTGCCAGACTGTGGCCCTACCCGATTTCTTGCCTCCCAACCTGAATACCGACCTTCATGACGGTCCATTGGCCATTTCAAAGGATGGCAATTTAGTGATTATTAACCGGAACTACCGCAGACCTAACAGGGAAAATTATCGCCATCTTTATTTCGACTATTACATCAAAGACTCGCAAGGTAGGTGGAGCGATGCAGTTAGGGTCCCCTTCAGTCATGTTGATTACTCGGTTCAACACCCATTCTTCAACGATAAGGAGCAGGCACTTTACTATTCGAGCGACAAGCCAGGTGGTAAAGGGGGCTTTGACCTTTACAAGTCTGTTTGGGACGGTAGCAACTGGGGTGCCCCAGAGAACCTCGGTTCGGAGATCAACGCGATTTACGATGAGGTCTTCCCTGTATTCACCCCAGAAGGTTACCTCATGTACTCCTCAAACCACCCAGAAACTTTAGGCGGATTGGATTTTGTTCTTTTCAAGGATGGCAAGCGAATGCTTTTTCCTGCACCATTGAACACGGTTTATGATGATTTTGCCCTTACTTTTAGTAGTGCCACCAGTGGTTACTTCTCATCTACACGCGATCGAGGGCCCTTTACCGACAACATATTTCAATTTACCGTTCACGACCCCATCTGTAAGGACTTTTTTGTTAAGGTTCACAACAAGAAGACTGGATTGCCTATAGACGGTGTGCTGGTTCGTTACAATGCTTTAGAGGTGCCGCGCCGCGAGCAACTAGTCACAGTCGATGGAGGTCAGAGTTTCATGTTTTGTAATCCTTCGGGGTTGAAGTGGCCAGTTGAGTTTCAGGCAGAAAAGCAGGGTTACTTGCCGTTGAGTGTTTTTAAAGGCTTTGAATACTTGCCCGACCGGGGAATTTATCTAGCCATTTTGGAATTGGAAATTATCGAAGAGGCTCTGCCGCAACCCCCGCCTCACATTTCTTCGGGTAATATCGTTGTTTTTTTCGAGAATGATATCCCACGTCCGGCAACCTTTATACCACCCTACGATATTACTTATCAGAGGTATTTAGAAGTAAGGGGCGAGTATTTCCGAGGTTCCATAAATCCTCGTACAGAAATGGAGAGATTCTTTGCCGAAGTAGATCATGGCATGTCTAACCTCATGGATTTTGCTTCATACGTCTTTGAAAACATAGGTGAAAACAAGCTTGAGATTTTCTTGAAAGGACACGCAAGCCCAAGGTCTAATCCTGTTTATAACGCAGCACTGTCAGGGCGTCGCAACCAGTCTATTAAGAACTATCTTTTGAATTGGAACGGAGGAAAACTTGCGCCCTTCCTTGCAAATGGACAGATAAGAATTGTTGCCATTCCATTTGGCGACACCCAAGCACCTCGTGGTGTAGATGCTAGTTTTCAGGATCGCGCACGTTCAGTTTATAGCGTTGAGGCCTCCAGAGAGAGAAGGGTAACATTGTTCTGGCACTGGGTCAGGCCTGCAGTGCGAACCTCACAAATTACTGAATCAATTCGGCAAATTGCCTCTTTAAAACGGGAGCAAGAGTCAAATGCGGTTTTGGAAAAAACCAACGTAAGTAGTGCCTATATAATAGTGGGCAGTTTTCCGAATCTTATCAAGGCTCGCACAATGGTTGAAGACTTGGTTTCTCGAGGTTACAATACTGCCGGGGTAATCCCGGGCTCGGCAGGAATCAACCACAGAGTTTTCGTCGGAAAATTTGATTCCCGCGAAAAAGCAGCCGTGGCCCTAAGAACTATTAGAAGGGAAATTACTGACGATGCGTGGGTTTTGGTTGAATAAACTTTCGCAAAATATACCTGCCAAATGGGCTAAAAAATTTATTGTTTCCGTGGTGTTTTTTTGAAGTTGCCTCCTTTTCGACATACGACTTCCTTTTTTCTCAATAAAACGGGTATTGTCTGGTTGTTCTTTTTGTCAACGGTAACCGTTTTTCATGATTAAATGGCAATTTATTACTGCAAGTTGTTCTCGGTCAAATTTGATGAGAACAATTGTCTGCAGGAAAGAAAAAACCTGCATTTTTTTGACAACTTACATTCTAAGCATTTTGGCTCGCGGTTTTTACATATCAATGCTGCAAAATCAAGGAAAGCCCAGTTAATTTCGGTGCAACCTTTTACATTTATCACCAATTTTGCAAGTTCCTGAAGTTCCTTGTTTTGACGAATTTCTTTAGGTTCTCGTGCGTTGAAAAATCTTTCAAGAACTCTCGCCATATTTACATCAAGCAATGGGGAGTGCTTTTTGAAAACAAAAAGCTCGAAAGCATTTCTCAGGTAGGGCGAGCTCCAGTTAGAATCTTGTAGCTCGTATTTGGTTTTAGGAAGCCTACCTTGTCGTTTTTCGTATTCCCTGGCGATAGCAAATAGCTTTTTTGCTCTTCTTCTGAAAAGACCAAGTGGTTTTATTGATTGCTCTAGTTGTTGGACAGAGGCCGCGCAAAGCGCCTCCCAACCCGGAAATTGCCCGAAAAAGTTTGGGTAATGCCTGGCAACGGTTTCTGCCTTGGTACGCTGCAATAGAACTTCGCTAATAATTAGTTCGTAATTTGACACGCTTGGTTTACGCCAAGGAAACTCCCGGTGGTTTTTGTCAAACCAGCTAAGAAGGTTTTTCCTTAAAAAGGCTATTTCACTACTTTTTGGCAATTACCGATTGGTTTTTGGGTTGTGTAATAATTGCATCATAAACAACCTGGTGCACCATTTGTCTAACCTTCAAGGTGTTTATCCGTTGATTCGAAACAGATGGATGAATCCTGTTTGAAAGAAAAATGAACACAATATCATTTGCGGGGTCTATCCACATAGCACAACCCGTAAATCCCAGATGTCCGAATGCCGATTTTGAAATGCTTTCGGCGTGAATTCCTTTGTCAGAAGGTTTGTCGAAGCCAAGCCCTCGATGGTTTTCGGCCTGCTTTCCGGTAAATACTTTTATGGTTGACCCATGGAGGTATTTCCTTCCTCCATAACTTCCGCCGTTGAGCCACATTTGGCCAAGAATGGCAAGGTCGGTGGCAGTTGAAAACAAGCCCGCATTACCCGCAATACCTCCAAGCAAGGCTGCCGAGGGATCATGTACTGTGCCATGTACCAATGCATCTCTCCACGATGTGTCGTTTTCGGTGGGTGTAATCTGGGTCCTGCCAAACAATCGGAGCGGGTTAAAAGTGGTGTGGTGCATCCCCAACGGATGGTAAAAGTTGATTTTCAAGTAAACATCCAGGTTGCTTTTGTTAATAGAATCGATAACCATTTGCACCAATATCATATTCATGCATGAGTACTGGAAGCGTGGGTTTTGGTGCACCCTCAATTTTTTCACATTTTGATAAATGCTATCCCTAAATTGGTTGCGCAGATAGATGTTTTCGGCCACCCAAACATCTGCAATTCCATCTATTTTCCTCCGGCTGAAAAAGAAATTGAAAGGGGTGGTGTTGGGTTTCACCTTAATTTCTTTTGCAGGTTCAGCCTTTTGGTTTTCATTTGCATGATTTTTTGCATCAATTTCTTTGGCATCGTCATTTTTCTTTTGAATGGCTTGGTAACGGCTGTAAGTTTGCCTGTACATAATGTAAGGCAGTATGGGTAATGAAGGGCTCATACCTGATTGATGAACCAAAAGCTGTCTTATGGGAATTTTGAAAATATTGAGCGAAGGCGTAACCCTTGAAATAACTGTTTCTTTAAGGGCAATAATGGAGTCGTTTAGATGCAGGGTATCTTTTTGTCCAATCAATTTTGCCAGCTCGTTTTTGGAAATCCTTGCAAGGTTCAGGGTGTCTATAAAAACTATTGTATCAGCCCTAATGCTACCATAATCAATTGACGTGTCTTTGAAATACCTGCCCGTTTCGTGGTTTAAAACCAGCTTGTTCTGCTCATGAAGTTTCATTGCCGCAAGGGTGGTAGCGGCAATTTTTGTCAATGATGCCACATCGTAAAGATCATTTTTTCGAACCTGCCTGGCCCTTGTGTAGTCATGATGCCCGAAGGTTTTGTTGTAAACTACCTTTCCGCTTTTGGCAACAAGAACTTGTGCTCCCGGAAAAGCCCGTGAAATGACAGCATGTGTAATAATTGAGTCAATTTGCTGCAACCTTTGCGAACATAACCCAGCATTTTCGGGAAGCGTGAATTCCAATCTTGTTTTTTTTGTATTCAGACCGTATCCGAAAATTAAAGTGTCGTTATGATTTTGGCTTAAAATTCCTGTTGACGCAATTCCGCCAAACAACAATTGGGCCGAATAAGAAAGCGACTGGTCGGTTATAGAGTGAATTTGCACAACCGTGCTTGCAGTTTTTAACGGAATAGAAAGTTCATTTCCCGAATGAACGAAAATGATTGATTTGTGCCTTCCAAGGGTGGCGGTTTCGCTTTCATTTAGCCCTTTTATCAATGAATTAGAGAGAACTATCACCTTATCAATCCCTTTTGGAATCAATAGAGGCTTGGCGCTTCCGGGCCGGTGTTCCAGATAGGTTACATTCCGGGTATAATTCGCCAATCCAAGCTTAAAATGAAAAATGTTTTCGCCAGTTGTATTGATTACAAGAAAGTTATGGTTTACGTTTGAAAATGGAATCAGCGAGTCGGCATTTTTTAGAAGGATAAGAGAACTTTTGGTGATGTTGCTTCTCAGCCAATCTTCGGTTTTGTAGTCGGCAACGAATGTCGGCTGTTTGTGCCTATTGGTCCAAAGTGCTGCTCTCAAAACCTTAAAAGCTTTTTTTCGCAAGGAATTCATTTTTAGTTGTTTGCCAATTTTGGTTGCTATCTGCTGGTTTTGTATATCATTTGGCAAAAGGAAGGCATCGGCAAGTGCTATAATCTCCTTTGATAAATTTTCATGACAACTTACTTCGAAAATAAAAAGGCCGTCAAAGCCCAGTGAGTCTAGAAGCTCAAGGTTATCAAGGTTGTGTAATATCACTCCGCAGAGGCCGGTGCTTATCAAATTCGAAAATAAACCTATCTGGTTTTGTGCAACTACGCTATCATTGCCCAGGCTCTTGCTCCTTAAATCCAGTATTGACAAGATGCGGTTTTCATGCAGGTTCTCAATTTCTGTCGTCAGCCTTCCAAGAACCCTTTCGAATGGCTTTTTCTCGGTTTGTGCAGGCAGGTAAAAGTTAATTATCTTACTGTTGAACCCAAGAGTCGAGATAAAGGAATTGTGATAGTCATTATATTTGCTGTAAAGGCTATCGCATACAATTGAGTTTAGTTGTTGGGGCGTTGGAATAAAAACGGAGTCGCCGGCAAAGGCACTGCTGCCTTTTTGTGTTACTCCTTTAAACAAGAAGGTTGTTGAGTCTGCCCTTTGATCGTTTTTTACTTGTGCCGGAAATACCTGACAATCTTTTTCGGCAAGGTATCCAGCCGCATATCTCGATTGCGGTTCGATAATACCTGCCTTAACCGATTCATTTTGTGGGTCTGATTGTATGAATAATTTTGGCAATAGTTGCTCGGCCGATGCAGTTTTTATTATTGAATTAACAGCTTCAAAATCATAATGATAAAATACGGCCCGTCCCTTTTTGTGGTTGTTAAGATTGCTGCTCTGGCGAAAAACAAGGAAAAGAATAACAACCCCGGTTGCAAAAACAAAGAGAATTTTGATTAGTTTTATTAAGTTTTTCTTACTCATGCTTGATTTAACCTTTTACAAACAAGTGGTTTGAAAAAATAGATCAACATTGGGTTTGATTTCGGGTATAATTACCTCATTTTAGTGGCAACCCCAAAAAACGAGAACCTCTTGGTTCATAAATCCTTGCTTTTGCAAATTTAACCAAATTTCGAAAAAAAAGCCGCATTGCTTCTCTTGATCTCAGCCCTTAATTGCCTTGCTTTTTTTAAAACGCATTTCCATTAGAAATATGTTTGCTACTTTTGTGTTATCTTATTGTAAAACCACTAACAATTTTATGAATGAATACCATTTTCAAGGTTCTTTTGGCCGGTCTTTTTGTTATCAACCTTAATTCTTGTTCGCTTCCCGAGCCGGTACAACCAAATTATTTGGGCAGGGTGGCAGAGTTGTTGCCTGAAATTCAGCAGAACACTGCCTTTTTTCAGGGGATGGATATTGGGAGGTTTCCGCTTATTTGGATGCAGCAATTGGGTGGGGTAGCTGGCTTTGATTTGTTGGTTGACAAGTATGAAATGAACCCTGAAGGGGTGCAGAGGAGCTGGACTAATTACTATACCGTTATACATCCCAAGATTATTAGTGCCATTACTAATGCCCATGAAGCCAAGGCACCGGCTTACATGGGTATTTGCAGGCTTCTTTTGGTATTGAACATGCAACTCGTTACCGATATTTGGGGCGATGTGCCATACGAATGGGCTTTGGGGTACGCTCAAGGGCATACGGTGGTGGCCTTTACCAGCCAACAAAAATTGTATGGATACTTGGTTGAATTGGTAAATTTGGCGATTGTTGATTTTCAAACCGCCTTAAATGACCAAAGCCCTCGCCCGCAAGCCAATGATGTAATATTTGGCGGGAACTTGCAAAATTGGCTCAAGGCCGCGAGGCTATTGAAGATTAGGGTGCATTTGCGTTTAGCCAATAAAAACAATGATTACAGCGTGGTGGCTGGCCTAATTCAAGATGGAAACCTTTTTGAGAGCAATGCCGATGACATGCAATTTTCTTACCCGGGCGACTTGCAGAATCCTTATTATTTCAATGATAATGTTACCAGGAATTCTCGTGTTGGCCTTCATTTTGTCAATGCCTTACAATCTACCCAAGATCCAAGATTGCCCATTTTCGTGAAGCCTGCTGGTTCTGCGCCTTCTTATGTGGGTACCGCACCCGGGGCCGCAAACACCGGTGCTTCATTTATTGGACCCGGAGTTGCATCTAAATCTAGCCCAACATTTATACTAACGTATGTTGAGCAAAAGTTTATAGAAGCCGAAGTCAGGCTCAGGATTGGTCAACAGGGTTTGGCCGACCAGGCATTCGAGCAAGCAGTCAAGGCGTCATTAATGAAGTTTAACGTGAGCAATGTTGATTGGGAAAACCAGCATGCATCAGTTACCAACGTTACACTTCAAAAAATATTGGAAGCCAAGTATTTGGCTCTTTTCCTAAATCCTGAAGTGTGGACCGATTATCGCCGGACGGGATTTCCTGCATTAGCACAATTCCAGGGTCCAAGTATTCCAAGGCGGTTTCTTTACCCTCAAAACGAAGTGCTGCTCAATAGCGGAAACGTTCCGGCCGGTGTAACCATTTTTTCACGCGTTTGGTGGGACTCATTGTAGGTTTTTGCCAACAAAAGGATGGGTTAACCTACTCTTGATGCAATTCTAATTCTTAAACTGTTTTTTAACAAAACCAGGTGGCTGTAAAAGGGGTTGCATTAAAAGATGTTATTAATTTTTTAATTTTGAGCAGGTTAACATCAAAAGCCCAAAATGTTCTTTTTTGCAATTAACCACACTGAGTCCATTAATTAATGAATGTCGATTGCTTGATCGAATTGTATGCGGCAAATCCCGGTATTTTTCTCGAAACCCGAATTTCAAAATAAATCATTATTGTTGTCAGTTCTGTGGCACTCTAAATTTTTGCGAAATCCTGTTTTGCAAAAACTCTTTGCCAAGGTCTATTTCAGCTCCGGCACCGTGTTTCCTTTCGCCCCGGGGTTATTTAGTCTTTTCGAGTGCCAGCAATTAATGGCATTTGCGAAAAAAAGATTAGAAATGATTGTAAAAAAAACAAATCTAGGTTTTAACAAATCAGTGCAATGTTTTTCTTTTGGCAAAGAAATTCATTAACACTTGTGCATAACCCTTGTTAATGTCGGCCTCCACGAAATCTATCCGATATTGCATGCATTTTAATTTAACCTCGGCAAAGCGCTCTTCAATTCTTTTTTGGTAAATTTCTCTAATATCCAAAGGGTTAAGCTTAATCTCCTTCCCCGTTTCCATATCGATGAACTTGGCCGGCTTGCTTCCGAAATCAAAGTCAAGTTCCTTGTTTTTTTCGTAAACGTGAAATAAAATTACCTCGTGCTTGGCATGCTTGAGGTGTTGCAAGGCAGAATACAGTTCTTCATTTGGCGAGGTGTTGTCAATCATGTCGGAAAAAATGATTACCAACGACCGTTTGTGAATCTTTTCGGCAACCTCGTGAAGCAATTTTGCAGTATTGGTTGTTTTGCCAATGGCAAGGTTGTTCTCCGAATAAAGTTTCTGAAGCTCGGTTAGCAATAGTTTATGGTGCATTCCGCTTGACCTTGCAGGGGTATGCAATTCGGTTTGGTCAGAAATAATAGTTAGCCCAACGGCATCTCTTTGCTTGCGAAGAATGTATGACAAACAGGCTGCACATTCCAAGGCGAAACCAATTTTTGATGGTAGATCCTTGTTGGAGTATGATGGGAAGTGCATTGATGAGGAGTTGTCGATGATGATTTGACACCTGAGGTTGGTTTCTTCCTCAAATTTTTTCACGAACAGTTTTTCTGTTCTTCCAAACAACCTCCAATCAATGTGGCGGGTGCTTTCGCCGGAGTTGTAAATTCGATGTTCGGCAAACTCGACCGAGAACCCGTGAAATGGGCTTTTGTGCATACCGGTAATGAATCCTTCAACCACCTGCCGAGCCAATAGTTCGAGGTTGGCGAATTTTTGCGGAAGGCTTTTTTTCTGCTTGTTCATTTTGGTACATGTAATCAAAAAGGGTGGCAAGTAATAGTTGCCACCCTCAGGGTTTCAGCAATTAAGCCCTTAAATTAATTTTTCCAACCTGTCGGCAATAGCCGACTTGGGGGCAGCTCCAACATGCTTGTCAACAACCTCGCCATTCTTGAAAAACAAGATGGTTGGAATGTTCCTTATGCCGAATTGGCCGGAGACTGATGGATTGGAATCAACATCAAGTTTTCCAACTATTGCCTTGCCCTCGTACTCGATGGCAATTTCTTCAACTATTGGTGCAATCATACGGCAAGGTCCGCACCATTCTGCCCAAAAGTCAACCAAAACGGGTTTGTCTGATTTTAACACCACTTCTTCAAAATTTGAATCGGTTAATTCTAATGCCATGGTAAAAAATATTTATGGTTATTTGCAAAAGTAAAGTACAAAATTATGTTTTTTGTTCGATAATCCTTTTAAAATTTAACAAAAAAAATCGAATCTTGTAGGTACACACATGTCAATTCAACCTGTATTGTAGGTCAATCTCTTTGAGCAGGTCCTTCAAGAATGCCACGGAGTTGACAGTAACCTTTCGTGAAATCATTTCAACGCTAATGTTGTCTTGGCGGTCAATTACAGCAAATTTAAGTTTTGTATTGCCCTTGTGCTTTTTGGCGAGGTCCTTGAGTCTTTTCACGAGAGAATCTGTTATGTTTTCGATTGGAACGAGCAAAACGAGGTCGTGAATTGATTTTTCGGCTGCTTCGCCGAGCAAGCTCATGTACCTTACCCTCGCTTCTAGAACGTTAGAATTGTACTTTTCCTGCACCCTGCAATTGACATGCACGAGGATTTGGGGCACCAAAAGGTGCTTGAACCTAAGGTAGTCTTCACCAAACAATGCCAATTGTATTGAGTCGGAGTAATCTTCAATGGTAAAACTTCCCCACGGTTTTCCTGATTTTCCGACTCTGTGGGCTACGTCTGTAATAATACCAGCGAACGTTACATCGCGGTGCTTGAAATCATTAATACGGTCATTTAAATCAAAAATGGTCACATTGCACGAGGCTTTTATCTCAATTTGAAAGTCATCAAGAGGATGCCCCATGATGTACATGCCGGTTACTTCCTTTTCGTATTTAATGGCTTCAAGTTTGTCCCAAGGCTCGCAAACGGGCATTTCGGGGTCGGGTATAACTACTTCGTGGGTGTCGTCAAAAAGGCTTATTTGGCTTGAGTTCTCCTTTTGAGCAACAAGGTTTGCGTGCCTTATTACCTTGTCTATGAACGTATTTTGACCTCCATCGTCCGAGTGAAAGAATTGTGCCCTGTGGATTCCTTCAAACCCATCGAAGGCACCTGCCTTGGCCAACGATTCGAAAACCTTCTTATTTACCGACCTCAGGTTTACCCGCATGGCAAAATCAAAGATGTTTTTGTATGGACCATTTTTTTCTCTTTCGGTCACTATTGCCTCCACAGCACCCTCGCCCACGCCTTTAACGGCACCCAGGCCGAACCTGATTTCCCTTTTTTTGTTAACTACAAACTTGAAATCGCTTTCGTTAATGTCGGGGCCCAAGGCAGGGATTTTCTGCCGCTGGCATTCTTCCATCATTTGGGCAATCTTCTTGATGTCACTAAAATTGTTGGTAAGAACACTTGCCATAAATTCGGCCGGATAGTTTGCCTTGAGAAATCCGGTTTGGTATGCCAAAACGCTGTATGCGGCCGAGTGGGAGCGATTGAAGCCGTATTGTGCAAATCGTGCCATGGTGTCGAATATCTTTCCTGCTTGATCCTTTCCTATCCCTTTTTTTACAGCACCATCAATAAAGGAGCCTTTTTGTTGATCCATTATCTCCTTTTTTTTCTTTCCCATTGCCCTTCGCAGAATGTCGGCGCTGCTTAAAGTGTATCCTGCCATAATTCTCGCGGCCTCCATGATTTGTTCTTGATAAACCATGATTCCGTGGGTCGGCTTCAAGATTTCCACCAACCAGGGGTGTGGGTACTCGGTTTTTTGACGTCCGTGCTTGCGATTAATGTAAGTTGGTATGAAGTCCATGGGACCAGGCCTGTAAAGGGCATTCATGGCAATCAAGTCCTCTATGTTGGTGGGTTTGAGTTCCTTGAGGTATTCACGCATACCTGGTGATTCGAACTGGAATGTACCTATGGTGTCGCCGCGTTGGTAAAGTTTGAATGTGGCCTCATCGTCAAGCGGAATCTTGTCAACATTGATTTCCTTTCCCGTGGTCAGCTTAATGTTTCTGACTGCATCCTTCATGATGCTCAGCGTTCTGAGCCCAAGGAAATCCATTTTGAGCATTCCAACCTGTTCCACGTTTTTTCCCTCGTACTGGGTTACCGGCAGGTCTGAATCTTTTTGCGTGCTTAGCGGAAGGCATTCTACCAAATCTTTTGGGCCGATAATGACCCCGCAGGCGTGTGTACCGGTTTGGCGTGTTGAACCTTCGAGGATTTTGGCGTACTTGAGTGTTTCGGCAATAAGCGGATTAGGGTCGTTTAGGGCCTTGTTCAAATCTGGTATTTCCTTGTATGCCTGAGTAAGGGTTGTTCCGGCTCTTTCAGGTACGAGCTTGGCGAGCCGGTCTGCCTCGGGTAGTGGAAGTTTTAGAACCCTTGCTACATCCCTGATGGAAGATTTCGCGGCCATTGTTCCAAAGGTAACAATCTGGGCCACCCTTTCGCGTCCGTATTTCTCAATAACGTAATTCAAAACCTTGTTTCTGCCCTCGTCATCAAAGTCAATATCAATATCGGGCATCGAAACTCTTTCAGGGTTAAGAAACCGTTCGAAAATCAGGTTGTACTTAATTGGGTCAATTGTGGTTATTCCGGTGCAATAGGCAATTATGCTACCTGCCACGCTACCACGACCGGGCCCAACCCACACATCAAGTTTACGTGATTCGTTAATGAAGTCCTGAACGATTAGGAAGTAACCTGCAAACCCCATTTTTACCACAACGCCAAGTTCGAAATCCATTCTTTCCCTTATTTTTTCAGATATTGGATTGTAAAGTTTTTTTGCCCCCTCGTAGGTAAGATGTTTCAGGTATTCATCCTCAGACTCAAACCCTTCTGGCAATGGGAAACTAGGCAGCAGGATCTCTTTTGTAGAAATATCGTAATCCTCTATCTTATCTGCAATTAATTGTGTGTTGGTTATTGCCTCCGGAATGTCTGAAAACAGTTCGTACATTTCTTGTCTCGATTTCAGATACTCGTTGCCAGTATATTTCATCCTGTTAGTATCTTCGAGGTCCCTTCCGGTTTGCAAGCAAATAAGGATATCGTGCGCCCGGGCATCTTCCCTGTCGATAAAATGCACGTCGTTTGTGGCAATAAACTTAACGTCAAGCTTCCTTGCAAGTTCAATTATCTTGGCGTTGACCGTGGTTTGTTCTTCAATGCCGTGCCTTTGTAATTCAAGGTAAAAATCTTCGCCGTAAATGTCAATAAACTCCTTGACCACCTTTTCGGCATGGTCCATATCTTTTCGAAGAATTGCCCTTGGAACCTCGCCCGCCAAACATGCGGAAATAGCAACGATTCCTTCGCTGTATTTCCTTAACAGCTCCTTGTCGACCCTCGGAGTGTAGTAGAAACCCTCAAGAAAACCGAGAGAAACCATCTTTGACAGGTTATGATAGCCTTTAAGGTTTTTGGCAAGCAAAACCAGGTGCCAGCCACTCCGGTCTTCTGGCGAGTCCTTTTTGTACCGACTGTTTCTGGCAACGTAAACCTCGCACCCGATTATTGGCTTTAGTCCCAGTTCGCGCGCCTTGTTTACGAAAGGCAACACGCCGTACATATTTCCGTGATCGGTGATTGCCACCGCCTTCATACCTTCGTCAGCAACTTTTTGTAACAATGGCTCAACAAGAGCAGCGCCATCAAGTATGGAGTATTGGGTATGTAAGTGTAAGTGAGTAAATTGAGGGATTTCCATTTCGGTCGTTTTCTAACTGCGAAAATAGTCAATTTTTCATACTCTTAGTCGCAAAGTTGTTAACAATTTCTATAGTCGGTCAGCGTAGGTATTTCTGATTTTTCAATAATTTTATGGCATAATTGTTTTTCAAGGCACATTAGAATTCAATTTTCGGGGTTTATAAATTCACGAGATAAAGCAACCTGGATAATCATTTTTTGACCATCGAGGATGCCGGTTTTGTAAATAAATATTAATTGCGCGACTTGATTTTTAAAAAAACCTTTTTTGTAACGGTTCAAGGGCTTTCAATGGTAGGGCATTACACTGTTAACCATTCGTTACATTGGTGCACAATGTAGCAATTATAAATAATTTTCTTGAAATTTTTGACTTTTATCTAAATTCGCCCTCATACCCCAAATAAGGCACTTCCCAACCTTATCATCGTGCTTCCTTCTTCAATTGCTGTTTGATAATCATCTGACATGCCCGTTGAGATTTGGCAAAAACAATCATTGTCAGAAAAAAAACTGTGTTTTAGAGAATTAAAAATGGACTTGAGGTTTCGGAATTCAGTTTTTACCTTGGTCATATCATCGGTAAAGGTGGCCATTCCCATTACACCCTTGATTCTAATGTTTTTTAACTGCTTGTATCTATCTGAACTTAAAACATACTCTGCTTCAGAAAAGTCAAGCCCAAATTTGGTCTCTTCTTCGGCAATGAAAAACTGCAATAAACAATCAATTACTCTTTGGTTCTTTTGGGCCTCCTTATTTATGGCTTCGAGCAATTTAAGGCTATCAACCGAGTGGATTAACGATACAAAGGGTGCGATGTACTTTACCTTGTTTGTTTGCAGGTGCCCAATCAGGTGCCACTTTATGTCTGATGGAAGGTTTGGTTGTTTGGATATTAATTCCTGAACCCGGTTTTCGCCAAAATGTCTTTGACCGGCGTTGTAAAGGGCAGTAATCTCTCCTTCCGTTCGAGTTTTCGAAACAGCAACAAGCGTTACGTTTTCGGGCAAATTTTTCTTAAATTCAAGGTATTTTTCAACAGACATCATGATTTTTCGCTAATGGGTTTTAATTTGGACTGAAACATACAAACTTAACTTTCGAAAATGTCAATAATTGCTTTGCACCGGTAAAAAAAAAGTACTTGTAGAGAATATCTTGGTGTTTTTTGGGGCTCCGTGGTGCTTTTAGCATACCATTCAAAAGAGTTGCGGCACAAAGTACCTGAAAGTTTAACACTAAGATTCACGAAGTTAAAAACATTAACAACACAACACCTGTTTGATTTACTTGCTTCGCAAACAAGCTGCAGAAGTATGATGGCAAAAATAGAAAATTAATGGTTGCTGAATAATTGCCAACTTACAATAAAAAATTAAGACCTGAAAATGCAAAGGCAACACCCATCAGCCAATCGCCAAATGCCTACCCATCAACAGCCCAATTGGAATCCACAACATGAGCCCACAAAACTCCCCAACCTTTAAACCCTTCAACAGTTAAACAATTAAACTTTTCAACCCCGTGAACTTTTCAACTTCTTTTCCTACCTTTGTACATGCAAGAGAAAATCCTAATCTTCGATTTTGGTTCGCAATACACCCAGCTAATTGCCAGAAGGGTGCGCGAATTAAACGTTTATTGTGAAATACATCCGTATCATCACTTTCCTCAAAACGTAGAAGGTGCCAAGGGCATTATCCTTTCGGGAAGCCCTTTTAGTGTTAGCGACCCCGATTCGCCTCGTATATACTTTGGCGACCTGCCACCGGCTACACCTATTTTGGGAGTATGCTACGGCGCTCAACTAATTGCCATTAATTATGGTGGCGAGGTTCAAAAATCAAACTCGCGCGAATATGGCAGGGCAAACCTATCGTTTGTTGAGCCTGACCAAAAGTTGCTTGATGGCATAGAACCCGGGTCTCAGGTTTGGATGTCGCACGCCGACAGCATAACACTCCTGCCCGATAGCTTCAAAGTGATAGCAAGAACCAACGATGTTGGCATCGCTGCATTTTGCAGCACCGAAAAGAATATCTTCGGACTTCAATTTCATCCGGAGGTTTATCATTCCGAAAACGGCACCGAGCTTCTTGAAAACTTTTTGGTAAAAATATGCGGTTGTAGCCAAAGTTGGACTCCCGAATCGTTCATTACATCCACCATTGATTCATTAAAAAAGAAACTTGGCAACGACAGGGTTGTTTTGGGGCTATCGGGTGGAGTTGACTCAAGTGTTGCCGGGGTGTTGCTTCACAAGGCCATTGATGATCAACTTCATTGCATTTTCGTTGACAACGGACTTCTGCGAAAAAACGAGTTCGAGCAGGTTTTGCAATCATACAAGGGGATGGGACTGAATGTTAAGGGTGTTCGGGCAGCCAATCTTTTCCTCGATGCACTAAAAGGTATTTCGGAGCCAGAACAAAAACGCAAGGCAATTGGTAGGGTTTTCATCGAAGTTTTTGATAAAGAGGCTAACGAGATAAAAGATGTTACCTGGCTGGCCCAAGGCACTATTTACCCCGACGTTATAGAATCTGTTTCGGTCAAGGGCCCTTCGGCAACAATAAAGTCGCACCACAACGTTGGCGGCCTGCCGCACTTAATGAAACTCAAAATTGTTGAACCCTTGAGCTCACTTTTCAAGGATGAAGTAAGGCGTGTTGGCTTGAGCCTGGGCCTCCCTCCATCACTTATCGAGCGCCATCCTTTTCCGGGCCCCGGGTTGGGAATTAGGATTCTTGGCGAGGTTACCCAACAAAAGGTTGAAGTATTGCAAGAGGTTGACCACATTTTCATTTCAGAACTCAAAGACCAAGGCTTATACAACCAAACCTGGCAAGCATTGGCCGTATTGTTGCCGGTTCAAACCGTTGGGGTAATGGGTGATGAACGCACCTACGAAAACGTGGTGGTTTTAAGGGCGGTGCAATCAACAGACGGCATGACTGCCGACTGGGTGCACCTTCCATACAATTTTCTCGCAAAAGTTTCGTCAAAGATAATAAACAATGTAAAAGGGGTAAACAGGGTGGCTTACGACATAAGCTCTAAACCTCCGGCAACCATTGAATGGGAGTAGATTTTCAATTGTAAATTTTTAAAGGAAATGATTACAAGGTATTTATTGGTTTTGCTTTGTGGCTGGTTCTTGCTTGTTTTCCCATTACAAGTTGCAGGGCAGTTTACTCCGGCCAAAGTAGAAATCTCTGATGTAAAGGAAGTTGTTGGAGGCAAGACATTTTACTTGCACACCGTTAAGGAAAACCAAACGCTCTTCGGCATTGCCCGTAAATACGGGGTGACAACCTCGGCAATTATTGAGGCAAATCCTAACCTTCCTGAAATTTCTCAAGGTATAAATATAGGTCAGGTAATTAGAATTCCGGAGTCTGCAACCGTAGCGCAGGCCAAAAACGTCTTAATAACACAAGGCAGGCCAAATTCAACATCAGAAGCCCCAAGCCAGGTTGTTGCAGCCGGCAGCCCCATCAGAATAGAAATATCATCGAGAGTAACCGTAATAAACGGTGTCGAATATTACATTCACACCGTTGAGCAAGGTCATACATTATTTAGCATTGGGAGAGCTTACCGTGTTTCGACAATAAAAATTGCCGAGGCAAACCCCTACTACCCCGAATTGTTGAAGGGTATTAATGTTGGCCAAGAACTATTGATACCAAAGGGGCAACACACCCCCCAGCCTACCCCACCAATTACAATTGATACTCCTTGGCCCGTGGGTCTAATGACAGAAAACAGGATGGGATCGGGCGAAACAGACTGCAGGCACATTGAAAGGAATCAACAAATTAACGTCGCATTGCTAATTCCTTTATTCCTAGATAGATTTGATGGTAATTCGGCGCAAATGCAGCGAGACCACGCATCGTTTACATTTTTGCCTTACTATCAGGGAGTTCTAATTGCGCTCGACTCGATAAGCAGAAAAGGTGCAAACATTACCCTGCATACCTACGACCTTGGCAGGGAAACAGAAATGGCACGTGAAATAATCCAAAAACCCGAAATGTCAAAAATGGATTTGATAATCGGCCCTTTCTATAAAGAAACTCTTAATATTGTAGTTCAATTTGCAATGGGAAAAGGTATTTCGGTTGTTTCGCCATTACTTCCAGGCAACGATCAACTTGTAAATAATCCCAATTTGTTTCAAGCGGTGCCATCAACCCAAAATCAATTAGTTAAACTTGCCGGTTTTTTGAGAAACCGGTATTGGGGTCAAAACATAATCCTTGTTCACAACAACGTTTCGGAAGCCATTCCTCTAATTCGTGATTTCAAGGAGGCAATGAGCCCCCAACAGGTTGGGATTAATGGTGGGGGCGACTTTCGGCACGGCTACTTTATGAATGGAACTTTTGTTGGATCAAGAAGAATAGAAAACCCCGCACCTAACCAACCGCTTGGCATTAAGGCCGACAGCAGCAAATCATTGAAAGAGGTCATCTTGGGCCAAGATGGTACCGTTGCGCAAATAATAAGCTTGCTCGACCCTAACAAAAACAACATTATTGTAGCTCTAGTGGGAAACGAGGTAGTGGTTTCGAATATGATGCGCGAACTCTCTAGCCGATCTGCCAAAAACCCGGCAGCACCAGGAACGTTCGACATAATGTTAATTGGGCCTTCGCGCTGGGAGGAGTTTCAAACCATTGACCTGAGGCTTTTCGAGTCTCTAAATGTTCATATCCTATCAACCGATTTCGTGGATAAGAAAAAGATTCACAATCGAAACTTCTCAAGAAGATTCAGAAACGTTTTCCTCGAGCCGCCAAACATTTATGCATTTTGGGGTGCACAAACATCCTACCTTTTTTTTGATTTGCTCAACAAATATGGCAGAGATTTTGCGACATGTATCGAACGGTCAAATGATTCCAACATACCATTGGTTCCTTTCGAGCGGTTTGGGTCAAAAGAAAACGGCTGGATAAATTCAAACTTAATCCTGTTCAAGTTCAACGATCTTGAAAAGCGATGTGCGCTTGGCAATTGAGCTTTTGGCTTATCTTAGGTCAACAACCTCTATGCCGGGATAGCTGTTAGGGTTAAACCTGAACCTATCGTGCGAAATGGTTGGATTTGCCTCTAAAGTGTCAAATTCAAATCTTGTAGAACCACCCTCCCGGTCGTAAGCAATGGTGTAAACCAACATTTTGGTCTTTGAATCCATACCAATTCTTACCTTGTGAAAAATGTAGGCAGTTTTTGGCAAAAGGTCAATAACTTCTACTCTTCTGCCCTTGTGGGTTTCTTGCTTTATATGCTTTGCCCTAAATTTCTTTTCGAAATCGCCTAATATTGAAGTTGGTGTAGGGTCTTCAGGATTGTTTGCAACCAAGTCAATGTGTACTTCATTGTTATCCTTAAAATATGCCCAAGTTGTGGTTCCATCCGAAACAAAGACGTTTCCGGCGGCCTCCATATAATACCTGTTGCCGCTAATTATCAACAGCCCCCTGCTGGTGTCCTTGTTTTTTAGCGATGGGTTTTCTATTTCGAGAGTAAAATTAATTCGGTACGAATCGTTAGCTTTAATTGCCCTACTAGCCTCGGCGATGAATTTTGCGCCCCTGACTTCTGCCGGTTTCG
Source organism: uncultured Bacteroidales bacterium (assembly GCA_964349365.1). GTDB lineage: Bacteria > Bacteroidota > Bacteroidia > Bacteroidales > UBA7960 > UBA7960. Next base: position 5,253 of record CAYGFY010000030.1, on the reverse strand, counting down.
ACTGATTGGAAAATCCGCTTAATGACATCATCAAGCCAAATGCACTGATTATTAGACGCTTGGAGTTCATGATCATAAATAAAAAGTTAGCTGAATAATTACTTATGAATTCCCTCTCAAAATCTGTTCCAAAGTCATCGGATCCTTGATTCTTACCTCCCTTGCCTTGCTTCCTTCAAATGGCCCAACTATACCTGCAGCCTCCAATTGGTCAACGATCCTTCCGGCACGATTGTAGCCAAGTTTCAGTTTTCGCTGGATGAGCGATGTGGAGCCCTGTTGTGTTGCAACAACCAATCTGGCAGCCTCATCAAACATTTCGTCTCGTTCGGCAGGGTCAAGTGTTTCTTGGTCTGCACCACCTTCAGGGTCAAAATATTCAGGCAAGGCAAATGCCTCAGGGTAGGCCCTTTGCGAACCAATGAAATCGGTTATTCTGTCAATTTCGGGGGTATCGATAAATGCACACTGAAGCCTTATTAGGTTGCTTCCGGTGGAAAGCAACATATCGCCGCGACCAATCAACTGGTCAGCACCACCTGTGTCAAGTATGGTTCGAGAATCAATTTTTGATGTAACCCTAAAAGCAATCCTTGCAGGGAAATTGGCCTTAATCGTTCCGGTAATGATATTTACCGAAGGCCTTTGGGTGGCAATAACCAAATGAATGCCAACTGCCCTGGCCAATTGAGCTAGTCGGGCAATGGGCAGCTCTATTTCCTTGCCGGCAGTCATTATCAAATCGGCAAATTCATCAACAAAAACAACTATGTAGGGCATGTATTTGTGTCCCTTGCGGGGATTTAACCTCCGCTCTATAAATTTGGCATTATATTCCTTGATGTTCCTAACCTGGGCATCCTTTAGCATGTCGTAGCGGTTATCCATCTCTATTGAAAGAGAAATGATTGTTCGGGTAACCTCTTTGGTTTCGGTAACAATTGCATCGTCCAAGTCAGGTAACTTGGCCAAAAAGTGCCTTTCAATTTTCGAGAACAACGTAAGTTCAACCTTTTTAGGGTCAACCAACACGAACTTTACCTGCGATGGGTGTTTCTTGTAAAGTATGGAAGTGATAATGGCATTCAATCCCACGGATTTTCCTTGCCCGGTGGCACCAGCCATCAGCAAGTGGGGCATTTTTGTAAGATCGGCTATGTAGGTTTCGTTTGCAATGGTTTTGCCAAGCCCAATCGGTAAATCAAAGTGTGAATTTTGAAAACGCTCGCTTGCCAAGATCGACCGCATCGAAACAATTTCGGGATTGGCATTGGGTACCTCAATTCCTATGGTTCCCTTGCCGGGAATGGGGGCAATGATCCTTATGCCAAGTGCGGCAAGGCTAAGGGCAATGTCGTTTTCAAGGTTTTTTATTTTGGAAATCCTGACACCGGGAGCTGGAATAATTTCGTAAAGTGTTACGGTTGGGCCTATCGTTGCCTTTATTCGATCAATTTGAATGGAATAGTTGTTAAGGGTTTCGATAATTCTATTCTTATTGACCTCAAGCTCTTGCTTGTTTACTTGAATGGTGTTGCTACCGTATTCTTCAAGCAGTGTCAAATCCGGTATTTTGTAATCGGGCAAGTCAAGGGTAGGGTCATAGGGCCCGAGGTGCGAAAGGTCAGGCATCTCGCCACCGTTTCCAAACTGCGACGGGTCGTCAATAACCTCGTAATTTGCTCCGGTTATTTTACCTGTTTCAACCTCAAAACCGGGCAGTGCAACAGTGCCGGTGCCTCGATTATCCTTTTCAATTTTATTAATTGCCATTATGGGCTCTTCTTCGCCAAAATTGACCTCAAACGAAAAATCACCATCGGCATCTCGGGTCACATCAATAGGTTCGACAGTAGGTTTTTTCTTGACTTCAAAAATAAAATCGTCATCAGAAAAACCATCATCAGAGACAATTACCGGTATAGGGTCATTCTTTGCCCTATTATCGAGTGGGTTTTCGGTGCGCTTGGTTTTCAAACTCGAAAAAACACGCGACAAAAATGGGGGTATGCCTGATAGATTGGGATTGAAAGCAACAATTATGAAACCGAGCAATGAAAAAAGCAAAAGGAAAAAAATGCCAAAATTGCCAATTACACCCCTTAGCCAGTTATTTGCCTCAAAGCCAAAAACCCCTCCAAGTATTGCCTGGGCTGACGATTTGAAAAAGAACCCTAAGAACAACGACACCCAAACTATTAAAAACAGCGAATAGAAAAGAGTCCTTATTCCGGGTAGAAGCCGGGTTTCGAATAAAACCTTGAAACCAAGGTTGAAAAAAAGCAAGGCGAATAAAAACGATGAAATGCCAAATCCCCAGTAAATGAACAAATTGGCCAAAACTGCCCCGAGCCGACCCATGGCATTCTCGGCCGTGAGCGACGAATTCCAAACAAGACCCCAGTCAAAGGAACTTACACCAACCAAATGGTTGTCCTTTTGCCATGTAAACAAATACGACACAAAGGAGGCAGCCATGAAAACAGAAAAGAGTATCAAAAGAAGACCAATGGTTTTCTGAAACCTCTTGCTCCTGAAAAATCCTTCAATGGATTTCATCCCCAGTTCGCCCCCCGACATTTCAGATCCACTCTTGCCCGATTTGCCCGAACTCTTTCGTTTGATATTTCTAGGCTGATTGCTCATCTTAATTAATTATTTCATGGTATTTCAAATAACTTGCAAAGTTATGAAACAAGTTTAATTGCAAACAAAGAATTATCGGGTTCTTGAAGATTATTGCTCCACCTGCCACATTTGCGGCTACTCCTCACACCCATTTGGCTTGGTCCTATAAATTTGCCTTTTTTTGTAGTACAAATTCTACAAATCGAACACCAAGATTAATTTTTTATTATATTACCTTTGCACCAAAAATTTAGAAAGGCGAATCAGGACTTGTTAAAAAAATCATTTTGCACTTCGAAAAAAACGCACGAATTGTTAAAAAAAGCATCAATTGCTAACAAAATCAACGCTTTTGCGAAATAATTGGTAAACGGTTTGTGTAATTTTGCAAAATTGTTTAAATAAACGTTATCTTTGCCAAATGTTTTGATGATTTTAACATCGTAACGATAAACGTAAGTTTGACTCGTGAAAAATGCCAAGAGCATGGGGGTTTTGGTAATCAGAATTGTAAAATGGGTTCGACCACAACTAATAAAATTTATTTACCCAAACGAATACTAGCCAACAGCCTTTCCGCTGCTTCATTTTCATTTAAAAGAATCGCCTGCTTAAGTGGTAAAACCAAAAACCTGATGTTTAATAAGGTAGTCCGGCAAGCCTTTACTTCACCTTGCGTCATAAAATTTGGCATGTCCCCGTTTTCTTCGGGCAAGTGGATGGCTGTCAAAGTATTATCAAGGTTTTTATTGGTATTGATTTTGGTTTTGGTAGGTGCCGAAGATGCTTTTGGGCAAAAAACGTGGGTGGGAGGTACGGGAACTGGATTAAACTGGAATACTGCTGCTAACTGGAGTCCTTCTGGTATTCCAACTGCCGGGGCCGACGTTATCTTTGACACACCCGGAACAATAACCTTTTCAACTTTACCCACCGCAAATATTGCATATAATTCATTAACCATCAGCCAGGGTACGGTTACTTTAGCCGGGACCACTAGAACTTTTACACTGGGTGGAAATCCAGGAACGGACTTCATGGTCGCCTCAGACGCTACATTGGTTACAACTAATGTGAACATAACACTTGCTAATAATGCAACGGCGCTTATTGAAGGAACACTTCATAACCAATCCGGCAGGACCTTTAATACCGATGCAACAGACGTGGTAACAACTGTTAATGGTTCAATTATCAATAATGGAACTGTTACAAGCACAAGTGCACTAAAACTTTTGATGAATTCAGGCAGTACTTACCAACACAATATTAACGGTAGAACTATTCCCACTGCCACCTGGCATGCCAATTCAACCTGTTTGGTCACGGGTGTTACTAGTACCCTTCCTGGCGGAAGGAATCAAAACTTTGGCAATCTGACCTGGAACAACACTGCCCAGACGGCAACCACTGCTTATGGTGCTTTATCCATACAAGGAAACTTAACCATACAAAGCACGGGCTCGGGAGAATTCAGATTTACAAATGCAACTGCAAATAGCGTTAGTGGAAATTTTATTCAGTCTGGTGGATCGGTTAGGTTAGCAGTGGCAAATGCCACATCACTCACTGTTGGAGGCAGCATTAATATTAGTGGCGGAACCTTAAATTTATCTGGTGGCGCTGGTGTTGGCACCCTAAACGTGGCGGGTAATTATACCCATAACGGTGGAACAATTACCGAAAGCTCTACTGGTTCGGGTTCAATTGTTTTTAATGGCCCCTCCATGCAAACTTACACTTCCGGTGGAACGGTTTCAAATACTATCAATTTCACGGTTAACAGTAATGCCTACCTTCAAATGGCTGCTTCCGAAACTGCAGTTACCGGAGGTGGTACGTTTACCTTACAGGCAGGTGCCACACTTGGGGTAACCTCAGGTGCCGGCATAACCACCACAGGGGCAACGGGCAACATACAAGTTACAGGCACGAGGACTTTTACAGCCGGTGCCGATTACATTTTTAACGGTACCGGTAATCAAAATACTGGTAACGGGTTTATTGCCAACCAGCCGCGAAACGTTACAATTAACAATTCGGGAAATACGGTAACACTTACAGGCAACCGCACCATTAGCGGAAACCTCACCATAACCTCCGGGATATTCAACCTTGGCACATTTACACTTAACCGTTCGACCTTAGGAGGTATCCTAACCGTTGCAGGTACATTAACACTTGAAGCAACAACCGGTGGGCAAACAGGAAGCAATTTCCCTTTAAATTTCTCAACTTTAACAATGACCGGTGGAACTGTTAATTATAACAATGCTACCGGAGGACAAACAGTTTTCAGTACCCCTACTTACAACAACCTTACCTTGAGCAACTCAAGCGGAACGCAAACAGCAGGAGGGGCATTAACCGTAAACGGAACACTAACAACCACGGCAGGCGGAACACTGAACATGGCAACCCACCAGTTGCTTGGCACGTTACCCACGGTTGCCAACAGCGGAACCATAAGAACCCAAAACACCTCCGCAACTCCCTTGCCCACCGGAAAAACCTGGGGAGGCACCGTTCAGCACGACGCCGCCACGGGCGGACAAACAATTGTTACCGGCACTTACAACAACCTTACCTTGAGCAACTCAAGCGGAACGCAAACAGCAGGAGGGG
>CAYGFY010000029.1:0-32434 GCA_964349365.1 uncultured Bacteroidales bacterium | reverse complement strand
GCATTGGGATTTTAAAGCGTAAAAATATACTTTTTTCCCTTATGCGTATTTTGGGGTTAATTGGGTTAGCTGCCCCTTTACTCGCGTAATTATAAAACATTTTTTATTCATCGCGGGCAGTGCTATATATTACGAACTATAACCTCGTTGAGGATAAACCCACTAGCCTTTCAAAATTGATCAAAGAAAACCATATAATTGCATGATAGTGCAATACTTCTCGTTTGGGGTTCGAATTGTTTACCGGGTTTTCTTTCTAACTGGCAGGTTGCCTGTCGTTATTAATGATTTGTGGCGTGTCAAACCTGAACCCTCCCACTACCATTGCAAAATCAGAAAAAAAGCAGAATACTCCTCCGTATTTCTCCACCGCTGCCGGCTAATAGAAATTGCCCAGTTATTCAAAGAGTTTCCTTTAATGTTATTCGAAATCCTCAAACCTTTGCTCTGAAACTTGGCTTGGCTTTGTTAGTAGGCTTACAATTATTGTTGCCAACAGGGCAAAAATGAATGCAGGCACCAATTCGTATATTGCACTTTTCAAAACGGCAACCCTATTCCAAACCAAAACAGTTATTGCCCCGGTAATAATACCTGCAATCATGCCGGGCAGGTTTGTACGTTTCCAGAAAATTGCAAGTATGCTGGTAGGACCAAAAGCCGCTCCCAATCCTGCCCAGGCAAAAAGAACCAGCCAAAAAACGACCTGCCCTGCCGCCATTGCCAAAAACAATGCAACCAAAACCAGCAAAAAAACAATTGCACGACTTATTATTATTAGCTTGCGCTGAGAAATTTGACTTTGTTGGTTTATCATTTTTTCGTAAATGTCGCGGGCAATGGCTGAAGCCGCCACGAGGAGTTGCGAATCTGCCGTTGACATTATTGCGGCAAAGATTGATGAAATAACCACACCGAACAAAATTGGATGCAAATGCTGCTGCGCCAGTGCTGGGTAAACGTTCTCTGCATCGGCGGCGGGCAAGAGCGCAACATCGGGAAAGTAAATCCGACCTACCATACCTGTAAGAAGTGCCCCCAAAGCAAGCAAAAAATTGGTAGCCGTTCCAACGTATGCTACCTTGTGTAAACTCCCATGTTTTTCGATTGACATATACCTGGCAATGATGTGGGGGTTTCCGGGAGAGCCAAGTCCTATTCCCAAAAATCCCACCAAAGTTCCAAAACCAAGGGCAAATGGATTGAAGAAACCGCCATCATTGATTTTTGAGGCCTCGCTGAAAAATACCTGAAACCCGCCCAGATGTGAAATGGCCACCAATGGCAATATCAGTAGTGCAAAAACCATAATGATACCTTGAATTGTGTCGGTTAGGCTAACGGCCAAGAAACCCCCGATTATGGTGTAAAACAGGATAATTGCTGCAGTAATTATAATTCCTTGATTTTCAGCAATCATAAAGCTGGCCGAGAAAGCCTTGCCTCCCGCCACGAACTGGGCCGCAACATAAGCAACCATGAAAATCAAAATTATACTCACGGTCGCGATGCGGAGGACTCCCCTTTTATCGTCAAACCTCGCTGCAAAGAAATCTGGAAGGGTTATGCAATCGTTCTTCCCGGTAAACCTCCTTATGCGCGGCGCATAAAAGAAAAACAAGAAAAATTCAACGATAGTGTACCCAAGCACCGCCCAAATTGCCGACAATCCCATGGCAAACGACATTCCAGTAAATCCCAGCAGCAACCAGGCACTTCGCCCGCTAACAACAGCCGAAACAGCAACCACGAACATTCCCATTTTTCGGCCTCCAATGAAATAATTTGATACACCTGTCGACGAGAACCGGGCGGCATAAATGCCCAGTGCAACAACGAGAGTAATGTACCCGGCAAACGCAAAAAAAGCAATTTGGTTAAACTCACTTGCAACCCTAACAGGCTCCTCCATTACTATAAATTTTAGCAAAGCTAATTAAAAGATGGTTATTCACAAACCATTCAATAATTTGATGTTCAGCCAAGAAAACCCGAGACAAGCAAATAATTTTCAAAAAAGGACAAGTTTAGAATTAAACCTTATGAACAAAATTCAATCTTAAAATTGAAAACAAAATGCATTATTTATGAAAACAGTAAAGATCATTTATGCAGCATTGATAGCAATGTTTATTTTTTCGACTTCGGCCACTGGGCAGAAGGCCAGAAAAGATAGGAGTTTTAGGCACGAAGTCCGCAAGGAGTTAAGAGCCAATCACCTGAACTTGAGCGACGAACAAAAAGCAAAAGTTGCCGAGCTTAGAAATTCACGCTTTGAGGCAAACAAGGAGCTAAGAGAAAACCTTTCTTCTCTTGGGAAGCAGTTGCACCAACTGTTGCGAGAAGAAAATAACGACCTGATCCAGGTTAATCAGATTGTTGATGAAATGGCTTCGGCAAGGGCTGAAATCCAAAAGGAAAATATTAAGTTTCGTCGTGAATTTAGGGCCATGCTAACCGATGGTCAGAGGGAAACTTTGAATAAAGTTAAAATGTGCGAAGGAGAGCGCGAGTTTAAAAGGCCTTCGAGGAGGCGTGAAAGGTAAAAAACTAACTTGGATTTGTTTTTTTGTTTGGTTAATAGGGTGAGGGCCGGGGTAATTCTCGGTCCTTTTTTTCCGGTTATGGCAAAAACCCGATTTTATTGTTATTTTTGCTAACCCATTATATTAGCCAAAAAGAAACACAACCATGAAAAAAATTTTGATTGTGACTTTTGTAGGACTTTTCCTTTTTGTGCATGGTGCAAAAAAGGAGAATAATGTAATTTATGTATCAGAAATCACGCCGATTAATGAACTTCTCTCAAACCCCCTAAAGTTAAACGAGAAGCAAGTGGCTATTCATGGAATTATTTCTCACGTTTGCCAAAACAGCGGGGCTAAGATGAGGGTAGCCGAAATTGATGGTGAAGGCCTTTCTGTTTTGGTAAGGTTAAACGAGCACACCAATTCATTCAGTCCAGAATTGGAGGGAAGAGAGATAATAATTACCGGGATGCTGGTTGCTTGGATTCGCAATTTCGATCAGCTTGAAGAAGAGTCTGGCCATAAAGGTGCCCAAGAAAAAGGACACACCTGCCAATCGACACAAAAAGCAATGAAGTTAATTAAGGAAAAAGGCCTTGATTCCGAAATCGGCTCACACGTTGATTTGATTAAATTCGAGTGGAAGTAAGAGGATAATTTTAAAGCCGGCTCATTAGCCGGCCTTTTTTTCGTTTAATTGTTGTTTATGAAAATCAGAAAGGCAAATAGAGCGGTACACCGCGACTTGGGTTATTTTTTCGTTGGAATGGCAATAATTTACGGCGTATCTGGAATCGCAATCAACCACCGCGACGATTGGAACCCCAATTATGTCGTGAGGCAAGAAACCAAAGAACTTGCCTTACCCTCGAAAGAAATGGAGGAAAAGGAATTGGCAATTTTTTTCTTGAAGCAAATTGATCAAGAAAAATCCTACAGGACTCAGCTTTCACTTGGTGAAACCTTCCGGATATTTATTAAAAACGGAAGCCTTGAGGTAAATCTCACCAATGGTGTGGCACAATTGGAAACTATTAGGAAGAGAGCAGTATTCAACCAGTTTACCTTCTTACACTACAACACTCCAAAAAGACTTTGGACCTGGTTCTCGAACCTTTTTGCTGCAGGATTAATAATCTTGGCAATTACCGGTTTGTTTATACTTAAGGGCAAGAATGGAATAACCCGGAGGGGAGCATGGATTACAGCCGCTGGAATTATCATTCCATTGATATTGCTGTTCATTTACATTAACGGGGCAGGTTAACATTTATACCCCTTTATAATTTTAGCTAAGAAATTTAAATTTATGCAAATTCGCGAGGGTTCAAAATGATTAGCTAATAAATTGTTTCAGGTTAAAAGCTTGGTTTTTGTTTATTGGTACTACTCCACGTGGTCGAGAATCGCTTTTACGTGATTCGTAATTTCTAACTTCTTGGTTTTTTACTTGCTCGTTGACAAAATGCTCCAAAAAGTCCAAAAAAGCACGAGGGGGACTCTTAAAATTACTTCATTTGGGGTGTGGAGATCAATTTTTTACCTGCAGTATTTGAATATATGCCCTAAACAAAAATAAAATTGGAAAAAACTTTTTCGAAACTTGATGGCCAGAACACCTGTTTTTCGCTGATTTCCATATATTAAATTTGCAAAAAATGGCATCTCATTTCAATCCTTTAAAAGACAAAAAAATGAAAACAACAAGAGTTTTATTGTCGCTGCTGGCAATTTTCGTGGTGTTTGGCCCTGCGCTTCGGGCTGGGGAAAGAGCTGAACCTCCAGTTTTCAGAATACAAACGTTTGAGGGTACGATACTTGTAGGAACTATTGTTTCGGAAACCGAAACAGAAATTGTATTTAACACCGAAACTTTCGGCAGTGTTTCAATTGCAAAACGCCACATTGCAAAAAAACAACTTATGAGCGAATTTAATATTGAGTCGGTTTCTTCGATCCCGAATCGATACTTCTTTTTGAACAACACTTTGGGTGTACCAAAGGGGCGAGGATTTTTTCAAAACACGTGGGTATTCTTTAATCAGTTTTCGTACGGTGTTACCGATAATTTTTCGATTGGAGCAGGGCTAATTCCACTTTTTCTTTTTAAAACTCCAACGCCGGTCTGGATTGTTCCTTCACTGAACATCCCCGTTGTAAAGGATAATTTTTCAATCGGAGCAAGTTTTCTTTTCCTGTTTATTGCGGGTGAAGAGGGCAGTTTAGGGCTTCTTACCCTGGGCGGCACTTTAGGCAATCGTCACAATAGCCTTACCTTGACTCTTGGTTATGGAATGGCCGATGGGGAATGGGCCAAAAAACCGTTGGTAAGCATTTCGGGTATGCTAAGAACAAGCAAAAAACACTACATCCTTGCCGAATTTTACTCCTTAAGTATTTTTGACGAAAATATTAACTGGCCAATATTAGGTGGGAGATTCAACCTTGGTTCCCTCAGCCTTGACTATGGCTTGGTATTTCCGGGTGGCGATTTTTCGTCGGATGATATTATTGGCCTCCCGTGGCTTAGCATTTCAATTCCAATGGGCAAAAAGTAGGCAATTTGAGATTTAGCAGATTGGATGATTTAGCTTGGCAAGCCGAACTATTGGCATTTGATAGTCAACTCCTAACCATAACTAGCACCTTGTTGTTTGTTGTAAGGCTTTTCTCTTTAAGCATCAAATTTACACATGCTCAAATTATCTAAAACATCCTTGGCTTAATCATATTTTCGGGTTTCAAGAGATCCTCCAGTTGTTCTTTTGAAAGGAGTTTCTTTTCGAGAACAAGTTCATAAACGCCCTTGTTTTTTTCGAGTGCTTCCTTGGCAACCTGGCTCGAAACGTCGTAGCCCAGTACCGGGTTTAGTGCTGTTATAAGACCTATGCTGTTCATTACCATTTCCCTGCAACGTTCCACGTTGGCGGTTATGCCCAATACGCACCTATGCAAGAGTGCAGTCATGCCATTTTTAAGCATTTCAATACTTTGAAACAGGCTGTGAACAATTATCGGTTCCATGACATTTAGCTCAAGCTGTCCGGCCTCTGCAGCAAGGGTTACGGTAAGGTCGTTGCCAATAACTGTGAATGCAATTTGGTTAACAACTTCGGGAATTACGGGATTAATTTTTCCGGGCATAATTGAAGAACCTGGCTGCATTGGAGGTAGATTAATTTCGTTTATTCCCGTGCGTGGCCCCGAGGAGAGTAGCCGGAGGTCGTTGCAAATTTTTGAAAGTTTAACAGCAAGTCTTTTCACTGCAGCACTATACATGATATAGGCACCTGTATCTTGGGTTGCTTCCACGAGGTTTTCAGCAAGTTTTAGGTCAAGGCCAGTAATAAGCACGAGATGTCCAATAACCGCCTCGCTGTATTTTGGGTGGGCGTTGATTCCTGTTCCGATGGCGGTGCCTCCCATGTTGACTTCCAGAAAAAGGTTGGCATTTTCAGTTAGTCTTGAGATTTCTTCTGTCAATGTAGTTGCGAACGCTCCGAATGTCTGCCCCAAGGTCATTGGCACGGCATCTTGAAGCTGTGTACGACCCATCTTGATTACATTTTCAAACTCTTTTTCTTTTTGCCTGAAACCCTCGATTAACTGAACAAGCACATCCACAAGTTTCTTGTTGCTTTTTATCAATGCAATTTGAACTGCCGTGGGATAGGCATCGTTGGTCGATTGCGAAAGGTTAACGTGGTTGTTTGGATGGCAGTATTTGTAATCACCCGTTTCGCGACCCATAATTTGTAATGCCCGGTTGGCTATAACTTCGTTGGCATTCATGTTTGTAGAAGTGCCTGCCCCTCCTTGCACCATGTCAACCACGAAGTGTTGGTGGAACTTGCCGTTTATGATCTCGTGGCAAGCCTTAGTAATTGCAGTGGCAATTTCGTTTGGCAGCAGACCAATTTCATTGTTTGCGCCTGCCGAGGCCATTTTGACCATTGCAAGAGCCTCAATCAGTGCCGGAAAGAAGTTAAGTGTGACCCCGCTGATGTTGAAATTCTCCAGTCCCCTTAAGGTCTGAATACCATAAAGCACTTCAGCCGGAACGCGGCGATCGCCAAGCAAATCGGATTCGATTCGAGCCCTGCCCGATTCGTATTGTGCACTAACGTTTACAAGCCGGGTATTGCTTTGGCGCATCCTTCGTGACATGATCCTACTTATGCGCTTCATTATTTTCAACCCTGTTTTGGGATTTTGTTCAAAGATATGCTCAAACTGCTTGGCGGCAATACAAAGAAACTTGGTGTTTTGAACGGTACGGGCATTGGTGCTGTGCGGCGAGGTAGTTATCAAGGAGCGTTCGCCCAAGAAGTCGAACTTGCCAAAAAAACTTAACCTTTTCTCTTCGCCGTAAGGCGATTTTTTGTATAGCTCCACTTCCCCGTCGTAGATGAAAAACAAATTTTTTTGAGACGGTGCATTTTCGGAAAAAAGGTGCTTTCCGGCCTTGTAATCAACAATTTCAATCTCTTTGGCAAAAATGTCAAGCTCACCATCAGTAAGGTCTCTGAAAAGCTCAACCTTTCGCAAGAATTCCTTTATTTCGTATAAGTTCATTTCTCTTGGTTAAATTATGTAAACTTTGCAAAGTTACCCGAATTCTGAGATTGTTTCGAGCCTTTTTCGGTCTTTTATCAGAATATTTTTCCCAAATATGCTAATTATTTCGTGGTTTCGAAACTCTGACAGGGTTCTAATTACATTCTCGGTGGTCATTCCTATGTATTCGCCAACCTCGCGGCGCGAAACAGGTAACTCGAACTCGGACATGCCGTAAACACGGTCGGCAAAATACAACAAAACGTGGGCCACCCTCCCTCTCAATTGCTTGCGTTTAAGCTCCAGGTTTTCGATAATCACTTTATCGGTTGCCTCGCTTACCTTGCTCATGAGGTTCATTACAAACTTTGGATTGTTAAGGGCGTGGTTTTTCAAAAAACCCATATCTATTGAACAAACCGTTGAATCCAGAACCGAAGAAACCGAATATTTGTATTTGTTTGAAGAGAAAACACTTAACAGGCTAACAAAATCCATCGGGCAAGAGAAACTCAATATTTGATCCTTTCCATCAGGCAGTTTCCTGAAAAGTTTTACCAATCCTTCCTTCATGTAAAGGAAGTCAGTGATTTCTTCATCTTGGTTTATAATTCTTTCTCCCCTCCCATACCTTCTCTCGGTTTTTTTTTCGCAAATCAGGCTAATCTGTTCCTCGGGAATCTGACCGAAAAACAAGTCTTTAAGCTGGCATCCTTGGCACGAACACTGGATTTTTTCCATTTTAATGTTGCGTTTCAATTTTTCTCAAAAATAACAAAACTTCATGGTATTAATCACTTCATGATATTAATCATAACCTGTTTTTTCGATACTTGTACGTGCAATATTACCTTTGACTTGATATTTGAAGAAGAGCCAAGGTCATCAAACATATAATTACTTGTCGGCCAATTTTCGAAAAATCCCTTTTATAACAAACCAATATTTTTTCCGCAAAATGAAAAACTTAGTAATTCTTGGCGCAGGCACAGCCGGAACCATGATGGCAAACAAAATGGTAAAACTCATCGATCCCGAAGAATGGAAGATAACCATAGTTGACCAAGACAAAAACCATTACTACCAACCGGGGTTCTTGTTTATTCCTTTCGGAATTTACAATAAGCAAGATGTAACCAGGGCAAGGGCCGATTTCATACCACCTTCGGTAAACCTTGTTTTTTCGACCATTGAGCGGATTGATGCCCTTAACAACAAGGTGTTTCTGCAAAACGGCAGCGTGCTTAACTACGACTACCTCATAATTGCCACGGGAACAAGAACCTATCCCGAAGAAACACCGGGTTTGAAAGAGGAGCTGTGGTACAAGCAAATTTTCGATTTTTACACGATTGATGGGGCAGTGGCCCTTCAAAAGTTTTTCAAGAATTGGGAAGGCGGACACCTTGTCATGGCAATTACCGAACTACCATTCAAGTGCCCGGTTGCCCCAATCGAGTTCGTTTTCTTGGCCGACCACTTCTTTACCAAGAAGGGAAGTAAGAGACAAGGTGCAGATTTCGTTGGTTACCCCAATGTCGGGTGCATTTACCAAGCCCATCGCCACCAAGATGCTATCAGAACTCCTGAAAGAAAAAAACGTCAATGTTATCCCGGATTTCTACATAGAAAAGGTTGATAATCAAAACAAGAAAATCATTTCGTACGACGAGCGCGAGGTAAGTTTTGATGTATTGACAATAGTTCCAATAAACATGGGCGACAAACTAATTACCCGCAGTGGCTTGGGCGATGATATGGGTTATATTGCCATTGATAAAGAAACTTTGCGGTCAGAACAATACGCTAACATTTTCGTGCTGGGCGACGCGGCTAACCTACCAACCTCGAAAGCTGGCTCGGTGGCCCACTTTGCCAGCGAGATTCTAGCCGAAAACCTAATTAGCGCCATGGAAGGCAGGCCCTTGCACGCCAAGTTTGACGGTCACGCAAATTGCTTCATCGAAACCGGATTCGGAAAGGGTGCCCTTATTGACTTCAACTACACTACCGAGCCGCTTCCGGGAACGTTTCCATTGCCAGGAATAGGGCCTTTTGAACTCCTAAAAAACACCAAGACCAACCATTATGGCAAGATGATGTTCAGGTGGATTTACTGGCATATTTTGCTCAAGGGCAAGGAACTTCCGGTGGATCCTTTGATGACGATGGCAGGAAAACAACAACCCTAAAAGCGCAAAACAATGGAAGAAAAAACTTTGCAGGCGCAAGTTGCAGAATTGAATCAGAAGGTTGATTTATTACTCGATTACGTAAACCAACAGAGGCTTCAAACACAAATGGTCGAAGACTTGGTTTCTGACGTTGCCATTGTTTCAAGAGACATTTACGATGCGGCGGTGGAAGACCTTGACAAGAGATTGGTTACCATTGACCCTGAGCAAATTAAGCACCTAGCGTTCAAGTTTTTGAGAAATATTGATAATTTCAACATGATGCTCGATACCCTCGAAAGCGCCAGCGACTTTGTAAAGGATGCCACACCAATAGTTCACGAGGTGGCATTGGATTTGTCAAAACAATTCATTGAGTTTGAAAGGAAAGGCTACTTTGAATTTTTGCGTGAATTTAAAAATTTGGTTGAAGCATCAATGCAGCACTTTACGGCCGATGATCTTAAAAATTTATCGGCAAATATTGGGCTAGTTGCCTCAACGATGCGAAATCTTTCAAACCCAAAATTGTTAGAGGCGGTAAACAATTCGTTGGAAGCAGTAAACTCAATGCATGATGCCCCGGTTCCGAGCTACTCCGCGTTCAAGGCATTGGGAAGTATGAACCGACCCGAGGTAAAATCGGCATTAGGCTTTTTATTCACGTTCTTGCGTAACTTTGATTCTATAAACAACAAAAAAACTTAAATTAAAAAATCATGACAGTAAAAAATTACTTGGGAAAAAACATCGAAGTAACCGACGAAGGTTACCTCGTAAACCCGGCCGACTGGTCAAGAGAGCTGGCCGTTGAGTTGGCCAAGGAAGATGGCTTTGAATTAACCGAAAAGCATTTTGAGGTGCTTGAATTCTTGCGCAAGGAGCAAGCGGCGGGCTCGGCACTTACAATCAGGAAGGTTGGAAATTCGGGAATAATTGACATCAAGGGTCTTTACACCCTATTTCCGGGTGGACCACTCAAGTATTCGTCGAAATTTGCCGGCATTCCAAAACCTTCAAGTTGTGTGTAAACATAAATAAAACGAAAAATGAGCGACAACAAACCCCTAAAAAAAGTTTGCATCATTTGTGCCAAGGGCGCAATTGAAGATGTATATGCAACACTGGTCATGGCCAATGGTGCGGTAATGGAAGGTATAGAGGCAAGGGTGTTCTTCACTTTCTTTGGCCTCGATGCAATAACCAAGAAAAGGATGAATAGTCTTCATACCGGAACTGTTGGAAACCCGGCGATGCGAATGCCGGGCGGCCTACCATTTCCAACACTGCTCGGTGCCTTGCCGGGTGTCGAGGCCGGTGTTTCGGCCATGATGCGCAGTCAAATGGCAAAGCTCGACATCCCGCCCGTTGACGAGTTTCTTGACATGATTACTGCTGGAGGTGGCGAAATTTATGCCTGCAAGCTTGCATGCGAAATGTTCAAGCTAGAAATGAAAGACTTTAGCCAACATGTAAAGGCTATCATTACCGTTGGAGAATTTTACGCCATGTGCGGTGGCGAGAACACCCAAATCATTTTCACGTAATGAAATGGTTTGGGCAGATGGCTTAAGGAGTTGATTTGTTGAGAAGCGGAAATGTTTTACCTTCTGTTTTAACCTTTTAATTATTTAAACAAAAGAATTGCAATTTTTTAATCACACGCCCCAAACCTTGTTAACAACGCTTGGGGCGTTGTTTTTTTTGCGATATTTGCACTTTAATAAATAGACCCGCTTCAAAAGGTTTTCCTCTGATTTCGCATACTTACGCTTGTTAATTTATGTTGATAACCGAAAGTTACAAATCAGCGTTTGTCTGCTGCACTCGCGGTAAATAATAAGTAGCTGATTTTTAACGGGCACCAAAAACTCAAAAAACGACATGAGCGACGACAAGAAGATAATTTTCTCGATGGTTGGTGTGAGCAAGGTGTTCACGCCTTCAAACAAACATGTTTTGAAAGACATTTACCTGTCGTTTTTTTACGGTGCCAAGATTGGAATTATTGGACTAAATGGCTCTGGTAAGTCAACATTAATGCGCATCATTGCCGGCGAGGAGAAATCTTTTCAGGGTGAGGTGGTTTTCTCTCCAGGCTACACCGTTGGGCACCTGCCACAAGAACCAATTCTTGATGGTACTAAAACCGTTCGCGAAATCGTGGAACAAGGTGTTCAAAACGTGGTGGATGTTTTGAGTGAGTACGAAGCGGTAAACATGAAGTTTGGAGAGCCGATCAGCGACGCCGAGATGAATAAACTCATTGAAAGGCAGGGCGAATTGTCGGATCTCATCGAACAATACAACGGCTGGGAACTCGACAGCAAGTTGGAAAGGGCAATGGACGCACTCCGTTGCCCCGAGCCCGAACAACTGGTAGAACACCTCAGCGGTGGCGAAAAGCGTCGGGTTGCGCTTTGCAGGTTGCTACTTCAAGAGCCTGACATTTTGTTGCTCGACGAGCCCACCAATCACCTTGATGCCGAGAGCGTTGAGTGGCTCGAATTGCACTTGCAACAATACAAGGGCACCGTGATTGCCATAACCCACGACCGATACTTTCTCGACAACGTTGCAGGATGGATTTTGGAACTCGACCGAGGCGAGGGTATCCCCTGGAAAGGAAATTATTCTTCGTGGCTCGACCAAAAGGCCAACAGGCTTAAGATGGAAGAAAAAGCCGAAAGCAAGCGTCGCAAAACCCTTGAAAGGGAGCTCGAATGGGTGCGTATGAGCCCCAAGGCGCGCCATGCCAAGTCGAAGGCAAGGCTTAGTGCCTACGACCGAATGCTCAGCGAAGACGTGAAGCAGAAAGAAGAAAGGTTGGAAATATTCATACCCAACGGGCCGAGGCTTGGCAGCAGGGTTATTGAAGCCTGGGGAGTTTCCAAGGCCTTTGGCGAAAAGCTTTTGTTCGAAAACCTTGACTTTTCGCTACCACCTGCAGGTATTGTGGGCATCATAGGTCCAAACGGTGCCGGCAAGACCACCCTGTTCAGGATGATAATGGATCAAGTAAAACCCGATGGTGGAACCTTCGATATTGGCGAAACCGTTAAGATTGGGTACGTTGACCAAGCCCACGCTGAAATTGACCCCGAAAAGAGCGTTTGGGAAGTAATATCGGGCGGAAACGAACTAATAAACCTTGCAGGAAGGCAGATGAATAGCCGCGCATACGTGGCTCGATTCAACTTTAGCGGTGCCGACCAGGGAAAGAAGTGCGGGGTGCTATCTGGCGGAGAAAGGAACCGCCTACACTTGGCATTGACTCTAAAAAGCGAGGCCAACGTGCTTCTACTTGACGAACCGACCAACGACATTGACGTTAACACCCTGCGCGCACTCGAAGAAGGGCTCGAAAACTTTGCAGGCTGTGCCGTGATAATAACACACGACCGCTGGTTCCTCGACAGAGTTGCAACCCATATCCTTGCATTCGAGGGCGACTCGCAAGTTTGCTTCTTCGAAGGTAGCTACTCGGATTACGAAGAAAACAAGAAGAAAAGACTGGGCGATGTTGGGCCAAAGAGAATCAAGTACAGGAAACTAAAAGTTGATTAGCCACCATCGCTGACTTTTTTTCCGTCATGAAGACTAAAGATTTTCCTTAACATAGGTATCAGGGCAATCTGTCCGCTTTTGCCAAGAAAGCTTGCAAGGGAGCCATAACTTTTGACTGCCGATCTTTGGCAAAAGACCGAGAACCATTTTACGGCGAGGTGCCAGCGGGCAAGTCATCAATTCTTGTTGGTGTAGGCATTTTTACAGTTTCTTGGCCTTGCCGCAACATCAGGCAAAAGAATGATCGATTGTAATCCCCCTCAAAAGGTACTTGTGGGAGGCAAATTTCTCGTTTGGTGATTTCATGCTAGTGTTAAGTTTTCATAAAGATTGGCATTGGGGCAATCTGCCCACTACCGTCGGCAATACCTGCGCGGATCAGCAGTATATTGTAGCCCTCGCAAAAGGTAATGATTTGTGCCGCACTTCTAGTTTTGAGCCCGTGGGTAAAGTTTCTTGGTTAACCTTTTGCTTTTAATTGCAAGCAAAAACCAACTTTGGCGCAACTTGAATATTCAACCATAATTTCTATCTTTGTGCCATGTTTTCAAACCATGTAAATAGCTATTACTATGTCCATAACTTTTTTCAAAACTCCAAAGAACAAGCAGTTTGACTACAAGCCGATTTACTACGATGCAAAGAAAGAGGAAATGGAGCGCAAGTATGGCAAGGGCGGCAAGAAAAGTGGTGAGCAAGGTTATGAAGAAGAGCTTCGGGAACGCATGCAATCAAGATGGAGGCGCAGCTCGGCCACTCGCGATGCCTTGAGTTCTGCCAGGCGTTTGATCCTGATCATCTTTGGTCTTGCTATTGCTCTATATTTTTTGTTTTTCAGGTAACAAAAGCCTAAAGACTTAAGTGTAACATGTCTGACGTGATCAAACTCCTTCCCGATTCGGTGGCCAACCAAATAGCGGCCGGCGAGGTAATTCAACGTCCTGCCTCTGCCGTTAAGGAGCTACTCGAAAATGCCATTGACGCGGGAGCCACGTCCATTTCACTAATGATCAAGGATGCGGGCCGAACCTTGATACAAGTAACAGATAATGGCAATGGGATGACCGAAACCGATGCCAGGATGTGCTTCGAACGACACGCCACATCAAAAATCAAAGAAGCGTCTGATTTGTTTTCAATTAGCACGATGGGCTTTAGGGGTGAGGCAATGGCATCGATAGCGGCAATTTCCCGTGTTGAACTAAAAACCCGCACCCCGGGGGCAGCCATGGGCACGGAGGTAATAATAGAGGGATCAAAGATTGAATCGCAGCGATCGTGCCAGTGTCCGGTGGGTACAACCATAGTTGTCAAGAACTTGTTTTTCAACACTCCCGCCAGACGCAATTTTTTGAAATCGGACAGCGTTGAGAAGGGGCACATATACACGGAACTCACGCGAGTTGCCTTGGCATATCCGGGAGTGGCATTCAAATATTTCCAAAATGGCCACCTTACCCACCAATACGACAAGGGCAATCAAAAGCAGCGCATTGCTAATGTTTTTGGCAACGGTTACAGTCTGAGGCTTGTTCCCGTTGAGGAGAAAACAGAATTGCTGACATTAACCGGGTACGTTTTAAAACCAGAGTTTTCCAAGAAAAGCCGGGGCGAGCAATTCTTCTTCGTAAACAACAGGTTTATTAAATCCACATACTTCACCCATGCCGTAAACCAAGCCTTCGAAGAGCTTATACCAATTGATTCTTTTGCCAGTTTTTTCTTGTTCCTGCAAACCGACCCCGGGCAAATTGACGTAAACGTACATCCAACAAAAACAGAAATTAAGTTTCAAGACGAGCGGTATTTCTACCAACTTTTAAAGTCGTCGGTAAAAAGAGCGCTTAGCAAGTACAACATATCTCCAACCCTCGATTTTGACCGCGAACAGGCATTTGACAACATTCCTCCGCCTGGCGATAGGCCAATCCAGATGCCTACAATTAGCCTTAATCCCGATTATAACCCATTTCAGCCGGTGAGTGGTAGTGGATCCTCCACGCGGACGCTCACATCGAGGGCTAATCCGGCACGGTGGGAAAATCTTTTTCCGAAGGACGAAGATTTACCAATTATTGGCAAGGAAGGTATGCAACCAAAACTGGCAACCCTTTTGTCGGACATGGATGATGAACGGCAAATTGCCGCCCATAAAAAACCGATGCAACTACAACAAAGATACATTATTATTCCAGTTAAGTCGGGGTTGATGGTAATTGACCAACAGAGGGCTCACGAGAGAATAATTTTTGAAAGATTGAATTCATACCTTGAGAACAAGAAGTCTGCCTCGCAAAACCTGCTTTATCCCGAAAACATCAAGCTAAGCGATTCGGATTCAGTGATACTCAAGGGTCTGCTTAAAGAAATGGAATTGCTGGGATTTTCAATAAGCACCATCGGCAAAAACACTTTTGTGGTGAGCGCCACTCCAACCGAAATACCTGACGGGGAGTCTCTTCAACCACTTGTTGAAGGTATGATTGAGAGCTTCAAGTTAAATCAGGTTGAAATGAAATTGGATGTTGGTGTAAACGTTTCCAGATCTTTGGCCAGACGCCTGGCAATAAAGCACGGAAAGTGGCTCGCTGAAGAAGAAATGATATCGTTGGTCGATCAACTGTTTGCATGCACAATGCCATACCAATCACCTTCCGGCAAACCAACCTTGTCAATTTTGGCCCTTTCAGAAATTTCTAATAGGTTCAAGTAATTAAACCTTCAAAACCAACGGGTGGCAAAATGAAAAACGGAATAAAAAAACAGAACTACACAACATCACCGGTGGTCATTGCCGCGGCAAGCATAATTATAATCGCTGGTTTGGTGGCTGCAAGGGCAATAATAGCACCATTCATCCTAGCAATCTTTGTAAGTATTATTTGCGCGGAGCCAGTAGGGTGGCTGGCAAGAAAGAAAGTACCAAAATCACTGGCAATATTTTTGGTGCTTACCGGATTGATTGCATTAGTGGGTTCGGTTGGCTTGCTTTTGGGCAGTTCTTTCAATCAGTTCACCAGGAATATCCCAGCTTATACAGCAAGCCTTAATGCCATGTTCGAATCAACAATTGCCAACCTTCAAATCCCGGAGGACATTTTTTCTGTCGATTACTTGCGCGAGATGATTGATGCCTCTAGTGTTTTCGGGTTCACGGCGGGAGCAATAGGTCAAGTGGTATCCATCTTGTCAAATTCGTTTATCATTTTGCTGGTAACGGTTTTCATCCTGGCCGAATCAACTGCGTTTGGAATAAAAGCCAGGTTGCTTGAAATGGTTTACGGGAGACCGCTGGATTTTTTAAACGATTTCCGAAAAGATGTAGGACGTTACCTCTTGCTCAAAACTGCCATTAGTTTGGCCACGGGACTTTTGATAACTTTATGGCTCAAATTTATTGGAGTAGATTTTTCATTGTTATGGGGGGTAATGGCATTCTTCCTAAACTTCATACCCAACATTGGGTCAATTTTAGCAGCAATACCCGCAACTTTCCTGGCTTTGGTTCAATTTGGACCGAGTGGTGCAATTTTATCTGCCTCGGGGTATTTGTCAATTAACATGGTATTGGGAAATTTTCTGGAACCCAGAATCATGGGAAGAGGCTTTAGCCTTTCGCCCCTTATTGTTTTCCTCTCACTAATCTTATGGGGTGCAATCCTGGGCATTATAGGTATGTTTCTTGCTGTTCCATTAACGCTAATCCTGAAAATATGGTTTGACCAAAACGAAAGTACCAGATGGATTTCTATATTGATGGGTTCGGAAAAAGAGGCAAAAAAAATGCACGACGATACCAAGAATTCCAAGCCTGGCAGCACCTTAATCTTGCCAGGCAAGTTTGAACGAAAAAAACAAACCCCCTGAAATCATGTTATTCAGGGGGTAGTAAAAAAAATCTGGTTTATCTAACTATTTCTCTCTCAAAATCTTGAGTTTTTCTTCCATAATGGCAATATCTTGCTTGGCCTTCTCTATTTTGTCTTCAAATTCCTTTTTAAGCAGGTCGGCCTTCTTGGATGATGCGAAGAAACCGATATTATTTTCCCAAAGGTTTATATCGTTCTGGAGTTGGCTTATCTTGTTGATCAAGAAAGTCCTTTCCTTGTAAATTATATTGTCGGCGTTTGGGTTTGACTTGATGTTATCTAATTTGTTTCGGAATGACAAGGCACTTTTTGCCTTGTTGCTTATTCCGAGTGATTCGAACCTTTCGTCGATTGCCTTACGGAATTCTGAGTGAATTTTGTCTTTTTGCTTGATTGGAACGTGTCCTATTTCCATCCAATGCCTCTGAAATTCGTTAAGCACTTTTAAATTTTCGACATTATCGCTAGTATATGGGTGGTTTTTAATTTTTTGGATAAGTTCCTTCTTAAGGTTTAGGTTTTTATCCTGAGTTTGGTCAATATTAGCAAAGAATTCCGATTTTCTCTTGAAAAATTCATCGCAGGCAGACCTAAACCGTTTCCAAATCTTATCGCTAAATTTTGGTGGCACCTGGCCAATGGTTTTCCATTGATTTTGCAGCGAAATAAACTCGTTGGTTGCCTTACCCCAATCATTACTATCTTTTAAAGCTTCGGCCTGAATGCACAGGTTTAGTTTTTGGTTGTAATTCTCGGTTTGAACGTCCTTAAATTTGTCGAGGTAATCTTTCTTGTTTCGAAAGAAGGTATTCAATGCGGTTCTAAACCTGTTCCAAATCTCGTTGTTTACTTTTTTTGGAGCGAAGCCTATAGTTTTCCAGATCTTGAAAAGTTCATTTAACTCATTTGTAAGGTCTTGCCATTTTCTGGGGTTGTCAACGACTAATTCGGCAATTTGCTCTGCTTTTTCGCACAACACTAACTTGGTGGCATAATTCTTCTCTTGCTCGTGGCTCAAGCCTTGGTAGTGGTCTTCCCTTTTTTGGTTCAGCTTAACAGTTGCCGCCCTGAATCTTTCCCAAATCTCATCCTTCTTGTCGTTTGTAACGGGGCCAGTTTCCTTCCAAGTTTCATGAAGTTTTTGAAGCTTCTGGAAAGAGGTTACAATTGAAGTTTCGAGCAGCAGTTCTTCGGCCTTTTCGCAGAGCTCTGTCTTCAGCTCGAGATTTTTCTTGAGATCTAGGTCTTTGAGCTCCTTGTTAATTTTTACCTTGTCAAAGAACTTCTCGATAAGAAAGTGGTAATTATTCCAAAGGTTGTTTTTTGCGAGCTGCGGAACGGCACCTATATGCCGCCATCTTTCTTGCAATTCCCTGAATTGATCGTAGGTTTTCTTTAGTTCCTCTTCCGAGTCTATAAGCTGTCGCAATTCTTCCAATATTGCCTCTTTGGCAATAAGATTTTCGCTCTTTTGCGACTCAAGGGCTTGGTCAAACTTGGTTTTTTTTGATTTGTAAATCTTGATGGCCTCGTCGAAACGGATTCTCAGTGGGTCGAGATTATCTGATTCCGCTTCATTTCCATCAGACAGTACCTCGCCCGATGCCAAGGCATGATCAGCCAATTTTTCCCTTTCGCTTCTTGTCAGTTTATGGTATGCAACCTTGATGAAACCTATATGGTTCCTTATGAAATTTACATCCTCGTTCTTAACCAAGGTTTCTATTGCCTGCACGAGTTCCTCACGAGAAAGATGCGCGAACTTTTCTGAAATGTCATCTTCACTGCCAGAAAAGTCAACGGTGGGTGTGGTAACCTCAAATTCCTCGTCTGAACTTTCATCGCTCGATTCTTCAATTTCTTCAATGCAGGCAGATGCCGAAAGAATATCGGTCGTATCTTGAATGTCTTCAGTAATTAATTCAATTTTTCTTGGCCCAGCTTCAGCACCTGTAAGTGGTGGCTCGACTTCAGCTTCAGTGTCAGCTAGAATTTGAAGTTCAACAATGGCCGTTTCATGAACTTCTGGTTCTAAAACCATGGGCTCCTCAAGCTCGGGTTCGAGAATGGCTTCAGGTATAACCTCCTTTACTTCATCTATGATTTGCTCAATTTGTTCGGTCAGTTCAGGCTTGACCTCTTCTGTTTTGATAGGTTCTTCTGCCAGTTTTTGTTCTTGAAGTGATTGCGTTGAGTTTTCAACCTTGAGAGGCTCATCCCCGCTATTTTCAACGCTTTTGTCGTTTTCGGGGTCCAGTTGTTTCTTTTTTGCCATCTTAGCTAATTTTTAAAAACAGGTTACTAATTAAAGTATTAGAGAAAAATGAATTAATTAAACACCTTGCAGGTGTGACTACCAAAATTCCGGTAATAATCAACACAAATTGCGAGTGGCAAAGGTAAAATTTTTTAGTTACCGAAAAATAAAAAAAACGGCTTAAACCTTTTCGAGTGCTTGTTTTAAGTCGTTTATGATATCCTCGGCGTTTTCGATGCCCACCGAAAACCTCACCAAACCATCGGTAATTCCCGCTTCAATCCTTGTTTTCCTATCCATTTTTGAGTGGGTCATGCTTGCCGGATGCTGAATTAGTGTTTCGACTCCGCCCAACGAAACTGCCAATAAACATAGGCAAACATTGTCCATCAGTTTTTTGCCGGCTTCAATTCCACCTTTTAATTCGAAGCTTATTATTGCTCCCGGACCCTTCATTTGTTTCTTGGCAAGTTGGTATTGCGGATGGCTTTCCAAGCCCGGATACTTTACCCAGGCAATGGCCGGGTGCTTGGAAAGGAAGTTGGCAATCTTTTTTGCGTTTTCTTGCGACCTCTCCATTCTAACCGAAAGCGTTTTGATGCCTCTTATAACCAAATAGGCCTGATGGGGGTCCATGTTGCACCCAAGGTTTATCATCATTGGCCTTAAAATGTTATCGAACTCTTTGGTTCTTGATACAATTATTCCTCCAACTATATCGGCATGGCCGTTTAGAAACTTGGTGATGCTGTGAAATACTACATCGAACCCAAAATCGAGTGGCTTCTGAAGATAGGGGCTACTAAAAGTATTGTCGGCAACCGTTATTAGGTTGTGCTCTTTTGCAATAGATACGATTCCCTCCAAATCAGTCAAGTCCATGGTGGGGTTGGCTGGTGTCTCCACGAAAATCATCTTGGTATTTGGCCTGATTGCCCTCCTTACCTCGTCAAGGTTTGATGTGTTAACGTATGCTGACTCAACCCCAAACCTTGAGTAGTGCTTTTCCATTACTAACCTTGAGGGGCCATAGACCGCAGCAGAACTAATCATGTGATGTCCCTTGCTAAGCAAGCCCATGTAAATGGTATTAACCGCGGCCATTCCCGAGCTTACCGCAACCGCACGGGAGCCATTTTCGAGGTCGGCAACGAGCCTTTCGAGGGCATCTATGGTTGGGTTGTTTATGCGAGTGTATATGTAACCATCAGATTCGCCAGCAAAGCAAGCCGCTCCATGGTCGGCATTCTTGAACTTGAAGGTGCTTGTTTGGTAAATGGGTACGGTGGCACTGCCAAATTGGTCTTCAATTTGGCCTGAGTGGATTAACTTGGTGTCGAAACCAATCTTCTTTCCTTTCATTTTTATTATTCTTAGGGTTTAGTAATTGCCAAGCGAAAGCATTACCAGGGTGCAGCCCTCTACTGTTTCTATGCCTCCATCATTGGCAAGTTGCGCCAATTTATCATTGAAGGTGCCCGGGTTGAAAATAATCCTCTGCGGCAAAAGTGCCAAAATGTAATCAAGGTAAAACTCTTGATTCAGCGGATTAACGTACAGTGAAATAGTATGGATACCTTCAAAAACCGGCGTACCTTTCATAATTATAACATCGTCAATTGCTCCCGACCTGAGACCAACAGCAACTACAGGATGGCCTTGCTTGACTAGCATTTTTACTGCCTTGTACGAATACCTGTCGGGATTTTCACTTGCCCCGATCACGAGGGTCTTTTTTTTCAAAATCTTTTGTTGTTATTCTGTAACGGTTTGAATAGAAAACTCGGGAGCATTTAATATGTGCTTTTTTACTGAGCAAGCACCTGCCGCTTTCTCGAGCATTGGTTTGTATTTTTCTGGAAAATCGGCCGGAACAATTATTGTAATGTCAACGCTGCCAATCATGTTCAAGTCATTTTTCTGCATCCGTTGAATCAGCTTTATGTTTTCATGGGGCAATCCCCGTTGATTACAAAAAGATTTCACGTAAAAGCCAGCACATGCCCCAATTGATGCAAGGAATAATTCGAACGGCGAGGGAGCCGAATCATCACCGCGTGCCATTATTGGTTGGTCGGTTTTTATTACGTGCCCCCGGTAGTGGACTTCCACTTTTTGGTTCTCTTTCAAAAAAATTTCCATTTTTGTTAAGGTTTAAATGTTAAGGCGTTTAAGAGTTAAAAAGTCTAACTAGTTTATCAATTGAAAGGCTTTAAGGCCAATTCGAATCGAAATTGGCAAGCACTATCATGTTATAAGTTTTAAATGATCATCTGCAAATAGTGCATTGTCAATTATCCTGGGTTATTAACTCTTCGCCTTTATCAGTACACTATTCACTATTTTTCAAAAACCTCTTCCATTTTTTTCAGAAACCACGAAGGAGCCCTTACTGGCCTGTTAGTTTGGCTGCTAATAAATGCCAGTTCGGTACATGCAGTGCATAGGAGTGTGCCTTGTTCGTTGTACATTTCGTAATCAAATACCATCCTAGATGTGGGCATCTGGTTAACGATAGTTTTAATTGTCAGCAAGTCGTCGTAGTGGCCAGGTCTAAAGTACCTAATCTCCATTTTTGAAATAGGCATGTAAACGCCCATTTCTTCCATTTGCTTGTAGGTCATGCCAATTTGCCGCATCGCCTCTGCCCTACCCACCTCGAAATACAACGGATAATTTCCGTAATATACGAAGCCCATCTGGTCTGTCTCGCCGTATCTTACCCTTACCTGAGTGGTTGTTACAAACATTGTTCTCGGGTTTGTCAAATTATTTCGGCTTTAAACATCGAAGCCTACAATTCTCTTAAAAAAAATTATTGCCTATTTTTCTAATTATTCAGGATGCAAAAAAAGGCGTTTCAACCAGAATTCCTTCAATGGTTCTTTATTCTCAATTTTTCACCTTGTACTCTTCATTCCTCTTTCTTCCCTTAAGATACCAACACCCCCTTGCCGTGGCATTGCTTGAATTTTTTCCCGCTTCCACAAGGACAGGGTTCGTTTCGGCCTACCTTTTTCTCAACCCTTACAGGCTCAGTTTTCCGTTGGCCGGGACCGGGTAAATCGCTTCGACCCGCCCTCATGTTGCTCATGTCGGTTTTTTCGCGCATGGCGGCCCTTTGAACTTGATCGGCTCCCCTGGATGGTAATTGTGCCTTGACCAGAAAGGAAATAATATCCTTGCTTACCTTCTGGACCAAACGTTTGAAAAGCTCGAACGATTCGAACTTGTAAATAAGCAACGGGTCTTTCTGTTCGTAGGCTGCACTTTGTACCGATTGCTTCAGGTCATCCATTTCACGCAAGTGCTCCTTCCAAGCATTGTCGATTATTGCCAGGGTAATGCTCTTTTCAATAGACAAGGCCACTTCCCTACCCTCCGAGTCGTATGCCTTTTTCAGGTTGGTAATAACGTTGAGGGTTTTCTTTCCATCTGTTATCGGAATGGCAATATCTTGGTACTGCTGGGACGAGGTTTCGAAAACTTCCTTAACCACCGGGAAAGACATTTTTGAGATATTTTCTATCTTAACCTTGTAATTACCGAAGGCCTTTTGGTATAGGGTATCGACAAGAAATTCGGTTTTGGTATCGAAAAATGCCCTCTCGTCGAATGGCGCTTCAATACCGAATGTTCTCAACAGGCCGAACACGAATTCTTCGTAATCTCCCGAGTCCTTGTGTTCGTTTACAAACTGGTCGCAGGTGTCGTAAAACATGTTGGAGATGTCCACTGCAAGTCTTTCGCCAAAGAGTGCATTGTGCCTTTTCCTGTATATAACTTCCCTTTGGGCATTCATCACGTCATCGTACTCGAGCAATCTTTTTCTAATACCAAAGTTGTTTTCCTCTACCTTTTTTTGAGCCCTTTCTATGGAGTTGGTAATCATGCTGTGTTGTATGACCTCACCTTCCTTTAGTCCAAGCCTATCCATGATCTTGGATATTCTATCCGAGCCAAAAATCCTCATCAGGTCATCCTCGAGCGAAACAAAGAACTGTGAAGATCCAGGGTCGCCCTGCCTACCTGCCCTTCCGCGCAACTGACGGTCAACGCGACGTGAGTCGTGTCTTTCGGTACCAAGAATTGCCAAACCTCCGGCGTCCTTAACGCCTGGCCCGAGTTTGATGTCGGTTCCCCGTCCGGCCATGTTTGTGGCTATGGTAACTGCCGCTGCCCTACCGGCTTCCAAAACCACCTGGGCCTCTCGCTGGTGTTGCTTGGCGTTGAGTATGTTGTGTTTAATCTTTTTGAGATTAAGCATTTTGCTGAGAAGTTCCGAAATCTCCACCGAGGTTGTACCAACAAGAACAGGTCTGCCTTTATCGGTCAGGTTGACAATCTCGTCAATTACGGCGTTGTATTTTTCACGCTTTGTCTTGTAAACCAAGTCTTCGTAATCCTTTCGAACCACGGGCCTGTGGGTAGGGATAGAAACCACGTCAAGCTTGTAGATGTTCCAAAACTCGCCAGCCTCGGTCTCGGCAGTACCGGTCATACCTGCAAGCTTGCGGTACATCCTAAAATAGTTCTGGAGTGTAATGGTTGCATAGGTCTGCGTTGCCGCTTCAACCTTTACGTTTTCTTTTGCTTCAAGTGCTTGGTGTAGCCCATCAGAATAACGCCGCCCTTCCATAATACGGCCTGTTTGTTCGTCAACGATCTTAATTTTGTTATCTATTATTACATACTCGGTATCTTTTTCGAACAAGGTATATGCCTTTAAAAGCTGGTTAATGGTGTGAACTCTTTCGCTCTTAACACTGAAATCGGCAAGAAGATTGTTCTTTTTTTCCATCTTTTCTTGAGTCGAGAGGCTGGACTTTTCCAGTTCGGCAATTTCGGAACCCATATCAGGAAGGATAAAGAAATTAGGGTCATCGGTTTGTCCGGTAATAAGGTCTATCCCCTTTTCGGTGAGCTCTATTGAGTTATTTTTCTCTTCAATAACAAAGTAAAGCTGGTCATCAATGATGTGCATGTGCTTGTTTTGCTCCTGCATGTAAAAGTTCTCGGTCTTCTGCAGTATGGTTTTCATTCCGGTTTCCGAAAGGAGTTTTATTGTTGCCTTGTTCTTAGGAAGGCCACGATGACACCTTAGCAATAGTTCTCCAAGTTTTTTCTCGTCAATTTGCCCTTCGGGGGCAGCCATTAGCTTGCGAGCTTCCGTAAGCATACTCGTGACAAGGTTGCGTTGTGCGCTTACGAGCCTCTCGATCTTGGGTTTAAGTTCGTGAAATTCGTGCTGTTCGCCCCTTGGTGTGGGGCCGGAAATTATAAGAGGAGTTCGCGCATCGTCGATAAGTACCGAGTCAACCTCGTCAACTATTGCGTAATTGTGCTTGCGCTGAACAAGTTCTTCGGGGTTGCGTGCCATGTTGTCGCGCAGGTAATCAAAGCCAAACTCGTTGTTAGTTCCGTATGTAACATCGGCAAGGTAAGCCGCCCGTCTGGCAGGTGAATGCGATTCGTGCTTGTCAATGCAGTCAACCTTAAGGCCGTGGAATTCAAACAACATCCCCATCCACTCAGAGTCGCGCTTCGAAAGGTAATCGTTAACGGTAACCACGTGAACGCCCTTTCCCGCAAGGGCATTTAGGTAAACCGGAAGGGTGCTTACCAAAGTTTTTCCCTCACCCGTGGCCATTTCGGCAATCTTTCCGCCATGCAGGTGCATACCTCCTATTAATTGCACGTCGTAATGTATCATATCCCAGGTAATCATATTACCACCAGCCATCCATTGATTTTGGTAAACTGCTTTATCACCCTTGATAGAAATACTTGGACGGATGCTAGCCAAATCACGGTCCATTTGGGTGGCGGTAACAACTACCTCGGTATTTTCCGTAAAGCGTTTGCCTGTTTCTTTCATCACCGAAAAGGCTTCTGGTAGGATTTCTATCAACAGCTTTTCAGTCTTCTCGTCCTTTACCTTTTCCAGTTCATCTATCTGATTGTAAAGGCTTTCTTTCTGATCAATATCTAGCAGGCGGTTTTCCTCGGCCTCTCTTTTGAGGGCATCAATCTTTTCTTGCTCAGATCTAATGTTTTCTTGGATTTTTTTGCGAAACTCAATTGTTTTCAATCGAAGTTGATCATTGTCGAGCTGAGTGATTTTTTGGTAAGCCTGCAAGGTTTGGTCCAGCAATGGCTTTATTTCCTTGAAATCACGATCGGCCTTGTTGCCGAATATCTTTTTAAGTATGCCGAGCATTTATGTTTAGTTTACGTTAATATCCGATTTAGAAACTGACTTACAAAGGTATGAATTTTACTGATTGGCTGTGGGAATTGTTTGAACGATGGTGTTTAAATTT
Organism: uncultured Bacteroidales bacterium; assembly: GCA_964349365.1. Lineage (GTDB taxonomy): Bacteria > Bacteroidota > Bacteroidia > Bacteroidales > UBA7960 > UBA7960. Next base: position 7,159 of record CAYGFY010000029.1, on the reverse strand, counting down.
TAAGATAATCAACTTGAACCAGGTAATGTTTAAATTAATACGGGCCAAAACAAAAAACCGGCAAAAGCCGGTTTAGTTTGATTTAAAAAGGATTACTTAGTATTCGTCCTCGTGGAAGAAAAAATCATCCTTTGTTGGATAATCAGGCCAAATATCCTCGATGCTTTCGTAGATATCGCCCTCGTCTTCAATCTCTTGGAGGTTTTCGATAACTTCCATGGGCGCACCTGAACGAAGTGCGTAATCAATTAACTCTTCCTTGGTTGCTGGCCAAGGAGCATCTTCGAGTTTTGAAGCCAATTCTAATGTCCAATACATAATTGTTAACCTATTTCAAATTTTTTGCAAAAGTAGTTTTTTTTGGATAACAAAAAATAAAAATGAAAATATTTTTAAAACCCTGAAAAACAGTATTTTAAAATTTTGTCATTTATACTATCCAATATTTTTAATGATAAACCCAAGAATGGCCAAAAAGTTTATTTGATTTTTGTAACGAAATCAAGGTCCTATTATTGTTTTCCTTTTTCAACCCGGGAAAGTCTTGAAAGATTGCTGAAGTCAAGCTTGCCCAAGGAAAAAAATTGAGATAGGCCGTTGCACAACCGCAACGACCTATCCAACAACGGGTTGAACCTAACCAATTATTCAGTACCACCAATCTCCGTTTCTTCAGGCATTATCAAGTCTTCGGCAGTTAGGTTTTTCTCGCGCATTGCCCTGTTTCGACAGTGGCCACAGAGTTCCGAAATGTTTTTCAGCTCTCTGGCTCGTGCCACGGTACCTTCGAATATCTCATCGGTCCTTCCGGTGTTTATCGAGTGGCAGCCCATGTCGATATGATATCTTGAGCCAGACTTGGTCCAGTACACCAGGTTCTGGCCTGTAAGCTGCTCAACTTCAAACGCTTGTTGGGTGTATTGCTCCACGGATGGGGGGTTAAAGTCAATACCCGTGATACCTGCAATGAGCAGGGCAACTACTGCTATACCGCCAATAATGCCTTTTTGCTTACCATCGAGATTCTTGCTCGTAAAAATAAAAATAACCAAGGGCAAGAAGGCGATAATTGCTACCACCAATCCAAGCTGGCTCTGCATGAAAAACATGAATTTGTTCTTTTCGGAAGCAGGATCAAGCCTATTGGATTTTTTCCACAAGATTGAACCCAAAATTGCAAATGCCAAGTCAATAACAATCAATCCAATTATCAACACCATATTTATTGGTGTCTTGAAAAGCATTAGAATAGCAACAATTTGGGCAGCAATTGCCAGTAGCCATGACAAGCCTGCAAATAGCCTTAGCTGATTTGCCTTGGACTTGCTTTCGGGGGTTGGGGCAAAAGTTTTCGGAGGTGAAGCCTGGCTTCCGCCCTCGACACGGGTAACTTTCTTTTCGGTGCTCATTTTTGATGGTTTTTAAGGGTTCAAGAGCTATTTAAAAATTTTTCCAAGTAAACCGCCTAATAAATCGCTGCCAAGGCTCTTCTTGTTTGTGGTACCTTTTGTCCGGGTAATCTTTTTTCCACTTGTTGGGGTCTTTGCCTTTGAGGGTCCTGCTTGTCGTGGTGCTGGATTATTTTTGGCCGAACCACCACCCAAAATCGATCCCAAAATGCCACCAAAATTAATTCCGCCCCCTTTTGAGCCACTCTTGCTACTGCCACCCGATAAAATGTTTCCAAGAATACTATTGAAGTCAATACCACCAGAAGTTTTCGACCTGCCCGATTTTCCACTTCCGAGTAGGGTACCTATTACACTGTTCATATCTATGCTTTTGTCCTTGGGGTCTGCAACTTGTTTTGAAAACTGCCCGAGGACCTTGGGAAGCAAGGCGCTTGCAATTGCCGACGACACGGCAGGAGGCAATTTAAACTTTTCGCCAAGAGCCTTAACAATGTTATTTGAAATTTGGGTAGCTATCGGATTGCCAGAAATGCCAACCGATTGATTGGAGGCAGCTGAACCAAAAAATGCCACCACATCGTTGGTTTTTCCTTTTTTTAAAAGGCCTGCCAACGTAGTTTCGATGGTGTTCGTAACTTCTTCTTGAACTGCATTGTTGTACTGGTCTGGTACATCCTTGTTTTTCACAATACTTTCGGAAGAATTCTGCCGTACGATTTTTAGTAATTGTTCGATCATGATTTTTGATTATTTTTCGTGTGGTAGCAAAGTTAATCAAAATGTTAAACCAATATTTTTTATCTTTTTTTTCTCGAAAAGTCTGGTTTGAAAAAAATGTCTAATTTAGTTGCCAGAAAAAACCAAAAATCACAAAAATGGAAAACCAAGGAGTAAAAAAATTTGTTGATGCTGGCATTAGAGCAATGGACTGGCAAAAGCGTAATTTGGCCGAAATGCGCAAGTGCCGTTTTGATACCATTGCGGTGCACGGTGTCTATTCCATGCAGGAGGCTTTAGACTTTAATCAAGGTTCGGTAATAGAGCCGGTTTACATGTCAACGTCGCAAGGCTATCGCAACAGTGATGAAATGGAGGCAGGCCTGGGCTACATGATTCCAACCTGGTGCTATTCGCGAATTGCAAACCCATCAGTTTACTACTACGAGGGTGTTTTGGCCTTACTCGAGGGCTACAATTCAGGGGTTGAAACTAACTGCGTTGCAACTTCATCAGGAATGTCGGCAATTCGAAGCGCAATAGAACCCTTTCTGGTAAATGACCCCAACAAACCCAATGCCAAGATAAACTTCGTGGCCACCACCCAGATTTACGGGGGTACTTACCAGCTGTTTTCAGCAAGAAAGGAAAAGGAGTTTGATGTAGAATGGAGAAAGATAATAAACCCCAATGACCTTGACGAATGGGAAAGAAACATTGACCATAATACCCGATTTCTTTACGGAGAGTTACCGAGCAACCCCGGCCAAAACTTTTTCGATATAAAAAAAGTGGCAGATATTGCCCACAAATACAATCTTCCGCTAATTGTCGATTCGACCGTGGCCACCCCTGCCCTATTGAGGCCCATTGAGCACGGTGCCGACATTGTTGTTCAGAGCGTTACCAAATCTTTGGCATCGAGTGGTTTTGTCATTTGCGGAGCAGTTATTGCCAAAAAAAATCTAACCTCCAATATTGATAACGATCAAATGAAAGCCGATTTTTGCGGATACCTTAAGCTTTTGCCAAATCGCGATAACGGGCCAAACATTTCGCCAATGAATGCCATAATGGCCCTCAATGACATAAGGACCATTAGAACCAGGATGGATTTGGTGAGTTCTTCCACGCAAGCAGTATCAGAATTTCTGGCGCAGCACAAATCAATTGAAAGGGTTGATTACCTTGGTTTGCCTGGTAACGAGCTGCACGAACTTGCATCAAAGTACATGTATCTTGTAGATTCGGAACTTGATCCACGCTATGGCAAGCAGGTAAATAGGTACGGACACCTTATGTCGTTTCTTGTAAAAGGTGGGGCAGCAGCCGCTCGCCAAGTTTTTGATTCATTCCAAAGAATATACCGTGCAACCGACTTAGGTAGAATTAAGTCGATTGCCACCATACCTGCCATTAGCACCCACTCTCAACAAGGCGAGGAAGGACGCAAACTGGCTGCAATACCAGACAATCTCATCCGCTTGTGCGTTGGGGGCGAACATCCTGACGACATTATTCGCGATTTAGAACAAGCTCTCGACACCCTTGGTGGCAAGAGGTTTTCCTTCACTTCGCCCGAATATTCGGCAGGTGGAGCCTCGTCCGCAAAGTTGTAACTTTAAAAAACATGTTGTACTATTCAACAAACAAAAACTCTGACCCGGTAAGTTTTTCCGAAGCATTGCTCAGGGGTCAAGCTCCTGACAAGGGCTTGTACATACCCGAAAGAATACCAAAGCTAAGTGCACGCGAAATTTCGGAGTTTTCCAGTATGGCCTATCACGAAATTGCTGCCAAGGTTATGTTCAAGTTTTTGGAAGCACAGATTGAAAGGGAGAAACTTGAAGAGTTAACACGCGATGCCTACAATTTCGACATTCCATTGGAGCACGTCACTGGCAGGCAATTCGTTATGAGGCTCGACCAAGGGCCTACAGCTTCATTCAAGGATTTCGCGGCACGAATGATGGGCAGGTTGATGAACCATTACCTGGAGCAAAAAAATCGTGAATTACTTATTCTAACGGCAACCTCGGGCGACACGGGAAGTGCCATTTCTCACGCATTTTTGGGGTTGGATAGAATCAAAGCAGTGGTTCTTTTTCCCAAGGATGAGGTTACCACCCGACAACGCAAACAAATGACCACCTTGGGCCAAAACATTCAAGTTTTGTCACTCGATGGCAAGTTTGATAATTGCCAGGCACTTGTAAAGCAAGCGTTTGCCGACCCCGATTTGGCTCATCTAAACCTTTCTTCGGCCAACTCCATTAATATTGGCAGGTTAATTCCGCAAAGTGTTTACTATTTCTATGCCTACTCAATGTTGGCAGCAAGGGGAGAGAAAATCACCTTTTCGGTTCCTTCGGGAAATTTTGGCGACATGATGGGGGGCGTTCTGGCAATGAAAATGGGATTGCCGGTTGATAGGTTCGTGATTGCCGTGAACGAAAACGACGAGTTCCCGAAGTATTTGGAAACTGGTATTTACAATAAGATTGAACCCTCGAGGAATTGCATCTCAAGCGCAATGAACGTTGGGCATCCGAGCAACCTTGCCCGCCTTGTTGACCTGTATGGAGGCCAGATGGATGAGGTTGGAAACATCGCAAAACCTGCCGATACGGATGCTATGCGAAGAGAAATTTGGTCAACATCCGTCTCGGACATTCAAACCCGCAAAACGATACAGGATGCTTGGAGCCAATTCGAACTTTTGCTTGAGCCGCACGGCGCTGTAGGCTGGGCTGGACTGCAAAAATACATTTCTGAAAAAGGCGCTGGTAGTGAAAATATCTTGAGCGTTGTTTTAGAAACGGCACACCCTGCCAAGTTTCCAGAAGAAATCAACAGCCTTTTGGGATTCGACCCAGAACTTCCGCCGAGCCTTCAAGGAATAGAAGAAAAAGAAGAACAATACGATTCGATCCCGACTGACTACAAGGAGTTTAAGAGGTACCTTTTGAGCAAGTATTGAGTAGGGGTTAGTGAATGGTAAATAATTGACAATGGACAATTAAAAAATCAGAAATAACCACGGATTAACACCGATTATCACAGATTTCATTGGTCACTATCGCCCACCCTTATAAAGGTGGGGTACGGGGGTACAAGACCAGTAACTTTGGACTTTTTATTTCGTAATTGAAAAAACTCCTAAACTTCCCAACCCACAAACTTATAAGGCCATCAACATGAACATAGTTTGCTTTGACATGGAGGGTGTTTTCACCCCGGAAATTTGGATAAATGTTGCCAAGAAAACTGGTATTGAAGAGCTTAAGATTACAACTCGCGATGAGCCTGATTACGACAAGCTGATGAAGTATCGCATGGGTATAATGCACGAGCACAAAATCACCCTAACCCAAATTCAGGAGGTTATTCGTTCGCTCGATTTGCTGCCTGGCGCGAGGGAGTTTTTCGATAAGGTGCGGGAGCTCACGCAAGCAATTATAGTTACGGATAGTTTCGTGGAGTTTGCAATGCCGTTCATTGAGAAACTTGGGAAACCTCTTGTTTTTTGCCACAACCTCGTGATTGACGAAAACGAAATGATTGTTGATTACAAATTGCGCCAACCCGATCCAAAAAGAGCCGTTGTTCAAGCCATGCAAGGACTGAAATACAAGGTGGTAGGTATCGGCGATTCTTACAACGATATGGGAATGATACAACAGGCCGACACGGGAATTTTCTTCCGACCACCTGACAACGTTGTAAGCGACTACCCGATGTTTCCGGTTATACGGGAGTATGATGAACTATACGGGCTAATCAAGAAAAGCCTAAGTGAATTATAGGGAAACGAATAACTTTGATAAACAAGTAGGGCAAAAAACTGGAATTTTCAATTTATATATGCGGAAAAAGGGACTTATTGTAGTATCAATTTATTTAATTGTTTTCCAAGCATTTGGCCAAAATTGGCAAACTTTTACGAGTTGCATGGCCGCAACCAAACACCACGCCATGCCGAAACCAAAGATTTTGCCAGGCGTTTGGCAGAAGCTTCGCCAATGCTGCAATATACAACCTTTGGCAAAAGCCATCAGCCACGTGAACTGCCCTTGCTAATTCTCGACAACAAAGGGAATTTCACACCGGAAAAAGTTCACGAAAGTGGCAACCTTGTTTTGCTGGTGATGGCGGCAATACACGCTGGCGAACCAGTGGGTTAGGATGCTGGTTTTTTTTCGCGATATTGTAATTGACGGAAAATTTCAAGACCTTCTTGAAAACGTTGCCCTCCTTTTCATTCCAATTTTCAACGTTGACGGTCACGAGCGTTTTGGCCCTTATAATCGCATCAATCAAAATGGCCAGGAGGAAATGGGCTGGCGAACAAATGCCCGCAACCTTAACCTCAATCGCGACTTCTTGAAAGCCGATGCAATTGAAATGCAGCACTTCTTGAGGTTGTGGAACAAGTGGCAACCAGATTTCTTTATTGCCACCCATTCAACCAATGGTGGCGATTACCAATACCCTATGACCTAGATCACTGAGGTTTTTGGAAATATGGAACATAATTTGACACGGTGGTGTAAAGAGGATTTTTTGCCACGATGGGAATCGTTGATGAAAGCAAGCGGTTTTCCCGTTTTCCCGTACGTTACTTACAGAAACTGGCACGACCCCAGTAGTGGGCTGTATTCAAGGACATCTCCCCCCGCGCTTTCAAACGGATTTGCAGCCCAGCATAATTGTATAGGGTTGCTTCTCGAAGCCCATTATGCTCAAACCTTACCAAGTAAGAGTGGAGGCAACTTATTTTAGCATTTTACACGTTTTGGAAATTCTCAAAAACGAGGGTCAAAACATCAGGCAACTAAACTTGGCGGCTGATAGTTGCTCCGCATCCAAAGAATTCAGGAAGAAGCCTTTCCACCTCGATTTCCGCACCACCACGGATAGTGTTATGATTGATTTTAACCCAAATTGCGCATTAGAGAATTTCAATGTTAAATCAAGAGGATAATCCCGGAGTGAATTAAACCATTTTCTTCGTTTTCTGGCAAGTGCAA
>CAYGFY010000028.1:0-32875 GCA_964349365.1 uncultured Bacteroidales bacterium | reverse complement strand
TTTTTTTTTAACGAGCCCCTTCCGTCAGGTAGGGGCTCGTTTTTTGCAGCAGGTGGTATGGGGCGGGGCTAGGTTCACCGGGCCTATAGCACAGAATCCTAAGCTTTTTGTTAACCATCGTGTAACCTTAGGGGTCATGTAACAGCCTGCTGCACCAGCCCACTATCGTATATGCAGGTGTTGCGCAGGAACCGGGAAGAAAAAAACAACGGCAAACAAATACTAACGGTTGAAAAATCATAAAAGCTGAAAAAAATAGCACAAGGTCGCCCCTTGGGGGCTTATTGATTAAGGTAATCATCATTGCCAGCAAAAGGGTGCCCCAAGGGGGCTTTAGCCCCACTCGCAATTACCCGGCCAGCAATTTTCAACATGTAAGGTATGCACCCTTTTATAGTTTGCTAAAAACCACAATGATTGCCACGAGTAGGCTATTGCAGGTCAAGTCTGCAATAGCTCCTTTGATAATTTGGTTTAAAATAAGGTTTGAAATTTTAGTTCAATCGCTCATCAATTCAATTTCTCGGTTGGTCAAATGTTCTGATGATTTTCACTCTTAAATTCTTTTTTAGTACCCCGCCGCCTGGCCGTCTTTTCTTGATTCTGATGCTCCGTGGTAAACCTTGTTCTTCTTGTTCCACAATATGGCCTGATAGCCACCAAAAGACCCATTAGCCCATTGAATTGTATGTCCTTTTTCCATTAGAGCCCTAATGGTTTCGTAAGGAAAGCCAGATTCAAGGTAAACTATTCCTCCATCGGTCATCTGTTTGGTGCCTGTTGGTTCGGTTGATCCAATGTGTTGTATCCTCGGGGCGTCGCCTGCTTCTTGAAGGTTCATTCCAAAATCAATAGTATTTACCACTATTTGCACGTGGCCTTGAGGTTGCATGTCGCCTCCCATTACGCCGAAACTCATGAAAGGCTCGCCATCCTTGGTTATAAATCCCGGAATAATTGTGTGGAATGGCCTCTTGCCCGGCTCGTAAGTGTTAAAATGTCCTGGTTGTAGGTTGAAACTTTCGCCGCGGTTTTGAAGCACGAAACCAAGTCCAGGTGGAGTTATTCCGCTGCCCATTCCTCTGTAATTGCTCTGAATTAGCGATACCATATTCCCATCTTTATCTGCTACGGTAAGGTAAATTGTATTTTGCGGTTCCAAAATACCAGCATCATATCTTCTGGCTGCACGGTTTGGGCTTATCAGTCCTCGCCGTTGAGCCGCATATTCTTTAGATAAAAGCTCCTTGACGGGAATATGGTTGAAGTCCATATCGGCATAGTATTTTGCCCGGTCTTCGAAGGCAAGTTTCTTGGCTTCCACAAGTAAGTGAATGTATTCCGGACTATAAAGATTCAAGCTTGCTATATCGTAACCTTCCAGAATATTGAGCATTTGCAGTGCGGCAATACCTTGGCCGTTTGGTGGAAGCTGCCACACATCGTAGCCACGGTAATTCACGCTCACGGGTTCGACCCAAGTGCTTGTATGGGTTGAAAGGTCTTCGTAGCTCAAAAAACCGCCGCTTTCTTTCACGTGATTGGCTATGGTTCGTGCAATTTCACCCTTGTAAAATGCATCTCTTCCTTGTATTGCAATTATTTCATAGGTGTTTGCCAAAAACGGATTGCGAAATATTTCTCCCTTTTGAGGCATCCTGCCATCAGGCATGAAGGTTTTCTGGAAATTTGGAAAACGCCCTAAGGCATGAACAGACCTTTGCAGGTAATAAGCTATAAGCTCTGTTACGGGAAAACCACCACGGGCATATTCTATTGAAGGACTCAATATTTCCTTCATAGATAGTTTTCCAAACCTTTGGTGCATTTCAAACCATCCGTCAATGGTTCCGGGGACGCTTACCGACAGTGGACCTCTTTGCGGGATCATTTCAAATCCGTTCTCAACAAAATACTCGCGTTTAAGCCCTTTTGGCGATCGCCCACTGGCATTCAATCCGTAAAGCCTTCCGGTTCTTGCATCCCAAATTAATGCGAACAAATCTCCTCCAATACCGCATCCTGTTGGCTCCATAAGACCAAGGGCGGCGTTGGCCGCGATGGCTGCGTCAATGGCGTTGCCTCCCCTTTTAAGAATATCTATGGCAATTTGGGTGGCGAGGGGATGACTTGTTGCTGCCATACCGTTTTGAGCAATCACCTCAGAACGGGTTGCAAAATTATAGCCAGTAATTCTGTCTTGGGCTTCTAATTTGATCAGGCAAATAATTGCCAGAAAAGAAAACAAGTAATTTTTTTTCATGACAGTAGTATTTTTCATTGTTATGGCCAGCAAAGCTAATTAAAATATTTGCCAGGCTTTGGTGCGATGAACAAAAATTATTCTTTGAACCCTTCAAATCGTTGTTGTTTTGGGTTTATGATTCGGCTGGAGATTTCCCTTCAATAAAAAATGACAAGACTTTGCCTTGTCGCAGAAAATTATATTGGGGGTTTCAGAAAAGTTGAAAAACCTAATTCGGCACGAAAAAATTAAATTGCCCTTGCCTGAATTTCAGGGTTTATCAATTAGCGATACTTTGTGTTTTCGCGGCCAAGTATTAGCCATTTGACACAGCCACCTGATTCTTCACTGTTCGCCAAAAGTTCTTGACCTTACTCCTTGTCCCACCACATACGGGTGTAAATTGTAACGTCCTTTGGTACGTTGTTGGCATTGTTTGAAATCTCGCTTTGTGGGTAAAGGAATCGGCGAGGAATTGCCGGATTACTGGTGCCGGTCTTGGGAGATGGGGCCACGTAAGGGGTTAAGGCAGGATACCCGGTGCGGCGGTAATCGCTCCAAACTTCAGGGTTAAGGAAAAGCGCAACGTACTTGGCATTGATAATTTGCTCAAGTGTAACATTAGTTACCGAGGCGTGCTGGCTTTCCCACGCGGTGTTGCTTACTCCGTGTTTTTGCAATGAAGCCTTTACTGCCTGCTCAAAGGCCAAGTCGGCCAATCCTTGCTGGCCAGTGCGGTGATGGACTTCGGCCTCAATGAATTTTTGCTCAACGTACGTTACAAGGTATGTTGGGCTATACATGGATGATAATGGTGCGCCAATGTATGAAGCGTGCACGTTTGCCTGGCCGGGTGCGCTTCCAAAATAGGTAAGGTCAAGGGTGCTCCGTCTTAAAAAAACTGGTAACCTTGGGTCGTTTACTTCGTGCATTCGATCGGCCAGGAACTTCCCGACCCTTGCATTTTGTCCAAGAGTAACCGACCGGTAATAAGGGTTGCGCTCGTTTCCGCTATAAACGTATTGCAGGTCGTCTTGGTTGCCAGTCATCAGGGTGGCGGCTGAAAGATGGTTTTTTACCATAACGTAATCGCCAAACTTGTGTGCAAGCCTTAGCAAGTACCTTGCCCTTACCACGTTGGCTGCCTTAATCCAGTTGGTTAGGTTGCCGCCGTACATTTTATCGCTATCTTTTGGCTTGAGGCTGTCGGGTTCGAATTGTGCTGCCGTGAGATCAGTCACTGCCTTGGTCAATTGGTCTATGATAAATTCGTAAACCTTGCTTTGGGTATCGTACTCAACCACCGAAAAACCTTGCACGTACGAAACGGCCTTGTCGCGTGGTATGTCGCCATAAGTGTCGGTCATGAGGCCGATGTTGAGCCCAGCCAACACTCTTGTAATGCCAAGAAATGCCTTGGCGTCAATTTTCTCCGAGCTGAAAAACAAAGAAATGATTCGCGGCATGATGATATTTCTGGAAATGTAGAAGTTTGTCCATGCATCTTGCCCGTGGCGAGAGTTCATCCTGTAGGTGTCAATTTCCAGGTCATCGCTGCGAAAACCTGCCAACTGTTGCATCCAAATCAACTGAAACCTGCCAAGTTCTGACCCGTTAAACTCGGCCGTGCTCGATTGCAACAGGGGTAGCAATGAGTTTAATTCGCCAACGTAATCGGGCTCTGGCGGTGGATTTAACCTGCAGGAGGATGTGAAAATAATCACCACTGCAGCGAGCACCAACCTTTGAAGTATGTTTTTCATTTTTTGGGAATGTATGATTTAATCTGAGATTAACCAGCCGCAAAAATAGTTCATTTTTTGTAATTAATAAAAATGACAATGCCAAAATTCATTAAACTTGTAAGGAACGATTTTTTTGAATCTTAGAAAAGCAGCATGCCAAAAGGATTATAGGTAAAAAACGGTGCAAGGCCACCTTGAGGGGAGCAAGACTTGGGAAATTGGAAATTTAAAACCATGAAACAGGATGGGCAAATAGCCAAGTGCCATACATCAAACCGGGGCTTTTGGCAAGGCGATCAATGGTTTTAAGAAAGCAGTCTTGTTTGTGCTTCAAGGCCACTCGGGGGGTCAAACTTTTACAGGCTACACTTATTTCAAACCAATGCTGCCAGTGGAATTAAACGCAAATAATTTCTAAAACACCAAAAACAATGTGTCTTGACCCGTAACCCAACGGCACTTTTTGGCCAACAACCAAATTAAATTCTCATTTACCGTAAGGTCGCAAAACTGCAAAAAATAAAGCCCAGAGTGTTTTGAAATTCTTTAATGATTTTTAACAAAAATTTAAATTTAAGTTAAGATTTTTTATATTTTTGCATCACAAACATTTATTATTATTTTTTTATTAACCCTTTATTAACCTTTTATTAACCCTTTATTAACTAAACAAAAAAAACAGATGAGAAAAATTGTTTTTATGGGATTCTTGCTGTTTCTGGGGCTTAACACTGCCTTTGGACAGACAATAAGAATCAGCGGTACTATTACCGACTCTCAAACCGGCGATGGCGTTCCATTTGCTTCGGTTGCAATTAAGGGCACCACCGATGGGACAATTGCCGACCTTGGTGGAAAGTTTACCTTAACCGCTGCCGCAAACGCGGTTTTGGTTGTTACAAACATTGGCTATGTAACACAAGAGGTAAACGTTGACGGCCGTACGGCCATTAACATACTACTCCAATCGGATATGATTGGCCTTGAAGAGGTACTGGTAGTCGCTTACGGTACAGCCAGGCGGTCAACCTTTACGGGAGCTGCCACCCAGGTTACTGCCAGGCAAATCGAAAACAGGCCCATTAGCAACGTTTCAACCGCCCTTGAAGGTCTTTCAACCGGTGTTCAGGTAACTGCTGCCAGCGGGCAACCTGGCGATGGCCAAGCAGTTAGGATCAGGGGATTTGGTTCTATCAATGCCTCGAGTGCACCACTTTACGTGGTTGATGGGGTGCCATATGCTTTGGGTATTAATAACCTTAATCCCGCCGACATCGAAAGTATGACAGTGTTGAAGGATGCCGCCGCAACAGCCCTTTTCGGAAACAGGGCAGCCAATGGTGTTGTTATGATTCAAACCAAGAGGGGCCAAGCAGATAGGTCAAGGTTCGACGTAAACACAAGTTTTGGTTTCAGCACCAGGTTCATACCAGAATACGATATGTTAGGTCCTGCCCAATGGACCGAATTGGCTTGGGAAGCTTTTCGCAATCAGTTGCATTTCACCACGGGGCAAACATTGGAAGTTGCTGCTCAAAATGCAACAAATAATTTGATTTCTACCAATCTTTTTTACAATCCTTGGGGAGTGCCAAACAACGAAGTAGTGTTGACCGACGGAAGGTTGAATCCAAATGCCAAATTGGTTTATTCGCCCCAAGATACTGACTGGGCAGGCGAACTTATGGGTACGGGTATTAGAACGGAAACGGGTATCAGTTATTCTGGAGGATCAAGGGCCACCAACTACTTTGTTTCTTTGGGCTATCTTGATGATCAAGGATTCATGAACGGAACTAATTTTGAAAGATTTTCGGGGCGTGTTAATTTCAATGCAAGGGCAAACAATTGGTTTAGAACAGGCTTTAACATTGCGGGTGGTGCCGTTTCGTCAAAAGGGGCGCGTACCGATAGTAACACCGGTTTTGTTAACCCGTTCTTTTTTCCCAGAACAATTGGGCCGATTTTTCCGATTTATGCACAAAACCTGCAAACCGGGGCCTATATTCTTGACGATGCGGGAAATAAAATATGGGACTTGGGCGGTATGGCCAACTTAGGCCTTCCCAACAGGCCCGCCGGAGCTCACCCCGGAAGACACATCGTTGCCGAAACAATTTTAAATGAAGAAGGTTTCAAAAGAAACACCTTGTCGGCAATAACATTTGGCGAAATATCCTTGCTCAAAGGTCTTACATTCACGGTTAATGCTTCTGTTGACTTTAACAACTTTTTGAGTAGCAGGTTTGACAACCCACTTGTTGGGGATGGTGCTCCAGCAGGCAGGGGCGAAAGGATTAATACTCGCATAACCGCTATTACACTAAATCAACTTTTGAAATACAATACTAGCATCGGTAAAAACAACTTTGACATTTTGGCGGGACACGAAAACTACGACTGGACTTACAATTATCAGAGAGGATTTAGTCAAAACCAAATTTTGACCGGTAATAGCGAACTTATCAATTTTACCGCAATTACTGCAAGTACATCGTTTACCCAACAATACAGGACCGAAGGTTATTTCAGCCAAATCAGGTACGACTACGACGAGAAGTACATGCTATCTGCATCCATACGCCGTGATGGTTCGTCGCGCTTTTACAAGGATGTTCGTTGGGGCAATTTCTGGTCGGTTGGTGGAGCATGGCGTTTGGACAGAGAAAGCTTTATCAGGGATATACGCCCAATCAATATCTTAATGTTAAGGGCTTCTTACGGCGAAACCGGTAATGACGGGCTTGTCTCCTATTATCCGTGGCACGCTCTTTATGCCATAAGGAACAACGCCAACGAGGCAGGCTTCTTGCAGTCTACCTTGGCCGCCCATGACCTTACCTGGGAGTCTAATAATGCTTACACAATCGCTCTTGAGTTTGGGTTGTTCAATCGCCTAAGAGGTAACGTTGACTTCTTCCACAGAATTTCCGAAAATCTTCTATTTGCAGTGCCACTACCCATTTCTTCGGGTGTTTTGCAACAAGACAGGAACATAGGTGCAATGTACAATAGGGGTATTGAAGCTCGCGTTGCAGTTGATTTGGTTAGGTCTCGCAATTTTGAGTGGAATGTTGACATTAATGCAACAAGTTTCGCGAATAAAATTACCCGCATGCCAGGAGGTCCAACAGACGAAATTATTTCTGGAACCAAGAAATTGATGGAAGGGCGTTCAATTTATGATTACTGGTTGCGTCATTGGTGGGGAGTAAATCCCGCAGACGGAAGGGGTCTATTCTTTGCTCAAAATACAACGGCCGCCACCGGAATAGTTATTATTGGCACTGATACACTAACAACGGCCCATACAAATGCAAAGTATATTTATTCCGGAACCTCCATACCGTCTGTATTTGGGTCATTTACCAATAATCTGAAAATTGGAAATTTTGACCTTTCGGTTCTTTTGGTTTACAGGCTTGGCGGTAAGATATATGACGGTACTTATGGCAGCTTGATGAGTTATAGCTCCTGGGGTTCGTCAATGCATGCCGATCAGGCCAACCGATGGACAACCCCCGGTCAAATAACCAATGTTCCAAGAATGAATCCCACCGAGGTGGCCAGCGCAAATGCCGCATCCACAAGATGGCTTATAAGTGCCAACTATCTCAATGTCAGGTCGGTTAATGTTTCTTACACGCTTCCGAAACGTTTGGTTGATGCATTGACCCTATCTAGACTGAGGATCTTTGCAGCCGCCGAGAACCTCCATATGGTTTATGCCAGGAAGGGTATGAACGTTCAGCAAGGTTTTGGAGGAACCACCTGGAACGATTACTCGCCCTCTCGTTCTATTACGTTTGGCTTGAATGTTTCACTTTAAAAACTCTCGAATAAAATGAAAAGATTCCTTTTTTTAATAATTACCATTGTTGGGCTTCTTACAGTTCCGCAATCCTGCGGTAAGGATTACCTTGAACTTTATCCAAATGAAGCTGTTTCGGCAGCTGATGTTTTTACCACAACCAAAAATGCTTGGGGTGCCATCAACGGCATTCACAGGTTGCTATATCAGCAAGGCTCTTGGGCAGGCAGGGGGGGCGATATGGATCAATGTGGCCAGAGTGGATTGATGATTCACAACGACCACATGGGCGATGACCTCGTGCTTCACGTCAACCAATGGTTTATGGGTTCACAGCGTTGGCAACCCCACGTTAACCCCAACTCTTCTCAGGTATGGCACCGCTACAGGTTTTATTACCAAGTAATTGTTAATGCAAACATCATCATAAAAAATATTGATGGTGCTGTTGGTCCTGCTGCAGAGCGTGATGCCATAAAGGGTCAGGCCCTCGCATATCGCGCTTGGGCTCATTTTGAATTGGTACAGTTTTATGCCGATAGATTTGATTGGACCAGGCCCAGCAACGACCAGCTAGGAGTACCTCTCATGGTTACAGTTACTAGCGAACCCCAACCAAGGGCGACCGTGCAAGCTGTTTACACCCAGATTAGGCAAGACCTTACCGATGCCATAGCACTGCTCGATGGTAAAGTGGTGCCAAACAACTCTCACCTTTCGGTGGCCGTTGCAAGGGGGCTGAGGGCAAGGGTAGCTTTGGCAACCGGCGAATGGACAGTAGCTGCCAGTATGGCTAATGCAGCCAGGGCTGGTAGGACTCTTCTTACCCACGCTCAATTGATGTCAGGTTTTAACAACAGGGCCCTACCCGAGGCAATGTGGGCTAGCCACGTAATTCTTGACCACACAACATTCTTCCACTCATTCTTTGCATTCATGTCGTTCAATTTCAGTTCGACCAATATCAGGAGTGCCCCGAAGAGAATAAATGCGTTGTTGTTTAACCAAATTTCCCCCACCGATGTTCGTAGGCAGTGGTTTGAAGCAACTGCCGCCGGTGCAAGAACAAGATTAAATGCTGCCGGATTACCAACAACCTATGTTGCAGCAAATCACCATTCGTTCAAATTTCAGGCAGTTAGTGCCGCCGACAGCCGTGGCGATGTAATTTACATGCGTGTTGCCGAAATGTTCCTTATAGAGGCTGAGGCTTTGGCAAGAGCAAATCAATTTGGCCCTGCCGCCACGGTATTGCACCAGTTGATTTCTACCAGGGATCCTAACTACACCTTGTCAACCAACACCGGTCAAGCTCTTATCGACGAGATTATGCGCCACAGACGGATTGAACTTTGGGGGGAGGGTTTCAGGTTTCAAGATCTTAAACGTACAAACTCTGCCCTTGACAGGACAGGTGCTACCGGTTTTACTGCCGCCACTCACGTAATATTGTCATATCCAGCCGGCGGGTCCAGATGGACTTCGCTTTTCCCCCAGGACGAGGTAAATGCCAACCCATTGTTGGTTCAAAACGTGCACATCGACTAGTGTTAATGACTTAAATTCTCATTAATTAGGATTTACCGCGCTTTAAAATGGGCTGCCAATTTTGGCAGCCCATTTTTTTATGACAAAACCACGCGAAAATTTTTGACATAACCCTCATAATCAATAAATTTGGCAATATTTCTGTAATCCCTCTTTTGCTTCAGTCTCAAATGGCAGATCTAACACGTTCATCATTATTAATATTAACTGCACGAGACGCAATGCTTTGCGCCTATAATGCCCGCGGCCAAATGGTTTCTCCTTTCTAGGGGCAGAAGCAAATTATCAACAAAACCAGGCATATAACAAATACAGGAGCTGTTGGATATGCATTGTAGCTTCAATTACGAGGCAAAAAGGTTGGTATGCCGGAGAGCCGCCCTGCTCTACTAAAGTTTGAAAGTTCTTAATCAGGTTTCAGGGTTCTCGTAAAAACCTTGTTGGATGCTCAAAAAATCCCGGTAATTGTGCTGCCTTAATCCAAAGCTCTCATTATTTTCTTATCGGTAGGCTCAATACCATACCCAAATGAGTTGGAACTTCCGTAGGTTGGCCATTCACTTCGGCTTATTTGCTAGGTACCTTGTTCAATAAATCAATTGACACCAAAGATCATCAGCCACTCCGGTAGCAACACTGACAGCGAAGCCGAGTGACCATTTGCGAGATACGTTTGATTGTCTCGGGTTCGAGACCGGTTAACGATTTTTTTTTTGCTTTATCCATTTATCATTTTAATTGTCAATCGCTAAACCGTTTGTAGCTAAAAATTTCTATAATCTCTCAAAAATAATGCATTTTTAACATTTTTTTTGTTTTGTTTAATTTTTCCATTACATTTGCGTTTGACTTTGACAAATAAGTCGCCAATTAATCATTTTACAAACTAAACAAAAAACAACATGAAAAAAATTGTTTTTATGGGATTCTTGCTGTTTCTGGGGCTAAGTTCGACCTTGGGGCAGACAATTAGAATCAGCGGTATGGTTACCGATGCTCAGACTGGTGACCCGGTTCCTCTCGCCTCAATTTTGGTGAAAGGAACAACAGATGGGGCCATTGCCGAATTTGACGGGAGGTTTTCCCTTCAAGCGGCTGCTAATGCCACGCTGGTAGTATCGGCGGTGGGTTACGTAACGCAAGAGATTGCGGTGGCAGGCCGCAGCGTTATTAACATTGCTCTCGATTCCGAGGTTAAGGGCTTAGAGGAATTCGTGGTTGTAGGTTATGGCGTTCAGTCAAGACGCGATGTGTCGGGTTCCATTTCTACGGTTAGTGGTGATGCCATTAGGACCATCCCAGTGCAAAGCTTCGACCAGGCTTTACAGGGCAAGGCTGCTGGTGTTACCATCACAATTCCAAATGGTGTTCTTGGCAATCCGCCGGTTATAAGGGTTCGTGGTGTTAACTCTATTTCTGCCAGTTCAAGTCCGCTTGTAGTTGTTGATGGTGTTCCAATCTTTACTGGTGACCTTTCCAGGAGTGCGGCCGCAATTAACATGCTTGGGGACATCAATCCATCAGATATTGCTTCCATTGAAGTTCTGAAAGACGCCTCGGCGACTGCAATTTACGGTTCAAGGGCAGCTAATGGTGTTATTCTAATCACCACCAAAAAAGGTTCTGCAGGCAAGGTTAATGTAACCTACGATGTTTCGGTAGGTTACACTTCGCCTTATAGGGTATTTGAGGTATTGAACGCCAGGCAATTTGTGGAGGTGAAAAACACAGCCCGTGCCAACGCCAATAACCTAGCCGCTGCTTATGCCTTGAGGGATATCAACGGGAATGTTGTTTCGGCAACCGATTCCCATATAGATACTGATTGGGCAAGTTTAATCTACCGAACAGGAATGCAGCATAACCACGCACTTACAATTTCGGGAGGCAATAGAACAACAACATATTACATGTCTGTTGGTTTTCAGGATGCTAAAGGTATGATAGTAACTAACAGCTTTCAAAGAAAGAATGCTCGCCTTAATCTTGAACACAAGGTGGCAGATTTTCTTTCCGTTGGTGGCAATTTCAATTTTACCAATTCATTTACCAATTCACCACAAACAGGGTCTCTTGCAGGGGCCAACTTTGCCACTGCCGGAGCAGGCCGCTTAGCATTTGTCACGGCTCCATTGGTTCCGGTATTTCTTGCCAATGGTGCATATAACATTGATATTCCCAACAACAGGGTAGGCCTTTTTGGCAACACTCAACCCGTGGGCTTCTTTCATGCTCAATTCTTGTTCGACAATAATTACAACACTGCAGAAAGCGATCGCCTCTTAACCAATGTTTACGCCAACTTCAACCCAATTAAAGGGCTGTTTATAAGAACCTCTTTAGGTCTTGACAATAGCCTGATTGAGTCGAAAACATTCTGGCATCCACTGCATGGAGATGGAAGGACAAACGGCGGGGAAGCATTTAATTTCTTTGATCGCCGCAACCGTTGGAACTGGACTAATACCATTAATTACATAACCACTGTTGCAGATCATCTCAACATCAATGCACTTATCGGGTCTGAAGAGCAGTATTCAAAATTTGACGGATGGTCAGGACGCAAAATCGGCCATGCTTTTAGCGATCTTGACAATTACCAAAGCACTTACACTACGCCCATGCAGCCTACTGTGGCCATGCTTTTTGAAAATTATTTTGTTTCACTTTTCAGCAGGCTGAATTTTAACTGGGCAAGGAAATATTACTTTGAGTTGAGTGCACGTCGCGATGGTTTCTCTGGCTTGGCTAAAGGGAAAAAATACGGGACATTTGGAGGTGCCTCAGTGATGTGGAATGTTTCAAACGAGGAATTTTTTAGCGACATCAGTGATATTTTTAGCGACTTGAGGCTTAAAGCCAGCTTTGGGAAAGTTGGTAATATTAGCGGGGTTGGAAGTTATGCCTCCCTTTTCCAGTATGGTGCAGACGCTTACAATGGCCAAGGATCTTTGTTCTTTGCCAGTCCTGGCAATGTAAACCTTGGTTGGGAGAGTAGCAAGAAAATGGACGTTGGGGTAGCCTTTGGCCTGTTAAAAGACAGATTTCAGCTTGAACTTGGCTGGTACAGGAACGATATTGATGGATTGATTCTGGATCTTCCTTATTCTCCTTCGCTTGGTATTCCCGGAAACACAATCCCTCAAAATGTCGGGGCGATGTACAATACTGGTTTGGAATTGAACTTAACCAGCAACAACTTAAGAACCAGTAATTTTAATTGGGTTACAACCCTGAATGTAAGCACTCTTAAGAATGAAGTTACTGCATTAGCCGATGGAGTTCCATTTATTGCTGGTGTTGCCCATCTTGAAACCACCAGCAGAACTATGGTTGGTCAACCGGTTGGTGTAATTTGGGGCGTTCAAACCCTTGGGGTTGACCCGGCAACAGGCAGGAGAATGTTCCAACGGAGAAATACAGACGGCTCAACTTCAGTAGTGTTCTATAACCACCAGAGCGGACAGCCAACATCTGGCTGGAGAAATGCGGATGGTACAGCCTCTCGTGCAATTGATATTAGTAACGATGGTGTTGTTTTGGGCAATACCGCACCCAAAATATTTGGTGGATTTGATAACACTTTTGGCTTCAAGGCAAGCGATTTGCTAAATGTTGATTTTGGCATTGGCCTTACTTATGCTGCTGGATTTTACGTTTATAACGGCTCAAAGGCTGGGCTTCGCGACCAGCGCAACTGGAATAATTCCGTGGAAGTTTTCGAAACTTACTGGAGAAATCCAAACGACATTACAGATATTCCACGTCCTGTATGGGGCGACAATGTTTCAAACGGCTCTACGATGGTGCAATCACAGAATGTTGAAAAGGGCGATTTCGTTAAGTTAAGAAATATTAGTATGGGATTGACCTTTTCTCACAAGGTATTGAAAAAATTCAATATCAGCACTTTGAGAGTTTATGCTCAAGGTTTCAACCTGTTCACTTTTACCAATTACACGGGGGCGGATCCAGAGATTTCTTCAATGGGCGACACCAATTTAGCTCCCGGGGTTGACAGGAATACCGTGCCACAAGCAAGGACATTCTCATTTGGCATTAACCTTACTTTTTAACCAAAACTAAACATTTAAGATATGAAAAAATCATTTAAATATTCACTAGTGCTGGTTCTAAGCTTATTTGTCCTGGCTTCTTGCTCCAAGGATAAACTGGAACCCACGCCCCAAACCACACTTCCTGATGCTGTTGTTTTCGACACAAAGGACCGGATTGAAGCCCAGGTAAGGGGAATGTACTCTTCATTCAGGAGCGGCCAATATCTTGGTGGTCGTTTCCAAGTTTACAATGACATTCGCAGCAACGATTTTATGAACAGGCAAAGTAACGGGGTCACAGGTTTGCTCACTTGGAATCATACTCTCGCCGCCAGTACCGGCGAGGTTCAAAACCTCTGGGGGCAAATCTACAACGCCATTAATAGAACTAACCTCTTTATTGAAGGACTCGAGGCTGCAGATCCTGTTACTAAGGGTATTATCACTCAGGCTGAATACAACCATTATCGCGGACAAGCCTTGGCATTAAGGGCATTGGCACATTTTCATGTTGCGATGCTTTACGCTTGGCCACACAGCCGAAATCCTCAAGCTCCGGGTGTGATTCTTAGGACCGTAGCCAACAAAGTGGGAGGGGATAATAGCAAGACCCGCTCTACATTGGCTCTTACTTACACTCAGATTTTAGCTGATTTGAATGCTGCCGAAACTTTGCTTCCCACGGTAGCTGCTGGCACTGCCAACTCGGCTTTCTTTGTTTCGCATATTCATAGAAGTACCGTGATTGCTCTTAAAACCAAGGTTTATTTGCACATGAGCGACTGGCCAAATGTTATTGCCGAAGCAAATAAAATGGTTCCGGCCGCTGCTCCGTTTAACTCAACAATTGGAGTAGCCAATGGGCTCCATCCATCGTTCGAGGGAATTTTCAGGCTTCCTTACACAACAAGAGAATCGCTTTTCTCAATGCCATTTAACACCGTAGAGTTGCCAGGTACACAGAATGGTTTGGCTCACTATTTCTCGGCTTTTCCTGTTGGTGGCAATGAGTATTCGCTTAACACCGCTGCTGGGGCAATTTGGAGCAATGCCACCTTCCCGGCCACCGATGCCCGAAAATTACTCGTTACGGGAACCGGAGTCAATCAATACATCGCAAAATACATGTCATTTCCACATTCAGATTGGACTCCCGTAATTCGCTGGGCAGAGGTTTTGCTAAATTTGGCCGAAGCCGAGGCAAGGGTCAACTGGGGAACCAATCCAGCAAGGGCTGTTGCATTGCTCAATGCTGTTTTTAAGCGCTCTAATCCTACCGCTGCTGATATGGCTGCAGGTGAATTTGCCAACTTGAACGCCTTCCTAACCAGACTTTGGTTGGAGCGTAATATTGAGTTTTTGGGTGAAGGTCAAATCAGTATGGACATAACGAGAAGGCAGGCTGATTTTTCTGCCAAAACAGGGGTTAATGCCATACCTGTTACCAGCTTGGCTTATGTTTGGCCAATTCCCCAAACGGAACTTAACACAAACTTATTGGTTCAACAGAACAATAGCGTACCAAGTCCTGCCCCATAGAAGTGGTTTTAATTTATTTCAAGAGGCCGCCCGTTTTGGGTGGCCTCTTTTTTACTTATAAGGTTATGCAAAATTTTAGGGAATACGGTTTGCGATTTTTATCAAAAATTTTG
Source organism: uncultured Bacteroidales bacterium (assembly GCA_964349365.1). Classification (GTDB taxonomy): domain Bacteria; phylum Bacteroidota; class Bacteroidia; order Bacteroidales; family UBA7960; genus UBA7960. The sequence continues at coordinate 17,816 of CAYGFY010000028.1, read as the reverse complement.
TAAATTATTATTTTTCCATTACATTTGCGTTTGACTTTGACAAATAAGTCGCCAATTAATCATTTTACAAACTAAACAAAAAACAACATGAAAAAAATTGTTTTTATGGGATTCTTGCTGTTTCTGGGGCTAAGTTCGACCTTGGGGCAGACAATTAGAATCAGCGGTATGGTTACCGATGCTCAGACTGGTGACCCGGTTCCTCTCGCCTCAATTTTGGTGAAAGGAACAACAGATGGGGCCATTGCCGAATTTGACGGGAGGTTTTCCCTTCAAGCGGCTGCTAATGCCACGCTGGTGGTATCGGCGGTGGGTTACGTAACGCAAGAGATTGCGGTGGCAGGCCGCAGCGTTGTTAACGTTGTGCTTAATTCTGACGTTAGGTCTTTGGAGGAGTTTGTTATTACGGGTCTAGGTGCTGCAACTGACAGGAGGCGCGTTGCAATATCGGTCGAAACAGTTGGGGAAGAACAACTCCAAAGAATACCTAGCACCAGCCTTGACAATGCCTTGATAGGTAGGATTGCTGGCGCCAACATTAGTTCAACATCGGGGCAGCCTGGTCAGCAAGCAAACATCATTTTGAGGGGTATCAATACCTTGGGTACAACCCAACCAATGATTCTGATAGATGGTGTTGAAGTAAGCGGCTCGGGAAATGCCATTGGTACCGGTAACGTTTCTTCAAGGCTCTCAGACCTGGATCTTTCAAATGTAGAAAGAATTGAGGTTGTGCAGGGAGCTGCTGCTGCTACCATTTATGGAGCACAGGGTGCAAACGGTGTAATTCACATTTTTACCAAAAGAGGAAGGAAAGGGCAAAAAACGGATGTCAGTTTTGCAACCACTTATAGCCTTGACAATGCCCTAAGGGGTAATTTATCTTTGGCCAAGTTTCATCACTACAATACCAATGCCGCCGGATTACTTGTTGATGCTGCCGGAAACTTATCCGTTCAAAACCCCGTTACTGGTTTGTGGAACATGCCACACACAGTCCTCACGGCAAACACGGTTAACAACAAGGTGTTTGCCAACCCTACGTACGACAACCTTGGCAGCTATTTTAAAAAGAATGCTGGTACTCTTTTGTCAAACATCAACGTTGTGGGGGCTTCTTCTAACATTGATTTTGCATTTGGCTTATCGGCCTTGAGCCAGGAAAGTGTTGTTCACGGAGATCTTAATAGGTACAATTTCACTGCAAACATCGGCTCTGAGATTTTCAAGAATTTTACCATAAGGTCAAACTCGCAATTGATTTCCAGCACCAATACTACTGGTGGTATCAACAACCGCAACAACATTTTCAGCGGTATTTCCGGTGCTATAATGGTTCCTCAGTTTGTTGATATTTCTTGGGTGAATGCCAATGGTCATCCGGCAGTTATTCATGACCCAAGCTCTAATGCGGTTGCTCCATTTTACTCGTACATGTACCAGACCTACGAGGCGGATTTGAACAGGGTGATTCAAGGGCTTAACCTCAATTACAAACCGATCAGGCAGTTAGAGATTGACTACAGGTTTGGAGTTGACCATTACAGGTATAACTACGAAACTTTTATCAAGAATCAAACTCAAGCCCCTGCACCTCAATTTGGCATTACACCCCTCACGGGGCAATTGTTAAGAAGGAGAATTAACGAAACCCAATTAAACTCCATCCTCTCTGCCATTTTGAGGTTGGATTTTGAAAAAGATTTCGATCTGGGCTTCCCGTTGCAAACCACAACTCAAGTTGCCTACGACTGGAGGCAAAACGATTATCATAGTATTGATGCAATAGGTACCGTTTTTGATGTTGCCCCACCTCACACCCTTAATTTTGCGGGAACTACCGATGCTAACGAGTATTTGTCAAAATTCATTACCTTCGGTTACTTGGTTAACCAAAGATTTGATTTTGGTCTAATAGGCGGTTTTTCCGTTGGTTTTAGGACAGACTATTCTTCAGAATTTGGAGAAGGCGGAGCCAAACCATTTACCTTTCCCCGCGCTGATGCTTACTTGAGGCTTTCAGAATTCTTGAAAAGGGATTTTATTGGAGAACTTAAGCTAAGAGCCGCCTACGGTGAAGCAGGTATTCAGCCGGGCAGGTACGCCAGGCAAATTACCATTGCTGCAGACGTATTGGGCACTGCTGCATATACCTACCTCCCAGCTGTTTCCAGGAACCCGTTGCTTGATGTTGAAAATACCAGGGAGTTTGAAGTTGGCTTGGATTATGGTATTTTCCTTACTAACACTCCTTGGATAAATAAGGCATCTGGATCGTTGGTTTACTGGACCAGGAATAGTTTTGGAACCATTTATGGTGTTGACGTTGCTCCATCTACTGGTGCAGCCGGCCTTTTGACCAATGCAATTGACCTTGCAAGCAATGGTATCCAGCTTTCGTTGGATTTGAGTGTTTACAACACAAGAAACACCAAGTGGAATTTTGGAGTTCGTTTTACCAAGGGCGAAACCATGGTTGACAGAATTTCAAACGGACAGCCCATTGTTGTCGGGTCAGCTGGCAGCGGCCAAACAGTTATTATGGAGGGACACCGTGTTGGTGCACTTTTCGGGAGAAAGGCTCGTACTAGTTTGGATCAAACCAATTCTGCCGGAGTTCCTTATATCCTGCCGGAAAACTATAACCAGTTTGAAATAGTTAACGGAATGGTCGTTAACAAGGCAACCAAGAATGTTCAGTTCACATCAGAGCAGTTCACAATTGGCGATGCCACTCCCGATTTCTCGATGTCGTTCTTCAATGACTTCACCCTGTTCAGAGACCTAAACATTAGTGTTCAGCTTGATTGGGTTCAAGGGGCACAAGCTTACAATCAGTCTCGCCAGTGGCTATACAGAGACAGGCTGCACTCCGATTTTGACAAAGAAGTTACAATTGATGGACAAACGGGAGCATTCGTTGCCTACTGGAATAGCATGTACCAAACAAACCGTACGAATGATTTCTTTGTTGAGGATGCTTCATTCTTGAGATTGAGGAGTTTGGGAGTTTCTTACGATTTTGGAAGAGTTTTAAAGCAAAACTTTGTTAAGGGTTTGGTTCTTGGTTTTTCTGCAAGGAACTTGTTTACCATTACCAACTATACAGGATTAGATCCGGAAACTGCCGCTACAAACCTTAATGATCCTCTAAGCAGGGGTACAGATCTTTGGTCATTCCCCAATATGAGGACTTTCAACTTTAGTCTAAATGTTAAATTCTAAAATTAATTAAAAATGAAAAAATTATTAATAGTTTTCGTATCCTTCATTGCCATTTTGGTGACTTCATGCAAGAAGGATAGTTTAGATTTGGTTAACCCCAACCAACCTGGTTTGGTTTCAATGCAAGTTGAAGAGGGTTTCGTAAAGGCTGCATACGGGGTTTACAACTCGTTAAGGGCTGTGAATGCCGGAGGTAACTGGTACTATTACACTTGGTTTACCCAATGGTTGCACAACATAATGGGCGATGTAACGGTTTCTCAGGTTGGCAATTTCGGAATTAGGTGGGCCAACCAGCCCGCGAGGATTATCAGGCCAGGTGGGGCGGTTTTGCTTCCTCCCGTGGGCGGTACCCAGATAGAGGAACTTGATAAACTAAACGCCAGGGCCGTTGGTAGCGATAACATTCAATTTCACGAATGGGTTTGGGCCTACGCATTGATCGGGCATTGCAACCTCCTCCTTTCCATTGTCGATAAGGTGGAATTTAGAGGCGATGCTACAACAATAACAACAAAAAGGAACACTTATAAGGCTTGGCTTTACTTCTGGAAAGGCCATGCCTACTCACGCCTTGGATCAATTTACAAGGTAGGTATCATTGCCAATGAATACGGTCAATTGTCTAATGTTTATGTTCCCAACACTCAGCTAGTGGCCGAGGCAACAAGAAACTTTGACCTAGCCAAGGCCATTTTAGCTGCAATTCCCAATGACAACGCCACCTATGCTCAAGTTTTCGACCAATTGATTCCGAGTCACTTCAAGGTTGGCAGGGGCGGTGTGCTAACTCCTCAAATGTTTGTCAGGACCATTAATACTTTTATGGCAAGGAATATATTGGTAAACAAGCCTGTTGGTGAATTGACCGCTACCGATTTGAACGCAATAGAGGCCCTGGCAAATTTAGGGGTAAATGCAACTGACAGGGTATTTACAATTCGTTCGGCATCAACAAATTGCCTTGTATATGAAACTACATGGTCGCAAAGAAGGCTTAACCTAGCCTGGGAAAGGGTTTCGGAGCGCTTCGTTCAAGATATCAGACCCGGCGACCTCCGATACACTCGAAATATTAGAGTACTTGGCACTGCCATAGTTAATCCCCAAGGTAGGCATTTCCACTACGGCACGAGGTTCTTTTTGAACGACATTGCCACCGGTGGCAACTGGATGAGTGCAACGGCTGGCCTGGCCGAAGGTTACATTAACAGTACTTTTGAAGAGAATCAACTGATGCTTGCCGAGGTTAAGATTCGAAGGGGTCAGATAGACGCTGGTTTGGCCCACATTGATGCCGTAAGGAGCTTTCAGAATGCTGGCCTTCCTCCGCTTGTCGGAGCAGGTTTGAATCAGGCTGCTGCCCTCGAAGAACTAAGGTCTGAAAGAAGAGTTGCCTTATTCCTTCGTGGTCTTTCCTTTTACGACCTTAGGCGCGCCGGTGTTTTAAAGCCAATTGCCCAAGGTGGTGGACGCACTAACGCAAACGTGGTCTTTGAAGGTGGTGTTGTTGAAGCCTGCACGATTGAATACCTTTTCAAAGAGTGGTGGGATGTTCCTGCAAATGAATCCGACTTTAACCCCGTTACTACCGGTGCAAAATCGCTGAATCCCAACATAATTAATCCGTTGTAATCGAATATCTCATCTTTTTAGTCAACAATAAACTCAAAGAAAGCCACCCATTGGGTGGCTTTCTTGATTCTGGCCGAGAAGCCACCATATTTTTTGTTAAATGGAATGAAAGGGTTTTTCACCCCCAGTCGAGATGAAGTTACATTTATTTTTTTTTCAAGAAAACATTTGTAAGGTTCTGTTTGTATCAAAAAGTTTTGTATGTTTGTAGCTGACTTTGACAAATAAGTCGCCAATTAATCATTTTACAAACTAAACAAAAAACAAAATGAAAAAAATTGTTTTTATGGGATTCCTGCTGTTTCTGGGGCTAAGTGCGGCCTTGGGGCAGACAATAAGAATCAGCGGGGTGATTACGGATGCAGCCGATGGCAGCACCTTGCCCGGGGCAACCGTTCAGGTAAAAGGAACAACCCAGGGCACTGCCACTGACCTCGATGGGCGCTACGTGCTTAGCGCAGATGCCAACGCAACACTGGTTTATTCTTTTGTTGGCATGGAGAGCAAAGAAGAAGTGGTAAGGGGTCGCACAACCATAAATGTAGCGCTGGTATCTGGAATCAGGTCGCTGGTAGAGTTCGTTGTAGTGGGTTATGGTACTGCCAGGCAGGTAGGTAACATTGTCGGTAATGTTGCTACCGTAGGTTCCGAAAAATTGGAATCGAGGCCGGCAGCAAACGTAATGGATGCCTTGCAAGGCCGCGTTGCAGGCTTGCAGGTTTTTACATCAAGTGGTGAACCCAGCCACACACAATCAATGCGCATTCACGGTGTTGGTTCCCTTACCAGGACGAGCACGCCGCTTTTTGTTGTTGACGGTGCTCCATTGGCACTCGGAAGCGTTCTTTCGCTCAACCCCAACGACATCGAGAGTGTTGTTGTTTTGAAAGATGCCTCTGCCACTTCAATTTATGGTGCCCGTGCTGCCAATGGTGTTATTTTTTACACCACAAAACAAGGTAAGCGCGACCAGAAGGCCACCATTTCAGTAAGTTCGCAGTATGGGATCTCTTCTCTTGCCAATCCAAAATACTTCCAAGGTATGATGAACCGGGAAGAGCTTGCAAGATTTCAGGTCGAAACTGGATTCAGGAACCAGGCACAAATGGATGCGGTGCTTGCCCAATGGCCCCATGACACCCAATGGTACAAGTACTTGTACAAAGATGGGGCACCCACCTACCAGGCCGACCTCTCGGTAAGGGGCGGCGGTGGAAGAACCACCTACTTCGTTTCAGGTTCTTACTTTAACCAGGAAGGGCTTGCCTGGCGGTCGGGTTTTGAGCGCTTTACCGGTAGGGTAAACCTTAGGTCAAACGCCAACGATTGGCTCGAAATTGGAACCAACATTGGTTTTAGCCAAGACTCGCGGCAAACCAACCCTTGGGCAACAAACAGTACTTTGGGGGGGTTAGGTATTCTTTATCAGCCTTGGTTCTCACCCTGGGACGAAAATGGCAACCTAGTTGATTTTGTTCCCGGGGCCAACTTTTATCCTGGACATTACAGGGCATCAAAGGAACCCAATATGGGGAAGAACACTCAAATTAACTTTGTTGGATATGCACAGCTCAACCCCATTAATGGCCTTACCATCCGAACCCAAATAGGAGCCGATGCTTATGATTACCTCTTCACCACAATCAGGTTCGCTTCGGCTCTTTACAACGTTGGCAATGGCTTGAGGGGTGAGTACTTTTCAAGGGGAGTTACTTACAACTTTACCAATACCGCCGAGTATAAGTTTAACATTCAAAGGCGCAACGAATTTGTTTTGCTTGTAGGGCAAGAATATGTTGACCACAAATGGCATGCTTTTGAGGCCTGGGGAAGTGGAATTAACGACGATCGCCTCATGCTGATGGGCGCGACAGGTAGTGCAACCCGCAACCTTACTCATAGCGAAACCGAATTTGCATTCCTCTCGTACTTCGGAAGGATCGAGTATTCGCTCGACCAAAAATATTTCCTTGACTTCTCAACCCGCATGGACGCCTCTTCAAGGTTTGGTAAGGATAGAAGAAACGCTAACTTCTTCTCGGGAGGGTTACTATGGAACATTAAAAGGGAAGCATTCATGCAGGGTGTGGATGCAATTTCTAATTTGAGATTTAGGGTAAATGCCGGTACCTCGGGTAACTCGGAAATTGGAAATTACGGTGCTCTTGCCCTTATTGGAACCAACCTTTACGGCGGTGGTACAGGCTGGGTGGTAAATCCTAGTTTCCCGGGCAACCCAAGCCTTACTTGGGAAAAGCAGTTGAAGGCAACCCTTGGGTTTGAACTTGGGCTGTTTAGAGATAGGGTAAACCTTGGAGTTACCCTTTATGACAGAAGGAATTCTGCAATGCTTCTCGATGTTCCCCAACCCTTTACAACTGGTTTCTCGGCCATAACCGAAAACGTTGGTGATATGATGAACAGAGGTGTTGACATTGAGTTTAATGCAAGTGTTGTTAGAACCAAGGATATTGTGGTTACTCCGCGTATTACATTTAACTACAACAGAGACGAAATTACCAAGCTTTTTCATGGCAGGGAATTTTGGATAAGGCCTCTCACGGGTGTTGCATGGGCCCTTGGCCAGCCAGTTGCTTATTACTATCCGCTTTTCGCGGGCATTGACCCTGCCGACGGTAGGCCAACCTGGTATGTGCCTTCTGCCGACCGAACAAAACCAAACAGGGATCCCAACAATACAACCAAGACCTTCAGCACAACAGCCTTGGAACAAGCCACCGGATTTAACCGGTATGCTCCTATTTCTGGAGGTTTCGGCCTTGATGCTTCAATCAAGGGATTTGATATTGGGGTTGACTTCGCATTTGTTCTTGGCAAGTATATGATTAATAACGACCGCTTTTTCATTGAAAATCCGAGAAGCTTCCCGGGTTGGAACCAATCTAAGGTTTTGTTGGATAACTACTGGACGCCACAGCGCACCAACGCGCAGTATCCTGCCCTTGATTTTACTGGCAGATGGGTTGAGTTTGACGACCGCTTGATCGAGGATGCGTCATTCATGCGCTTGAAGGATGTCAGGATTGGCTACACAATTCCTAAATCCCTCTTGGCAAAATCCAGATTCTTTACCAATGCCAGGTTCTATGTGTTGGCTCGTAACCTCTTGACATTTACCGGATACAACGGCCCCGACCCGGAGGTTGACTTGAATATAGGTATGGGTACAAACCCCAATACCAAGCAGTTAACAATGGGGTTGAACTTGAATTTCTAAATCAAAACTTAAAACGAAAAAGAAAATGAAAAAAATATCGAAATTTCTTGTTTTGGCTTTGGTTTTCGCATTTGGGACCGCCTCGTGTGAATTGGACAGATTCCCGGCCGACCAAATAGAGCAAACCCAGGCTTTTAAAACAGTGCAGGACGCCCAAAACCTGAACAGGGGGCTTTATAATATGTTGCGTGGCCGGCGAGAAGGCATTTTCGCGTTTACCTCCGAGGTTCAATCCGACTGGCTAAATGCTACAATTGAGTTTGGAAACCGCAATGGCTCTCCTCACCGTATGGACGAAACCTTTCTTGCCGGGGATTTAAACTTAAGCAACATTTGGCAAGCTTACTACCAGTTAATTGCAAATATTAACAACTTTTTGGATAATATTGGCAAGGTTGCAACCACCAACCAGGCACAGATTGACGAGGTAAATAATCTTACGGGCCAAGCCCACCTAATGAGGGCATTGATTTATCACGAATTGGTTATTCATTGGGCCAAACCATACAATGCTGCCACTGCTGCTACCGACCTTGGAGTACCTCTTGTACTAACATTCAATGTAACTTTAAGGCCAGCAAGGGCAACGGTTGAGAATGTTTACCAACAAATTCTTAGAGATATTACCCAAGCGAAAACTTTGATGCCCCCGGGAGGAATCCCAAGGTCGGAAAGGTTTACACATGATGCCGCGTTGGCATTGGAGGCGAGGGTTAGACTTCACATGCGTGATTGGCCCGGGGTTGTCGCCGCCGCACAGCCTTTAATTACCTCAAATAGGTATATACTGTTGAACACAGCTGCTGGCTTGCAGCAAATGTGGGTTAACGATATGGGCACGGAAAGCATCGTGCAACTTTTTGCCTCTCTCACCGAGCTTGGGGTGGCAAATAATATTTACTGGGGTTTTAACCCAAATCCTCAATTTTGGAGGCCAGATTTCGTTCCGCAACAATGGGCCATTGATATTTACGACAGTGCCGACCTGCGAAGGGCCATATTCATGCAACCAAGAAACTTGGTTATGGGCGGTATTGCTTATCAAAACATTTTTGTGTTCGGTAAATTTCCCGGCAACCCTGCTCTCTTTACCGGTGTAACCAACCACCAGCATAGATCAAAGGTTTTCAGGATTGCCGAAACAATTCTTAATCTTGCCGAGGCTCAGTTCCACGTTAATCCTACCGATGCAAGAACCACCTTGAATTTGTTGAGGGTTGCTCGTAACTTGCCTGCTTTGACTACCAACACCGATTTACTTACCCACATTCAGCACGAAAGATTCCGCGAGCTTGTAGGTGAGGGTTTTCGCTTGAACGACCTTAAGCGCTGGGGTATGGGAGTTGTAAGACACGACCCACAAAGTACAGCGTTCATTATGACGGGGTCATCGTTTCATCAGATGAGCGTTCCGGCAACTTTTCCGAAATTAATCTGGGGAATTCCAACAAACGAACTTATCACCAACCCAAATATTGCAAATCAGCAAAACCCAGGTTGGTAGTTTAGCCCTGGTCGCGGTAATTGCCGCAAACAAACCAAACCCCCGATCGGAGCCTTCCTATCGGGGGTTTGGTTTTTGTACGAGTATTACGAGTTGTTGGTGATTGGTTGAAAACCGCCTTGTTTTGGCTTTATTTGGCTGCAATTTCATGGAGTTGCACTGAAAATACCGTAAAAGACACAACCGCTTTTTTTTTGCTGAAATCCTTATTGTTTGTCGTTCAAAACAACATTTGGTATTGTGATTAGCCATTTACGCCGCCGGCACCAAACCAGTAAAATCCTCAAAAACAGTTTTATGGGTTTATCCTTTTGTCAAAATGACATTTGTGTAGATGGGGTGGATGTTCGGTTTGATTCTGGCACGAAATTTTACGATGCCCCCGCTCCACCCCTTGGTTTTTCACGTTGTTTCGTATTGCCTGAATTTCAAGGCTGGGGCAACATGTCGTTGATCGTTTTTATTCTTGAAGAAATTAATTCATCGATTTCTTTTTTGATAAAACAACATTGATTAACGATTTTCGATACTAGCTTGCCACTAATTACTCATTACCAACCACCAGTCAATTCTTTACAACTTTTCTTGATAATGTGCCCTTGCTTGTAACAACCCTTACAATGTAAATTCCGTTTGACCAGCCTTGAGTGTCAATTTCCACTCTTTTTTCGAAGGATGCCATTTCAATAACCTGGCCTGCAAGATTTAATATTGAGTATGATGAAGGTTTGTGTTCGTTGGTAGTTTCAATAGTTAGTTTGTTTTTTACCGGATTAGGGAATATTTTTATGAGGCTTTCTTCCTCGGCTTCGTTTATGCTAACAACGCCAATTGCAACCACGTTTGAATTTTCGGAGTTGCATCCATTTAAGGTTACTCTTACATGGTAGTAGCCATCGGATTGTGCGGTAAAAGTTTGACCCGATGCCCCCAAAATAATTAGGTTATTTCTAAACCATCTATTGCCTGTAGGTGCACTTGATTGCAGAACGTTACCCTCAAGTAGAGTTAGTGTTGGTCTTGGAGGGGCTTGAGCCACGGTTACTGCCAATGTTCTTGCACTGCTTGTGCCGCAAGAATTCACTGCCCTAACCGAAACGTTTCCACCCTGACTGCCTATAACAACAGTTATAACGTTCCCCGTTCCTTCTCCATTAATTACCCAACCGCTTGGTACTTCCCAAACGTACGAGGCATCTTCCACGTTATCAACAAAATATGAAAGTGTTAAGCCTTGGCAAGGGTTAGTATTGCCGGTAATTGCCGAAGGTTGAGCAAGATTGGTCACGGTTTTTAATATGGCATTGCGCGAATATTGAACCGATGCCCCCGCGCAGCTCGAAACAACACACCTATAATAGAAAGAACCCAAGGAGGTAATTCCTGACACCGACAGTGTTGATGAAGCTGCGCCTGCATATACTGCACCGGCAGGATGGCCGTTTTCTACCTGAGTCCATACCCCATTTCGCAGGTACTGCCACTGGTATGAGTCAGAATCTTGACCCATTGTAGTTACCTGCAAGGTTGTGCTTCCGGTGGTTCTACACATAGTTTTGTTTGTAGGTTGCTGCAAAATTGCAACGGGCTGGCAGTTAACTGGTAAAACAGTGATGCTCAGATCCTTTACCTCGCCGACTCCATTGACCCCGCAAGGGGTTGAATTGGGGTTGTTAATTGATTGAATGTTGTTAAGGCGCAGCCGCAATCTTCTACGCCCGGCTGGGGTTTCAACAGGAGGAGTTATGGTAATTATAAAATGGGTTGTATTGGCGGTTTCCGAAAAAACTTGTTCGCCTTCTGCCTCGAAAACCTTATTGTCATTCCAGTCAATCCAGGCAAGCAATTGGTTATTTGCATTTGCGGCGTTAATGTTTACTCTTACCTGCAATGGTTGTCCGGCCACCACGCTCGGGTTTATAAACGAATAATCGTAATATGGCCTGTTTCCTGACTCCACCAAAATACCACCTGCTTCGATTGCAGAAATGAATGAAGAAGGATTTCCACCTGCTGCATTGCAGTACTGTGATGTTATGGGGTCGCGGTATTTGGAAACAAAATGCTTTACCTGAATAAGTGTGCGGGCGTTGTCGCCAATGGAAACGTCGCCGGTAGCTTTTCCGCTGTGAAATACTCTCGGACTCGAAAACACTGGAACCCTTCCAAGCACCAGGGTATTGCTTAATTCGTTGAAAAACTGGCCGCTATTGTATGTCATAAGGTCGCAAAAGTAATTGCCGGCATTGTCAATCCAAAACCAACCGGCCGACCAGGTATTTTCTGGCCAGTCTTCCCAAATTGTGGGTCCTGGCTGGACATTTTGACCTGCATGGTGGTGGGCGGCCATGTTATGCCCTATTTCGTGAATCATCGTGAAAGTATTTGAGGCTTGCTGCACCCTCGTGATGGAGTAACCGGTATCAATATCGCCGTGTTTTCTCCTTAGTAGGTAGCCCACTCCGCCAACATCGGAAACCTGGGTCAAAAGTGAAACCATATCTGCATTATGGGTGTTGCGCCAATGGTGTATAATGTCCATGTGGCCGTCGCCCGAGTTTCTCAACCTTGAAAGGTCGGTGCCCGAATCGCCCGATTCAGTGTAGGTAACCATATCGGAGTAAACAAGGTTAAAGGTAATTCCAAGCTCGCTAAATGCCGAAGAAATGTTGCACCAAGCCATGGCGTTAGCAATGGTGTTGTTTATGTTGCCTTCGTTTGTATTGGCCCAAGTAGCGGCATTGGGTGTGAAAACCACCATTAAATCTATTTCTGCTTCATGGCGATGTAATTCGTTTGTTAAAAAATTTCCCGTGAGCTTATCGCCATCACTCATTGATAAGAGATCTTGACCTTGGTTGGTTATTTTGGCAACCTCCTCATCGGGGTGGCCACCTTCAATAAAATCAAGGTTGCCGGTGTCTAACATTACGAGGTGTAGCGACCTGTCGTTGGGGTCAAGACGAGTGGTGTATTTTTGAGCAAGTTCGGGCATGTCAATAGAAACCAAAACATCGGCACCGTTTACAGAAATCACGGCAAAAGAAAAATCGAACCCATCTATCTTTGCCACATACGTGGTAGTAAAATTCACATCAGTTGTAACCCATATTACGGCTGATTGGAAGGTAAATCCCGGGAAAAGATTGAGTTCAATGTTATCGCCAGGGTTTATGGTTCCTTTCTGGAAAAATTCGGGTGAGACTGAAATTGGTCTTGCCCGTAACAACGACAAGTTAAATGCGGACTTGGCCTCTTGCGACGAGGCTTTTTCAAAATTTTCAATGCCGCCAAGCTTGAAGTTCCGTGCTTGCGAAAACCCAAATACAAATGCAAGAGACACCATTAATAAACCGAACAATAAGCCTTTTTTCATATTGATTAAGTTTTTTTATGCAAACCTTTTGTAAACGTTTAGACCACAAAGATAAGATTTATGTATTAATGGTTGCCGTGAATTTGAATATTTTTCAAGTTGCAGTTTAAAGGTAATCCTTTCCAAAAAACTTTAACAAAAATTATGAATTTCTGAATCTTTAATTTACATTTGCAGCAAACATTTGTTCAGTAATGGGGAAATGTTGTTGCAAAATCAATTTACAAACTAAACAAAAAACAACATGAAAAAAATTGTTTTTATGGGATTCCTGCTGTTTCTGGGGCTAAGTGCGGCCTCGGGGCAGACAATAAGAATCAGCGGTACTGTTACCGATGCAAGGACTGGCAATGGTGTTCCTTTCGCGTCGGTTGCCATCAAGGGTACCGCCGATGGAACCATTGCCGAGATTGACGGAAAGTTCTCTCTCACTGCACCTGGCAACGCAACGCTGGTGGTTTCGTCCGTGGGATACGAAACCCAGGAGATTGTGATTGCCGGAAGAAGCCTCATCAACGTGGCGCTACAGACTGATGTGGCCACCCTGCAAGAAGTTGTGGTGGTTGGTTACGGTAGCACCATCAAATCGAAGCTAACTGGCAACATTGCCAAGGTTTCAGGAGACGCCTTGGAGTTTGCACCCGTACCTTCGGTTCAGCTTGCACTTCAAGGCAAGGCAGCAGGTGTTTTCATCGAATCGGTAACAGGGAAGGTCACGAGTGCCTCAAGGGTAAGAATCAGGGGTGCTTCGTCACTTTCGGCAAGTAGCGAGCCTCTTTACGTTATCGATGGCATCCCTTTCGATATGTCGGCCCGTAACGTTCATGGAGGGGCAATAAACCCACTTGCATCGTTAAACACCAACGACATAGAGTCGGTTGATATTTTGAAGGATGCCTCTGCTGCCGCAATTTTTGGTTCGAGGGGAGCCAACGGGGTAATCATTATCACCACCAAAAGGGGTAAGGCCGGCAAGCCAACACTTAGCCTTAACTTGCAAGGTGGATTCTCAAGACCCTCAAACAAGCGTGACTTTATGAATGCCGAGGAATTCATTGCTTATTTCAGGCATGCGGCACTAAACTCAAGGGCTCTGGATGGTAACGATCCTTGGTACACCAATCATGTTGAAGCAAGGTTAAGAAGGTATTCTGGCCACGCTGCCATCATGGATGGAAACACCTTTGTCGGGTCCACTGTTGACACAGATTGGCAGGAGCTGGCATTTCAGGATGCCCAGGTTAGAAATGTTGACTTCTCTGCTTCGGGTGGCGACAACAACCTTAGGTATTTTGCCAGCTTGGGCTATTCAAAACAAGATGGTATTGTTGTTGCAAACGGTTTTGAGCGTTTCAGTGGCAGGGTAACGATAGACAGTAAAGTAAGCGATAGGGTTGATTTAGGATTTTCTCTTGGACTATCTAGGACCAACATTGGCCAAATAAATGCCGATAATGCCTTTGCCAACCCCATGCAAATTGTGGCATTGGCCCCTATCACTCCTGTAAGGGATCTAAATGGCATTCTTACCGATAGGCCTGTGGCTACCTATTATAATCCCCTTCGTCATGTTGAGTATTCAGACAGGAAGATGGATGAAGTCCGTTCGGTAAACAATGCTTACCTTCTCATTAAGCTTATTGAGGGTCTGGGGTTAAGGAGCGAGATTTCTTACGACTCTTACACGCTCAAGGAAAACAACAAATATGGTACGCTGACTAATTCGGGCGAAGCCACGGAGGGTTATGGCTTTTCGAGCTATGCTCAAACCTCGAGCCTTTTGGGTAGGTCGTATTTTGATTATAATGGGAAAATAGCCAACTGGTCGATGTCTGCTGTATTAGGTGCCGAGGCGCAATATACTTTGTTAGATGCAACTTTCGTTGAAGGAACTCATTTCCCCCTCGATGATTTTAAAACCCTTGCCAGTGCTGCCAACATTATTGGAGGTTCGCAAACGGTTTCCGAATATTCATTTGCATCTCTTTTCTCAAGGGTAAATTTTGACCTTGAAGCCAAGTACCTTTTCACCCTTTCTGCCCGCGTTGACGGATCATCACGTTTTGGTTCCAACAATCGTTGGGGTTTCTTCCCGGCTGCAGGTGCCGGTTGGGTTCTTACCCAAGAAGACTTTCTGGCAAACCATCCATTCATTAGTTTTTTGAAACTTAGGACAAGCTATGGTGTTACTGGTAATGCTTCCATTGGTAACTATTCCTGGAGGGGTCTTTACGGTGTAACCAGCTATGCAAACCTTCCAGGCCTTGCTCCAACCCTTATGGGCAACCCCAACTTGGGGTGGGAAACTACATGGCAAATAGACGCAGGTGTTGACTTTGGATTTTTCAACAACCGCGTTTCTGGTGAAATTGATTATTATCACAAGAAAACCTCAGACCTCCTTTTTAACGTGCCAGTGCCTGGAACAAGTGGTTATACCAGCATGTTGCAGAATATTGGTACCATGGAAAACCGTGGCTTCGAATTTGTGCTGAACACCAATAATTTGGTTGGCGACTTCAAGTGGAACACCAGTCTTAACTTTGCCTACAACAAGAACACGGTTACTTCTCTCGATGGTGAACAAGAATTAATTGATAGTGGAAGTGCCAGGTTTATGAATGTTGTAATGGTAGGCCAGCCCATAGGGGTGTTTTATGGTGCCGAATATGCCGGGGTCGATCCTGCAAACGGAGACGCTCTTTGGTTTGTAAATCAAAAGGATGCCAACGGAAACATAGTTAATCCAGGAGCCACAACCAACGACTTCAGTTTGGCCAACTACGTGGTGTTGGGCAACCCAAACCCACCCTACATCGGAGCCATTACCAATACTTTAATGTTCAAAGGGTTGGAGTTGAGTTTTACCTTCCAAGGGGTTGCCGGCAACAAGATTCACCTTTCTGGCGACTCCTACATGGCAGCCAATGCCGAATGGTATGACAACCAGTTGCGCAGCCAATTGGATAGCTGGAGGAAGCCTGGCGATATCACTAACGTGCCTCAAGCTCGTTTTGCAATTGCCAATGGTATTCAAGGCCGCAACAGCCGCTACGTTGAGGATGGTTCGTATTTGAAACTTCGGTCGCTGACCTTTGCATACAACCTGCCTTCAAGACTAGTTTCCAACATAGGTTTCAGAAATGCCAGGATTTACATGATGGGCCAAAACCTTCTTACTTTTACCAAATATACTGGTTGGGATCCCGAGGTCTCTTCCGACTTTGTTGTAGGAAACGTTACATCAGGTGTTGAATTTTACTCTCCACCACAACCTCGCACTATAACTTTTGGTATTAACTTGGGATTTTAACAGATAAAATTTTATGAAAATGAAAAGATTTAGTATAATTCTTACTCTTTCTGCGGCATTGTTTTCTCTTAATGCTTGCGACAAGTTTTTGGACTTGGAGCCACCTCAGTCAATAAGTGAGGAACTTGCCCTCACCACCGATGCTAACGTTAAGAACGTTTTAAGAGGTGGATATGCTGCTTTTAGGAGCAACTTTCTCTACGGCGGCGGGATGTTAACACTTTCTGAGTTGCTCGCCGGAGATGGCGAATTACAATTCGTGGGTACATACACTGACCTCCGACAGATATTCCTCAAGGCAACAGAGGCATCAAACGGCGACGTGAGGTTAATGTGGACTGATGGTTACAACCTTATCAACATTATGAACAATGTGCTTTCGGCCATTGATGTTATTAATACTGCCGATCAAGCTAGAATCGAGGGCGAGGCTTTGTTCTTGAGGTCTTTGATGTACTTCGATTTGGTTCGCTTTTTTGGCCAGGCCTACGATGCTGCGGTTACAAACAACACCCAGTTGGGAGTTCCCTTGATTCTTACTCCTACTAGGGGTATTAATCAAAGCAGCTACGTGAGTCGTAACACTGTTCAGCAGATTTACGACAAGATCATAACTGACCTTGAAAGGGCTGCCACGCTTCTTCCAGAGCAGGCTAGTGCTACAGTTTTGACGGCAACCAAAGGTGCTGCCAATGCATTGTTGGCACGTGTTTATCTTCAAAAAGGTGACTTTGCAAACGCAAGGCTAAAGGCCAATACTGTAATAACATCAGCAAGATACACCTTAAGGCCAACTTACGCCGCCGTGTTTAACAATGATGGTAAATCAACCGAAGATATTTTTGTAACCTTTTTCACAACTCAAGATAGGTTTAGTGCAATGACCGAGTTTTGGTCAGTTCCCGCTTTTGGAGGCCGCGATGGCGATATTGACATTTTGCCAGGCCACTTGAACCTTTACCCTACTGGCGATGCTCGCCGTGCCTTGTTCTTCATGGGCAACGGAGCCATGCGTTCAGGTAAGTGGAACAACCAGTATGGTGTTGTTAACCTAATAAGGCTTGCCGAAATGCACCTAATTCGTGCAGAAGGCAACGTTAGGTTAGGTGCTCCATTTGTTGGCCCGGAGCCACACGTTGACATTAACATTTTGAGGCAAAGAGCCGGCTTGAGTGGCGGCAACTTGTACACGACTGTTAACCTTAATCAAGTTCTCCTTGAAAGAACCTTAGAACTTGCCCACGAGGGTTTCAAGTTACACGATGTTAAGAGGTTGAAGCTGAATGTTGGCGCCAGGCCACACAACCATCCAAAACTTATTTTTCCCATACCTTTCAGGGAAATCCAAGTTAATCCAAATCTAACTCAAAACCCGGATTACTAGTAGGTTCTTGTAATTTGAAAAACACCCCGACCATTTTTGGTTCGGGGTGTTTTTTTTAGGGGGGCAAAGCGCGATAAAAAAAATTAATTAACCCAAATTGCGCATTAGAGAATTTCAATGTTAAATCGAGAGGATAATCCC
>CAYGFY010000027.1:0-34357 GCA_964349365.1 uncultured Bacteroidales bacterium | reverse complement strand
ATTGGTACGACTACGGCGCACGAATGTACGACGCGGCGATAGGCAGGTGGCACGTGGTGGACCCGGTGGCGGAGACGGATGCACCGATTAGCCCGTATGCGTATGTGGCGAATAATCCGATAATTAGGATAGACCCAGGCGGAAGAGACCCGATTTATGCTAAAAACTTTTGAGGTAGGACCAAACTAATCGGGGACGATGGTAAAGAAGATGGGCAGTCATACCTTGTAAGCGGTGCAGTAAAAAGGGATGTAAGAAGTGCTACTAAGGCAGGAGAAAATTATACAGGTTCACTTACTGAAAGTGATAATGTATTTAAAATTCCAACAGGCGGTGTAATGGATGATGTGATAAACTCAGTCAATGATACAAGGACACCGGAAAGAGAGCACGGAGGGCACGCAAATTTTGGCGATGCTAATGCTACTCGTTGGGATGAGGGCACACCTGCACGGGAAGCAAAAGACGCAAGCGGAAATGTTATCGGAGCTAAAGCCTCTATGAATGCTTTTATGGTTAATGGACAAAGTCAAATGCCTTCAGATGCATCAAATGTAGAATATTGGTGGCATACACACCCTAATACTTCCGTAGGAGGTACACGGTTAGGTAACTCAAATCCATCTCCTGCGGACTTCAGGTTTCAAGCTACAATGGAAAATAGAGGATTTAAAGGTAATACGTTTGTTATTGGAGTAAGAAGCGGAAAAGTAACTTTTTACAATAAAAATAAGTCCCTGATAACTATAAAGTATTCAGATTATAAGACAATGGGCGGTAAATAAATTTGTAATTTGAAATGAAATTAACAATAAGAATAGCTTTAACAATCATTGTAACACTTTGTATATCCTGTTCAACAATGAAACATAATATTCAAAAGAATAACACGCAAACGGATAAGATAATTGAATACCTTTTGGATAAAAACGGAAATGTATTTTATCTTAACTCTACCTTTGTGCCTTTTTCAACGGTTTGGACATACAGTAAAGATAAACTTGAGATTTATAAATTGGTAAATGGTAAAATAATCTCTCAACAAGAATATTTCACAACAAGCATTGATAACATTAACCAAATATCAAAAGAAGAATTATTTGAGTTAGACCAATGTATGGAATTAGACGGAGACGGCTTTGGTTATAGGATAAAAAGAGGTTCAGAAATAGAGCAACAGGATTTACCGATAGGCATAGACTGTTTTACCAAACTAAAATACAAATCTGAATTTTTAAACAAAGTTGTAGAGGACATCAACACCCATAAAATGTGGGATGTTCGATATGAATAACAAAAACGCTAGGCTTATAGCTTGGCGTTTTTTGTTTATCAAAAGTTCACTTTACCGTCAAGTAAATCTTTCATTCTTTTTTTGGTGAGCATTGAGTTGATGATTTTTACCAGAGCATTTTTTTCATCTTCATCGAGTTGAGAAATCAACATCAGTTGCTCGTTTAGTACCAGGTTCTGCGGGTTGTATTGATTTGACAAGTAGAAACAATAGCTTCCATAGTTGGTTGAAATCACATAACAAACCATTAATTTTAAATGTAAAATATTAATATGAAGTTTTTAAAATGGTTAATAATCCTGATTTCAATAGGGATTTCTGTGATTGCTATTACTGAAATACTCACGTATTTTAGAAATCCTGAAAGCTATATGCTGGGGTCTGAAGCTATGATAAGCAATGGAGGGCTATACTACAAAAGCAAAGTTGCCTTTTTGTTAATTAACTCAATACAAATAATACTTTCCATCTCGGCTATAATCTTATTTTTGAAAGCTAAAGGAATGATAGGATTTGTAATTGCAGTATTACTTGTGATTTTGCAAATTTTAGTTCTTCTAATCACATAATACTCTGAAACTTAGTTTGCTTAATAAAAGCATCAAGGAGAGCGAAGACGTGTTGTTTGTTACCCGCATGAAGAAAAATGCTGTTTACGTAGTGGTTGAAGTTCTTCGGGAGCATCGCAAAGAACCAGGGAAAGCCATGGTTCTGCGCGAGGGAATCATCGAGCTGGAGTACACCCCCGAAGGCCCAAGCGGGAAGAAAGCCAAGGAAAAGCAAACGCTCCGGTTGAAAAGGGTGTGCTATCAGGACAAAAGGAACCGGTACCACGAGTTCCCGTCCAACAGTATGGAATCAACAGCCGAGAAGGTAGCCTTTCTATACAAAAAGCGCCGGGGAATAGAACTGCTGTTCAAAAAGATGAAGCAGAACTTCCAGCTGCATTACTTCCATGGCGAAAATGAAAACGCCATCCGCACACAGGTTTGGTGTACGCTCATCGCTCAGCTTTTGTTGACGGTAATACAAAAAATGGCACAAACTAAAAAAGCGTTCTCGGTTATTGCTTTCTTAGTAAGGATACACCTCATTAGCCTTTTGGATGTATTTGAATTGCCAAGAAGTACAAACCGAAATTACTTGAAACAATCAGGTTCTCCGCATATTAATAATCAGTGCAAACTGGTATTTACATAGGGGGGTAACTTCTGAAAATAAAAATACAACGACTTATTATCAACTAGTTTAAGTTGGAATCTGTTCGATTTGAAGATTAGTCGGATAATGGTTTTATGTTTAATGCCAATATTTGTTTCAGTGGTAGTTTTTCAATCATGGAAAGAGCCAAAAACTGGAATTTTGATAGCAAAAAATGGTATTTTTGCAAAACAACATTACAATAAACCAAAGCACTCGATGATCGACACCTACCGCCACAAGGGATTGAGAAACAATCTTGCAGCCCTCGTTAAGGGAAAGGGTATTACCGACCAAAGAATAATTGATGCCATTGCAAAGGTACCCAGGCATTTGTTTCTAGATTCGTCGTTCGTTGAATTTGCCTACGATGACAAGCCTTTCCCCATAGGTTCGGGGCAAACCATTAGCCAACCCTACACCGTTGCCTTTCAAACCCAGTTGCTCGAAATAAAAAAAGGCGACAAGGTTCTGGAAATAGGCACTGGCAGCGGTTACCAAGCTTGTATTCTAGTGGAGCTTGGTGCCAAGGTTTTCAGCATAGAAAGGCATCATAGCCTTTACACCAAAACCAAGGCTTTTCTAACTACGATGGGCTACAACGCAAGGCTTTTTTATGGTGATGGATTCAAGGGTCAACCCGCCCACGCACCTTTCGACAAGATATTGATTACCGCAGCACCTCCCGAAGTGCCACGTGAACTGCTCAAGCAACTGAAGGTTGGAGGTATATTGGTAATGCCGCTAGGAGCGGGCGAAATGCAAGTAATGACCAAGATAATTAAGTTTGACGAAAATTTATACAAAACCGAAGAGCACGGCGCGTTCAGATTCGTACCAATGCTCCAAAACAAAGAATAAAAACACTTGATATGCTCATGAGCTAATGCGATGCCCTTACCGAAGCTAAAGGGTGATGATGTGATAATTACTTTGAAATTTTTAAGTTTAAATGTTTCTTGGTTTAATTTCATGAAAAGGAATATTTCCTGCACCTTGCCACTAAGTCTTATACAACTAAGCCAGTGGGCGAACACGGTCTGCGGCGAATTAAATGAATTATGAATCAAAAGATTTTCGCAACTAACACATAACAAATAACAGTTTACAGATTAATCGTTGCCAATTATTAACCACTAATCAACAATCACTAATTACTACTTCTAATGAAAAATCTTGCAAAATTTTTACTTGTTCTGTTGGTTTTGTCGCCAACGCTTACCTCCGGGCAAAAAAAACTAATGACCCCCGAAACTCTTTGGGAATTTGGCAGGGTTAGCGACGTTCAGGTTTCTCCCGACGGCGCCAAAGTTCTTTACGGCGTTACATTTTTCGATGTGGCAGAAAACCGTGGCACACGCGATTTGTTCGTTATTCCTGCAAGGGGGGGCACGCCCGTAAACATCACAAATTCTTCCACAAGTGAAGGAAATGCTAGATGGAGACCCGATGGCAAGAAAATTGGTTTTTTGCGCGGAGGCCAAATTTGGGAGATGAATCCTGACGGAGGAAACCAATTGCAAATATCAAACTATTCGGGAAGCATCAGCGGCTTTGGCTATTCGCCCGATTTGAACAAGGTTTTCTTCTCGGCAAGGATACGGGTAAAACCAACGGTAAACCAATTATACCCCGACTTGCCAAAAGCCAATGCCCTTTTGTATGACGACCTGATGTACCGGCATTGGGATCATTGGAAAGACGGCACTTACAGCCATATTTTTGTTGCCGATTACAGCGTTGAAAGTGGGGTGGGTACATACACCCACATCATGAAGGACGAGCCCTACGACTCGCCTCCGGCACCCTTTGGCGGAACCTCGTACACCACCTGGAGTCCAGACGGGAGATACCTTTTTTACACATCCAAAAAGAAAACAGGAAAGGAATATGCCCTAAGCACCAACTCGCACGTTTACCGATACGATACCCAAACCGGAATAACCGAAGAGTTGACAACATTTAACAGGGGTTACGACCGAAACCCTTCAATATCGCCATGTGGCAATTTCATGGCCTGGGAGAGCATGCACAAGGATGGATTTGAATCTGACAAGAATAGGATAATGATAATGGACCTCCGATCAAGAAAGTATCGCGACTTTTCGGCAGGGTTCGACCAGAGCAGTAGCGGCATGACTTGGTCGGCCGAAGGTTCCAAGTTATTTTTCATCAGTGGCAAACACGCAACTTATCAAATTTACGAGCTAAACGTGGCAGATGCATCCATCAGGCAACTTACAACTGGCATCCATGACTACCAGTCAGTTAACGTTGCCGGCGATTACTTGGTGGCACTACGAATGAGCATGTCAATGCCATCCGAAATTTTCAGGCTCGAAAAGACCAATGCGGGAGTCAATCAAATTCAACTCACCTTCGTAAACAAGCCCGTTCTTGACAACCTACACGTTGCAAATGTTGAAAAGCGTTGGGTAAAAACCACCGATGACAAGGATATGCTTGTTTGGGTAATTTACCCCCCGGGCTTTGACCGTAACAAGAAATACCCGGCACTGCTGTTTTGTGGCGGAGGTCCGCAAAGTGCCATTAGTCAATTCTTCTCGTACCGTTGGAACTTCCAAATGATGGCAGCAAAAGGATACATAGTTGTTGCCCCCAACAGGCGCGGACTACCAACTTTCGGGCAAGAATGGAACGACCAGATTAGCCTCGATTACGGCGGACAGAACAAAAAAGACCTTCTTAGGGCCATTGATGCAGTTGCCGCAGAACCATTTGTTGACAATAGCAGGCTTGGAGCAGTAGGGGCTAGTTATGGAGGGTTCTCGGTTTTTTGGCTGGCCGGAAATCATCAGAAGCGCTTTGGTGCATTCGTAGCCCACTGTGGCATGTTCAATTTCAAAAGTTGGTACGGAACTACCGAGGAAATGTTCTTTGCAAACCATGACCTCGGAGGCCCATACTGGGAAACCCCTCGCCCCCATAGTTACGACTTTTCGCCGCACCACTTCGTAGGCAACTGGGACACTCCCCTGCTCGTAATTCATGGACTTAAGGATTTCAGGGTGCCATACGGACAGGGTATGGAAGCATTCAACGCTGCCCAATTGAAAGGAATACCAAGCAGGTTCTTGGCATTCCCCGAAGAAAACCACTGGGTGTTAACACCCCAAAACAGCATATTGTGGCAGAGAGAATTCTTCAGGTGGCTCGACCAATGGCTAAAGTAAGCCTTGTTTCTTTCTAAGACGCTTTTTTTCTGACAGGTGCCTCTTCACTTCAAGCCGTTTAAGCTTCGAGGAAAACGTTGCTCCGGTTTTTATTCGCTGCTCCCGAAGTTTCAGCGCCCTTGATAATACAGAAAATAGTTTTTCGATGCAGTCCTGCTTGTTCTTGTACTGCGAACGGTGGGCTTGGCTCGAAACAATTATTTCATCGCTGGCGGTAATCCATTTGGCAAGGTTATGCTGAATCAATTCCTTTTGAGCTTGACTAAGAACCCTTGACAGGGAGGGGTTGAAAAAAACCTCAACCCTCGTGTTGGCCTTGTTGACGTGCTGACCACCGGGGCCCGAACTCCTCGATGACTTAAACCTAAGCTCTGCGAGCAAGCCAGCAGCCATATTTTTAAAAGATTCGGTCATGATTTTTTTTCAAGAATTTAAGGCCGAAATAAACTGAATCATCTGGCGGGTTTTTATTAACTAACTTTGCGGGCAGCAAAAACCAAATCGTCCCAAATTTAACCATTACACTGAAAATATTACAAAGATATTTGATGGTGTTTCTTTTTTGCGTTTTCTTGCCAATCTTGTACACTTTTTCAACACGAAAACTGAAAATTCCGGTCCGGTCGATAACCCAGAAACCATAAATACTTCTAGGCCAAGACTGGTGAATTTACAAATAAATCAGATGAAATGGAACCTAAAGACCAAGTATCAGAAATTGACAAGCAATTGCTTTTAGGAAAAGCAAATGCCAGGGCCAACCCCCTGTTTGTTTTGGCAAGCACCCAACACGCCAAGAGTGAAAATATTTATCTGTTAGCCGAGGTTTATGAGGCTTTCAAGAAAATGTACAGCGCCGCCCAAAGTGATGGTGTAAGGTTGATTATAATTTCGGGGTTTCGGGATTTTGACCACCAAGTAAGGATTTGGAACAACAAGTGGAACGGTATTCAGATGCTTGAAGGAAACATAAGGGCAACCGACATCGACAACAAGCTTGAGAGGACTATAGAAATACTGAAGTACTCGGCAATGCCCGGCACCTCAAGGCATCATTGGGGCACAGACATTGACCTCAACAGTTTGTCAAACAGCTATTTCAAGCGCGGACACGGCCTGAAGGTTTACAAATGGCTTCTAGAAAATGCGGCAAAATTCGGCTTCCACCAACCTTATACCGAGCTTGCAACTAGCAGAAATTCTGGTCATGCACAAGAAAACTGGCACTGGACGTACTTGCCTGTTTCTAAAAAATATCTAAATGCATTCCGCAATGTCATTACCCTTGAAGATTTGAGCGGATTTGAGGGTGATGATTTGGTCAAGGAGGTCAACGTAATCAGAAATTACGTGCTTCAAATAAACAATGAGCTAATAGACTTCGAAATTACTCAACATTAATCCCTGCCACGACTTCGGAAATGTTGAACAGGTTATCACCAATTTTCTCACACGATGAAACTATCTTGTTGAAGTAAAATGAACCCTTTATTTTCATTGCCCCTTTTTCCATCTCGCCCAATACCTCGGTAGTGATTATGTCGCGAAACTCGTTCATTTGCTTTTCTACTTCAATTGCTTTAATGATGTTGGATCGGGCATGGGCTTCGCCTTGCTCAACAAACTCCAAGGCCAATTCGAATGCCTGGTTGGTAAGGTTAAACATTTCGAAAACCCGGCTGCGTTGCTCGGGGGTGAAGTATATCTTTTCCTCCTTCTTGGCCGCCAGCATGTTGGCCATCTTGAAGCATACATCGCCGATTTTCTCAACCTCGGCGCACACTATTCGCATTCTTCTTAGCTCTTCTGCCGAATGGGCACTGATGTGGCTACGTGAAACCTTCCCCAAGAAAGAAGTAATTTCAACCTCCATCCTGTCGGTAATCTCCTCGTACTTGCTCACCCTATCGCGAATATTGTAAAACTCCTTGGAATCGGTCTCAATGACCATTGCCGGAATAAAATTGAACATTCTGCTACCCAGGACAACGAATTTTTTAATCTCCTTACGTGCCTGAAAAACCGAAAGCTCGGCGGCCTGAAGGTAACCGCTACTTAGGAATCCAAGATGTGGCCTGTCAAACTTCTTGCCCTTGTCGCGAATGATACTCTCAACGAGTCGCGGAACATAATTGGTAAATCCCAAGAAGAAAAAAGTATTGATAATATTAAATGCCGAGTGAAAGATTGAGAGCCCGATAGGAATCATAAGCGCGCTAGTGTATGGAGAGCCAAATCCAAGAATGTTAACCATAAAACTATCAATACCCTTTGTAAACGTATTAAGGACAAGAAGCATCCACATCACTCCAAACATGTTAAAAACAGTATGCGACAAGGCAGCCCGCTTGGCGCTAACATTACCTACAATTGCAGCAAGGTTTGCAGTTATGGTGGTTCCTATGTTCTCGCCAAGTACAATTGCTGCCCCGTGTTCAAAGCTAATCCACCCATTGCTGCACAATACCAACGTAAGGGCCATGGTGGCACTCGAACTCTGAAGAACTATTGTGATAAGTGTCCCTATTCCAAGAAAAATCAAGGTTGACCAGAAACCGAATTCGGTCAACCCAGCCAAAAACTCAAATATCTCGGGATTGCTGTTTAAGTCGGGAACCGAGTTCTTCAAAAAATCCAGACCCAAGAAAAGAAGTGCAAATCCCAACAACAATTCTCCCAAGAATTTCAGGCCGTCTTTTTTCATCAATAACAGCGGAAAGCTAAACGCAATGAGGGGCAGCGAGTAAGTTGCGATGCTAAATCTGCTCAAACCCAACAATGACAGCAGCCAGGCGGTTGTGGTGGTACCAATATTGGCTCCCATTATCACGCTAAAGGCTTGCCTGAGGTTAAGCAACCCGGCATTGACAAAACTCACGATCATAACCGTGGACGCCGATGATGACTGAACCAGCGAGGTTACAGAAAAACCGGTAAGCACACCCATGAACTTGTTTGAGGTCATTACCCCTAGTATGGAGCGCATCTTGTCGCCGGCAAGTTTCTGAATGCCCTCGCTCATGGTTTTCATTCCGAAGAGGAAAAGGCCCAGCGAACCGAAAAGGGTAAGAAATTCGAAGAATCCGAAGCGCATACTCGTAATTTTGTTTAAGGCCACAAAAGTAAACATTTATGCTCAAACCAAACCCTGTTAAAATAAAACTAACATTGGGTTACAGGGGAAAAAAGTATGCTTGATTGCGAGGAAAAACAAAAAAGAAGCGGAGGTTACCCGCCGTTGTTTTTCATGAAATCTCTGTGAGATTTGATCAGGTTAATGGAAAAAAGCAGCATGTTTTTGGTCTCTGATAAGAAATTAAAGAAAACCAAACTGTTTTTAGTTCTAACTCTATTCTCCCTTATAAGTTTGATTTGCAATCTCTTGAGGTCTTCAAGTTTTTGAATTATGCTGCTATTGTGCCTCAGCAATAATTCCACGGCTTGGTAGTTATCAATCTTAATAATTTGGCAAGCAAGAAGGTAAAAAGAACTAATTTCTTCCAAAATGCTTAACATTTCTTTTTGTTGCTCCATAATTAATGGAGGGTGCGCGTTGTCAAGGTGTTTCTTGAATGGCTCAACGATGTATGTGAGGCAATGGGCAATTTCCCTCAAATAATCAATAACCTGGACGTAATGGTGACCCGTGTTGATAGAACTTTTCTCGAGTTGCTTTAGGGTGTTGAAAATATTGTTCTTCAAATCTTTGGTAAACGCGTTCAAATCGGCAATTTCTTGGGCCGTTTTTTTGAGACCCCGCCTGTCTTCCAAAATAAAGTTGTTAGTTACCTGGTTGAGGAGGATTGACGCTTTATCCAGGGTTTGTACAATGTTATTTTTGGATTCTTCAATTACACTTTCCTCGGTCCACTTCTTGCTCAAAACTTCATCGGCAATTTCGGCCTTTTTTACAAGCTTTTTGTGAATGAAATTTGTTCTTATTACGTGAACAAATGCCAACGAAAGAGATACGATTGCAGCAATATACCCTCCCCAAGAGATAAACATTGCAAATAAAAACGCGACGGTGAAAGCGGTAAATGCGGTAAAAAACCAACCGCCTATTACGGTTATCACTCCCGAAACACGGTTAACAGCACTTTCTCTCCCCCAGGCCCTGTCTGCCAGCGAAGTACCCATGGCAACCATGAATGTAACGTAGGTTGTTGATAGCGGAAGCTTTACAGAGGTGGCAAAGGCTATCAAAATACTTGCCACAAACATGTTTACCGAAGCCCTAATTGTGTCGAAATGAACTGCCGATCCTATTGAAGCCACCTCGCTCCTGTCAGGCACCTTGGCAAACCGCCTGTCAATTAGCTTCTTGATTGAATCGGGGACAGCCTTTTGCAAAACTTTGTTTGCCGAATGGATTTTGCGTACTATGGTTTGGGCAAGCAACGACGGGGGGAACCTCTCGTAGCCCTCTCCCTGCCTGGCAAGGTCTATTTCTGTCCTTGTAACCGACCTTGCCTTTTTAGAAAAAAGAAGGGAAAGGATCATGATTATTCCAGCTGCAAGCAGAAACAAAGTAGGAGTCTGTACGGGCTGCAGCAGCGATTCCATTGTAAATGTGGTAGGGTCTATCGAAGGGTCGGCACTAACTATCTTGAACGACTCAAAGCCAGCAAGGGGAACACCAATGAAGTTAACCAAATCATTGCCTGCAAATGCCATTGCAATAGAAAAGGTTCCAATCAAAACAATAACCTTAAGAATATTTACCTTGAAAACAGACATTAAAACCTGTGAAAGGAACGCAAAAAAAACAAAAAACACACCGAGAATGAGAGTAGTATTTGACTTTATCCAATCCAATTTTTCGGGAGTCATGAACGAGGCTCCGCTGGCACCCTTTACCAAAATGAAGTAAACAATTGCAGTTATTGCCACGCTACCCCAAATGGCACCAAAGTATGGTAATCTTCGCTTGAAGTCGAATGTAAAAAGAAGACGTGATAAAAACTGAACAATGGTTCCAACCGAAAAGGCAATAACAACTGAAAGTAAAATGCCCGAAATAATTACGAGTGCTCTCCCGGTGTTAATGAAGGTGCCCAACTCGCCCAACGACCCCGAAATGGACACAATCTTGAATATTGCCACGGCAACAGCCGCACCCAACAATTCGAAGACTATTGAAACAGTGGTGGAGGTAGGCAAGCCATACGTATTGAAAGTATCCAACAAGATTATATCAGTTATCATTACAGCAAGAAAGATAACCATAATCTCGTTGAAGTAAAACTGGTCGGGATGAAACACGCCACTTCGCGCAATCTCCATCATTCCACTTGAAAACGTGGTGCCGAGCAAAACCCCCAATGAAGCAACTGCAAGAATTACCTTCATTGATGCAACCTTGGCTCCTATGGCAGAGTTTAAGAAGTTTACGGCATCGTTGCCAACACCCACCACCAAGTCTGATGCAGCTAGCACGAAGAGGGCTATAACGAAAAACAGATAAATGTCCATAGAAAAAATTTCGCGACAAAATTAACACACGATTAAAACCAACCATCGAAATGGGCTTTAACTTAATGTTAACTAAAAATTAATTTTATGTTAAAACGGCAAAACTACAGGGGGGTGCGGTAAAAATACCGTCAGAAAGAAAAAATAAACTCCTACCTAAAAATCAACAATTTTACGGATATTGGAGGAAAACCATTTCCTTCGAGGCGCACGAAATACATACCCACCGAAAGATCCTGAACGCCTAAAGTAAGTGCCACTGATTGTTGGAAGGCTTCAACCCTGAAGTATTTCAAAAGCTGGCCCGCCATTGAATAAATCGAAACCTTGGCAGATCCGTTCAGGTTACGCACTTCCAAATTAAGTACTTCACTGGTTGGGTTGTTGAACAAAATCTGCGGCACCGAAACAAGAGTTTCCGGAACGGACGTTTCTATATTCACCATTTCAAGTTCCAAAATCACCGGAAGGTGATCCGACATTCCAAAAAGGGCATTTATAACATTGGGTGGTGCACTATTGTTTTGAGGGCTTATGAGGGTTTGGTTAAATCTTAGTCCATCTTGCCCGAGTGCGTAATAACTCCCTGCAACGTATCTAAGACCCCTTGAACCCGACATAATTGAGTTTGACACCAAAATTTGGTCAAATCTATCGTCCATACCACCTCCGGAGAAGCAGCCCGAAACGACTCTTGTGCTTTGGGTATGATGCTGGGCAAAGTTTGGATTATCCGACCACGTACCAGGCTGGTTTATCGGGTCGTGGAATCTAATACCTTGATTAACGTGAAACGTGAGGTGCTGGTAGGCAAATTCATGAGAACTCTGCATGTTCAAATCCGACAAAAACATTAGATTACCCCTAAGATTGCTTTGGTTGATGTAGGACATGACGGTTTGGATTTCTGCCGTTCTGGAGTTTTGATCGCTGGCGGAGCTTCCAGCCTTTAAATGAGCCACTATGGCGTGCAAGAAAATGGTATCGCCCGCCAAAAGCCTTTGTTGATCCTTCACGTAGAGAGTGTATAAATTTATGTCGCGAACAACATTGGCAATCACCTCGACGCCGTGAAAAACAAACTTGGTGTTATCGTAGAAAAGGCCGTTTACTATAGTGGAGTTGGTGGTATTGGTATAAGGAGCGGCGCTAAATCTGGGCTCTGCTGATGAATTAAGTACGTTATCAAGGAGTCGAAACAAGTTGAAAGGGTCTTGCGGCCCGGCAGGTCCCCGACCCAGTTCGTTCACGGTAAAAATGTCGGGCTGAACGTAATCAACAATAATGGCAAGATTCTGGTCTTTAAGGTCAACATTGTTGTTTATTGACGTGCAAAAACTGGTGTTAACCCCATAATAAAGCAAATTGTAATGCATTACGGTGAAGGTTTCTCCGGGCTGCCCAATCGAGCGAAGGGAGAAAAACAAATACAGAAGAATAATTAATACTAGCCTCATAATATCGGTAGTACAAAAGTACAAAAAAAAAAGAGACCCTCGGGCCTCTTTTCGCAATAATAAGAGCTAATTCCGTACTACTTCTTCAAGAATTTGAATCCCTTGCCGAGATACCTTGCAGTTTCGCCGAGCATCTCTTCGATGCGAAGTAATTGGTTGTACTTTGCTATCCTATCGGAGCGACAGGCCGAACCCGTTTTGATCATACCCGTGTTCAATGCAACTGCCAGGTCGGCAATTATTGAATCTTCGGTTTCGCCCGAGCGGTGACTCATCACGGCGGTATAGGAGTTGTTGTAGGCCAGGTGCACTGCATCAATGGTTTCTGTAAGGGTTCCTATTTGGTTTACCTTTACAAGGATTGAGTTTGCAACGCCGGTATCAATGCCTTGTTTTAGCCTCTTAACGTTGGTAACGAAAAGGTCATCACCAACAATTTGGATGTCCTTGCCAAGTCTGTCTGTCATGAGTTTCCAGCCGCTCCAATCGTCTTCGGCCATACCATCTTCGATTGAAACTATTGGGTATTTCTTAACCCAGCTGGCCCAAAAATCTACCATTTGTGCCGGGGTAAGTTTCTCGCCGGTTGATTTCTTGAGATGATAAACGTTTTCTTCGGCCACGTAATACTCGCTCGATGCAGGATCAAGAGCCAAGAAAACATCTTCGCCCGGGCGGTATCCGGCATTCTCGATTGCTTCCAAGATTACCTGAATTGCCTCTTCGTTCGATTTGAGATTGGGAGCAAATCCACCCTCGTCACCCACGTTGGTAGAGTATCCTTGTTTCTTCAAAACAGCCTTGAGGTGGTGAAAAATTTCAGCGCCCATTTTAATGGCATGAGAGAATGATGAAGCACCGATGGGCATGACCATGAACTCCTGAAAGTCAATTGAGTTGTCGGCGTGGGAGCCACCATTGATTATGTTCATCAGAGGAATTGGCAAAACGTTGGCATTTACACCACCAACGTACCTGTAAAGAGGTTGGCCCGTTTCGATGGCAGCGGCTTGAGCGGCGGCCAACGAAACCCCGAGTATCGCATTTGCTCCAAGGTTGCCTTTGTTTTCGGTGCCATCAAGTTCAATCATGGTCTTGTCAATCAACGCCTGGTCGGTGACCAAGATGCCGCAGAGCTCGTTGTTGATAATGTTGTTCACGTTGCTCACCGCTTTCAAAACGCCCTTCCCAAGATAGTTGTCCTTGTCGCCGTCTCTTAATTCCACGGCTTCATGAACGCCTGTTGATGCTCCCGATGGAACAGCAGCACGGCCCAAGGCACCATTTTCGGTTAAAACTTCCACTTCAATGGTTGGATTTCCCCTCGAATCGAGAATTTGTCGGCCATGGATGTTAGTAATTGCACTCATTGTAAATATTTTTTAAGTTAAAGTGTGAAAACACAAGATAAATTTCCATCAATTTGCACGCGAAAAATTAGATTTTTCGAGGCTTGCGATTGTGCCAAAAGCGCATTTTACATCGGTAAGCGAGCATCTTGGCGATTGAGCTTGGCATTGAAAAAAATTCTTCTTTCAATTTACGTAAAAACAAAGAGGATAAAGATGCATGCACCATCCCTATCCTCGTGGCATATTTGCGTCAGGAAGATTATTTCTCCTTTTCTTCCTTTTCGGCGGATTCGGTGCTGGTGTCTGCTTCGGCCTGATGTGTTTCAACTTCTGAAGCCTCTACAGCTTCAACCCCGGCAGCTACTTTTTCGCCTAATTCTTCAGCCTGCTCAACCTGGGCAACTACTTCCTCTTTTACTTCCTCAACCCGGGCGGCGGCAGTGGCAGTGGTAACTGGAGCAACGGTATCGCCTTTCTTGCGACGACCAGCCCTTCTGGTCTTCTTCTCCTTGGTTTCCGATGCCTTGCTGGTGAAGTTCGGATTGTAATCAACAAGCTCGATCATGCACATTTCGGCTCCATCCCCCTGGCGGAAACCGGTTTTGAGAATCCTGGTGTATCCACCTGGCCTGTCGGCAACCTTTTGCGAAATTTCGCGGAATAACTCGCTAACGGCATGCTTGTTGCCCAAGTACGAGAAAATTATCCTGCGCGAGTGCGTGGAATCTTCCTTGCACTTGGTAATCAAGGGTTCGACATATACTTTAAGAGCCTTGGCCTTGGCAACCGTGGTAAAAATACGTTTATGAAGAATAAGGGAAGTAGCCATATTCGAAAGCATTGCCTTACGGTGATCTGATTTTCTTCCCAAATGATTAATTTTCTTTCTGTGTCTCATTGAATTATTCCTTGTCTAATTTATACTTCGAAAGATTCATGTCAAATGTCAAGTTTTTGCTGATGACAAGTTCTTCGAGCTCGGTTAAAGATTTTTTTCCAAAATTTCTAAATTTCAACAAATCGTGCTTGTGAAGAGAAACCAAGTCGGCAATGGTCTCAATATCGGCAGCTTTCAGGCAATTCAAGGCCCTAACCGATAGATCCATATCAACTAACTTGGTTTTCAATAGCTGGCGCATGTGAAGTGATGCTTCGTCAAACTCTTCGCTCGATGATTTTTCTTCGCGATCAATGGTAATTTTCTCGTCAGAGAAAAGCATGAAGTGAACGATGAGAATCTTGGCAGCCTCTTTCAATGCATCCTTGGGGCTAATTGAGCCATCGCTTTCGATTTCAAGAACAAGTTTCTCGTAGTCGGTTTTTTGCTCAACCCTGTAGTTTTCCACGAAAAACTTCACGTTCCTTATTGGCGTGAAGATCGAATCGATGGCTATGATGCCTATTGTATGGTTCAAGGGTTTGTTGTCGTCCGAGCTAACGTACCCGCGGCCTTTCTCGATAACAAGTTCCATCACGAGTTCAACCTTTGGATCAAGGTTGCAAATTACAACATCGGGATTTAGAACCTGGAAGTTGGTAAGCGATCCAGCAAAATCACCGGCAGTTACAACTTCCTTTTTCGAAACCCGTACGGTGAACTTTTCCCCGTCAACACCCTCTACCTGCCTTTTAAACCTAACCTGCTTGAGGTTAAGAACTATTTCGGTAACATCCTCGACCACGCCCTTGATGGTTGAAAACTCGTGGTGAACACCTTCAATCTTTACAGATGTGATTGCAAAGCCTTCGAGCGAGGAAAGTAAAATCCTTCTAAGGGCATTGCCAACGGTGATACCGTAGCCGGGTTCTAGCGGACGGAATTCAAACTTGCCGAATCTTTCGTTTGATTCGAGCATTATTACTTTATCCGGTTTTTGAAAAGCTAAAATTGCCATTGTTGCTGGTGTTAAGTTAAGAAAGACCTACTTGGAGTAAAGTTCAACGATAAGTTGCTCCTTGATGTTTTCGGGGATAAGCTCCCTTTCTGGCATGCCAAGAAACTTGCCTGCTTTCTTGTCGCCATCCCATTCCAACCAAGGATAGTTTGATGAATTTGACGACAGAGCGTCAACGATAATTTCAAGGCTTTTAGATTTTTCGCGAACCGCAACAACATCACCAGCCGAAAGTGAATACGAAGAAACGTTTAGAACCATTCCGTTAACGGTAATGTGCTTGTGGCCTACCAATTGCCGGGCAGCCCTTCTGGTGGGCGCAATTCCGAGCCTGTAAACAACATTGTCCAAACGCGATTCCAACAAACCGAGAAGGTTTGAACCAGTAACACCCTTCATCCTTTGGGCCTTGCGGAAAGTATTGGAAAACTGACGTTCCAACAATCCGTAGGTATATTTTGCTTTTTGTTTCTCGAGAAGCTGAATACCATACTCCGACGATTGTTTGCGCCTTTTGTTGGGGCCGTGCATTCCGGGTGGGTACTTCTTCTTTTCAAACGATTTGTCTGCACCGAAGATGGGTTCGCCAAACTTACGTGCAATTTTTGTTTGTGGGCCTAAATATCGTGCCATAATTTCTTTGAGTCTTTATTTTTAAAATGTGATTTCAAGTGGTTACACCCTTCTCCTTTTGGGGGGACGGCATCCGTTGTGAGGCAATGGGGTTACGTCGGTAATTTCAACCACCTCGATACCCGATGAATGAATTGTTCTAATTGCAGACTCGCGTCCAGAACCAGGACCTTTCACGAAAACCTTTACCTTGCGAAGCCCAAGGTCGTATGCAACCTTGGCAGCATCGCCAGCTGCCATTTGACCGGCGTATGGGGTGTTCTTTTTAGAACCCTTGAAACCCATCTTGCCCGATGAAGACCAAGATATTACCTGACCTGTTTGATTGGTGAGAGTTACGATGATATTGTTGAAAGAAGCCTGAATGTGGGCTTGTCCGACAGGATCAACCTTAACAACTCTTTTCTTTACGGTCCTTGCACTTTGTTTTGTTTTTGCCATCTTATTTCTTTTGTTTACTCTGGTCAAGCGAGCAAAACGCCCGCTTCAAAAAATCTATTTATTACTTGGTTGCCTTTTTCTTGTTGGCAACAGTCTTTTTCCTACCCTTGCGCGTACGAGAGTTGTTTTTGGTTTTTTGCCCCCTTAGCGGAAGGCCAATACGATGCCTGATGCCACGGTAGCAACCAATATCCATCAATCGCTTGATGTTCATTTGCACCTCAGATCTTAGCGAACCCTCTACGGTGTGTTTTTCGTTGATAACGTTACGAATCGAGTTCATTTGATCGTCAGTCCAATTTTCAACCTTGGTTGAACGATCAACACCAGCTTCGTCGAGTATAGATCCTGCTAAGCTCGGACCAATACCGTAAATGTACGTGAGGGCTACAACGCCTCGTTTTTTTCTTGGAATGTCAATTCCTGCAATACGTGCCATGATATTTTGGTTTGTTAATTAATCGCTTGTTAACCCTGACGTTGCTTGTACTTGGGGTTCTTCTTGTTTATAACATAGACCCTGCCCTTCCGGCGGATTACCTTGCAGTCGGCTGTCCTTTTCTTTACTGAAGCTCTGATTTTCATTTGTCAGTTATTTTCTTTTATAAAACTTTTCTTTACTTGTACCTAAACGTAATTCTACCTTTTGAAAGATCGTAAGGCGACATTTCAACCTTAACTTTGTCGCCGGTAAGAATTTTGATGTAGTGCATCCGCATCTTACCCGAAATGTGCGCTATAATTACATGCCCGTTCTCTAGTTCAACCCTAAACATAGCATTGCCTAGCGTTTCAATAACCACGCCATCTTGCTGTATTGAAGCTTGTTTTGCCATATTTATACCAATTACTGTATTTGTTGGTTTTTGCTTAACGCCTCTTCAATGTAATAGAAAGTTGACAAAACGTCTGCACGCTCTTTACCCACCGCAATGGTGTGTTCAAAATGGGCCGATGGCTTGCGGTCTTTGGTCCTTATTGTCCAACCGTCTTTCTCTTGAACCACGTAGCGCTGACCTAAGTTTATCATGGGCTCTATTGCCATTACCATACCTTCCAGAAGCATCACTCCCTTACCCTTCTTCCCAAAATTGGGCACTTCGGGCTCTTCGTGCAGGTTTTTACCGAGTCCGTGACCCACCAGCTCCCTAACAACTCCAAAGCCAGAGCTTTCGGCATGATGTTGTATGGCGCTACCCAGGTCACCGATGGTGTTTCCCTCAATTGCCTTCTCGATTCCAAGCCTCAGGCACTCCTTGGTTACATCAATAAGTTTCCTCACCGGGGCACTTGCTTGGCCAACAACAAAGGTATATGCAGAATCACCGTAAAAACCGTTCTTGAGCACCCCGCAATCAACCGAAATGATGTCGCCTTCTTGAATTTCTCGTTTTGACGGGAAACCATGCACCACCACTTCGTTGGGAGATATGCACAAGGTGAACGGAAAACCGTGATAACCCTTGAAACCCGGAACACCACCATTATCGCGAATGAACTGCTCGGCAACCTTGTCGAGATGACCTGTGGTTATTCCTGGTTGTATCATGCTCGCAACCTCTGCCAGCGTTTTTGCAACAAGCAAAGAACTTTCTCTGATTAATTCAATTTCTTGGATTGACTTGTAATAAATCATTACGATATATTAGCCTGTCATTCCACCCATGGTCGAACGTCCCTTGATCCTACCAGATTTGGTAAGCCCGTCGTAATGACGCATTAACAAGTGACTCTCGATCTGCTGAAGTGTATCCAAAACCACACCTACCATGATAAGCAACGATGTGCCACCGTAAAACTGTGCAAATGAAACCGTTGCAGTAATTCCAAACACGGAAACCAATGCAGGGAGAATTGCCACGAAAGCCAGGAACAACGAACCTGGTAGCGTAATCCTTGACATCACGTTATCAATAAACTCGGCAGTTTTCTTTCCGGGCTTAACACCGGGTATAAACCCACCGTTTTTCTTCATATCTTCGGCCATTTGGTTGGGATTAACAGAAATGGCAGTATAGAAATAGGTAAAAAGTACAATCATCGTTGCAAAGATGAAGTTATACCAAAATCCTGTAAAATCAGAAAGTGTGGCAGCAATTCCTTGCAAGCCCTCCGAGTAGCCGGCCAGAGTGATTGGCAAAAACATGATTGCTTGTGCAAAAATTATCGGCATTACACCGGCGGCATTAACCTTGAGCGGTATGTATTGCCTTACACCGCCATATTGCTTGTTGCCAACAATTCGTTTGGCAAATTGAACTGGTATCCTTCTGGTTCCTTGAACCAAAAGAATACAAAGTACAACCACGGCCATTAGAACCACTATTTCTACAAGGAATAATACCAAACCGCCGGCACCCGTGGTACGGGCCACGGCCTCTCCGACAAGTGAGGCAGGCAGGCCGGCAATAATACCAACCATGATGATAAGAGAAATACCGTTGCCAATACCCTTATCGGTAATTTTCTCGCCCAACCACATTACAAACATTGTTCCGGCAATCATGATTATCAATGATGAAAGCATGAAGAAGCCAGAGGGAGAACCGGCAGGATCGAATGGGGTTATGGCTGCACTGGGAAGTTGCGAGGCCAGGTTCTTCAAATAACCGTATCCCTGCGCGGCAGTAATAACCACCGTTAGATACCTTGTCATTTGGTTTATTTTCTTTCGGCCGCTTTCTCCCTCTTTTTGAAGTTTTTGGAAGTAAGGAACAGCCATTCCCAAAAGCTGAATGACGATGGAGGCGCTAATGTATGGCATTATACCAAGTGCAAAGATTGAAGCATTGGCAAAGGCACCTCCCGAAAACTTGTTGATTATTCCAAGAATACCACCTTGTGCCTGGCTTTGAAGGGCATCGAGCTGCAGGGGGTCAACCCCGGGCAAAACAATATACGAGCCTACCCTGTAAATCAGAACAATGGCCAAGGTAAACATAATCCTGAACCGTAGGTCTTCAATACGGTAGATATTCTTGAGAGTTTGAATAAATCTCTTCATTGAATTGGATTAAATCAGGTTAACTTTTCCTCCGTTTGCTTCAATTGCTTGCTTGGCTGATGCCGAGAAGGCGTGGGCGGTAACTTCAACCTTTGCCGAGAGTTTTCCACGGCCCAAAATTTTTACAAGGTCTTTCTTCGAAACCAAACCATTGTCAACAAGAGCGGCCACGTCAATTACCTGCAAACCTTTTTCATCGGCAAGTTTTTGAATAACATCAACGTTAACGCCACTGAATTCAACACGGTTAATGTTCTTGAACCCGTATTTAGGCACGCGCCTTACCAACGGCATTTGACCTCCTTCGAAGCCAACTTTGCGGCTGTAACCCGAGCGAGATTGGGCGCCTTTGTGGCCCCTGGTGGATGTGCCACCCCTACCCGAACCTTCGCCCCTACCAATTCGCTTGCTGGACTTCACTGACCCTTTTGCAGGCTTAAGATTGCTTAAATCCATTTTTTTATGTTGCTTTAATTTTTTAAACAAAAAATAGTGTTA
The DNA here is from genome assembly GCA_964349365.1 of uncultured Bacteroidales bacterium. Lineage (GTDB taxonomy): Bacteria > Bacteroidota > Bacteroidia > Bacteroidales > UBA7960 > UBA7960. Next base: position 13,914 of record CAYGFY010000027.1, on the reverse strand, counting down.
TACCTCTTCCACACTTACAAGATGCTTCACGGCATTAATCATACCCTCAACTTGCGGGCTTGCCGTGATAATCCTTGGGCGATTCAACTTGGTTAGCCCAAGGGCAACAAGAGTTCGCTTCTGGGTTTCGGGTTTGCCTATGCTGCTTTTTATTTGGGTTATTCTTAACTGTTTCATTTTCGAAAATTTTTTCAAATGTTTTATCTTGCAAATGCAGATTACTATCCGTTAAACACCTTGCTTACATCAACACCCCTGTGTTGGGCCACGGTAAATGGATCCCTAAGTTTTTGGAGGGCGTCAATTGTAGCCTTAACCACACTGTGGGGGTTTGACGACCCTTTGGATTTTGCAAGAACGTCGGTTACCCCAACGCTTTCCAAAACGGCACGCATTGCACCGCCGGCAATTACCCCGGTGCCGTTGGCTGCAGGTTTAATGTAAACGCGCGCACCACAATACTTCCCTTCTTGGGCGTGTGGAATCGTGCCTTTGTGAACCGGAACCTTGATCAAATTCTTCTTGGCGTCCTCAATACCCTTGCTTATTGCAGTTGTAACTTCCTTGGCCTTGCCGAGTCCGTGGCCGACAACACCTTTCTCGTTTCCAACTACAACGATTGCAGAAAAGCTAAAGGTACGACCACCCTTGGTAACCTTGGTTACACGTTGAACACCTACAAGTTTGTCCTTGTATTCAACTTCGCTTGATTTAACTTTATTTATGTTAGCGTTTGTCATTTTTCTAGAAATTTAAACCCCCTTCGCGGGCACCTTCTGCCATTGATTTAACTCTGCCGTGATACAAATAACCATTGCGGTCGAAAACCACCATCTCGATACCTGCCTCTTTGGCTTTCTCTGCAACCTGTTTTCCAACTTCCTTGGCAATTTCGGTTTTGGTTTTTTTAATTTCGGCAAACTCTTTCGAGTTTGATGATGCAGATGCAAGGGTGTGGCCCTTGCTGTCGTCAATAACCTGGGCATAGATAGCCTTGTTACTACGAAAAACGGTAAGACGCGGACGCTCGGCAGTGCCGAAAACCTTTTTCCTGATGCGAAGCTTGATTTTTGTTCTTCTATTTAATTTCCTGTTTGTTGCCATTCTTCTTTAAGATAAAAATGTTTTCACTTATTACTTACCTGCGGCTTTACCTGACTTGCGACGAAGAACCTCACCCTGGAAACGAATACCCTTGCCCTTGTAAGGCTCTGGCTTGCGTAGCGACCTTATTTTTGCGGCTACTTGGCCTATGAGCTGCTTGTCGTGCGATTCGAGAATTATTAGTGGGTTCTTACCTCTTTCGGTAACAGTTTGAAGGCTCACCTCGTCGGGTAGCACGAAAAAGATATTGTGCGAGTAGCCCAGGGCAAGTTCAAGTACATTTCCTTCGTTTGTGGCCTTGTAACCAACACCAACAAGTTCTTGAACAATTTTGTAGCCGGTAGAAACGCCTGTAATCATATTGTTAATCAACGAACGGTACAAACCGTGAAGGGCCTTGTGGCGCTTTTGGTCGGTTGGACGCTCAACGTGAAGCGTTCCGTTCTCAACTCTGATGGTAATATCCGTGTTTACGGCTTGCTTCAATTCACCCTTGGGCCCTTTTACGGTAATCACGTTGTTATTGGCAACATTTACACTAACTCCGGCCGGGATGCTAATTGGTAATTTTCCTATTCTTGACATTGTTCCCTCCTTTTAGCTTACGTAACAAATAACTTCGCCACCAACGTTGAGTTGACGAGCTTCTTTATCGGTAATCAAACCATTAGAAGTGGAAATTATGGCCACTCCAAGTCCATTAAGTACTCTAGGTAACTCACTGGCATTACAATACTTGCGAAGCCCGGGCTTGCTTACCCTTGTCAGGGCATTAATGGCAGGAACCTTTGTCACGGGATGGTACTTCAGGGCTATCTTGATAATAGCAGGCTTCTTGTCATCCTCGAATTTGTACTTTAGGATGTAGCCTTTTTCAAAAAGAATTTTCGTGATCCCCTTCTTGAGATTCGATGCAGGAATTTCAACAATCCTGTGATTGGCCTTCACGGCATTCCTTATTCTAGTCAGATAATCTGCAATTGGATCGGTGTTCATTTGCTTTATTTATTGTTAATTGTGTTTTCTATTACCAGCTAGCCTTGGTAACCCCGGGAATCAAACCTTGGTTTGCCATTTCCCTGAAGTTAATACGGCTAATTCCAAACTGGCGCAAGTAGCCCTTTGGCCTTCCGGTTAGTTTGCAGCGGTTGTGCAACCTAACGGGCGATGCATTCTTTGGGAGTTTTTGCAGCCCGTCGTAATCGCCTTTAGCCTTGAGTTCGGCTCTTTTTGCAGCGTACTTGGCCACCAGTTTTGCCCGTTTTATTTCACGAGCCTTCATTGATTCTTTTGCCATTATTCGAAAGTTATTTCAGGTTCTTGAATGGAATTCCAAATTCGCGGAGCAAGGCAAATGCTTCCTTGTCGGTATTGGCAGAGGTAACGAAAGTGATGTCCATACCACTAATCCTGTTTACCTTGTCAATGTTAATTTCGGGGAAAATAATCTGTTCTGACACACCCAGGGTAAAGTTGCCACGGCCATCAAAACCCTTATCGTTGATTCCCTTGAAGTCGCGGATACGCGGCAACGAAACGGCAACCAACCTGTCGAGGAATTCATACATTCTTACCCCCCTCAAGGTAACCCTGGCACCAATTGGCATACCCCTTCTAAGCTTGAAGTTAGATATGTCCTTTTTCGATTTGGTGGGCACTGCTTTTTGTCCGGCAACTGCCGTCATTTCTTCGAGGGCAGAGTCAAGAATTTTCTTGTCGGCGATAGCACTTCCCAAACCTTGGCTCAAGCAAATTTTCAAGAGCTTGGGAGTTTGCATCACGTTTTTGTACTCGAATTCTTTTTTCAGCACGGGAACAATCTCCTCGCTGTACTTTTTCTTAAGTCTTGGAATGTAGCTCATTACTTGATAACCTCCCCTGATTTTTTAGAAAAACGAACAAGTTTGCCATTTTCGTCCCTGCGGCGACCTATCCGGGTAGCCTTGCCCTTAGAGTCGATAACCATAAGGTTTGAAACGTGCACGGAAGCTTCCTTCTTAACGATGCCTCCCTGGGGGTTGGCCGCGTTTGGTTTTGTGTGCTTCGACACCATGTTGACACCTTCGACAAGTGCCCTTGATTTCTCGGGGTAAACAACAAGTATCTTGCCTTGCGAACCTTTTTCGTTACCGGCAATTACCTTAACCAGATCCCCTTTCTTTACGTGAAATTTTACTTGCATAGCTATGGGTAAATATAGGTTTAAAGCACCTCTGGTGCAAGTGAAACTATTTTCATGAATTGTTTGTCGCGCAACTCACGTGCCACTGGACCGAAAATACGGGTACCGCGCATTTCTTCGTTGGCGTTCAAAAGCACCACCGCGTTGTCGTCAAACTTGATGTAACTACCGTCTGCCCTGCGAATGTGCTTCTTGGTTCTAACAACCACAGCCTTGGTTACGCTTCCTTTCTTAATGTTTCCCGAAGCAAGGGCAGATTTTACGGCCACAATAATTTTGTCGCCAACACCTGCATACCTGCGCCTGGTTCCGCCAAGTACCCTGATGCAGAGAACTTCCTTGGCGCCGCTATTATCGGCTACTGCTAATCTTGATTCTTGTTGTATCATGACTTACTTGGCTCTTTCAATTATTTCGACTAATCTCCAACATTTGTTTTTGCTCAACGGACGAGTTTCCATAATGCGCACGGTATCACCAATGTTGCATTCGTTATTCTCGTCATGAGCCATGAATTTTGATGAACGTTTCACAAACTTACCGTACATGGGGTGTTTGATTCTTCGCTCTACCACAACAACTATGGATTTATCCATCTTGTTGCTGGTAACAACGCCTGACCTTTCCTTCCTGAAAGTTCTATTTTCCATTTGTTAATTACTTTTTAAGTTCTTTTAATTCCCTGGTGCGAAGCTCTGTCATAATCCTGGCAACAGTCTTCCTGTATGTCTGGATTTTCATTGGGTTTTCGAGTGGAGAAACGGCGTGGTTTAGCTTCAACTTGCGCAAGGCTTTCCTCTCTTCTACCAATCGCTCTTTGAGCTCGGCGGTTGACATTTCACGTATTACTGTCTGTTTCATTTTGGTTTCGTGAATTAGGTTTTGTCAGCAAAATACCCTGCATTTGCGGTGCAGGTTTTTCAGGGAGAACGGTCAAGACAGGTAACGGCTGCGTTGTTAAATGTCCCCTGTTGAAAAAGGCTGCAAAGTTACAAAATTAATTCGAATAAAATCGTTTATTACTCAACAAAATCTCTTCTTACAATAAACTTGGTAAGAACGGGTAGTTTTTGTGCACCAAGACGCATTGCCTCTTTTGCGGTTTCGAGGGTAACTCCCTCTGCCTCAAACAAAATGCGTCCGGGTGAAATTCGAGCAACAAAGTACTCGGGGGCACCCTTACCCTTACCCATACGCACCTCGGCGGGTTTCTTGGTAACAGGTTTGTCGGGGAATACCCTTATCCATAACTGGCCTTCACGTTTCATCCTACGGGTTATTGCTTGCCGGGCGGCCTCAATTTGACGGCCCGTAAGCCAGCATTCGTCCAAGGACTTGATGCCAAAGGAGCCAAAGTTTAGCTCGGCACCCCGCTTTGTTAGGCCTTTCATGCGGCCTTTTTGCTGTTTCCTGAATTTAGTTTTCCTGGGCTGTAACATTATTCAACTTTTTTTCGATAAATCACTAACTACCTTTTGTTGTTCTTTGGGCGACCCTTAAACCTTCCGCCACTGCCTATTCCGACAGGGGCCGGTTTGGATTTGGCCTCTTGAATTGCGGGAGAAAGATCACGTTTTCCAAAAACTTCGCCCTTGCAAATCCAAACTTTAACTCCAATACGGCCGTAGGTAGTGTGGGCCTCGGCTGTGCTGTAGTCAATGTCGGCACGGAGGGTGTGTAGCGGAATGCGACCTTCCTTGTAAGTTTCGGTACGAGCCATCTCGGCTCCTCCCAAACGACCGCTAACGGTAACCTTAATACCTTCGGCACCCATGCGGATTGTTGAGGATATTGCGGTTTTTACCGCACGGCGGAATGAAATACGCCCCTCGAGTTGCTTTGCAACGTTAGTGGCAACCAAAAAGGCGTCCAGTTCCGGACGTTTGATCTCACTAATGTTCAACTGAACCTCTTTTTGGGTGATTTTCTTTAATTCCTCTTTTAGCTTGTCAACCTCCTGCCCGGCCTTGCCAATTATGATGCCCGGCCTGGCAGTGTTAATGGTAACGGTAATAAGCTTTAAGGTGCGCTCGATTATGATTTTCGAAACGCTGGCCTTTGCAAGGCGGGCACTGAGGTACTGGCGTATCTTTGCATCTTCTACAAGCTTGGTTTCGTACTTGTTTCCACCATACCAGTTTGAATCCCAACCTTTAATAATACCAAGTCTAAGGCCAATTGGATTTGTCTTTTGTCCCATTTCTTAAAGATTATTCGTTAGTAATTTTACTGTCAACAAAAAGTGTAACGTGGTTTGATCGTTTCCTGATCCTGTGCGCACGTCCTTGTGGAGCTGGGCGGAGCCTTTTGAGCATTCTTCCTTCGTCAACCAAAATGCTCTTAACATAGAGGTTGCTTTCTTCGAGCCTTGCTCCTTCGTTTTTGTTTTGCCAATTTGAAATGGCCGACAACAAGAGCTTTTCGAGTCTTGTGCTGGCATCTTGCTTGGAATACTTGAGTATTCCAAGGGCTTTATTTACTTCCTTGCCTCTTATTAAGTCAGCGATTAACCGCATTTTTCTCGGAGAGCTCGGACAATTTCTCAGGATGGCAAAATACTGAGTTTTTTTCTCTTCTTTGAGTTTTTCAGCCCTTTCGTGTTTTCTTAATCCCATTTTAAGATGAAAATTTTATTTTTTTCCTTTATCTTTTTTCCCTGCATGACCGCGGAATATCCGGGTCGGGGCAAATTCGCCCAGTTTGTGTCCTACCATGTTTTCGGTAATGTAAACCGGGATGAATTTGTTTCCGTTGTGAACGGCAACAGTTTGACCAACAAACTCGGGTGAAATCATTGAAGCCCTTGACCAGGTTTTAACGACAGCTTTCCTGCTGCCACTTGCCATCTCCAAGATTCTTTTTTCGAGTTTTACGCAAATAAATGGTCCTTTTTTTAATGAACGGCTCATATCTGGTTATTTTTAACTGTTACTGTTTCTATTTTTTCCTTCTCTCAACAATAAGCCTGTTGGAGGTGTTCTTTTTGCTACGAGTACGGTAACCCTTTGCTGGCAATCCTTTGCGGCTTCTTGGATGTCCGCCTGAGGCACGGCCTTCACCACCGCCCATTGGGTGATCTACTGGGTTCATGGCAACCGGCCTTGTTCGTGGCCTGCGTCCTAGCCATCTTTTACGGCCAGCCTTACCTGATACTTCGTGCATCTTATCGGGGTTTGAGGCACTACCTATTGTAGCCTTGCAAGTTACAAGAACCATCCTCGATTCGCCTGAGGGCAACTTCAAGATGGCATACCTACCATCACGCGACATGAGTTGTGCGTAAGAGCCGGCACTACGAGCCATCTTTCCTCCCTGTCCTGGGTTGAGTTCAATGTTGTGGATCACGCTACCGAGCGGAATATCGCGAAGGTAAAGCGTGTTGCCAATATCGGGGGTAGCGGTTTCGCCAGACATGATCTGCTGCCCTACCTTAAGGCCGTTTGGAGCCACGATGTACCTTTTCTCGCCATCGGCGTAGAAAAGAAGAGCGATGCGAGCAGACCTGTTGGGGTCGTACTCGATGGTCTTTACAGTTGCGGGGATGCCCTCTTTATCGCGCTTGAAATCTATGATTCGCAAGCGACGCTTGTGGCCGCCGCCCCTGTACCTGACGGTCATTTTTCCGCTGTTATTCCTACCTCCTGAACTTTTCTTGCCAACCAACAGGCTCTTTTCGGGAGTTGAGGTAGTTATGTCGTCAAAGGCGCTAATGACTTTATTGCGCTGACCCGGTGTGGTTGGTTTAAACTTTTTTAAAGCCATTTATCCTAAATATTGCTGTAAAAATCAATGGTTTGTCCTTCGGCCAAAGTTATGATGGCCTTCTTGAAATTATTTTTCCTGCCGCTTTGGATACCAGTTTTGGTAAAACGCGACTTGCTTTTACCAAGGTAAACCATGGTATTGATGCTTTCAACATCAACACCGTAGGTTTCTTGAACGGCGTTCTTGATTTGCGCCTTGGATGCACGCTTGTCAACAACGAATCCAAACCGGGCGGGAAATTTCTCGGTTACCGCGGTCATTTTCTCGGTAATAAGTGGCTTGATCAAAATTTCCATGTTTCGTTAATTTATGGGCTGCTCTATTCCAACCCGTTACTTTAAGTTTTTAGTCAAGTAGTATATTTTCGACCGTGGGCAATGAATCTTCAATTAGAATCATTTGTTCAGCGTCAAGAATTGCGTAAGTATTAAGATCAGATGCCAACACAACCTTAGCCTTGGGCAAGTTGCGCGAAGACAAGATAATCGAGCGGTCAACCTCGGGAAGTACAAGCAATGATTTCTTGTCGAGAAGGTTGAATTTTTTCAAAATTTCAACGTAGTTTTTGGTTTTGGGCTCCATGCTAAAGTTTTCAAGAACAAGGATGTTGTTTTCCTTGGCCTTGTAGGTAAGTGCCGATTTTCTGGCAAGCCTTTTTACCTTTTTGTTTATTTTGAAAGAATAATCTCTTGGTTGAGGGCCGAAAACTGTGCCACCACCCCTGTAAAGAGGATTCTTGATGTCGCCCTTACGCGAGCCACCGGTACCCTTTTGGCGGTGCAACTTGCGAGTACTACCCTTAACCTGGCTGCGTCCCTTGGTTTTGTGAGTACCCTGACGTTGGTTGGCAAGGTAGTGCTTCACATCCATGTAAATGGCATGATCATTAGGCTCTATGCCAAAAATTTCATCGTTAAGCGAAACCGACTTGGCAGTTTGGGTTCCGTCAATGTTATATACTACTAGCTCCATCTTTCAAGTATTACGTATGATCCATTGGGTCCTGGAACCGAACCCTTAATAACAACAATGTTTTGTTCGGGCATAAGCTTGATTACCTGAACGTTAATTACCTTAATCCTGTTACCTCCCATTCGTCCGGCCATTCTCATTCCCTTGAATACACGCGAAGGCCATGATGAAGCGCCTATTGAACCTGGCGCGCGAAGACGGTTGTGCTGGCCGTGGGTGGCTTGGCCAACGCCGCCAAAACCATGGCGTTTTACCACGCCCTGAAAGCCCTTACCTTTTGATGTTCCCACCACATCGAGGAATTCACCCTCGACGAAAATATCAACTGTAAGAACATCACCTAGCGATTTGGTGCTTCCTTCCTCGAAACGGGTGAATTCTGCAATAACTTTTTTGGGGTCGGTTCCAGCCTTTGCAAAATGGCCTTTCAAGGCCTTGGTTGTTTTCTTGTCCTTCTTGTCATCGAAGGCAAGCTGAATGGCCTCGTAGCCATCCTTTTCTTGAGTCTTGACCTGGGTCACGACACACGGGCCAGCCTCAATAACCGTGCAAGGGATGTTTTTCCCCGCCTCGTTGAAAACGCTGGTCATTCCGATTTTCTTTCCAATTAATCCTGACATTTTAAGACTTTTCTGCTCCTTGGGCAATAATTAATAAAACTTACACTTTTATTTCTACTTCCACACCGCTTGGCAACTCCAATTTCATTAGAGCATCGACGGTCTTGGACGAAGACGAGTAGATATCCAGCAAACGCTTGTAAGAGCAAAGTTGGAACTGTTCTCTCGATTTTTTGTTTACGAAGGTAGAACGCAAAACAGTAAAGATCTTCTTGTTGGTTGGTAATGGAATGGGCCCGTTAACAACTGCTCCAGTTGACTTGACTGTTTTAACGATCTTTTCGGCTGACTTGTCAACCAAATTGTAATCGTAAGATTTTAATTTGATTCTGATTCTTTGGCTCACGGTTTAACGTATTATTTAAAAAAATTAAACTTTTATTCCTGTTAATTTATAAATTGCCTCCTCGGCAATGTGTTTAGGGGCTTGTTCGTACCTTGAAAACTCCATTGTAGAAGTCGCCCTGCCGCTGGAAAGCGTGCGCAAGTCGGTAACGTAACCAAACATTTCGGAAAGTGGCACGAAGGCTTCGATAACCTGAAGATGTGCCCTTGATGACAAACCCACCATAATTCCGCGCCTGCGATTCAGGTCGCCCGATATATCGCCAACAAATTCATCGGGGGTCACAATTTCGACTTTCATGATTGGCTCAAGCAAAACGCTTCCTGCCTTCTTGCAGGCACTCCTAAACGCAATCTTGGCGGCTATCTCAAACGATAGCGAGTCGGAGTCAACCGCGTGCGATGAACCATCGAGCAGGGTTACTTTAACACTGTCCACGGGAAAACCAGCCAGCACGCCATTTTGCATTGCCTGCTTGAACCCTTTTTCAATGGCTGGTATGTATTCGCGCGGAATGTTTCCACCTTTAACCTCGTCGATAAATTGGAGCCCTGGGGCGCCTTTATCGGAGGGACCGATTGTAAATACTATGTCGGCAAATTTTCCTCGCCCTCCGGTTTGTTTTTTGTAAACTTCCCTGTGCTGAATGGTACCAACAATTGCTTCTTTGTAAGAAACTTGAGGGGCACCCTGGCTGCATTCAACGTTAAACTCGCGCTTCAGCCTGTCAACAAGAATCTCAAGATGAAGTTCTCCCATACCACTTATTACGGTTTGGCCGGTATCGCCATCGACCCTAACAATGAAGGTAGGATCTTCTTCGGCCAACTTGGTTAGTGCAGCTGTAAGACGATCAATGTCTGACTGGGTTTTAGGTTCCACGGCCATACTTATAACCGGCTCGGGGAAGGTCATTGACTCTAGTAGGATGGGAAATTTCTCGGCGCAAAGGGTATCTCCAGTGTTTATCTTGCGAAAACCAACTGCCGCACCGATATCGCCAGCCTCAATGCTTTCGATTGGATTTTGCTTGTTGGCATGCATTTGCAAAAGCCGTGAGATTCTTTCCTTGCTTCCTGTTGATGCATTGAGAACATAAGATCCTGAATCAAGTTTACCGCTGTAAACCCTAAAGAAGCATAACCTGCCAACGTATGGATCCGTTGCAATTTTGAAGGCCAATGCAGCGAAAGGCTCTGTACTGTTGGCCTTGCGAGTTTCTTCTTTTTCGGTCTTTGGATTAATTCCGGTAACCGACTCGATATCTAAAGGCGAAGGCAAAAACTTGGCAACTGCATCGAGTAATAGCTGCACACCCTTATTTTTGAAAGACGACCCACACAGAACCGGGGTAATTTTAAGATCAATGGTTGCCTTTCTGATTATGCTGATCATTTCCTCTTCGGAAATGCTTTCTGGACTTTCAATGAATTTTTCGAGCAATTCTTCGCTTTCTTCTGCGCAACCTTCTATGAGGCTTTGACGCAATTCGAAAACTGACTCGATCATGTCCCGGGGGACTGTAACCTCGTTGAAAACTACTCCAAGGCTTGATTCCTCCCATTCATAGGCCTTGCCAGTAATAAGGTCAACTACTCCCCTGAAATTCTCCTCCTCGCCTATTGGAACCTGCACGGGAACGGCGTTCATTCCGAGCCTATCCTTTATCTGCGAAACTACTGAAAAGAAATCGGCACCGGAGCGGTCCATCTTGTTGATGAAACTTATCCTCGGCACCTTGTACTTATCGGCTTGCCTCCAAACTGTTTCAGACTGGGGTTCTACACCACCAACCGAGCAAAACAATGCTATGGCACCGTCGAGTACTCTAAGCGAACGCTCAACTTCAACGGTGAAGTCAACGTGGCCAGGTGTATCAATAATGTTTATCTTGTATTGGTTGTTGGCGTAATTCCAAAATGCGGTGGTTGCCGCAGAACTTATGGTAATACCTCGTTCTTGTTCTTGAATCATCCAGTCCATGGTGGCAGCACCATCATGAACCTCGCCAAGTCTGAAATTCACCCCGGTATAAAACAATACACGCTCGGTGGTGGTAGTCTTACCAGCATCGATGTGGGCCATGATCCCAATGTTGCGTGTATATCTTAAATCGCGGTGCATTTGGTGCTCGTGTTAAACTCTGAAATGAGAGAATGCCTTGTTGGCGTCTGCCATACGGTGGGTATCTTCCTTCCGCTTGAATGCTGCACCTTCTTCTTTTGAGGCGGCAACAATTTCGCCCGCAAGCTTTGCGGCCATCCCTTTTTCGTTGCGCTTGCGCGAAAAGTTGATAAGGTGCTTTATTCCTATGGACATCTTGCGCTCTGGACGAATCTCGGTTGGGATTTGGAAAGTGGCTCCACCAATGCGGCGACTGCGAACCTCAACAGCTGGAGTAACGTTGGCAAGGCCTTTCTTGAAAACCTCTAGGCCTTCATCGTTTGTCTTCTTGCTTACCATGTCCATGGCATCGTAAAAGATCTTGTAAGCCAAGTTTTTCTTGCCACTGTACATGAGGTTGTTTACAAAACGGGCTACTAACACGTCGTTAAATTTCGGGTCGGGCAGGAGAATTCTCTTCTTGGGTTTTGATTTTCTCATTGTTTGTTGAAAATTAATCCGATTTCTTATGGAAATTATTTTGCCTTGGCCTTTGGCCTCTTGGTTCCGTACTTAGACCTACGCTGGTTACGTCCACTTACACCACTTGTATCCAAAGCGCCGCGGATAATGTGATATCTTACACCGGGAAGATCCTTAACCCTACCGCCGCGAATTAGCACGATACTGTGTTCCTGAAGGTTGTGGCCTTCGCCAGGAATGTAGGCATTTACTTCCTTGCCGTTGGTTAGCCTAACCCTTGCAACCTTGCGCATTGCAGAGTTTGGTTTCTTTGGAGTGGTGGTATAAACCCTAACGCATACTCCTCGACGCTGCGGACATGAATCTAAAGCGGGGGATTTGCTCTTGTAAGTTACCCTTGAACGACCTTTGCGAACCAGTTGTTGTATTGTTGGCATAATACAATTTGATTTGTAAAAACTTAATTTTGTTTATTTTATCTCAAAACCACTTCGATTTTGGGAGTGCAAAGGTAAGGCTTTTTTTTGAAAACCAATAGGTTTGTTATAAAAAAGTTTGATTTTTTGAAGGTTGCGAGATTTTTCGAAAAAATCCAGTGAAGTTTTAGCCTGGAAAATTCATAAACCTCGCGAAACTCTTAGAAATCCTTCGTGATACTTTGTGCTCCAAAAAATTAAAAGTGCAAAGTTACATTAACTTTGAGCGCAATATAACACAAAGTAAACCAAAACTATAATGTGTTTTGCTAAATTATTCAGGGATGAAAACCCGTGTGGGTTGTTAATGAATTTCTTACAGAAAAAATCAGAAATAGCTTTCGGCCTTAACATGCTGGTTTGTGAGGAAATCGAACAAGGTGGCTTGCCTTATCTGGTAATAGCTGTACCAGTAGCTGCGCAAAACGTTGATGTATTGCTCGTGGCTGCGGTCTTTCTCGGTGGCGGCCATATTTAGCTCCATGACGCCTACCCTACCGGCAAGGAACCTATCGGCGGTGGCATCATAACGTTGCGAGGCTATTTTCTCGGCCTTTTGGGCAACCATCAGCTGGTACTTCAGGTTGTTGAACTCCTTTACCTTAACGAAAATCTCACGTTCGAAGTTTACCAGTGCTTGCTCGGAGTTGGTTATTATTAAATCGCGTTGCGACTCGGCCATTTGCACCCTCGATTTGGATACTCCCCAGTCTAATATGGGCACGGTTATGCCTATGCGCACCTGCTGGTTATCGATCGGATTACTGTAAGCATCGCCAAACACGGTTGCTGCTTGCGTTAAGCCAAAAGAAGCGTTGAGGTTAATGTTCAGCCTGCTGTCGGCCCTAGCCTTGCTAACATCGCGGTCGGCTTCCATTTTTTGGCGGGCAAGGCGCACGAGGTCGGCCCTGGATTTCTTGGCCTTGCCAATTGCCATATCAACATCAATTTCAAAATCGGGAATACTTGATGGTTCAAGGAGTTGCACTTCCTCGTGGCGCTCTAGGTTAAGGAAGGAGCTCAGGGCAAAAGAAGCCATTTCGTGGTGCAACTTAGCCTGCTCGAGTGCGGCTTGCGAGTTTAGCAGGTTCAGTTCCATTTGCATCAAGTCAGTATTGCTAATTGTCATTATTTCGAACCTCAACTTGGCTATTGATAACAGAGTATCGTTGGCAATAAGGTTTGCATGGCTGACCTCCAGTTTCTTTCGTGCTGCAAGCAAGTCAAAGAAGAGGCCTGTGGCTTTCACGGCAATGTTTTCGAGATTCTCTACATACTCCTTGTGGGCTTCGTCCATAATCATTGGTTCAATTTTTTGCGCCCAGGAGTGAGCGTTGAACCCGAACAATGGCTGGAAAAATCCAACGCTCACAGGGTTGGCCAGGTATGAAACTGACCTAATCTGCCCCAAAAGGTCTATACGCTCCAAGCTTGACGAAACGAACACCTGACCACCGGTAAGACCTATGGTTTGGCTCAATGAGAGTGATGCTGACGAACTTGCCAGGCTACGCCTAACGAAAGCATCGGAACCATCGGGGAGTGTTATTGGCGATATTGAGCGGTTGAGATTCGGAACAGTTGCCCTCAATTCCAGGTGAGGCAAATACTGCGCCTTGTGATTGCGAAGCCGCCAGTAGTTGCCCATAAAACGGTGCTTGGCCGCCTTGGCCTCAATGCTGCGTTGGCGGGCAAGGTAAACTACCTCGGGGAGAGCTAACCTTTGCTGGGCAAGGCCAGGTGCCAAATAGGCCAGAAGTGTTAAAAGCAGTATGAATTGTTTGAATAAATTTTTCATTTGTTTGTATTTGTCAATTATCGCTTTATTCTAAATTAAACATGAGTTACGTTTAAACTTTTGAA
>CAYGFY010000026.1:0-36938 GCA_964349365.1 uncultured Bacteroidales bacterium | reverse complement strand
GGATTTTAAAGCGTAAAAATATACTTTTTTCCCTTATGCGTATTTTGGGTTGAATTGAAAAATGAAAACCTCGAACTTAACGCAACAACCTCGCGACCAATGAGAGTAATTTCGAACTTGACGAAGCGATTTCACGACAAAATGAAAAGAAAAAAAATTTCAAACCTGGCGAGGCGATCTTACCATAAGGTGAAGCATTTGCGAGTTAAATATTTTTCTCGGTGCAAACTGGCAGCTCTCCGTGCCCCGGCTGTAAAAAAACCAAAATCAAAAAAGCGTTACCTTTTGTGCACGGCAAAGAGAAATGATTTATTTGGTTTACGTTAAAACCTTTTACTTTTTGCTTGATGCTTTTGATTCGAATCGCTCCGCCATCGGGCAAGGCTCAGCCCGGGTATTGGCATTTCAAAAAAAATCTCGCCACATTGGTTTCGTTTTAATAACTTTGCAAGACTAACGGTTTTTTTATGGAAGGTAATAATAAAAATGGAAGGCCAGTGCGCATCGGCATTACGCACGGCGATGTAAACGGCATAGGTTATGAGGTGATAATCAAAACCTTGGCCGAGTCGAGAGTTAATGATTTTTTTACTTCGGTAGTTTACGGGTCGCCAAAGGTAGTATCATATTACAAGAAAGTATTAAGTTATCCAGACTTTAATTTCAACCTAATAAAAAGTGCCGACCAGGCTGTAAATAACAAGCCAAACATGGTCACGGTTTATCATCAAGAAATTAAGGTTGACATAGGTCAAAGCACACAGGTTGCCGGTGAGGTAGCCCTTATGGCACTTGAAGCGGCCACCGCCGACCTGAAGTTCGGAAGTATTGATGCCCTGGTAACGGCCCCCATAAACAAAAACAATATTCAGAGCAGCAAATTTTCGTTTCCCGGACATACAGAGTATTTGGCTCAAAAATTCTCGACCAACGAGGTAATAATGCTTATGGTCAACAATAACCTGAGGGTCGGTGTTGCCACAGGGCATGTACCCATATCAAAGGTTGCCGGATTGTTAACCAAAGAACTTCTGCTCAAAAAGATTGGTCAGATGAACCAGTCGTTGATTCGCGATTTCGGTAAGGGTAAACCACTTATTGCCGTACTGGGTTTAAATCCACACGCGGGCGACAATGGTTTGTTAGGCACCGAGGAGAACGAGGTGATAATTCCTGCCGTGGAGCAGGCATTTAACGAAGGTATTTTGGCCTTAGGCCCTTTTGCCGCCGACGGATTTTTTGGCTCGGAAGCTTTCACCAAGTTCGATGGGGTTTTGGCAATGTATCACGACCAAGGATTGATACCCTTCAAGGCATTGTCATCGCCGGGGGGGGTGAATTTTACCGCCGGATTGCCATACGTGCGCACCAGTCCTGCCCACGGAACAGCCTATGATTTGGCTGGCAAGGGGACAGCAAATCCTCAATCAATGAGAGATGCTTTGTTTCTGGCTGTTGAAATTGTTAAAAACAGGCAGTTGCACGACCAATTGACAGCCGACCCGCTTTATGGCAAAATACAATCATCATACCACGAAAAAGATGATTCTATAGATGACTTGCCCGAAACTGATGAATGACGACAAATAAAAATAATTGCAAACTGAGTGAAGCGACCTCGGGGCCAATGGATGTAATTAAGAATTTGAGGGCTAATCAGCCGGTAGCCAGACACATTGACTCTAACCTGCCATCTGACGGAACGCCGATAGGCACTGGTTTTCTCTACATTTGCAAGTCGTAAATCGTCAATCATTCAAACCCATCAACCCATTTACCTAACTCCTAACGAAAGATGCCGTCGTACTCCATAAATGAACTGTGCCGCATTGTAGGGGGCACTTTGGCTGGTAATGACCAATCAGGCACATTTGTAAGGTACTTGCTCACCGACAGCCGAAGGTTGGTGGTGCCCGGCGGCACGCTCTTCGTGGCAATTGTCACCGACAACAACGATGGTCACAGGTACATTCCACAACTTATTGAAAAGGGGGTAAAATTCTTTTTGGTATCAGCAATGCCCCCGGCCGAAGTTCTTGAAAAGGGTGATTTAACCTTCGTGGTGGTGCACGACACAATTGCTGCCCTTCAGGCAATAGGTGAAAACCATAGGAGGTCGTTCCAGACTCCTGTTCTTGGAATAACAGGTAGCAACGGCAAAACAATAGTGAAGGAATGGCTGTACCAGTTATTTTCGGAGAGAAGATCAACAGTATGTAATCCCCATAGCTACAATTCGCAAATAGGGGTTCCGTTATCGGTGTGGCAGTTGGAAAAAAATCACGAGTTTGCCATTTTCGAGGCCGGTATTTCCATGTCGGGCGAAATGGGAAACCTGGCCAGGATCATTCAACCAACAATAGGTATTTTTACAAACATAGGCCCGGCCCACGATGAAGGATTTTTAAACACGGAAAATAAGATAAAAGAGAAATTGAGGCTCTTTGAAAATGTTCAAACCCTAATTTACAGGGGAGATAATCCTTTGCTGGCTTCGAAAATTAAAATATTTTCAAACGAAAAAAAAATTGTCAATCTTTTCAGATGGTCTTTTTCGGATGATTCAGACTTGGTTGTAAGGAAAATTGATAAGGGTGAAAAATGGAGTTCCATTTCATTGGCACATGATGGCGAGTCGTTTGTGGTTAAGGTACCTTTTATTGATGATGCATCTGTTGAAAACGTTTTGCATTGCATTGCATTTCTTTGCTGCCAAGGCATTGATAAACAATGGATTGCCGAAAAGGTTAAACTTCTGCAACCGGTGGCAATGCGTATGGAGGTTAAGGAGGGTATCAATAATTGCTTGGTAATAAACGATAGCTACAACAACGACGTTGGCTCGCTTGCAATAGCACTGGATTTTTTGAACACCCAAACCCGCTTTGCCCGTAAAACATTGATTCTCTCTGACGTGCTCCAAACCGGCGTGGAAAAGGGACTCCTCTACAGGGAAATATCTTCCATGCTTGATTCAAAAGGTGTGAGCAGGTTGATTGGAATTGGCGAAGACATTATGGCACACAGGCAAGAGTTTGCCATTGAAGGCTTTTTCTTTGAAACTCCTGAAAGGTTCGTGCAGGAATTTGACCTTGATATTCTTGGTCGAGAAGCCATCCTGATAAAAGGTGCACGTAAGTTTGGGTTCGAAAAAATCAGCAACTTGCTCCAGCAAAAAGATCACGAAACCGTACTGGAGGTAAATCTCGACTCGTTGGTTCACAATCTTAACGTTTTCAGGTCTTTTATTGGCAACAATGTTAGGGTTATTGCCATGGTTAAGGCCTTTTCATACGGAAGTGGCAACGTTGAAGTAGCCGCTACCTTGCAATACCACAACGCCGATTACCTTGCAGTTGCCTTCGCTGACGAAGGCAAGGAATTAAGGGCCGGAGGCATTCATATTCCAATAATGGTTATGAATCCCGAAATGAGGAGCTTTGAGGTTTTGTTCAAGTATTCGCTTGAGCCCGAAGTTTTTTGCTTTGAGTTGCTTGAGAGGATAATAAAGCAAAAGAATAATTTCAACGGGTTTTCTGGTGCAAACCAATTGAAAATACACCTGGAGATTGATACCGGAATGCACCGTCTCGGCTTTCCTGTTTCCGACATTCAAAAGTTGGTTAAAGTATTGAATGTTCAACCCGAGATCAAGGTAGCCTCCGTGTTTTCGCACCTGGCAGCCAGTGACGACCCTGCCCACGATGATTTTACCTTGCAGCAAATAGCCGCGTTTGAAGATTCCTGCAACACTTTGAGACAAGGGCTAGGCTATGAATTTATGAAGCATATTTGCAATTCGGCTGCTGCCGTGAGGTTCCCGCGGGCGCAGTTCGATGCGGTGAGGCTTGGCATTGGGCTTTATGGCATTTCTTCGGTTAACCAAATAAATGGATTGCTCAAGAATGTTAGCACGTTCAGGTCGGTGGTCTCGCTGGTTAGGAAGGTTTCAAAGGGTCAAAGCATTGGTTATAACAGAGAAGCAATTGCTAAAACCGACATGGAAATTGCGATTGTGCCGGTTGGCTATGCTGATGGGCTCAACCGCAACCTGAGCAATGGTGTTGGCAAACTTCAGGCTAAAGGCATGTTGGTGCCTACTGTTGGCAACATTAGCATGGATATGTGTGCCATTGATGTAACTGGCCTAGATGTGAAGCCCGGCGATGATGTGGTAGTATTTGGAGAAAAACTTCCGGTAACTAAATTGGCCGAATGGCAAAAAACAATACCATACGAAGTGCTAACCTCGGTCTCGCACAGGGTAAAAAGGCTCTATTTTCGAGAATGATTTTTGGTTTGGAATTTGAAAAGTAAAGGATTGTGTTGGCTTAACGCAAAGGTTTGGGCACTGAAAAGTTAGAAGAATAAGATGATGAAATGATCGAGCGATTGCACGGATTTTTCGTATTTGTCAATTATCAATCACCAATTGTCAGCTCCTAACTCTTAGCTCCTCTTTCAAAATAGCCAATTCTTAATAATTTTCTCTCCAAGTGGGGTAAGAATGCTTTCGGGATGAAATTGAACTCCATGAACATCGAAATGCTTGTGCTGTAAGGCCTGTATGGTTCCGTTTTGGTCAATTGCGCTGATTTCAAGTTCTTTCGGAAATGTTTCTCTTTGGGCAACCCAGGAGTGGTACCTGCCAGTCTCAAACCAAGTTGGGTAATCCTTGAATAGCTTTGCTTCGGGTATTAATACCTCTGTGGGAATTGAAACACCATGAAGCACCTTTTCCAAATTTTGCAATTTCCCGCCAAAAGCCTCTACAATTGCTTGATGGCCAAGGCAAACCCCAAGAATGCTTCTGGTTTTTGAATACCTGGTAATTACTTCCTTGGTAATTCCCGCCTCGTTGGGCATTCCAGGCCCGGGCGATAAAATTATTTTTTGAAATCGCCCAACCTCGCTAACCTCAATATGGTCGTTGCGATGCACTTCAATACTTGACCCTTCCGGTGCAAGTTTCTCAACCAAATGAAAGAGGTTGAAGGTAAATGAATCGTAGTTGTCGAGGATTAGTATGTTCATGAAATGACTAAAACAAATTTTGGATTTTTTAAAAAATCATTTTTTAATCAAGGTAACTTCATCGACAAAGGTAAATTAAAATGGCAATTTTTAGTTGCTTGTTGGGGTGTTTCCTTGTAAATTCTGCTGGTTGGTCGCCCGGCACGATTTTTTGACTGGTTGCTTGGCTTTTTGCAGATATAATAGGTTGAAACACGTTATTTAGTCATGTATCAGGGGAAGCAATTCTAAAGATGTTAATCGCATGTTGTTTGTCCGGCAAAATTCAAATGTTCAATCTTGTCTGAATTTATCTCGAAAAAAATCAAAACCAAAATTCTTGCAAGCATTTTTTGTTAAATTTGCAGTTGGTTCGACCTATTAGTTATATTTGAAATATTTTTTTTTAATCCGGGCCTTTAACTTTTTTTAATTCCAAAATACTTAATGACCTTTTTATGAAAACAGTAGTGAATACACCAAACGCACCTGCTCCTATTGGTCCTTACAGTCAAGCTGTTTTGTCAAACGGAATGCTTTTAGTTTCTGGCCAAATACCAATTGATCCTGCAACAGGCAAGGTTGTTGAAGGCGGGGTGGAAGCCCAGGCCAGGCAGGTAATGAAAAACCTTGGATCAATATTAAATGCTGCAGGAATGGACTTTTCGAACGTTGTGAAATGTAGTATTTTTCTCACCGACATGGGCGACTTCCCCAAGGTCAATTCAGTCTATGGGGAGCATTTCAAGGCAGACCCACCCGCTCGCGAAACTGTTCAGGTTTGCAAGTTGCCAATGTTGGTCGATGTTGAAATCAGTTGCATCGCCGTAAAATAACCACAATCAATTTTTTCAATGCTTGTAAAAACGTATGGAAGTGCCGTTCAGGGCATTAATGCCACCACCATAACCATTGAGGTTGATGTTGGGCCGGGGGTTAACTTTTTCATGGTTGGCCTGCCCGATAGTGCCGTAAAGGAGAGCCAGCACAGAATTGACACTGCCCTAAAGCACAATGGCCTCAAAATACCCGGCAAGAAGATCGTGGTAAACATGGCTCCTGCCGACATACGCAAGGAGGGTTCTGCTTACGATCTGCCTATTGCCATCGGGATCCTTGCTGCAAGCGGTCAAACTGCCGCCGAAAATGTGAGCAATTACGTTATAATGGGAGAGCTTTCGCTCGATGGAGGGTTGCAACCCATAAAAGGTGCCTTGCCAATTGCCATCAAAGCTCGCGAAGAAGGTTTCAAGGGATTAATTTTGCCATCGCAAAATGCTCGCGAGGCTGCCGTGGTAAACAAGCTCGACGTTCACGGAGTTGAAAATATAGGTCAAGTTATTGATTTCTTTAATGGAATCAGGGAACTTGAAAAAACCGTTGTCAATACCCGAGAGGAGTTTTTCTTAAAATTGGATGATTTCGAGTTTGACTTCTCTGATGTTAAGGGTCAAGAAAACATTAAGCGTGCCTTTGAAGTTGCCGCGGCAGGTGGCCATAACATTATCATGATTGGTCCTCCAGGCGCAGGTAAAACCATGTTGGCCAAGCGCTTGCCTGGAATACTGCCACCCCCAACCCTAAAGGAAGCCCTCGAGACAACAAAAATACATAGCGTTGCCGGAAGGCTCGGAAAGAATGCTTCCTTGCTCCCCGCGAGGCCGTTCAGGGCACCTCATCATACAATTTCAGACGTTGCCCTGGTTGGTGGGGGGTCTTTCCCGCAGCCCGGCGAAATTAGTCTTGCTCATAACGGGGTGTTGTTTCTAGATGAATTGCCCGAGTTTAAACGAACGGTTCTTGAAGTTTTGAGGCAACCACTCGAAGAAAGGGTAATGACGGTTAGTCGTGCCAAGTTTTCTGTTCAGTTTCCGGCAAGTTTCATGTTGGTTGCAAGCATGAATCCTTGTCCCTGTGGGTATTATAATCACCCTGACAAGAATTGTGTTTGCGCTCCCGGAATGGTTCAAAAGTACCTGAACAGAATTTCTGGGCCGTTGCTCGACCGAATTGATATTCATGTAGAAGTTGTTCCGGTCCCTTTCAAGGAGTTAAGCGAAATGCGCTCGAGCGAGAAAAGTTCGGCAATACGCCAAAGGGTTATTGCAGCCAGGGAAATTCAGGGACAAAGGTATGTTGATTTTGATGAAGTGCACTGCAATGCGCAAATGACCTCAAAAATGCTCCGCGAGGTTTGCAAGCTCGATAGCGCCGGTAGTCTTCTGCTAAAAACAGCAATGGAAAAGCTAGACCTTTCGGCCCGTGCATACGATAGAATTCTCAAGGTGTCAAGAACCATTGCCGACCTCGAAGCTAGTGTTGACATAAAGCCCGAGCACCTTGCAGAAGCCATACAGTATAGGAGTTTGGACAGGGAAAGCTGGGCAGGAAACTAGCAATTTTTCAAACTACTGCTCCCTGCGAGTGTAAGCCCAAACGTTGAAAAAACTTCCATCGGTTGTTCTAACCGTTACTTTTTCGCGCGAGTATCCTTTTGGTACTTCCTCCAATTGGTCGATTTTGCCAAGTTGCTCTTCAGTCATTAGCAGAACGCTTCCCTCAACTTTCCTTCCCTCGGATGGGGTAATGTAAGAAGACTTTTCGTCATTTTTCATAATCCAGCCATTTAGAATTGCCTTCGAAAATACGCCGAGATTTAACCCAAACAACTCTTGCTGGGTCTTGCGTTTGGTCAACGAACCGTAAGCGAAAACCTTGTGAATCTTCATTTCATTAAAGTTTGGTATTACAAGTTCTAATCAAACCATGAAGTTATTAAAAAGATTTGTTAGAAATGGCTCGGGTATGCCAAATTTACCTATTTTTGTTACCTCTTAATATTAATGAAAAAAAACAATTAAATAACTACCCATGAGCAAAGTAATTATTATTGGAGCAGGTGGTGTTGGTAATGTTGTCGCCCGTAAATGTGCATCTGTTCCCGAGGTTTTTACCGACATTTTGTTGGCCAGTCGCACCTTGGAAAAATGCGATCAAATTGCCCGCGAAATTGGTGGCGACAGGGTTAAGACTGCCCAGGTCGATGCCGACAATGTTCCGGAGTTGGTTGAGCTGATAAACAAATTCAAACCTGATTTGGTGCTAAACGTTGCGTTACCTTACCAGGATCTTACCATAATGGAGGCTTGCGTGCAAACCAAGACCCACTATCTCGACACTGCCAATTACGAGCCAAAGGACGTGGCTAAGTTTGAGTACAGTTGGCAGTGGGCTTACCATGATCGTTTCAAGGATGCCGGTATAATGGCCATTCTTGGCTGTGGTTTCGACCCGGGAGTAACCGGTGTTTTCACGGCATTTGCTGCCAAACATTACTTCGATGAAATTCATCACCTCGATATTGTTGACTGCAATGCTGGAGACCACGGTAAGGCCTTCGCAACCAACTTCAACCCCGAAATCAATATTAGAGAAATTACCCAAAAGGGACGTTACTGGGAAAATGGACAATGGGTTGAAACCAAGCCATTGGAAATTAGCAAGCTAATAG
Source organism: uncultured Bacteroidales bacterium (assembly GCA_964349365.1). Classification (GTDB taxonomy): domain Bacteria; phylum Bacteroidota; class Bacteroidia; order Bacteroidales; family UBA7960; genus UBA7960. The sequence continues at coordinate 28,414 of CAYGFY010000026.1, read as the reverse complement.
ATTATCCCGAAATTGGCCCTCGTGATTCGTACCTGCTTTACCACGAAGAACTCGAATCACTTGTCAAGAACTTCCCAACCCTTAAGCGGGCAAGGTTCTGGATGACTTTCGGTAAGCAATACATAAACTTCCTCAACGTGCTTCAAGAAGTTGGAATGACTAGCATCAAACCGATTAACTTCAAGGGAGTTGACATTGTGCCGCTGGAGTTCTTGAAGGCAGTTTTGCCCGAACCGGCTTCACTTGGCGAAGGCTACAAGGGGCAAACCTCGATAGGTTGCCAGATTAGAGGTATAAAGGATGGCAAGCAACGCACATACTACGTTTGGAACAATTGCCATCACGCCGAAGCCTACCGCGATGTAAAAGCTCAGGCAATTAGCTACACCACCGGGGTGCCTGCAATGATTGGTGCAAAGCTAGCCCTTACTGGAAAATGGACGGGTATGGGCGTTTTCAACGTTGAGCAGTTCGATCCTGATCCGTTCATGCAACTATTGCCAAAGTATGGCCTTCCTTGGCACGAAGCCATTGACGAGCCGCTGCCGGTGGAAAAATAATGACTTAATTAGTGATGGGCTGATTTGCTCGATGAAACCAAAACCCGGTAAGCGGTAGGCAGCAGTTGCCAACCCGCGAAAAGCAGCGGTGTATTTAACTTGCAAGGTAATTTTAAATCGTTAAGCAAAAGCCATTTTTGCCGAAAGTAACACCCAGCAAAGCCACGCAAAGAAAGGAATTTGAAGTGGAAAGTAGAAAGTAGAATGTCGAAAGTAGAATATTACATAATTGATACTAATGACCGTGCAAACAAATGTCAACCAATAACCATGAACTTCATAAACTCTTGACCATTCCGTGAAAATTGACTTCAAAATTATTCCTTCCCCTTGCTTCGTGCTTGATGAATCGTTGCTGAAGATTAACCTCGAAATACTGAATTTAGTTCAGCAAGAGGCCGATGTCGAAATTATCTGTGCCCTCAAGGGCTATTCCATGTGGAGTACCTTTCCGTTGGTTTCTCAATACTTGAGTGGTGCCACTGCAAGCTCGCTGAACGAGGCTAGACTCGTCTTCGAAGAAATGGGCACAAAGGCGCACACATATTGTCCAGTGTTTCTTGAAGATGAGTTTGACCAAATACTGCTTTATAGCAGCCACGTTACCTTTAATTCCTTGACACAGTTGGCGAGGTTCAAGGATAGGGTGGGGGCTTTCGGGCAACCTGTATCCATGGGGTTGCGAATAAACCCCGAGTATTCGGAAGTAGAAACAGATATTTACAACCCGGCTACACCAGGGTCGCGGTTGGGAATAACCATTGACCAATTGCCCCAACAATTGCCCGCGGGGGTTGACGGCCTACACTTTCACGCACTATGTGAAAACGATAGTTACGTGCTGGAAAGAACCCTCGAAAAGGTTGAAAGCCGTTTTGGCCACTTGATAAAACAAGCCAAGTGGTTCAATATGGGCGGTGGTCATCACATTACCCGCAAGGATTACAATATAAAACACCTTGTTGAGTTACTCAAAGGTTTCAGGAATAGATATCCAAACCTGCAACAGGTCATTCTTGAACCGGGCGAAGCTGTTGGCTGGCAAACAGGTTATTTGGTTTCAACCATTCAAGATTTGGTTGAGAACAAGGGTGAAAAAATTGCTATGCTCGATGTGAGCTTTTCGGCACACATGCCAGATTGCCTCGAAATGCCTTACAAACCAAAAATTTTGGGTGCAACCGATGCAATTGCCGGAAAACCAACATACCGTATTGGTGGTACCACCTGTCTTGCGGGCGATTTCATTGGAATGGGCGACTATAGTTTTGACGTTGAACTTAAAGTTGGCGACAAAATTGTTTTCGATGACATGATTCATTACACAATGGTAAAAACTACCTTTTTTAACGGGGTAAAGCACCCGTCGATAGGTGTTTGGACAGAAGCAGGCCAGTTTGTCTTGCTCCGAACCTTTGGGTATGAGGATTATAAGATGAAGCTTTCTTGATGTGCTGATTTGCAAATGTGATGATGTGCTGATGGAAAGACGGGGATTGATGATGAGCAATTAATGATTTTTGATTTTTTTCTGAAAACTGAGAAGCGATTACTGTTTTTGACCTTATTTACCCCCCAACCCCCTAAACGGGGAGTAAAACCACCGAAGCCTTCAAAGTCCCCTTTAGGGGATTTAGGGGTTCGACTTTTGGCTTTTGATTTCTAATTTCTAACTTTTTCTGATATGAACGATAAAATATTAGCTCTTGCCAACAAATACGCCGATTACACGGCCAAGAACCTTTCGGAGCTTATCAAGCACAAATCGGTAAGCCTACAAGAGGAAAGCGTTCAAAAAGAACTCATGAAACAAATGAAAGAGGCTGGCTTCGACGAGGTTAGGATGGATGGCCTGGGCAACGTTGTTGGCCGTATTGGCAACGGAAAGAAGATACTTGCATTTGATGGCCACATGGATGTGGTTGACATTGGCAACATTGCCAACTGGACATTTGACCCGCTTGGGGGCGAAATTAAAGATGGCTTTGTTCACGGACGCGGTACCGTTGACCAAAAGGGAGGTCCGGCTTCTTTCGTAACAGCCGGTCGCATACTAAAGGATTTGGCTTTTGACGCCGCCACCATATACTTTGTTGGTAGCGTTATTGAAGAAGACTGCGATGGATTGTGCTGGAAGTACTTAGTTGAGAAAGAAGGCCTAAAACCTGATCTTGTTATTAGTACCGAGCCTACCAACTTGGGAATATACAGGGGCCAGCGAGGCCGAATGGAGATGCACGTGCACGTAAATGGAGTGTCATCCCATGGGTCGGCTCCCGAACGCGGTAAAAATGCCATTTACATGGCTTCTCGTGTTGCTCTCGAAATAGAAAAGCTTAATGAAAGAATGGCATTTGATGATTTTCTTGGCAAGGGTAGCATTACAATCTCAGAAATTACTTCGGGCAGTCCATCTTTGTGTGCTGTGGCCGATTATGCAAGGTTGCACCTCGACCGCCGGCTCACATGGGGCGAGACCAAGGAAAGTGCCGTTGCCGAAATCCAAGAAATAATTAAAGATTTGAATGCATCAGTTGAAGTTCTCGATTACAGCGAAATTTCATTCACCGGGCTCAAGTACGGCATGGAAAAGTACTATCCAACCTGGAAGTTGGAGGAAGGTCATCCCGCCATCATACTTGCCTCCCAAACTTTCGAACAGCTTTTTGCAAGTAAACCCAGGGTTGACAAGTGGACATTCTCGACCAACGGCGTAACCATAAACGGTTACTACGGTATACCGGTATTTGGCTTTGGCCCTGGCAATGAAGTGTTGGCTCACGCTCCCGACGAAAAGGTCCCAATAAGCGACCTTGTTGCAGCTTCGGCATTTTACGCGTCTTTTGCTTTAGCTTTTGCAAGTAAAGCCACCAAATTTTAATGAATTACTTTGTGTAACTTTGCCCTCAAACGTTGTGTGAAATTGCGCCTCGTTTTTTGGCAACACCGAGTTTTACCAAGGGTTTCGCGAAGTTTCACGAAGGTTTTATTTCAAACAGTCGAAAAAAGTTTCAGTACAATTCACACAACAATATTTTGGCGAAAACTGGAAAAAAATAATTCTCATGACATTAAAAACAAAAATCCAAAACCTTGAACCAGTACCCTCCGACCTGTTTGGGGCCGACTTCATGCTTACCTGGCAAAAGAAGGAAGAGTCTTTGCGCTACTTGCTTGACCTTGCCCATATTATAATGGAAATGCGTAGTCATAATATTTCGCCACGGGTTTTCGATTCGGGGTTGGCCGTATCTATTTTTCGCGATAAGTCAACCCGCACTCGCTTCTCGTTTGCTTCTGCGGCAAACCTTTTGGGCTTGGCAGTGCAAGACATGGACGAAGAAAAATCGCAAGTTTCGCACGGTGAAACGGTTCGTGAAACGGCTCAAATGATTTCTTTTCTAACTGACATTATTGGCATTCGCGATGACATGTACCTTGGCGAGGGCAACAGGTACATGCGCGAGGTTGGTGCAAGTCTCAACGAGGGTTTTGAAAAAGGCATACTGCCCACAAGACCCGGAATTATTAACCTTCAGTGCGATATTGATCACCCAACGCAATCAATGGCTGATCTGATGCACCTCCAAAACCATTTCGGAAGCCTCGAAAACCTCAAGGGAAAGAAAATAGTAATGTCGTGGGCATACTCGCCAAGTTACGGAAAACCGCTTTCTGTACCACAAGGAATAATCGGGCTGCTTACCCGCTTCGGAATGGATGTAGAGCTGGCCCACCCAGTGGGTTACGAGCTTATTCCCGAAATTGTCGAAATGGCCGGTAACCAGGCAAAGACCAGCGGAGGTAGTTTTGGCGTTAGCCACGATATGAAAACTGCAATGAAGGGTGCCGACATCGTTTATCCAAAAAGTTGGGCACCATACAAGGTGATGGAGCAAAGAACCAAACTTCTGCAAAATGCTGATAAACAAGGGCTGATTGACCTCGAAAAGGTTTGTTTGGCACAAAACGCCAACCACAAGGATTGGGAATACAACCAATCAATGATGGAGGTTACCAAGAACCAAGATGCCCTTTACATGCACTGCCTGCCAGCCGATATTAGCGGCGTTTCTTGCAATGAAGGAGAGGTAAGTGCCGATGTTTTCGAAAAGTACCGACTCCTAACCTATAAAGAAGCTGGTTACAAACCATACATTATAGCAGCCATGATGTTTGCCAACAGGTTCGAGGACCCAAGCAAGGTTCTTTCCGATTTACTAACAAGAAATCGTGAAAGGGTTTTATGGTAAAATGGCTTTAAATCTTTGGAATGCAAAAAAAGAGGCCGCCAATTGGCGGCCTCTTTTTTTTAATACGCAATTTGCTCGCTTACGCAATCTTAACGATAAGGTCAACCACGCGATTGGCGTAACCGTACTCATTGTCGTACCAAGAAACAACCTTCACGAAATTTCCGTCAATAACTTGAGTAAGTAACGAGTCAAACACTGAAGAGTGGGTGTTTCCAATAATATCTGTGGAAACAACCGGGTCGGTGCCGTATTCAAGGATTCCTTTTAGAGGACCCTCTGCGGCTATTTTAATTGCTTCGTTTATTTCTTCCTTGGTTACGTTTTTTTCAAGCTCAACGGTTAGGTCAACAACCGAGCCATCGGGGGTGGGAACACGCATGGCAAAACCATCAAGCTTGCCTTTAAGCGCGGGAATCACCAAGCCCACGGCTTTTGCAGCACCAGTTGTGGTTGGTATGATTGACATTGCGGCTGCACGTGCACGGCGCAGGTCCGAGTGGGGCGCATCCAAAATAATTTGATCGTTGGTGTAAGCATGAATGGTATTCATCAAGCCACGCTTTATGCCAAAGCTATCATGAATAACCTTGGCCACAGGAGCCAGGCAGTTTGTCGTGCACGAAGCGTTAGAATAAATCCTGTGCTCGGGCTTTATGTCGTGATCGTTTACACCAAGAACAACCGTGGCGTCAACATCGTCGGCTTTTTTGGATGGAACGCAAAGAACAACCTTGCGGGCACCAGCTTCGAGATGCTTGCCAATCTTTTCCCTATCGCGGAAAACACCAGTAGATTCTACAACAACATCAATTCCTAATTCTTTCCACGGAAGGTTTGAAGGGTCTTTTTCAGAATAAACCTTTATCTGGTGGTCATTTACCTGAATGTAGTCATCTCCTGAGCAAACTTTTCCGGGAAACTTGCCGTGCACTGAATCATACTTGAGCAAGTGTGCAAGGGTCTTGCTGTTGGTAAGGTCGTTTACGGCTACAACTTCTAAGTTAGGGTTGTTGAGTGATGCTTTTAGTGTTAGACGTCCAATGCGCCCGAAGCCATTAATGGCAATTTTCGTTTTCGACATAGTTTTTATGTTATTTAGTTAAAACCAATGAATTTTGCGAACAACAAAAGTAGTAAAAAAAGCCAAACAATTTCTTGTTTTTTTCACTAACTTTGTGTTTTACAAACGAGCAAACTTTATCATTATTCAACCATGTTTGACTTTTTTGAGAATGTTTTTTGGGGCAATAACATATACGCCTACCTGCTTTTCTTCCTTTTCTTGTTGATGGGTGTTTTGTTAAAGTCTGTTTTGGCAAGGTTGATACTTAGACCTGCTTCCAAGTTTTTTGATAGGCTTTGGGATGACTTCGACCCCGGGCGATTTGTTGAGCTAATTCGCAAACCTTTTAGTATTCTCTTGTTACTTGCATTTGTTTCTTTAGCATTCCTGCAAATTAGATTTCCAAGTGATCATCTTGTTCTATTCTCGGGCAAGCTTAACATGAACGTTGTTTTCCAAAAACTGTTTTTGGTTCTTTTAATGGCCACCATTTTTTGGTTTTTTTTGAGATTAATGTCATTTATTGGCGAAATGTTTTTGAAGCATGCCGATCGCGAGGAAAATAAATTTGCATTACAACTTGTTCCGTTCTTCATGAATTTTTCCAAGATCTTGATAATTATTTTTGGTTTCCTGATAATTCTGGCTAATGTTTTTAATGTTAACATTTTGGCACTATTGGCAGGTTTGAGCATTGGTGGCTTGGCCCTTGCCTTGGCGGCACAAGAAACATTGGCAAACCTCCTGGGGTCAATAACCATTTTCATCGACAAACCATTTAAAGTTGGAGACTTAATATCGGTTGGAGGTATAACAGGAAACGTAGAAAAAGTGGGGTTTAGAAGCACCCGTGTTAGAACCCTCGAGAAAAGTTTCGTGTCAATACCAAACAAGAAAATGGTTGATACCGAGCTCAATAACCTTTCGGAAAGAACCTCAATAAGATTGGATTTCAATGTAGGGCTCACCTATTCAACAACCAGTCAGCAAATTAAGCGTATTGTTGAAGAAATTCAGAAGTTTATCGACAAAAGTGAAGAAACCGACGAAAACGGCCGGGTGCGCTTTGTGGAATTCGGAAGTAGTAGCCTTAACATAAGAGTTGTCGCTTTCGTAATGGCTTTAGATTGGACCGGCTTTCTAAACCATCGCGAAACTCTTAACCATAAGATCATTGAAATCGTAAACAAGCACGGTTCAAGTTTTGCGTTTCCAACAACAAGCGTTTACCTTGAAAAACAATAATGGCTCGATTTTTGTGTATCCAGCAAGTCGCTTGAATTATTGGGTTCGGTTACATAATAAAAGTAAAAATGTTTTGTTAATAAGTAAATTCTAAACCTTAACACAATTATGTTGAGTAACTTAATCTTGAATGCTCAAACCGGCTACACAGCCGATTTGGTCCAAACACTTACCCACCAGACTACCGTTGAAGAATTTGAAACCCTTTCGGTTTTCGATTTGATGCTTAAAGGCGGAATTGTCATGATTCCCCTGGCAATATTGTCAATAGTAGCCATGTACATTTTCATCGAAAGGTACCTGGCTATTAGTAGGGCTTCGAGGGAAGAATTCAACTTCATGAACAACATACGCGATTTTATTTTGAATGGCCGTGTTGATTCTGCCAAGTCGCTTTGCAAGAATAACCAATCGCCAATTGCTCGCATGATTGAGAAGGGTGTGGTGCGTATAGGGCGCCCATTGGGCGACATAAATGCCGCAATTGAAAATGTTGGCAAGCTTGAGGTTAGCAAACTGGAAAAGAACATTGCCGTTTTGGCAACTGTTTCGGGAGCCGCTCCAATGCTTGGATTTCTTGGCACTGTAATTGGCATGGTTAGGGCCTTTTACAACATGTCAATGGCCGGAAACAACATTGATATAAACCTCTTGGCAGGCGGTATTTACGAGGCCATGGTAACTACCATTGCCGGGTTGGTAGTGGGTATTATTGGTTATATATGTTACAACATATTGGTGGCCCGCATCGAAAAGGTTGTTTTCATGCTCGAGGCCCGTGCCACGGAATTCATGGATTTATTGCACGAACCTGCATCCTAAAAACCATTTGTCATGGCAATTAAACAACGTAATACCCGAAGTCTGACCTTTAACATGGCATCAATGTCGGACTTGGTGTTTTTGTTGCTGATTTTTTTCATGCTGACATCAACCCTCATTGCACCAAATGCCATCAAACTCCTTCTGCCATCGAGCGAAAGTCGGACTATGGCCAAGCAAACGGTTACGGTTTACTTAAACGAAAACTTGCAACTTTTCTTGGGTGAAATACCCTTTGACGAAGAGCAACTTTCGGTCGGGCTTTTAAACGAACTAGCTGGCGAAGACGAGGGAGTGGTGGTATTGAGGGCAGACCAAAGTGTTCCGGTTCAATATATTGTAAATGTAATTGACATTGTTAACAGGATTAACAACACTTACCAAACCAGGCATAGGGTTATACTGGCAACACAACCACGAAGGTAAAAATGAACGAAATATCCAAAAAAGACCACCTAAGGGCAACATTGGGCACCATACTATTTCATTTGGTGCTTCTATTGTTGTTTATCTTTTTTGGCTTGCGCACACCACTGCCATTGCCAGCCGAAGAGGGTGTTATGGTGGCACTTGGTGTTGGAGACCAAGGGATTGGAGCCTTCTTGCAGCAGCCTAGCCCTGCCCGGGCACCAGCAGCACAAAGGCCGCAAACATCTCCCGAAGACGTTGTAACACAGGATTTGGATGAGGCAATAGCGTTACCGCCCCCCACAACTCAAACCCGGCCAGTGCCAACACCGGAACCCCCACGGCCAACTACAACGCAACAAGCTCAACCCCAGGAACCACAACAGCGCCCAGACCCGAGGGCGGTTTTCCCGGGAACGAGTCAAACAGGTTCTACCAGCCAATCACAGGGTACCACCGGCCAGCCAGGCTCGCAAGGCGACCCCACCGGCTCGCCCACCGGCGCCCCGACAGGTGCAGGACAGGGGGGAGTTTCATACAGCCTGGGAGATAGGGGCCATACTTACTTGGATATTCCGCAACGGTTTCCAGGAAAATTCGGAAGGGTAGTTGTCGATATTCGGGTAAACCGCCAAGGTGTTGTTACTATGGCAGTTGCCGGTGCAAGGGGATCCACAACAACCGACCAGGACCTTTGGCAGGCATCAGTTAGAGCTGCCCTTCGCACCCGTTTTGCCCAAATAACCGAGGGCCCTGAAGAGCAGCGCGGAACAATAACCTACAATTTCGTTGTACAGTAAAATGGTCTCTTACAACAAGACCTTAGAATACTTGTACAGTCAACTGCCAATGTTTCATCGCATTGGCCCGGCAGCTTACAAACCGGACCTCGGAAACATATTAAAACTTTGCGAGCATCTGCAAAATCCGCACCAAAAGTTCAAGTCGGTTCACATTGCAGGCACAAATGGCAAGGGGTCGGTTTCGAGCATGCTTGCTTCCATACTGATGGAGCAAGGCTACAAGACTGCATTGGCAACATCGCCGCATCTAAAGGACTTCCGTGAAAGGATTAGGATAAATGGCAAGGTTGTACCAAAGCGAGAGGTTGTGAGATTTGTCAAGGAAGCCAAACATCTTTTTGCCGAAATTTCACCATCGTTTTTCGAGATTTCCATTGCACTAACATTTCAATATTTTGCCAAAAGCAATTTAGATATAGCAGTGATTGAAACGGGACTTGGCGGCAGGCTCGATTCAACCAACATAATTTCACCTGTGTTGGCTGTAATAACCAATATTGGTATGGATCATGCCAACCTTTTAGGTGATACCTTGCATGAAATTGCCGGTGAAAAAGCTGGTATAATAAAGCCTAAAACACCGGTTGTCATCGGGCGCCATCAACCAGAAATACTTAAAGTCTTTTCTGATAAGGCCCAATTGGAGGCGGCTCCCATTTTTCTATCCAAAGACTTTTTTAGAATCGAGAACTCGGTAGTGGAAAAGTTTAGGGGTAAGGTTTATCGCAAGGTTACTTTTAAGGCTCCAAATAACAATATTTGCGAGTTTCGCTGTGATATTTGGGGTAGATATCAAACCGAAAATATCGCGACGGTTTTGACAGCCGTTGAGGTGCTCAAGTCAAACGGCTGGGAGATAAATGATGATGCAGTTCAAAATGGCCTTGCAAATGTTGCTCGTAACTCTGGTTTGAAAGGCCGTTGGCAACAACTTGGTTCCAATCCGACAATTATGGCCGACACCGGTCACAACCTCGATGGCATCAGGGCCGTTATTGAGCAAATAAACCAACTGTCGTTTCGCCGACTGCATGTGGTGATTGGCATGGTTGACGACAAGGATGTTGCGGCGGTTTTGAAATTACTGCCTCAATCAGCCGCTTTTTACTTTTGCCGTCCAGATATTCCTCGTGGACTTGATGTCGCAATATTGAAAGAACATGCCAAACATGTTGGACTAAAAGGCGATGCTTACCATTCGGTAGGGGAGGCCCTGGATGCCGCCAAGCAAAACTCCAGTCCCGACGACCTTATATTTGTGGGTGGAAGTACATTTGTGGTGGCGGAGGTGGTTTGAAAAGGTAGTCTGTTCATTAACTTTTTCAAAGCATTTTGCCTGCCTCTTTCCTTATAATTTCCCAAGCCCCTCTTAAATGTTTTTCGGTGGTGGTTCGGCTGCCAATAGCCATTCGTACGGTGTAGCTTCCGTTGAGGGTGGTGTGGGTCAAGAAAATTGATTGATTTGAGTTTATATTTTCGAGAAACCTCCGATTTAGCTGGTTTAATGATTCATGGTCCAATCCACCCGGATTTAGCCTGAAGCAGACCAAGCTTAATTGCACGGGTGCCATTATTTCGAAGCAATTGTCCTGGTTTAGCCATTCGGCAAACAAGGCAGCAAGCCTAACATGTTCGCGCACCATTGCCCTTATTCCTTCTACACCATAATTGCGAATTACAAACCACAATTTCAGTGCCCTGAAACGCCTGCCAAGCTGAATTCCCCAGTCGCGGTAGTTCTTAACTTGTTTGTCGTCGGCGGTTTTGAGGTATTCAGGTTTCATTTCAAATGCTTGAACCAGCATCGCCGGGTCGCTCACATAATATGCAGAGCAGTCGAAGTTGGTTAGCATCCACTTATGCGGATTGAAAACCAGCGAGTCGGCGTGTTCGGTTCCATTCATGAAGGCCCGCAATTCTGGCACAATGGCTGCCGTACCTGCAAAGGCAGCGTCAACATGAAGCCAAAGTTTATATTTTTGGCAGATGCTTGCAATTTTGTCAACCGGATCCATAGCCATACTCGAGGTGCTTCCAAGGGCGGCGACCACGCAAATTGGCACAAAACCTGCAGCAATGTCTTGTTCAATTGCCTTGTGGAGGAGTTCGTGTTGCATTGCAAAAGAACCGTCGGTGCTAATCAATCTAAGATTTTCGCTACCCAGTCCGGCAATTTTCACCGCCTTTTCAATGCTTGAGTGGGCTTCGGTTGATGCGTAAACCCTCATGGTTTTCTCAATCCCTTTCTTGTTTGATTGCAGGCCGGTTGCCTTTTCCCTTGCCGATATCAAGGCTGCCAAGGTGGCCGTTGAGGCAGTATCTTGAATAACACCGACAAAATGTTTTGGCAAGCCTACCATTTCCCTCAACCAATCCAGTACACGTTCTTCAAGCTCGGTGGCTGCCGGCGATGTTTGCCAGCTCATGCATTGAGCACCCAAGCCTGCAGTTAAAACCTCTGCAAGCACCGATGCAGGGCTGTTGTTGGCCGGAAAATATGCCAGCCAGCCGGGATGCTGCCAGTGGGTCATACCCGGCAGGATAATCTCTTTGAAATCCTGAAAAATGTGTTGCATCTGCTCCCCATTTTCTGGTGGCGATGAAGGCAATCGCTTTATAATATCGCCAGGCCGAACATCGGGCTTAACCGGATATTGCTCCATGTTAGCCAAGTAATCGGCAATCCAATCAATAAATTCGTGCCCGTGTTGACGAAATGAGTGTAGGTCCATGTTTTTTTGTATTGAGCATTGATAATTGTAAATTTGAAATGGCCATGCGTAAAGGGGTAACGGTAAACTGTAATTGTTTGTAAAATTGGTTCGACTACCGTCGGATCTGCAGCGAAAAAATAAAACCGCCAAAAATTTAACCAGTTAAACCTTTATCAAATTTCATTAACCTTCTCAATCATGTAAACTTTCTTCAAAAAAATCATCACTAAAGTTAAGCAAAAAAACCTTTTTGGTTGCTCTGGTAAGCGCGGTATAAAGCCACCTAAGATACTGAATGTCTGGTTCTGCCTCATTAAGGTGTGGCATTTCCACGAACACGTTTTCCCATTGGCCACCCTGCGATTTGTGACATGTAAGCGAATAGGCAAACTTAACTTGTAGGGCATTGTAATGGGGGTTGTTTTTTATTTTCGAAAGCCTTGTTCGCTTGTTTGGAATGTCGTTGTAATTTTCTGAAACGGCATCAAAAAGTTTTCTCCTCTCTGTCGAAGAAAGTGCAGGGGAGGGGGATGCTAGCGTGTCAAGCAAAATTTTCACTTCCATGTCTGGTTCATCGGAGTAATCGAGCATCCGTATTGTTACATCGGCAAAGGTAAACCCGTAAACCTCTTCAATTTTTGTAATTCTTTTGATTTCAATAATATCGCCATTAGCAATGAAACCCACCTCACTGGCGGCATCCAGCCAATGATAGTTGTTCTGAACCACCATCAAAAGGTCGCCAGCGTTAATTCTATCCTCCCTGTAAAGAACCCTGTTGCGGATAAACTGGTTGTAAAGGATGGTTCTTTTGTTAGAGTTGCATATAATGATTGACTCTTCAAGTTGCCGACCTGCAAACAGGTCAGTTACCTCCTCGGCGGCTTCTTGCCCTGCAACCCTTCGGAGGTCGTTAAACCCTTTTAATTTGATTTTTGGAAAACCTGAAACCTTTTGCTCAATTATTTTTCGCAAATGCGTTGCGTTGAATAGAATACCACTGTTTTCTGCCTGCCTTACCACGTCTTTTAATTCGTACGTTGTAATTTTTTCGAAAAGCTTTTCCTCTAGGATTTTGGGGTTCAGTGCTGGGCTGTGTTCGGTGCCAACGGGTGGCAACTGCGCCGTGTCGCCAATAAAAATAAGCCTGCAGTTCATTCCGCTCTTTACGTATTCAACCAAATCTTCCAAGAGGTTAACCCTGTTGAAAAAATTTTCGGGATTATCTTGCCAGGCCGAAATCATGGATGCCTCGTCAACCATAAAAAGGGTGTTTTCGTGGTTGTTTTTTTGCAGGATTAGTCGAGTTGAGCCATCGGGTAGTTGTAAAATCTTGTAAATCTTCTTATGTATGGTAAGGGCTTTTTTGCCTGAATAGCCCGCGAGCACCTTTGCCGCACGGCCGGTTGGTGCCAGCAACACGGTTTTAATATCAACCGACGGAAGGAACCTTACCAGGCTGCTCACTATGGTGGTTTTGCCAGTTCCGGCATAGCCCTTCAAGATAAAAGTCTCGTTAGGATTTTTGCTGCCTATGAAACCTGATAGTAAGCCAAGCAATTCTTTTTGACCGGGAGTTGGAGGGTATGGAAATTCTCTCAAAATTGCCCTTGAGGTGGAGTCTGGGTTCATTGGGCTGGTTAAAAAGGATATCCGATTCCAAGATTGAAGTTGTAGTTTCTAAGGGATTTGAAGTCGGCAACCCACCTTTGACCCGTGGGCATCGAGGGATCCCTTACCGGAACCGCGGCGTCAATCCTAAAAATAAAGAATTGGAAGTCCATTCTTAGCCCTATCCCTGCACCTATAGCAATTTCGTTGGCAAATCTGTTGAATTTGAATTCACCCCCACTAAAATCTTGGTTTTCGTTAAGAAACCAAACGTTCCCGACGTCAACAAAAAGCGCCCCCCTGAAGAATTTGTAAACGGGGAATCTATACTCTACATTTGCTTCCAGTTTAATGTCGCCAAACCTGTCAAACCTCAAATCGTTTGCCGCTTCGGCACTTCCCGGGCCGAGGGTATAAATGCGCCAAGCCCTTATACTATTGGCACCACCGCTATAAAAACTCTTAACGAATGGAAGCACCTCCGAGTTGCCGAAAGGCACCCCAATTCCAGTAAATAGCCGTGCCGCAAGGCCACTCCTTTCGCCAAATAATCGGTTGTACCTAAGGTCAACCTCGGTTTTTGCAAACTGGGCGTAAGGCCTCCCGAAAAGGGTGCTCTTACCATCTGCGTTTTTGCCACCAAACAACCAATTTGCCGGAAACAAAAACGGGGAGGGAAGTTCTATGTTTCCACGCAGAAAAAAGAAATCGGTGTTCTTTCCTGGTACCTGAGTGTTGTAAATAAGCGAATATCGGGAGCCAACCATTAGTAAATTTTTGTACCTGCTTGCAAGAAGGGGATTATTTAGCGATTCAAGCCAATCGCTAAAATCCTTGCTCATGGAAATGTTTATTGAGCCCAAGTCCAAGAAACTAAGGTAGTGCCTCAACCTCGAAGATTGGCTCCACTCGAATTCCTGCATTGCGTTGAGCAAGTATCGCGTGTATGATGGCCTATGCCGGTAGTTGAAACCCAATTTTAAAGTGCTTACGGGTCTTGCTATAATAGGTATTTTTGACAACGAAAGGGGTGCTGTTAAGCGCGGTATTTGCAAGGTGGCTTCGGCACCAAACTCGAAGGTATGAAAAAATCTTTTCACCCCATCGGCACCCCTCTGCCCGAAAATGGTCATTTCAGTTGCCCCTTTTACCCTTAATGTTAGCCTCTCGGCCCCCCCAAAAAAGTTGCGGTTTGCAAATAGAAGGTTGGCGGCTATGCCTTGGTTGCCAGAAGTATTAAACCCTTCTGCCTCAATGGTGAAAGAGTTTACCGGGAAAGGTGCCAGTTGAATCCTAACGTCTATTTTTCCCAACGAGTCGGTTGCTTGGCTTGTTTCTTGAAATTGGAGGTTAATGAATCTGAAATTTCTAAGACGATTCAACAGATTATATGTCAAGTCTGCCTTGCTGGCGTCAAATGCTTCTCCTGATCTAAAGGGAATGTTTCCGGCGATAGTGTTGGGGCTTACCCGCAAGGGTTTTTCGTGCACGAAATGGTATTTATGACTCAACTCGCCCTTTCGGGGAAAGAAAACCGTTGTGTCGGTCAATCCGGTAGAACCTCTGAAGGGGCCGAAATCAGGGAATACATAAACATTGTCAATTATAAACTTTCGGTGCCTTTGTTTTTCGTTTGCCGAAATTGAGTCGCGGTTTCTAAACCCCGGATTTCTCACACGTGTAAAAATGTCAACCTGATTGCTGTTTAGTGCGCTGTCAACCTCAAAGAATACAAACTCGTTTGAAAATGCAAAATATCCGCTACTCCTCAAATTTCGAGTAATCCTATCTCTCTCGTCCTGAATCCTACCAGCATCGTACCTTTGACCGGTTCTTAACAGGGAGTTTACCGTGTCGGCCAACACCGTTTTCTTTATGGTTTCATCATCAATAATATAATTGATATTTCGAATAAAGTAAGGCATATTGCCAATAATGCGGTATTGCACCCTGGCGTATTTTTTATCAAAACTTACCGTTGATTGAACCTGTGAGTTGAAGTATCCCTTTTCCTTCATGAATAGCTCAATCTGTTGCTGGCTGGTTGCCATCAGGTTTTCATCGAAAAAAACAGGTTCCTCACCTATTGACTCTTTAATCCAGTTTTTAAAACCCGACTCGTTGCCTGTATCGGCCTTTTGGTAAACCCAAAGAAAAACGGGAAAAAGGCCAAGAAATCGACGATTGGGTTTCTGTCTTACAAATTGAGCAACCTCGTCTTTTTTTATTTCGCTACTTGTTATCGAAATTTTATTCCTTCTCAAAAGGTGCTGTCCCTCAGGTACATACCTGCCCACGTTGCAACCAACCATTGACAAGGTGATGAAAACGGCCAGCAAAATCAAAGGGAGGGAATTTTTTAACACCGCAACTATTGTTTTTATTTGGCAAAATTAGTGAAATAAAAAAGTGTGCCAAAAGTTTTCTTTATATTAATTTTGCCCGATAAACTTTACTAAATGACACTAATTAATTCTATATCAGGCATTCGGGGTACAATAGGCGGAAGGGCTGGCGATGGACTATCTCCACTAGATGTTGTTAAGTTTACAGGGGGCTTTGGCAGTTGGCTTAAAAATCGCTTTGCCGGTGAGGGGATTACCGTGGTAGTGGGGCGCGATGCCAGGATTTCAGGGGAGATGGTTAACAAGTTTGCCGTTGGTACCCTTCAAGCCCTTGGGATAGATGTAATTGATGGTGGCCTAACCACAACCCCGGCCGTTGCTATGGGGGTAGTTGACCACAAGGCCCAAGGAGGCATAATAATTACGGCAAGCCACAACCCCAAAAATTGGAATGCGCTAAAACTGCTAAACGAATTGGGTGAGTTCATCACCGCAGAGCAGGCAATAGAGATGCGGCAATTTGCAAATTTGGATAAACTTGAATTCGTGCCAGTTGAATTGATTGGCAAGCACAATAAAGTTTTAGATCTCGATGCCAGGCACATTGAAGAGATCTTGGCTCTTCCCTTGGTTGATGTAGAGGCGATAAAGGGGGCCAATTTCTCGATAATTGTCGATGGAATCAATTCCTCGGGTGGCGTTGTTGTGCCCAAATTGTTAGAAGCACTTGGGGTTACCAAGGTGCACGTTTTGAATTGCGAACCAAACGGCAAGTTTGCCCACAACCCCGAGCCATTGCCCGAACATCTTTCCGAGCTGTCAGCAGAGGTGTTATCAAAAAGGTTCGATTTGGGCTTTGCCGTTGACCCCGATGTTGATCGCCTTTCCATCATTTGCGAAGATGGCGAGATGTTTGGCGAAGAATACACCTTGGTGGCGGTTGCTGATTACGTGTTGTCTCGTACTCCTGGCAACACGGTAAGCAACCTTTCCTCGACCCAGGCCCTGGGCGAACTGACAAGGCAACACGGTCAAAAGCATTTTTCGAGCCCGGTGGGTGAGGTTAAGGTTGTTGAAGCGATGAAAAAGCACGGTGCCGTTATTGGAGGCGAAGGAAACGGTGGGGTGATTTATCCCGCGCTGCACTACGGCAGGGACGCACTTGTTGGAATTGCGCTTTTCTTGAGCCACCTCGCAAGATATGGCAAGAGTTGCTCTTCTCTGAAGAAAAGGTATCCGGAATTTTACATGTCTAAGAAGAAGCTCGAAATTTCATCGGTCCAAGAAACTGAAAAGGTACTTTCTTTCATTGAAAAAAAATACACCAAGCAGCAAGTTGACAAGGCCGATGGAGTGAAGATAACTTTCGAGGACAAACAATGGGTACACCTTCGCTGTTCCAATACCGAGCCAATTATCCGCATCTACTGCGAGAGCGATTCAATGGTCAAGGCAAACAACCTTTGCAACAAAATCATTGATGATATCGGTGAATTATTAAAGGACGCAGGGGAATAGGTTCGGGTTGAAGATGAATTGATGTTTGACAATTCACGGTTTCGAATAAAAGTATGTAGCTGAGAGGAAAAAATTGGACAGAAAAGAATCAGACAAAAATCGTGAATAGCCAATCGTTTGTCTAAAATCAGCATTTTGTGTGGTTTACCCGAGAATATCGGAAACAAACCTCAACGCATTTTCTATTGATTGAATGTTTTTTACCGTAAGGCTTAGCTTGTCGGAAGTTTCTTTCAGAAGGCAACGGCGCGGGTTGTTTTGGGCAAAGGATAAAATACGTTCGAACGTTTCGGATTTGTAGTAGGGAGATTCTTGGTTTGAAATGAAATATCCTATAAGGGTTTTGTTTTTCAGTATTATCTTTTCGAACCCCATTTGCCTGGCCATCCATCTGAATTCAATTGCTTTGAGCAGTCCCACTGTTTGCTCGGGCAGTTGCCCAAACCTATCGGCTATCTGATTTTCAAATTCAACAAGTTTCTCTTTATGGTTAATTGTGTCAAGCTCCTTGTACAAGAAAAGCCTTTCCTCAACATTTGAAATGTAATCAGATGGCAATAAAAGTTCGAGGTCGGTTTCCAGAACGCATTCGGCGGGTAATTTTGCCCTTTCTTCAATTTCCATGGTAAAAAGGTCGCGGAATTCGGTTTCTTTCAGTTCAATAATTGCTTCGTCGAGAATCTTTTGATACATTTCGAGACCAACTTCTGCAATAAAGCCACTCTGTTCGGCACCCAGCAGGTTACCGGCACCCCTTATGTCCAGGTCGCGCAATGCAATGTTAAGGCCACTGCCAAGTGCTGAAAACTCTTCGATGGCACGCAGTCTTTTTCTGGCTTCTTCGCTAAGGGTACCAACTGGCGGTGTAAACAAGTAACAAAAGGCCTTTTTGTTGGTTCTGCCAACCCTGCCGCGCATTTGGTGCAAGTCGCTCAGGCCAAAGTGGTGGGCATTGTTGATTAAAATGGTGTTGGCGTTGGGGATGTCGAGGCCCGACTCAATAATAGTTGTGGCAACAAGCACATCGTATTCTCCATTTATGAAGTCAATCATCGTTTTTTCCAACGTTTCACCGTCCAATTGTCCGTGCCCAATTGCCACCGAGGCTTCAGGGCACAGGGTTTTTACAATTCTGGCAATTTCGGCAATGTTTTGCACCCGGTTGTGAACGAAAAAAACCTGCCCACCCCTTGCTAGTTCATTGTTAATGGCATCACGAATCAACTCCTTGTTAAAAACGTGCAGCTCGGTAACTATCGGGTAGCGGTTTGGGGGAGGTGTGTTAATCTGGGAGAAATCACGGGCACCCATCAGCGAGAATTGCAACGTACGCGGAATAGGGGTGGCCGTGAGCGTGAGGGTGTCAACATTTACTTTGAACTGCTTGAGCTTTTCTTTGGTGGTCACTCCAAATTTCTGTTCCTCGTCAATGATCAACAACCCCAAATCCTTGAACTTTACATCCTTGCTCACAAGCCTGTGGGTTCCGATAATAATATCAATCTTGCCGTTTTCAAGGTCTTTCAGAATCTTGGTTTTATCAATAGCCGACCTGAACCTGCTAATGTAATCCACCCTACACGGAAAGTCCTTTAGCCTATCACTAAATGTGTTGTAGTGTTGTAGTGCCAGTATTGTTGTTGGCACAAGAACCGCCACCTGCTTTGAATCGGCAACGGCCTTGAAGGCAGCCCTGATGGCTACTTCTGTTTTTCCAAATCCAACGTCGCCGCAAATAAGCCTATCCATCGGCCATTGAGCCTCCATGTCCTTTTTTACGTTTATGGTGGCGGTTTCTTGATCGGGCGTGTCTTCGTATATAAACGAAGCCTCTAACTCGGTTTGCAGGTAGGTATCGGGCGAAAACGCAAAACCCTCGCGTGCCCTGCGTTGTGCGTATAGCCTTATAAGGTCTTTTGCAATATCCTTAACCTTGCTTTTGGTCTTTTTCTTGAGGTTGGCCCAAGCCGATGAGCCCAACCTGTTGATAGTGGGTGCAACGCCATCTTTACCGCTGTATCGGCTGACTCGGTGGAGCGAATGTATGTTGACGTACAGAACGTCGTCGTTTTTGTAAATAAGCCTTATTGCTTCCTGAATCCTTCCGTTTACCTCAATCTTCTCCAATCCGCTAAAAACCCCAATGCCGTGGTCAATGTGGGTCACGTAGTCGCCGGGCTTGAGGTTTTGAAACTCTTTTATTGTGAGTGCCTGCTTGCCGGCAAACTTGTCGCGAACCTTGAACCGGTGGTATCGGTCAAAAATCTGGTGATCGGTAAAAAAGGCAATCCGCAAGTCAAGGTCAATGAAACCTTGGTGCAGGTTTAATAAAAGGGAGGTATAATTGAATACATTTTCTGGTTGTGATTTTTTTGAAATGGTTTCGAAAATGGTATCAATTCGTTGTATTTGCCTCGGGTTGTCCGACAGGAAAACAGTAAAAAAGCCTTTCGACTGGTTTTCTTCGATGTTTTGAGCCAGTAATTCGAAGTTCTTGTTGAATGTAGGTTGCGGCAAGAAGCTGAACACAATCTTGTTATTTTCATTTCTGGAAAAATAGGGTTGGTGAAATTCAACAAGCCTAGATTCACCAAGTTTTTTCTCGATTTCCTGGTGGGTTGAAAAGTAGTGCGTCTTTTCCTTGTCAGGATCTTGGAGTATTGGTGGAGTTTCGAGCTTCTCAACACCTGCCTTGACTTTTTCGATGGCAAGAAGAGGGCTGTCGCACCAATACAAGGTGTTGGCTGGCAGTGAATCCAAAAGTATTTCACGGTTTGACACTGCTGGCTCTACCAAGGCTATGTCGGGCAAAATACTGATCTTGTCTTGCCTCTTTACCGAAAGTTGATTCTCGGGATTGAAGGTTCGAAGGCTTTCAATTTTTTCGCCAAAAAACTCAATTCGGAAAGGATAATCATTCGAAAACGAGAAAACATCAATAATGCCTCCCCGCAATGAAAACGTTCCCGGCTCAACCACGAAGTCAACCCTCTCGAACCCGTATTCTACTAGCACATCCAGCAAGAAATCAAGCGAAATTCTTTCGCCAACCGATATGCTCAGTGTGTTTTTTTTGAGCAATTGCCTCGACACCACTTTTTCGCAAAGGGCTTCGGGATAGGTAACTATCAAGGTTTTGCCGGTTTGCGAAGCCAGCCTGTTCATCACCTCCGACCGGAGCAAAATGTTGGCGTTGTCTTCTTGCTTCGATTCAAAGGGTTTGCGAAACGACGATGGAAAGAAAAAAACACTTCGGTTTTCGTAACTCTGCTGACTCTGGCCAAGCAGGTTTTCAAGGTCGTTGAAAAAATACGATGCCGACTCCCTGTCGCCCAAGATAAAAAAGAGAGGGTTGCGAAGTCTGGTATTTGCCGCTGCAGCAACAAGTGCAGGAGCAGAGCCAGCCAAGCCCGAAAGCGATATTGCGCTTGGTGTACTCTCCTTGCAAAACTTTACCAATGCTTCTAAATTCTGGCTTCGCGCGAGGTTTTCTATGATTTTTTCGAGTTTCAATTCTCAATTTTTGCAGGCTGCAAAGGTAATTATTTCAGAGCAAGGCTCACTATTGCGTTGGGCAGGGATTTTTTTCAAGATGATTAATGATTGCCTACCCACGATAAACCTTGTATAATTTAGTGCTCTTTAATTCCCGCAACCAAAATTCATTGACGCAAACAGCTATAAAACAGCAATTCAAGTGTTTTGTCTTGTGTTTTTGGTGCAATGGCAAAACACTGGAACACAAAGTTCCGCAAGGCTAAACTTCATTTAAAAATTAATTAATTGCTCTCTCACCAAACTTTCAAACAACTTGTAAATTCCGAGCGAGGCGGGGTCGAGAAACGGGATAACGTTTGTCATTACCACCGTGGCAATGTTCGTGTTTCGGTCAATGCTGAAGTATGTGTTCAGGTATCCGCTCCAGTAACCGCTACCTGCTTTTCGGCCAAAATCGTTGTTGGTGTGCTGAATGGCCCAAGCGAGGGAATGCCCCATGCCTTTTGGCATGTTTTGGGGTTGTAGTAATTCTGGCAAAAGGTCAGTAAACATTAGGTCAACCCACTTTTCGCCAAGGATTTGATTTCCATTGAAATTGCCTTTGTTTAGAATCATGTGCAGGAACTTCAGGTAATCATTGAGCGACGAGAAAAGTCCACCTCCGCCATTGTGCCAGGCAACCCTTAGCGGAGGCCTTCGTGGAATTTCCGCGAAAGTGCCATCATCCTGGCGTCTAAAAATTGAAACAATCAAACCATGTTGCTCGTCAGAAACGTTGAACCAGGTGTGGTTCATTCCAAGCGGCCCTGTAATATTCTCGCTGAAATACTGTTCCAGCTGCATGCCGCTCACGGCTTCAACTATTCGGCCAGCCCAATCAATGCCCGTACCGTAAACCCAACCAATACCTGCCTCGAATACCTTTGGGTTGTCAAGGTGCTCCCAGTTGGCTGGAATCTCGAAAGCTATAAGCCTCGGGTCGAAAAGGTTGTAAGAAAAACCAGAGGTGTGGGTGAGAAGTTGCTTGATGGTTGCCCGGTCTTGTTGCTCTTTCAATGTGCCTTCGGGTTGTAAAATGGGTATTAGGTCTACTTCTGGCAGTATGTCCCCTGCGAAATCATCAAGGCTTAGTAGCCCTTTCTCGGCAAGTTGCAAAACGGCAACGCTTGTTATTGCCTTGGTCATGGATGCGATCCTGAAGATGCTATTCTCGTTAACCGGAGTGGTTTCTGTCTGCCCAATCGTGCCAAAACCCGTGGTGAAAATTTCGCCCTTGGCCGTAACGTAACCCATTGCTACTGAATTCAATCCGCTTTCAAGAAAGGCCCTTTCCAGTATTTGTTCAAGGCTGATATTGGGTGCGGCCCTCCGGACAACTTTCTTGGAGGGCCCACAACTCCAAACCAAAAAACCAAAAATAATGAGAGCGATTGATGGTTTAACGAATCTTTTCATTTTCAGAAATTTGCAAGTAGAAATGAATATTTAAATTTGAGTATTGAGAAGTTAGTCGAAAGTCGAAAAAGTACTGAGTAGTTAGATTTGAGTATTGAGAAAATCAAAAACCAACAGCCCTTTATTTCATGCAAAAACCGCAAAGGGTTTAAAGGCCAAAGTCGCAAAATGCCGAATAAGAAAATGTACCCCACCCCATTAAACTGGACTAATTTCCCGTGTTGTTAATACTCGATTTGCAAATGTATTAAATTTGTCATTGCCCAACAAAGCTTCAGTGGGTGAGCCAAGTCCTTTTTTAAGGGCTTGCTCCTCTCTGAAGAAAAATTTTTCCCTGTTTTTTTGTCCCTTTTGATTCCTACACCACCTGACTTCCACATTTTCAGGAATGTCACGGGAGGGTGATATAAAAGTGCTGCCATTGCCCTTGTGTGATTGTAAGCCTGAAAAAAATCTTCAAATACTTCCCTTGCATCATCGATGTCGTCAAAAATGTGCCTGTTGCATGCTAGGCGGGTTACCGTGCCATGAAAAGATTCGACGTGCCCGTTTTGCTGCGGCGTTCCTGGCTGGATGAACACGTGCTTGACATTTATTGACTTTAAAGTTTCGGCAAGTTTTCTGGCAATGAATTGGGGTCCGTTATCTGTTCTTATCTTGATCATAATTCTTTGCGGGTCGGTGTATTCTTTCACGTAAGGGTTTTCTACGAGTGTCCTTAACAGGTCTAGGATTTGGTTGCCGCGCATTGTGTATTAAAGTGCCCAAACGGGATTGCAACGGGAAAATGTACAAAGGAACGATACGAGAAAGGCGTTTCTATGTGCGCCGTGAATTTAGATGTACTTGATATCTGCTTCGATGGTGGCAAAAGGCCTTTCAAGCGGTGGAACGGTGTGCTTGATGAAGAGTTTCTCCGCAGCAGGAGCCTTTGGCCTTGGTGGATGTAAAAGATGGTTGTCTCTCATTAGTCTTCTTACTTTCTTGTGGTTGATTACGTAGGCCCTTTTGCTTTAACAGGGGAGTTAATGTTTGGTAGCCATAATCGTGGAAGTCTGGCGTTATCAATTCAATGATATCATTTACCACGACCTCGTTGGGAACCAGGCCTGACGAAAGATTTTGCGCATGCGTGGAAGGCCCCCTGCCTTTTGGCCTGCCATTAGGCCGGTAATAGTACGTACTCCTTTTGATCCCGGCAATGCTCGTGGCAACGTAAACGCTCAAACCCTTACCTACATAGCGGCAAACTATTTTCCTTTTTTCTCCCACCTTGCAAGTTTTTTTTTTTTAACAGATCATCCTTCATCCTTGCCTCAGGCTCTTTCTCTGCCAGTAATTCTTTGAGCACCATATTTTCTTTTTCGAGCCTTTTTACCATAGCATTGCTAATGAAGCGCCTCCGGTCTTCAAGACCCTCGATCCCGCTGGCGTTGTAACGCTCAACCCATTGGTAGTACAATGCCTTGGAGATTTCGTGCTTTCGGCAGCCGACCGTAACCCCTAGCCTTTGAATGTCAATGATGATTTTCTCTTTCTCCTGAGGGGTGCTCTTGAAATGTTTCTTTACCACAAACATAAAAGTACAAATTGTATTAGTACTTTTAGTCCAAATTTATAAGGGTGGGCGACAAAAAAACCGTTGCCACGATTGCATCTCACCATGCGCTGCCTTCGGACGCAGGTAAATGAAAAACCATTTTCATCACAGGGGCACAGAGGAAACAGAGTTTTCGCAGAGTTTAGATTTAAATATCCGTGATAACCTGTCCGACTTTTGGCGGATGCGTTGAATCTGCGTTGCCGCGTTCCAATTCTTCAAAATCGAAAATCGCTAACCGTCAATCCTTAATCGCCGGTCAATTAAACCTTTTAAACTTCATAAACTTCATAAACTTCTTCAAATCAACGTCTAAACTATTTCTCAATCGGATTTGCAATATCGAACGTACCTTCAAAAACCACCTCGCCGTGATATGAAAGCTGGTACTTCAGCGTGGTAAGTTCTTCGTCGAGAACAATTGCCCACTTTCGACCGAGAGTATCTTGAAGCAAATCAATTGTGTAATCATCTGCCGGGAAGTATTGAACAAAAGCGGTTCCAGAACCATCAGAGTAGCCGCCATACATTGTAAGGTCTTCTGGAGTGCCATCTTCGTGGCGGTGGTGGTGCCTAAAGCGCAAACGGCCATCTTCTATCAAGAACATCCAGGTGCGTGATTGGTCTTGGCTCAAATGGAAAGGGATTTGAATTCTTTTTTCCTGGCACAAGGCAACATGCATCCTGAAATCTAAGTGAGCCCACGATTCACGTCCTTCTTTCATGTAAGTTTGCTCGCCGGCAAATGACTTGCCGCATAGGCTTTTCAGGTTGTTCCAAAATTCCATTTCGCCTTCGGGAAGTGGAAGTCCCTCGGTCTCTTCGATTGTTTGGGGGCTACCACAACTTGCGAAAATAATTGCAATTGCCACCACCAACACCGATAATCTCATCATTTTTAACATGGCTTTGATTTGTAGGGGCAAAGGTAATATTTTTGGAAAAGTTTATGATAGTTTAAGACACCAACTTGTCAGCCTACCGGCGGGTGCACGAATTTAAAAGTCAATATTTAGGCCAATCAGCCAAAACCCGTTAAATCCGCGTTGTAAGTGTTCTAACATTGTTGCATGGCTTGCAGCAAACGCAGAGGCCGCCAAGAGTCAGAAAGCGGGAAGTGCGTCAAGTTGAAATCCGGTTTATCAAAAAATCCTACAAGTCAAGGTTAAGACAATTACGGAACATGTACGGGTAGGGTAAAAAGCAAACATTAAATAGAAAATAGCCAATGGTCAATCACAACAGCTTTTTGTCGGGGTGAGAGGATTCGAACCTCCGACCTCGTCGTCCCGAACGACGCGCGCTAACCGGACTGCGCTACACCCCGAAAACTGGAGGCAAAATTAGCAAATACTATTTTTGATTCAACAAAAAAAATGGTACCATGACCTAGATTTTCATGATTTGACTTGCACCGGTTGCTTGTGTCAAAACAAAAAAATCAAATCAGCCAAGTTGAGAAAATCCTTAAACTTGTCGATATCCATGGTTTTTGGCGGGTAATTCAATCTCGGGCTTCAACGTAACCGGGTGCGAGGAATAAAAGATATTATGTATGTACTGCAGCTCTGCCCCCGAAAAGCAACGCGGCCGGCATAATGACAATTGCCACGGCGAAGATAATAACGTGGTGGTTTTGCGGAAATAAAGAGATGCGAAAAATAATATTTTCTGCGATTTGCGAAATGGTAACCAAATAAGAATTCAGAATACGGCATTAGAAAAAACATTGCCCGGAAAGCGTTTTTGGCGAGCGTGGAAAAGTACTTTTCGGGGTTGTTAACTATTTCTTTGAGCAAAACCTAACTGTTTTAGTGCAGTTCCATCTTTTGCGCTAAGGTTGTTAACTATTTCTTTGAGCAAAACCCGTTTCGCAGATTCATTTCGAGCTTCAATGTTAATTCCCGTAATCCTTGTTTAGTTGTTTTTGTCAATTATACTTTCCTTGTATCTTTTCGCCAGAGAATCAGATTTTCCATATTTGATTGCTTCTGGAAATACAATTTTTGCCAGGACGTTTGGACCATCAGCCATTCCTCCCAATTCTTTGTTTGCGGTGTTAGTAATTAACAAGAATATGAAAAAGCTGAAGAATATGTAAAACCCGCAAAGCCTACATGTATTTTCAGCTTTTCCCCAGGATAAAATCCACTTTCATTTTCCGTGACTCGAAAAATGGTTGTTAAAGGTTTCCATAACCTTTTATCGAAGACAAGTATCTTGCCTGCAAGGTTAACAATCAAAAAAAAATCGGGGAGTGCGGTTCAAGCTCAACCAGGATTGCCCTCAGGTTGGGCAAAGGTTTGCATGGTAAAAGGGCACACGATTCTGGCAAATTATTTGCCCGCCCAAGCTTGGTTTTGTCATGAACCCGTATTTTGGGTTGTTTCTTCTAGTAAGAACTGGTTATTTAGGCTATAACTCTCTATTAAGCAATTCGTCTGAAAGGAGCACCAGGTTCTTTTTTAACTCCTCCGGAACATTGATTGCTGCAAGATTTTCGTTGGCCTTGGCATAAAATTCTTTCATTTGCAGCAGTCCTACCCTTTCGAGGTCCAATTGTTGAAAAATAGCTTTCACCTCTTTGATTTTTTTTTCAGGGTCGGTGGGTTGGCTAAAGTAGGCTTTTTGAAGTTTTTGTCTTTGGGATTCTGATGCCAGCTCCATGGCCTTTACGAAAAGCCAGGTTTTCTTGTTGGCCAATATGTCGCCTCCGGTTCTCTTGCCAAACTTTGCCTGCCGACCAAAGGTGTCGAGCAAATCGTCCTTTAGCTGGAAAGCCAAACCGATGTTTTCGCCAAACTTGTAAATGTTTTCTTGCTCAACCCCTGATGCACCACCAATCATTGCCCCAATCTTGAGGCAAGAGGCTGGCAAAACAGCCGTTTTTAACCTAATCATTTCGATGTAGTCGGACATCGAAACCCTGTCGGTTGATTCAAAGTCCATATCATACTGCTGGCCTTCACAAACTTCAAAAACCACCTTGTTGAACTCCTCCAGTACGCCTCTTAAAAGGTTGTCGTCAACCCGTGTCATAAAATCGAGGGCAATTGCCAGCATTGCATCGCCCGAGAGGATGGCAGTGTTGCTGTTCCATTTCACGTGCACCGTTTTCCGGCCCCTGCGCACCGGTGCATTGTCCATTATGTCATCGTGCAGTAGGGTAAAATTGTGGAAAAGCTCCAAACCAATTGCCGGGTTCAATGCCTTTTTTGCTTCACCGCAAAACAACTCGCAACCGAGCAAGGTAAGCAGGGGCCTCATTCGCTTGCCGCCGTTTTGCAGAGTGTATTGAATGGGTTTGTACAACCCTGCCGGATGGTTTCTCAGCCTGAGCGAAGCTATCGCGGTGTTTATTAAATTTAAATGTTCTCCCAGGCTCATAGAGTCTTGAAAAATGATAGTGTGTTGAAAAATTACCGCTTCGGAAGTTTAACTCGTATCTTATGCCCGACCTGTTGGGTAGCTCGTTGCTCCTCACCCAAGGATTTAACAGCCTCAGCGTTTTGTAATTGGTCCCGTTGTCGAGTGCAAACTGTGCAAGGTTGGCAATTGGCCTGTCAACAGTTATCGTTCGGTATTGCAGTGGTTTGTACAGGTCTTTTTCCCTGAAATGGAAACCGCTCCTTGCGGGATTTTCCAAAATGTGTTTCACGGCAAGAATCCTGAAAATATATCTTGAGGTTTCTTCATTGAGATGAAGATCGTGGTAACAATTTTGCATTTGGGTTCCCATTTGTCGGCTTACTCCGGCGTTGCCCATATTGTAACCCGCCGCTGCAAGGGTCCAATTGCCAAAACGCCTGTAACCATCGAGAAAGTACCTGCAGGCGGCTTGCGTTGCCTTTTCAACGTGGTATCTTTCGTCAACAAAATCGTTGACTTCAAGTCCGTACTCCCTGGCGGTGGTGGCCAAAAACTGCCAAAATCCTGCCGCTCCGGCTGGCGAAACCACGTTCATCAAACCGCTTTCTATCAATGCCACGTACTTGAAATCATCGGGTATGCCGTTTGCTGCCAAGATTGGTTCGAAAACCGGAAACCACCTGTTTGCCCTCTTAATGTAAAGCAAAGTGTTGCTTTGCCAATAAGTATTTACTAGTAATTCCCTGTCGAGCCTTTCAAGAATGTCCCCCTCCTCGAGTGGCACCCGCTCTCCGGCAAAGTCAATCTCGACCGGAATTGGCACGGCGTAAATACCGTAATGATTCAAAAAGGACTCCTTGTAGTAGTCATCATCGGTTGAAGGTAGCACGGCTTTCAGGAAAAGAAATATTAATAGTACCGGTGCAAGCACGGTCAAAAACAACAGATAAACACGTTTAGCCATGGGTTTTTTTGCAAAATTAATAAATTGATAGTTTTGCACCGTGGATTTTGGGAATTATTAGCGTTTGGCTTTTGGTGAAGAAATTTTTTCGTTTCCTTCTCTACCTTTTCCTTGATGAAAAGGTAGCCAAAAATCAAGGCTTCGCGAAAATTGCTTGTTTTCTGCGTGGTTGGTTTGCGCGCG
>CAYGFY010000025.1:0-38182 GCA_964349365.1 uncultured Bacteroidales bacterium | reverse complement strand
GGCTCCGTAGTTCAATTGGATAGAATAGCAGATTCCGGTTCTGTCGGTTGGGGGTTCGAGTCCCTCCGGAGTCACCAAGACCAACCCCTTTTTCCATGTATACTTCTCGGGAAAGGGGTTTTCTTTTTAGTACGGTGCCGCTTGTTTTATCCATATTATGATTTTGGATTGAAATCTATGCTTCTGATTAGGGCTTCGATCTGGCGCATGAAATCTCTCTTTCCCTTGTTGGGAAAAAGAACCCAACCGTCGAGCATTAGCAGGTTGTTTGTGTTTGGGTCAACCATTGTAAAGTTGACAAATGGCCCCCCGAGGAATTCCTTTTCCATAGTCCAAAGACTGTTTGCTTGCACGGCAAACATTCCGTTGAAGTCTATTTCTTTAACTCTAAACTGAACCTCGGGGTGTGTTTCGGGTGAGTATGTGGTCATAAAAGACCCTTCGGTTACGCCGTGGATGAACTTTTTGGTTATATTATCGCGACGTCGTTTTATGTTTTCTGGTGCAAAGTCAATTTTTGGGTCGGTATATTTTGCGGTGGCAACAAGCAGTCCAATCTCAAGATCGGTACGCGACCCTGTTTGGCGCAACCATAAAAAATTATCTCCCTGAATTGCAACGAAATAACCTTCTGGTATTGCCAGTTTAAAACCGAACTTTTCGTAAACAGTTCTAATGGCGTCGGCATTAAGCATACGGTTGTAGGCAGCAATGTATCGCCTGAATTCTGTGTTTATGTATTCTTGCACGAAACCCACTCCCCGGGTTTCCATTACCTTGGCAAAAGACTCTTGGCTCGGTGCTTTTACCTTAATGACCAATTGCGGATTGGACCAGTGGTCTAATGACCTTTCAACCGATGC
Source organism: uncultured Bacteroidales bacterium (assembly GCA_964349365.1). Classification (GTDB taxonomy): domain Bacteria; phylum Bacteroidota; class Bacteroidia; order Bacteroidales; family UBA7960; genus UBA7960. The sequence goes on along the minus strand of CAYGFY010000025.1, from coordinate 37,319 downwards.
CGCCGAATGGTTCGGGTCAATATCAACAATGAAAATGTGCCTATGGCTTTCGTAAATCCTGGTAAAGTTCTCGGGTTGTATTTGAACGATATTGAAAAAAGGCTCGCTGTTGAGCTCCATCGGGATTATTGCCTGAAACACATCGCGCAAAGCTGTTCCCGCAAGGGCTTGGTAATAATTGTTGGAAATTACCACAAGCAATTCACCTGCCTTCCCGGTTGCCGAGGGTTGCCGGCTTGGCTCTAATTTGCACGAAAACAAGACGAGGCTAATTAATACGAACGAAAATCTTTTCATAGTTTTTGAGTTTATGTCAATTGAACCATCAAAAAACGTTCCAATTTCACTTGCCAACCACATTGGCCATCTCTACCTGGATTACTTCTTTTTGCGCCCCCGTGTGTAGCACGGCAACAATGTAGCATTTTTGGGCATTGAAACTTGCAGGGAGGGTCATTTGAAAGTTATTGTTGAAAACCTGTCCGGCACTGGTTCCATTTTCAAAAAGGATTTCACCCCAGGCTCCCCCCGCTCCAAAGTGCCTGCGCAACACGTTGTCATGTACGTAGTCTAGAACGGTTTGTCCGAGTACAATTTGAGGCGACACCAGCCCGTTTTCGCAAATAAAGGCCGAGAGCGAAGCCTGGCCGCCGATAGATTTCAAAATGTCGGTTCTTACCAAAAGTTCTAAAGCTCTTGTTGTCTGGTTGAAAGTAATGGTGAGGGTGAGCCCAGCCCTGGGCTCTTGGTTCAAGGCTTGGGCTATTGATGGCCCCCAATTGTCTTTGCCCAATAGCCGAGACCCGGAAAATTCCATTCGGTTGATTAAACCCACGGGCAGGGCATCAATGCCATAAAAATCGTGAATTTGGGTGCCGGCTGCAGTTCGGTAGTTTGTGCTAAAGGTTTCGCCAAAAAGCCTTGAAAACCATCCAGCATGAATGCTTGTTATCACGAGGCGGTCTCCAAAAATGTTTTTCAGGTTTTTCGCAACTTGTGCGGCTTCGGGGCAGTTGGTACAAAGGTGGCCGGTAAATTTCTCCAGAAGCACCTTTTGCCGGAAATTGCCAGTCTGGTTTCCGTTGCCTTGAGGGCCTTTGAGATACGGTTGCTCAACAATGTCGCATCCGGCAATATTGATTAGCAACGAAAGGCTCAAAAGCCTAAGAGTGTTTTTTACGAGTTTCATATGTTTTTCTTGTAGGCTGTTTGCCTTTTATCAACTCCGTGAATTGGCACCATGTGGCCAAGTTTTTTGCCAAATAACCTTCACTGTATAGGTTTTGGGTCATAAACCTATTCAATTATACCATGGGCACAAATGGCAGCGAAATAAAATGATCGTTAATGACCTTGAAATTTCCGATGTTAAAAGCTGCTCGCAATCGAAACCATCAAACCGCTAGATGCAGGCACCCGTCGGCAAACACCGCCAACGCAAATTATACCCTCTCTTTGTCGTCCGTAAGAGATGCTAATCCTATTTGCGTTTTTCGAATATCTTATGGCAGCGGTATGGTAATGATTTCTGGCGCCATTGTCGGGATTGCCGTAGTTGAATTGGTTTATTGCCGAAAACGACCAACTTGGGGCAATTGAGTACTCAAGCGCTGCCATTGCCCAGTTGCCCTTGTCTTGCTTGGTTGCCAGGTGTTGCAACTCCCAACGCAGGCTTTTCCCGTTGGGAAGCCTGTGGGTGAAGTCGGCAATGGCCACGTGTGCGCGCACGAGAGGCTTGTCGTACCCCTCAACCACCAGCGGGTTGTAGGTAATGTAAGCGTATGAAACCAGCCCACGCAACGAGCGGTTAAATCGGCGGGAGTACTCCATGTTTATGTCTTGAAAATGCAGCACGTCGCCAACTTTGAAAAAACTTGAAGTATAACCAAGGGTGCCTGGCTGGTGTGGAGTAGTGTTGTTTCCTGCCGGGGTTTTTTCTATTGACTTGGCAATGCTGTAGTTTACAACCAGTGTTGCCCCAAGTGGACCTGCAAAAAAGCTGTTTCGCGGTAACTTTACGTTTGCCTCGACCATTAAACCAACTTCACCATTAGGTTGGGTGGCATACGGATACATTGCAGAAAGGCTATAAACATGTTGCTTGGTCGTGGGAGGTAAGTAGTTTATGGTCAAAGCGTTTTCGGTGGCATTCCTATCGCTTCTGAATGACATATTGTCAATGCGCTTTACCGAAGCCAGTAGTCCAAATCCCGTCATGGAATACGATGCCGACACCACAAGAGCGTGCCCTGGCTTGTAAATGAAATTATTGTCGGCAGAGGGGTCGTTGATCTTGTAAGCAAACTCCGAAAACATGTTAAACGCACCCCTCGAGTAGTTTAGCCTTCCGGCTATGGCGGCCACGTTTTCGGGCAAGTTGTAAACCGGGTCAAAACGGCCATCTTGGTATTTGCTAACAAGGCTTGCACCGAACATTATTTTGTTTTTTGACAAACTGGCAAAAAGGTCGCTGAAGTTCACCTCTGTGTCAATTCCCCTTACAAGGCCGGGGCCCGTGGTCATCAGGTTTCTCTGGTTGCCTATTAACCCCTTCATGGTAATCCCTCGTTTGGGTCTGAAAACCAGCCTAACCCCGTCCATAGCATTGTCGAGACCAAGTCCGTGGTCAACGTATGAACGGAGGATCAGGCCGCCTCCAAACTGCTCGTAGTAGTTGCCAAGGGTAACTTCAAGATTTTCCTGACCATAATAAACAAATCTAAAGGGAATTGCCGTGCCATCGTAGTTGGGATAACCTTCCAGCCTCTTGTTGTAGCTCTCGAGCCTAATGCCTGCACTAAAGTTTTTGTAGCTGAAGTTGATGTTCGAAAAAGCATTCATTCCAAATTTATGCCTAACCGTGTCGGCTCCAATTGCGGGGTCAGGAACGTAATATTGCGAATCCAGGTTGAAGTTTCCCCAAAGCCTGACTCCGGGCAAAGTGGGCAGGTTGTCTTGCGATATTCCCAGACAGGGAAAACCCAACAGTGTAAGTGCAAGGCCCAGGGCAACGAGGAGTTTCTTATTCATCTCCAAGTATTTCGATGAGTTTTTCGAGCAGGTCCCATTCCATCCCGGCAACAAAGGCAGTGTGCTGACTTGCAAGTTTTCCGTTTCCGCCGAATATGAATGTGTGAGGCACGAGGTTAACCCCCATCGCACGGCTAAAGTCACCGTTTTGGTCGATGAAGAATTCAAACTCCCAGCCCCTGCCCCTTACCATGGGCAAAACGTTTGCCCTTGTTCGGGCATTGTCGGTGCTCACGGCAAATACTTTAAAGCCCCTGGCTTTGAACTCGCCGTAAATATCGTTTATTGCATCGAGTTCCCTGAGACAGGGTCGGCACCAAGTGGCCCAAAAACTTACAATGAAGGGCTTGCCAGCGTTTTGAAGTTCTGCGGTTGAAACCTCGCGACCATCAAGGGTTTTGATAACCATTGATGGGATTTGAAAACCCGAATTGGCAATCGAAAGAGAGACAGGTGTACAACAAATTGCCAGAAAAAGAAAGGCTCCTCTCATAAAATTATCGCTTCGCTTGTAAGACCTGGACACGTTGTTTCGCTAATTTTTTACAAAAATAGACAAAAATGACAGAAAGGTTATACATAAAGCAGTAGTTTTTATATTTTTGCACACATACAACATTCAGCATCAAATCAGGCGTATGAAAAAGATTTACCTATGTTCTATGGTTTTTTTGTTTTTTGTTTTTTTGGCTCAAGGTCAAACAACGAAAAGGGTTATGTACGAGGGTTTTACAAGCGCCAACTGCGGCCCTTGCGTTGGCAACAATGCCGCCATCAAGCCCATTTTGGCTGCAAACCCAAACAAGGTTGTTGCACTCAAATACCATACCTCTTGGCCTTCACCTGCCGATTTTGCCAATCAAAACACTCAAACATGGGTAGGCCCAAGGGTAAGCTATTATGGCGTTACGGGAGTGCCAACAACAAGGGTAAACGGCACCGGAACAACTTTAAACCAATCTGTTATAGACCAACAATACACCACTACTTCTCCGTTTTTCTTGGAGGTAAATCACACTTTTAATGCCGATAGCACCCAAATTTCTGTTGAAGTGAAAATCAAGGCAGCACAAGACTATACCGGAAGCCAAATGGTATTGCACCTTGCAATGATCGAAAGGTTGATTACCTTTTCCTCGGCACCGGGAAACAATGGCGAAAGGGAGTTTAATGATGTACTGCGAAGGATGTATCCAAATGCCAGTGGTACGGCCCTGGCAAACGTATGGACCAATAATCAAGAACAAGTGTTGAACTTCACGGTTGATGTACCCTCATACGTGTTCAAGAAAAACCAGATAGCCTTTGTGGCTTTCATACAGTCAAACACAAATTTATCGATCTTGCAAGCGGCCAAGACAACTTATCCATTTGACGTAATTGTTTTAGACTCCAACCTGAATGAAGATCCAATTTGTGGAGGTGTTTTTGTACCCCAAATTACCTTTATTAACTCGGGAGAAAACACCATTACATCGTTAGATATTTCCTATGGATTAGAGGGCAGTGCCGGCTCCGTTTATCACTGGACTGGCTCTTTAGTATCGGGGCAAACCACAAGAATTTCATTACCAGCCTTGCCTGTTTCGGGTTTGAGCAGGGTTTTTTTGCGTATTTCAAATCTTAACCAAACGTCAGGCGAGGTTTATTCCACAACGGGTGTTGCTGCTGTATATTCAGCCGGAAGCTTCCTTGGCTTGAATCTTGAAGAGAGTTTTTCTAATGTCAATTTTCCGCCGTCGGGCTGGGTAACATCATCCACCGGAACTAACCATGCCTGGCACAGACATTTTACCAGCGGAGGTGCCGCTCGAATTGAACTTCACCGCACGTTACAAAACCAAGAAGACAACCTGTACGTGAGACCCATAGATCTCACTGCAAATGGTAGCTTTAACATTTCTTTCAAGGTTGCCCACGCAATGATAAACAGCACCTCCCACGGACCTAATGACAGGCTCATGGTGCAGTTTTCAAAAGATTGTGGGCAGACTTGGAGTACCGTTTACAGCAAGTCGGGGGCAAGTTTGGCCACAGCCCCAAACAACGGTCAGACCGTTTTTGTTCCTGTAGCCTCGCAGTGGAGGGAAGAAACATTTGGAACCTCAATTTTTGCAGGAGAACCAAACGTGCTGATGAGATTCAATGTCAGGTCGGGGGTTGGTAATTGCTTGTACATTGACGATGTGAGGCTCATTGCCACCAGCTTTTTTGTTAATTATGGGGTGGAAGGTGCCAACGGAAAAGTTGTTGCCAGGTTGAACGGGAACCCTATCCAAAGCGGTGCCGCAGTTCCGTCAGGGTCATCCATAATCTTTACGGCAACCCCTGATCCTAATTATTTAATTGACCATTGGATTGTAAATGGGGTCGTGATTCAAGGAAACCAAGAGCCGGAAATTACAATTAACAACATTAACGGGCTCAAAAATGTTAAAGTGGCATTCAGGAATGACAACACCGGTGTGGAGCCCATTGCTCAAACGATCATAAAGGTTTTTCCGGTTCCGGCAAGAAACCAGCTTAATATTGTTTCATGTGATTTTATGCACCAACTTAGCCTTCTCAACTTGTTGGGCCAGGAGGTTTATTCGGCTGCCGATATTGGATTAAATCACATAATTGACCTGCGAAACTTAAAGGGTGGATTTTACGTATTAAGAATAAATACCTCTAAGGGTTTGGTTACACGAAAAATACAGGTAGAATAGCCCTTGTTGCGCATGTATTTAAGACCAACCCAAAGAGTGTTTAAACGGATCATAAGAAAGGCATTAATGGCACGAATTTTGCTGCCTCTTTATTGCAATAGGTTTTAACGAAAGCCACATTTTGTTAAAATGTTGTTTTTTTGATAAGGTTCGTGTAAACTTACAAACTGACTTGTTGTTATGTTATTTGTTTCTGATTCTGTTGATGCAATTTCACCATGAAAAAATATTTACTCCTTTGGTTATTTTTGTTCGGGGGACTTTCGTTTTTGACGGGTCAAAGCCCAATTGTTTTTGACGCTGATGGTAAAAACATCACAAACACCACGGTTAATCTTACCTTTGCCCCGATTTTTAATGTCAAAAAATTGGATTTTTTTCTAAACAATCCAGGTAACGCCCCAATGGTAGTTTCGATGCGCAAGGTCGAGGTTAGTGTTTTAGACGGTACTGACAACGATTTTTGTTTTGCCGGCAAATGTTACTCGCCGTCTGTTTTTGTTGCACCCGATAAAATGACAATCGCACCAGGCTCTACCATCGGTCAAAATGAGAGCTATTCTCAATATTATCCTAATGGATTAATTGGAAGCTCGACAATCAAGTACGAATTTTTTTCCGAGACGGGTGCTTTTCCAACAGTTTTCGTTAATGTAGTTTTTACGGCAACCGACCCAACCAACCTGGTAAACCTCCCCTTTTACAACGTTTTTGTTTCCGACCCGTTTCCAAACCCTGCCAGAGGTCATACTACCATTGAGTACAGATTGACCCCCGAGGTAAGGAGCGGAAGAGTAATTATAAGGAGCCTAACCGGTCAAGTGGTTCAAACCACCCCAATTAACGTGGCCGCCAACAGCATAAGAATTGACACCAGTTTTCTCAACGCCGGAATGTACTTTTATTCTATAGAACTTAACAATCAAGTTTTCGTGAGCAAGCGATTAATAGTCGGTAAATAGTTTAGTACTTATGGGCTTTTTCTTGCCCCGACAAAATTAAATAGAACATTACATCCAAGGTTACAGCCTTCACTTGCCAGAAGCATACTTCATACTTGTATCACCAAAACGCGAGGAAAACGTGGGAGCTTCTGCTCGTGCAATGAAAACCATGGGGTTCGACAACTTGCGTCTTGTATCACCTCTTTGCAACCATCTTTCCGAAAGGGCTCGCCTTACCGCTCACGGATCCAATGACATTCTTGAGAACGCAGTTGTTTTTAATACACTTCAAGAAAGCCTTTTCGATATTTCGCTAACAATAGGCTCTGCGGCCAAGAAAAGAAGCGTGGCACACGACTACCACTTGTTAGAGGACATACCGGGCATTATTGCCGGTAAGGGAACCACTTTAAGCAAGGTCGCAATTGTTTTTGGCGGCGAGGAATCGGGGCTAACCAACCGCGAAATGAGTTTGTGCGATATAATTTCCACAATTCCGATGCGCAGGAAGCATCCCTCGCTAAACCTTGGCCAGGCCGTTATGGTGTATGCCACCTATCTTTCAAGGCTCAACTTTTCAGTTTCAAGGAAAAAGTCAAACAAACCCAACCCCGACGAACTTCAAATAGTTAGGCAAAAAGCAGAACAAATTCTTCAATACTTGGAAATGAGCAAGGAGGGAGTTGTTTATCCGAGGATTATGGAAAGGCTCATGTTGCTCGAAAAAGACGACACAAACCTGTTCCATTCTTTTTGCAAGTTTTTCTTGAAATCAGTTGAAAAGGACTGGCTTGAAGCGAACACCGGCAGGCAGTTATGAGCAAACAGTTGTAAGCCATCGGAATAAAACGGTTAGGAATTGGTTGCAGCTTGTGGGGAAAAAAATTAGAAATGAGTGGGAGGCGGGCAAATTTTATTATTAAATTGTCAATTGCTTTTGGCGGGTTACTGCCTTTTGCTTGCTCAATCGCTCAACCTGCAAGTCGTTATATCACTCCCTCGGTCTTTCGTTCTTCCTGATAAACATCCCCGTTCTTTGACGGGAAGTGGTGATGGTGCAGTATGCCCAGCTTTTCGACGTAGCCTACCAGCTGAGGGAAAAACATCCTGAACTCACTTTCGAAATCTTCGTAGTGGGTCTCCAGGTCTTTAACGGCCGTTTCCATTCCAGAATGAAAAGGGGTGCGCTTTGCCATACCTTCAAAGTACCTTTGCAGGTGTTTGAGGCTGGCGTAATTCACCAACCAATTTGAAGCAATCATTATGGGAAGCAGGTTTTTACCCCTTACTGGAAGCACGAAGTAGTTCTTCATCAATATCCTGTAAGCGCTTTTCACGTACGTGTTTAGCGGAACTTCCGAAAAATCTTTCCAATATCGAGCCAAGAAATGATCGTAGAACATGTCAACAATTACACCCGCAAAAAGCCTGTACTTGTTGCGAAGCCTCATTTTGCTTTGCTCAACAATTGGGTGGGTATCGGTAAAGTTGTCAATGCGCCTGTGAAGCAAAATACCGTCAACAACGGTTTGGTTGAATTTCTCTATTTGGTTTCCCTTGACCATATCTGCAATGAAGTTACCAAGGAGGATATCCTCGTTGTCGCCAGAAAGGTATATGTGGGCCAAGAAATTCATCAAACTCCAATTTTTGTCGGTTTTCACTAAATTAACATCAATCTATAGCGATAAACGTAAGTTTTGCAAAATGTTTTATCAATTTTACCAAAACTTGTTTCGGATTGTAATTTTTTTATTTAGTTTTGTGTCATCGCAAATATCATTCCAAAAGTAAACATATTATCAATGCAAAGATTATTATTGTTGGGCGATGAGGCCATAGCACAGGCTGCAATTGATGCCGGTTTATCTGGTGTTTTTTCATACCCCGGCACCCCTTCCACCGAAATAACCGAGTACATACGCTCATCGCGCGAGGCCCGCCAAAAGGGCATTGTTGCGCGATGGTGCGCCAACGAGAAAACCGCTGCCGAGGCCGCTCTTGGGATGTCGTATGCCGGCCGCCGGGCAATGACCTGCATGAAGCATGTGGGTTTAAACGTTGCTGCCGACTTATTCATGAACTCCTCAATTACGGGTGCCAACGGTGGCATGATTTTCGTTGTTGCCGACGATCCTTCAATGCATTCTTCGCAAAACGAGCAAGATAGCCGATACTACGGCAAATTTGCAATGATGCCAGTATTGGAACCAGGAAATCAACAAGAGGCTTACGATATGGTTCATTATGGATTTGATTTTTCGGAAAAATTTGGAATACCGGTGATGATAAGGATTACCACCAGGTTGGCACACTCAAGAGCAGGTGTTTTAAGGAAACCCCTTGTTGAGCAAAATAGCATGAAACTACCCGAAAATTCAAGCCAATTCATCTTGCTTCCATCAATTGCACGAAAGCAGTACCAACATTTGCTTGACATTCAGGCTCTTTTCGTTGAGCAGTCGGAGAAATCATCTTTCAACAAGTACATTGAAGGCCCAGACAAGTCAAAGGGAATTATTGCCTGCGGATTGGCGTACAACTATTTAATCGAGAATTTCGAGGGTGCAAAAGTGCCATACCCTGTTTTGCACCTTACCCAGTATCCCTTGCCTGAGAAAATGATCAGGAAAATTTACGACGAATGTGATAGCCTCCTGGTTTTGGAGGATGGATATCCTATAGTTGAAGAAATGCTAAAGGGCTTCCTCAACCTTGGAAAGCCCATAACCGGCAGGCTTGACGGCACCGTGAAGCGCACCGGCGAGTTAACACCCACTGTTGTTGCAGTTGGGTTGGGCTTCAAGCAAGATAAATTACTTGAAGTCCCCACGTTGGTTGCCCCGCGACCCCCCTCCATGTGCAAGGGTTGTCCGCACATCGACAGTTTTCTTGGCCTTAACGAGGCACTTGAACACCATGGCCCAGGAAGGGTGTTTTCAGACATTGGTTGCTATACATTGAGTGCCCTCCCGCCCTACAACTCAATTAACACTTGCGTTGACATGGGAGCCTCGATTACCATGGCCAAAGGTGCTGCCGATGCAGGGCTTTTTCCTGCCGTGGCAGTAATTGGCGATAGCACCTTTACCCACTCTGGAATGACCGGCTTGCTCGATGCCGTAAACGACAAATCGAACATAACAGTAATAATACTGGACAATGCCACTACAGGAATGACCGGCGGCCAGCCGTCATCGGCCTTTGGCCGAATAGAGGAAATTTGCAAGGGTCTTGGCGTGGAAGAAGACCACATCAGGGTTATCAAGCCAATACCCAAAAACCTTCAGGAAAATATACAGTTGATGAAAGAGGAGTTGGAATACCCAGGCGTTTCGGTAATAATCCCCCGCCGCGAGTGCGTGGTTACCTTCAACCAACGAATGAGGGAGAAGAGGAAGGAAAAGGAAAAAGAGAGCAATGAATAGTGAACCTACAACAGTTAAGGGTAAAGGGTAACAGCAGGTAGAAGTTGGCAGGTGGCAAGCAGGGTTTTGCTCGTCGGTATTGAATTTGTTGGCAAGGCCCTGACCGAAAGAACCCGCTGGCACAGAGCAGGAGGTAGAGATGCAAGGCATTACGCCTAAAAGCACACCCGGCCACTAAAGCCATGCAAAGGTGCATTATTGACTAATAGTAAGGGTTAAGAGTGGAAAATTGACGATTAAAACTAGCTCATTACATATTTACATAAATGAAAATAGACATTATTTTGGCTGGGGTTGGTGGGCAAGGTATCTTGTCAATTGCAGCCACGATTGGTTATGCCGCAGTTGAGGCAGGCCTTTTCTTGAAGCAAGCCGAGGTGCACGGAATGAGCCAAAGGGGCGGCGACGTTCAATCGCACTTTCGTCTTTCGGACACCGAAATTGCCTCAGACCTAATTCCGCTTGGTGGTGCCGATATGATAATTTCGGTTGAGCCAATGGAGGCACTTAGGTACCTGCCATATCTAAGGAAAGATGGCTGGTTGATTACAAACACAACGCCATTTGTTAACATTCCGAACTATCCCGACATTGAAAAGGTAATGGCAGAAATCAAAGCAATTGCCAATCATGTAGCAATTGATGCTGATGCCATTGCCGGAGAAATCGGAACAATCAAAGCTGCCAACATGGTAATTCTTGGAGCTGCTTCGCCATTTTTGAACATAGAGTTCGAAAAACTTGAAAATGCCATTCGCTTTATTTTTGGACGCAAGGGCGAGGATTTGGTTAACATTAACCTCGAAGCTATTCGTGCTGGCCGCAAAATGGCAATTGAGAGATAGGAGGTTGAAAACGCCTTCGGTATTTTCCGATTTATTATTCATGAGGGGGCAGAGGTGGTTAGAAAACTTTTCAGCCCTCTTTTTGTTAACAATACGACCCCGACCCAAGAAATAATTTTTTCCCAAAAGTCTTGTACAACAAGTAATACTTCATAAAGAATGATAACCAACAACTTCATTAAACGCCACAACGGTCCAACAGCCGCCGAACAGCAAAAAATGCTTGAGAAAGTAGGATTGAATTCGATAGTTGAACTAATTGACAAAACAATCCCCGCTTCCATCAGATTAAAAAAACCACTTGACCTCCCTGGAGGTTTGAATGAATACGAGTACTACAAGCACATTAAATCTTTGGGTTCGCAAAATAAGGTTTTCAGGTCGTACATAGGAATGGGGTATTACAATACCATCGTGCCAGGTGTGATACAACGCAACATGCTTGAAAACCCTGGTTGGTACACTGCCTACACGCCATACCAGGCTGAAATCTCGCAGGGAAGGCTCGAAGCGCTGTTAAACTTCCAAACGATGGTTTCTGACCTAACGGGCATGGAAGTTGCCAATGCTTCTCTTCTCGACGAGGCAACGGCTGCGGCCGAAGCAATGCTTATGTTGTTTGCCGCGCGCTCGAGGGATGCACAAAAACGGGGTGCAAACAAGTTCTTGGTTTCCAAAAGAGTTTTGCCTCAAACCATAGAGGTTGTTAAGGCCCGTGCAAAACATCTAAACATAGAGGTTGTTGTTGATTGCATTTTGAATGTTGAGTTTGACGAAAACTACTTTGGTACCCTTGTTCAATACCCCAACGAGAGAGGCAACATAACTGACTTCAGGCCATTTGTTGAAAAAGCGAAGGCTGCCGAGGTAAAAGTTGCCGTTGCCTCCGACCTTCTGAGCTTAACTCTTCTAACCCCTCCCGGCGAATGGGGTGCCGATGTTGTTGTTGGCTCGGCACAAAGGTTTGGCGTTCCGATGGGCTACGGTGGCCCGCATGCCGGATATTTCGCCACACGTGATGAATTCAAAAGGCAAATTCCGGGAAGGATAATAGGCGTATCACTTGACGTTAACGGTAAAAGAGCCTTGAGGATGGCACTCCAAACTCGCGAGCAACACATTAAACGCGAGAAGGCCACCTCAAATATATGCACCGCGCAAGCCTTGTTGGCCAACATGGCCGGGATGTATGCCGCTTACCACGGCCCCAAGGGGCTCAAGGAAATTGCCAAAAAAGTGAACACCATGGCAGCGGTTATCGCACAAGAGGTTCAAAAATACGGCTACAAGCAACTTAACGACTTCTTCTTCGACACGGTTTTGATCGAAACTCCAACCGATGTTCCGGCCGACAAAATATTGAAACTTGCCGTTGAAAAGGAAATGAACTTCCGAAAGGTTGACGAAAACTTGGTTGGGCTTAGCTTTGACGAAACAACTTCGATAGACGATGTTAATGATATTCTTGAGGTATTTGCAACGGCAGCGAACAAGCATCACCATGTTTATACTTGCGACGATCAACCTTGCAGGTGTTCGGAGATTAAAACATTTCCGGGAAACCTTTCGCGCACCAGTGCGTACCTAACCCATCCTGTCTTCAATTCGTACCATTCCGAAACGGACATGATGCGGTACATAAAAAAGTTGGAGAATTTTGATTTGGCTCTCAACCGAACCATGATTCCGCTTGGCTCGTGCACCATGAAGCTCAATGCTGCATCGGAAATGTTTGCCATGAGCTGGCCAGAATTCGGGTCAATTCACCCGTTCGTGCCCGTTGATCAGGCCCAAGGCTATCATAAAATGACATCTCAGCTCGAGAGGGATTTGTGCGAAATTACCGGTTTTGCCGGCATTAGTTTCATGCCCAACTCTGGAGCTTCTGGCGAATATGCCGGATTGTTGGTAATTAAGGCCTACCACGAAAGCAGGGGAGAAGGACACAGAAACATTGCCCTTATTCCAGCTTCGGCACACGGCACCAATCCTGCAAGTGCTGTAATGGCCGGAATGAACGTGGTTGTAGTAAATTGTGACGACAAAGGCAATGTAGATGTTGAAGACTTGCGCCTAAAAGCCCAGGAGCACAAAGACAAACTTGCTGCTATCATGATAACTTACCCATCGACCCACGGTGTATTTGAGGAAGATATACTGGAAATTACCAAAATTATTCATGACAATGGTGGTCAAGTTTACATGGATGGTGCCAACATGAACGCCCAGGTGGGTTTTACCAACCCCGAGATTTGCGGAGCCGATGTATGCCATCTCAACCTTCATAAAACATTTGCCATTCCACATGGTGGCGGTGGACCTGGTGCTGGCCCGATTGGGGTTGCAAAACATTTGCTTTCGTTCTTGCCAAGGCACTCAGAGGTAAAAACAGGGGGCGAAAATGGAATTCCCGCTGTTTCGGCTGCTCCATTCGGAAGCGCATTCATACTAACTATTACCTACGCTTACATTAAACTTTTGGGTGGTAAAGGTTTGACAGATGCAACGGCGGTGGCCATACTTAGCGCCAACTACCTAAAGGCTGCTCTCGAAAACCATTACCCGGTGCTTTACAGGGGCAAGAACAACACCGTGGCCCATGAGATGATTCTTGACTGCAACCATTTCAAGCGCACCGCCGACATTGATGCCATTGACATCGCCAAGAGGCTGATGGATTATGGCTTCCACGCCCCAACGGTTGCTTTCCCCGTGATAGGAACCTTAATGGTTGAGCCCACCGAGAGCGAACCCTTGAGAGAGCTTGACCGGTTTATTGACGCAATGGTTGCCATTCGCGAGGAAATCAGGGAAATTGAAGAAGGCCTTGCCTCGAAAGACATCAACGTGGTGAAAAATTCGCCACACACGGCAAAGATGGTAATTGCCTCCGATTGGAAGATGCCCTATGTCAGAGAAAAGGCTGCATTCCCGCTTCCGTGGCTCGAAGAAGCAAAATACTTTACACCCGTGGCACGTGTTGACAATGCTTATGGCGACAGGAATCTTGTTTGCACCTGCGAACCAACAGAAAGCTACATTTAATTACAGGCTTCTTTTTTTCAAAACTTAAAAGCCAATATCTTCATACCAATTAGCATGGGAGGTAGCAGAATAGTGTTTTTGGTTTTTGCCAACTTTGCCTTGTTGTTTTTGAATGTTAAAGCAGAAACGCCAAGCAGGGCGCAGTATCCTCGTTGGCTTTCTGACGCCTACTTTGGTGTAAACATCGGCTTAATCCATTATCCTTTTGGCAACCAACACTTGGAGCCGGGTTTGGAGGCTGCGCGCATTTCTATACCGGCACCTGCCGTCAGGATAATGCTTTACGGAAGAGATTTTGGCCGCTACCTATCGATGCAGGTTACTTACATGCGCCCGGTAGAGTGGGTTAAATACTACGATATAAACGAACCCGGAAACCGAAGGCAAGTATGGATGAACGTTGCCGGGCTAACCCTCAAGCCAATGCTTCCAATAGGAGATAGGCTAACTCTAACAGGAGAGGCCGGGCTTGCAATAGTAACCCGTCACGGATTCGAATTTCGTGGAGTTCCTGGCATAAAGGATGCCAATTATGCCTCGGTGTTGCTAGGTGCGGGTTTAAAGTACAAGATTGGACATAACTGGGACTTAACCTTTCACGGTGTTTTTTCTCCCGAAAACAAAAGAGCCAAACAACCCTATACTTGCTTTTTTTCGCCAGGTTTTCGGTACAACATGCGCCCCATTAGCAAGGAGATAGTGGAGCGCAACACCCACTCTGGGTATATTTTTCCACACAATCAGTTAAAAATAGGCTATTCGACCAACGCCCTAGGATACGGGGTAAACAATTTTTTGGCCGAAGGTGCCATTCCTGTATTTTGGGGTGGCAACGTTCATGTTAAACAAGGGCTTTCTGTAAACTACCAGCGAAACCTTTTTCATACCAGGAGAAGCTTTTCTTTCGATGTGGGTATTAGTGCCTCCATTTGGGAAACTCGCGATGACACCAATTTTTTCACCCTTGCATTATATCCTGTTTTCAGATTTACCCCTATAAGGGCAAAAACATCAGATTATTATTTTTTCTATTCTGTTGCGGGGCCAACGTTCATTTCTCAAAAAATAATTGATGGGCTCGATACAGGCGAGAAGTTTACCTTTCACGATTACATGGGCGTAGGGTCTTTTTTCGGGAAAAACAGGCAGTTTAATGTCGAGATAAAAATTGGTCACTACTCAAACGGCAATCTTTTTCCTCGGAATGCTAGCGTTAAGGTGCCTCTAACCTTTGCTGTCGGATATACCTTTTAGGTTGGGCGCTTACCCAAGGCGGCCATCCGTTTTACTTGCGCCAAGAAGCGTTTGTCAACTAGTGCCACGAAGCCCCCAAAGACTACCAGTAACAAAATGCTTGAAATGTGCTTAATTGCGCCCCTGAGTTCGGGCAAGGCCAGGCTCAAGTAATAAAGACCCACGGCACCGGCTATCAACAGCATCAATCGACCGGTTTCATATGGTATTGGGTACTTCTTTTGCCCAAGCAAGTATGAAATTACAACCATTGTGAAATAGCAGCCCAAGGCAGCCCAAGCCGACCCAACATAGCCTAATTTGGGAATTAACAATACGTTCAAAACAATTGTTATCAAAGTACCCGTCATTGTAATAATGGCTCCGTACCATGTTTTGTCGGTTAGCTTGTACCAAATTGAAAGGTTGAAGTAGATGCCAAGGAATAAATTTGCCAAAAGCAGTATTGGCACCACCACCAGTCCCTCCCTGAATTTTTCGCCGACAAACAAGCCCACAATGTCGATGAAAAACATTGTTGCAAGGAAGATGAACAGACAGGCAACCAAAAAATACTTCAACACCAATGCGTATGTTTGGCGGGCATTTTGTTGCGACTCTTGCGAGAAGAAGAATGGTTCGGCAGCAAACCTGAAAGCTTGAATGAACACCACCATAATGATGCTTATCTTGTAGCAGGCTCCGTAAATTCCCACAAAATACCTCGGGTCATCGACAGGCAAAAGGTGAATTAGCAAAATCTTATCAAGGTTTATGTTTGCCACACCGGCTAGCCCCACGAAGGCAAGTGGTATTGAAAATGCGAAAATCTTGCGCCAAATCGTAAGGGAAAAGTCGAACCTGTCGCGAAAAACTACTGGGAGCAATAAAATAAATGTAATTATGCTCGAAAGCAACACCGAAACAAACACGTAACCAACACCAAACTCGGATTTGTAAAAGGCGCCAATTATCGGCTTTAAAAACTCCGGGCCGCTTTTGAGAATAAGAGGGCAAAGCCACAAGAAGAAAACGTTGAAGCCAACGTTGGAGCCAATGTTTACAATTTTGAGCACGGCAAATCTTAGTGGCCTATTCTCGGCCCTGAGCCGCGCAAACGGTATGGAAATTATTGCGTCGAGCGCAACAATAACCGCCATCAATACTATGTAGTTGCCCTGGCCTGGAAAATTGAGAAGCCGGGCAATAGGTTGGTTAAAGGCCGAAGCTACAAGTGCAAAAAATATTGAAATAAATGAAACCGAAAACAATGCTGCAGTGAAAACCTTTGATTTTTCGTTCGTGTATTTTTCAAAAAACCTGAAAAAGCCGGTTTCCATTCCGTGGATTAGGAGCACCATCAAGAAAGCTATGTAGCTGTAAAGCAGGGTAACCATACCGTATTCGTCGGGAGAAAAAACCAGGTATGTGTGAAATGGTACTAGCAAGTAGCCAACCATTCGCCCCAAAATGCTGCTCATGCCGTAAATGGCGGTTTGGCCAGCAAGGCGCTTCAAAGGACTGCTCGACATGGTGTTTTTTTTGCAAAGGTATAAACTAGAACCGAGTATTGAGTATTAAGATTTGAGTGATTTGAGCCAAGTGATTGGTAATTGGTGAAAAATTGACTATTGATGTTTAAAATCGAGATGCCGCTCTCTGCTTTCAAATTTGGTCACCGGGCCAAACTGCTTGCATACCCGCGAAACCTGCGCGCTAGTGAGTAATAAAAGCAAACTAAACCACGATAAATTTGAAATAGTTATAGTTGGCAAAAAGAAAAGGCAGCCTATAAGGCAGCCTCTTCAATCTTGTAGCTCCGACAGGAATCGAACCTGTATCTAAAGTTTAGGAAACTTCCATTCTATCCATTGAACTACGGAGCCCAAACGAGGGCAAAGGTAATAATTTTTTTCTAGATTCATCAAGCCCGAGAGATTATCGGTTTTTCCATATTTTGAAGGTTTGATTGGTGCCGTTCCCTTCATGTTGAAACAATTACACTCCAAGCAGCCAGCCTGACATTTCAACTAATGTTTATGGAGCTGGCATCACTACCGTTTTCATTATCACGTCTTGCAATTAACGAGGTTAAAACATTACTTCGCAATGTTGCTTCAGGGCTCTTGATAAACGTTATATAATTAACCTGATATTGGAAAATGTTTATGATAGGCCCTTGGGCAACTTCATTGGCGCGGGTCGGGCTTTCTTGGTATTTTCGAACCCATTCTGCTTTCATTGCTCCTTGGGTTAAGCTTGGGAAATTGGTTGGTTCAAGAGCTTTGTATAGAAACAAATACTGATCCTGGTCAAAAGGCCAGGTGGCTGCATTTTTGAAGGGCGGGGGGAGGTAAACCTGATGCACCGCATTACCCACGGCAAAAACCATTCGGTCAGGATACCAATCACGCGAATTACCATGACAGTCGGTTGAGGCACTTGAAATTGCTTGTCCCCCGCGGTTGACGGTTCGCTCCAAAGCTTGATGGGCTATGCATTGCTTTAGAAATGAAGTTCTGGTTTATCAGCCAGTGCTTCATGGTAGCAATTTCGCCTCAGGCCGGCCATGAGGTGGTTGCCTATTCTTGAACATACCGCAAACTCACACTTTTTTTGGTTTTTTTTCGACAGTCCGAATTGCAGGCCAAGTTCCAAGACCTGTTGTCAGTTTTGTCTTTGCTTCCGCTCTGACGTTTGTAAGCGAAACCTTTTATTTTAATCGTGCCGATGTGAAATGCATGGTAACTTCATGGCGTGTAAGTGCCTCTTTTGAGCCCTTCGATACATTTTCACGTTTTCGACACGGGAATTTTCAAGTTAATTTGCATAATGTAGAACTTCGTTGTTAAAACAACCGGGTCGGTTGGTCGGCAAAATTTGGCGAAGCCGATTTGTGTAATGGGGCGGCTCGTCAGCGTCAAATTCATCGTAACAGGTTAAATTGTTGCAAACAGGGTCATCGGGTTTTGCATTTCTCCACCTTTAAAATAAAAATCATCATTGTATGCAAGGAAGGGATTGGTGTTGTTTTTGCCAATTGCTTGAACAACGGCCCCGCTAAAATCACTTCTTTTGATTGACCGAGGCGGGCTTGGGCTTAATTAACGTGGAGGGCGGTTACAAAATTGAAGGTAACGACCTGCCGTTGGTTTAAAACCTTGGATTTTATGATTTCTCCTCGGGTATCCCAAGGCACTCCAAGCTTGGCATTTTGTAGCTTAAGCCAAACCTGATTTGTATGATTTTTGGCGGTTTCGCTTGAGGGCACGTAAATTCTGAACCAACCAGGGTGTGGCAGGAAGTGCTTAGGATGCAGTAAGAGGTAAACCTAGCATTGGCCCAAGGCCCAACAGTTTCATTGTATTTCAGAACTTTTGAAAAGGGGTTTGAGTCGTCAACAAAAGCCTTTGCCGATATGGTCTCAAATTTGTCTATTATATCCTAATTAATTGAATGAAAACTAAAACGTCGGGGTAGTTTTTTCACCGGGAGTTGATTCGGCTTTTTTTCCATGTGTTAAATTTTCTTTTCCAGCATATACTGTTAGGCATGAAAGGTCGCTCCAGCTTCAAATAGGTCGCCGCTCTACTATTGAAACAAAACATGATCTTTGTAGCGCCATGCCGAAAATCTTTTTCGAAATTGACAAGAAAATCCCATTTCTTATCCTGTGATGTTTTTAATGCCCGCCTCGGCCTCAAGTATCATTTGTGTTTACAGGCTTTCTGGTTTGTCAAGTTTGGGCTATTTTTTGATTATCAACAAACCAGCCTAAAAAAACCGTTTATAGCTTATCGCTGTCGTTATGGTTTCACGAATACCCATGCTTTGTATTATTTCAAAGTTTTTGCGCCTTGCACATGAAAGGAATGCGGACGACATTTTTGGTTGCCGCCTGGAGCTGGTTTTTCCCAAGCCCATTTTTTAAATTTACGAACCGGCAAAAGGCGTACCAAATATACCAACCGCAAGTTCGGCCCAAATCAATAAGAGTACAATTAAAATTGTGCCACAGATAACAACCCTGAATTTGCGACTTTTCACTTTCCTCAAAACTAATTCACATGACACTCCCACCCCAAACAATAAAACGCCTGCTATTATGAAGTCCGTGAGGTTCCAGTGAACCTCGCGGGTGAACTGCATTGCAATTAGTGGAATTAACAGCAGCATTGCAGCCGATGCCAGGATAAGGATCAATCTTTGGTTTTTCATTGTTTTTTAGGTTTTTAGTTTTTTTTTGACGAGAGAATTTTTAATTTCCGGCCGCTTCGTAAATTACCGGCAAGGATTAGAACGTTGCCGGGCCATTAAATTGCATGTAGTATGATTTTGGAAAAAGGGTTTGCAATTCCCCGGTTAGCCAAAATCATTTTTTTCTTTTGAATAAATCACCCTTTCCAAAAATAAAAGCATTATGATAAACCATATTCATCGGCAACCAACCCTCCGTTCAAATTTCGGCAAAATGGTAAAATTTTCGAGTAATACCTGTATCGAAGGTAAGCCGAATAAACGTGGCGGTAACAATTGTAGGGTTTTCAATTCCTGGTTCATTTTATGCCCTTGCATCGAAAAAAACAAATTTGTCACGCTTGTAATCGAAGCAAGAGCCATGGCTATACCATCAATTAGGATAAGGCATAAATCCTTGGTTTACAACTAAATACTCTTGGGGCCCTTGCTCGATGAATTGATGTTAGCAGCGTGGTACAATTTGAGCAATCTCCTTTACGGGTAGCATTTATTTCTTGATTAAACGAACCAACCTCTTTTAATTCAATGATTTGCAGTGCATTGAGCGATGGGTCTTTTTTCGTGCCCGCCAAATTTAACCCTTTGGTCGCTTCGTACAACACGTGTAAAGACCCCGGAATAATCATCCAGAATTTGCCCAAGCATGGTGTGAAGAAAGTAACTGCCAAGATTTCCATGGCGAAAACGAGCTTCGAAGGAGCGAGATCATGATAGAAATTTTAAATGTGTGTTTTGTAAGTCTTCAGGGGAGCGATGTTATTTCAATCCATTCAAACAAATAATTTCTATTTCAATCGGTTAAGATAAGTTTTTCGGTCGGAATGGTGTCGGGGCGTTGGTAAAAAAAATGGCTTTTTTGGTTTTTTGCTCATTGCTCTTTTATTTTTCATCGTGTTGGTTAATGGCTTGCATTCGAGTGTTGGCTCGTGTGCAGGCAAAAACAAATGGCACCAAATGCGGGGATGATTTCTGCTCTGCTTTCTTGCCGTCCGGCAAAAAAACCAAATCATTTTTATTTCACTGTTTTGCTTTTTTATTTTCAGACCATTTTGTCGGGCATTTTTGTTGTGGCGGTCAATTTCTCGCCTTTTTGGCAATGGTTACGTACATTAAACGTAAGGCAATTCGGGGCACTTTCCCGTAAAGGTACAAGTGCTTTTGATACCGGCTAAAGCACTCGATAACCCACTGACTGTCAAAATGTTTTGCGTGCGAAGGAACTTGCTGGCAGTTTTTTATATCAACTTCAATTTTCAGCATTAAGTTTTTGCAGCAATATGATCATTCTCTTTTATTTCTAAATTCTGTCATGACTAATTGATAGTTATTCAAGATTGCTCCCACAAGTAAATTTAACAGCAAGAACGTTGCCACGATAAATCAGGCAACATGGTAGATGGTAATTATTGTTTCGTGGGCATCAATAACATTCATTCGGCTTGCTTGCACTAAGTTATATCGCAGGTCAGTCCAATCTTCTCCTGTAAGAATCCGAAAAAGGGTGAACATTGTTTCTCCTAACGAGCCATACGGGTCGGGAGATATTCCTGGTGCATTAGGTACCTGCTTTAAAAATTCAATTAATGCCTTTTCTTTAAAAACATCGGATGTCTCTTGTGTAGGTAGCCTGAAAAGTGTAATTCCGATAATGGCAAATAGATACATGAAAATAAAGAAAAACAATCCATTGTAGACTAAAGCAGAAAGAGAGCGAATAAGCACGGAAGTCATTATTTTGAGTTCTGGAAAAGCACGTAACAATCGGAACACCCTGAATACACGAAGAACCCTTAATACTGTTATTATAGATGTGCCAGCAAAAATTTGCTCTGGTACGTAGCTAACCAAAACTATAGTGAGGTCAAATAAATTCCAGCCATCAGAAAAAAATGTTTTCATGTTCTCCCTGGCTATCCATCTCAAAATAATTTCAATTGTGAAAACACCAAGAGCAACATTTTGAATTAGCAGAATTGTTGGATTTACAAAATATGTTTCTACACCAATAAGGGTGCAATTAACCACTATCACGCCGCTAATAAACCATTCGAAGGTTTTCGCGGAAATAATGTTTTTAATTAATGCAGCAATTTTCTTGTTCATTTTATCAAAAAATATTTGTTATTGTTTAATCTGTCATTTTTTTCCTGCAAGTAATTGCCCCTGTGGCTTTGCGTTCGGCCGGGTTTGAAAACGCACGGCTATATATTTGCTCCTCACCCGTCATTACGCCAAACGGCCGTACCCGATGCGCATCCAGAAAGATAAAACAAATAAAGTAACTTGCAAGCCCCTGGAGGCAATCGACCAAAGCGCGCCACGCAAGCTGCCTTTTTTGCCAAAAGCACCCCCGGTTTTCTCGAAAACCTCCTTTTTTGGCTTCGAGGCAGCCGTTTTAATCCTTACAAAATTCCAACCCCCAAAAACCCCTTAACAAAACCAACCTTGCCTAAAGCGGCTTAAACAAGGTTGGTTTTTTGTGCCATTTGGCCATTGGCAGGCAAAAAGGGGAGAGGCGCATCAAGCTGCCCGAATTATCGGCAGCAACTCGTCAAAGCGCAACCATATTCTTGATTTTCGCAATTAAAGCAAAATAATCTTTTTGCAGGTCTTCGTAATTATCAACAATTTGATAAAAATTTGACAACTCGGTATAGTATTCAGTTGTAGATATTAGACCGCGTTCTAGCTGTTGTTTAAGCAAAACAGGGCTATTGTTGCTCATGATAAACTCGTTAAGCTCATCTAAAATAACCTGTTTTTGCTGATATTCCAGGAACTTTTTCTGCAGTTCAAGTTTTTTCTGGCTCTGAAGGTTTTCAAATTCTTGTTGTTGAAAAATGAATTTTAACCGTTGCGCTTTTACTCGGTTTTTATTCTCCCATAGCGGAATACTTACTCCCGTGTGCACCCCTTTCAATGATTGGTTGCCAATACGTTCTTGCATGTAGCCCAGCTCAATTTTTGGCAATGAGTTTGATTTCTCTAATGATATTTCCTTTTCGGCGATTAACGCATCAATTTTGCCAATTTTCAACGGTACGTTATTGTCGTTCAACAAATCAAGTAAATCATCAATATTCGACTTATAAACTGTTAGTAAATAAGTTGTGTCAGTTAAAATAACGGGAGCATCTCCGTTTAATTGGGTTAGCAACCGATTGTTTAAATTTACTCTGTTTTCGGTAATTAGCAACTGGTTTTTAGTATTTAACAGTTGCATTTGCGACTTGTTTACCTCAATTTGGCTAATTTCTCCATTTTGAAACTTTTGCATGAACGAACTATTTAAAGAGGTTTCATTTTCAAATCTTTGCCGAAGGATTGATTTTTTCCTGTTTAAATAAATTTGCTCAATACAAACCAATTTAATTTGAAGCAGCACCTCATTTTCATAAAGTTTGTACTCTAAATCGGCTTTTTGAATTTGCAAGTTTGAGAGGTTTCCTCTATGAATGTAAACTGTCGGGAAATCGAAAGTTTGCGTTATGGCAAATTCGGTTTGATTTCCTATTACCGTTGGTTTTCCGAACAAGAAGTTAAACTCAATTTCAGGGTTTTTGGGCAAAATTCCGGTTCTTGCCGATAGGCTCAGACTTTCGATGTAATTCTTGTATGCAATTACTTTCTTGTTGTTTTTTAAGATTTGATTGCTTACCGAGTCAATTGGGATTTGTGCATTTAATGAACCATAACCCAGCAGAAAAACAATTAAAAACATTGGTGCTCTCATAGTTTTCTTCGGTTTAAAAAGAAGTAAATTGTGGGTACGATAAAGATATTCAGAAGGGTAGAGGTAATTAAGCCTCCAAGAATAACCACTGCCATGGGGCTTTGAATTTCATTGCCCGGTTGGTTACCCGCTATTACTAAAGGAACCAAGGCCAATGCTGCGGTTAATGCTGTCATTAAAATTGGCGACAATCGGTCTGTTGAGCCCCTTAAAATGGCATCTTTTAGGTTTAGCCCTTCCTGCTCCAGCTGCTGGTACTTTGAAATTAGCAAGAGACCATTACGGGTGGCAATACCAAAAAGAGTAATAAACCCTATAATTGCAGGAATACTCAAAACTCCCGAGGAGATTTGAATGCTAAAAACGCCACCAATAATTGCCAAGGGTAAGTTTATCATTATAAGGGCCGAAATTGCAAAGTTTTTAAACTCTTGAAACAAGAGCATGAAAATTACCAAAATTGCCAGCAGCGATGTGTAAAACAATAATTGGGAAGCTCTCTGTTCGCTTTCGAACTGTCCGCCGTAGTTAATGTAATATCCTTGTGGCAACGAAACATTTGATGCAACAAGGCCCTGTACGTCATTCACCACGCTTCGCAAGTCTTTTCCTGCCACGTTGGCCGACACTACCACCTTTCGTTGCACGTTTTCTCGGCTTATCGTGTTTGGGGTTGTTTCGGAAACAACATTGGCAACGTATCTCAAGGGTATTTTCTTTCCGTCGTGAGTGTCAATAAAAATGTTTCTGATGCTTTCTATTGAATTTCTGCTATTATCATCATAGCGCAGAATCAGGTCGAAGCTCTGGGATCCTTCATAAACATCCGAAACTTTCTCGCCAGCCAGAGCCACGTCAATAAATTCCGAGAAATCGTTGAGCGCAATTCCGTGTTGAGCAAGCAGGTTGCGATTGGGTTTTATAACCAAATGAGGTATGGATACCTGTTGTTCTACGCTAAGGTCAACCAAACCTTCAACTTCCGAAATTTCGTTTTTAATTTGATTGGCAATGGAAAACATTTTTTCAAGGTCTGTTCCAAATACTTTTATGGCAATATTTGCTCTTGTGCCCGATAGCATGTGGTCTATTCGGTGGGCCAGTGGTTGCCCCACGGTAATATTTATTCCGCCAACCGTCTGCAACTTTTCTCTCACCTCTTCCAAAAAATCGTCCTTGGTTCTGTCTTGTAAGTCAAAGGGGACGTCTGTTTCCGAAGAAAAAACACCTTGAGCGTGTTCATCCAGCTCTGCTCGGCCAGTGCGGCGCGCCACGTGTTTAACTTCGGGAATGGTTAAGAGCAAGCTGTCTATTATTGTATTTATCTTATTGCTCTCGTCAAGCGAAATACCTGGTAAGCTAACCGTGCTTAAGGTTAATGTTCCTTCGTTGAATTCGGGAAGGAAGCTTCTTCCCAACCGGAAGAATATTAAAATTGAGATTATTAACATCAAACCTGCAATTGCCATGATAATTTTAGGTTTTCTTGTAGGGTTTCTTTTACTAAAAATCAGCCCCGACAGCAGGTTTTTATAAAACTGGGTTAATCTTTCCACCCATTGCAAGCCTTTGCGTTGGCGTGTTAAATATTCTTGTTTAGCTAGCAAGAAACTGCACAAGGCAGGCGTTAGGGTAAGCGCAACCACTGTTGAAGAAAAAAGAGAAACTATAAAAGTAATGCCCAAGGGTTTTAGCATTCTTCCTTCCATTCCCGAAAGGAAAAAGAGAGGAATAAAGGCTGCAATAATTATTAATGTAGAAATAACTATTGATGTTCGGATTTCCACGGTGGCGTTAAAAACAACCGTCAATGTTTTTTCTCTTTCAGAAGCTGGCTTTAAGGCGTTTTCTTTCAGCCGCTTTAAAACATTATCCACATCAATAATTGCATCGTCAACCAGCACTCCTATGGCAATAACCAGCCCCCCCAATGACATTGTATTAAGGGAGAAGCCAAGCCATTTCAGGGTTAATACGGCTACTAAAAGCGATATTGGAATGGCAATGATTGAGATAATACTTGTGCGAAAGCTCATTAAAAATGCAAACAGAATGATAATTACAAGAATTCCCCCTTCAAGCAACGCCAACTCCACGTTCTTTACGGCCGTTTCAATAAAATCGGCTTGCTTGAAAATATCACCTGTAATGACAACACCCTTTGGAAGAGAGGTTTGAAGTTCCTGAATGGCTTTTTCTACATTGGTTGTAAGTTTCAGTGTGTTGACATCGGGTTGCTTCAAAATTGTCATTATAACGGCAGGTTTCCCGTTGAGAAATCCATCGCCTATTTTGGGCGCCGCACCTATGGTCACTCGTGCCACGTCCGAAATTTTAATGGGTTTGCCATTAACCATTTTTATAACACTATTGGCGATTTCGAGGGTATCGCTCGACCTTACCTCGGCAGTAATGATGTATTCGTTCCCGAAATCATTCATAAAGCCACCGCTCGAATTCTTGTTGGTGCCTTTTGCCGCCCTCAAGAGTTCGGCAAACGATACGTTGAAATGTTTCATCCGGTGAGGGCTGGCAAGTATTTGGTACTGCTTGTAATCGCCGCCTATAACAACAACTTGCGACACACCGCTTATGGATAGCAACCGCCTTCGAAATTGATTGTCAACAATTGATCTCAATTCGAGCGGGGATATGGTGTCGGATGTAACGCCTATGGTCATTATCTCTCCAATTATGGAGGTTTGTGGTGCCAGTGTTGGCGAACCTACGCCTTCGGGTAAGGTTTCTGAAATGATGGTTAACTTTTCGGTAACAATCTGTCTTGCCCTGTAAATCTCTGTTCCCCAGTCAAAGTCTATCCAAACAATAGATATACCCGCAGCCGACGATGAGCGCACCCTTCGGACATCGGATGCTCCGTTCAGGGCTGTTTCTATGGGGAATGTTACCAATTTCTCCACCTCTTCGGCCGCCATACCGTGACTTTCAGTTAACACAACAACAGTTGGTGCCGTTAAATCGGGAAAAACATCAATATCCAAATCATTAGCCGTGTATAACCCCGTGGTTAAAACGATTATAGATATTATCAGTATTAGGAACCTATTGTTTAGTGAAAATTTAATAATGCTGTTTATCATAACATTCAAGTTTTAATGTGTATGACCGTGCAAGGGTAGTGAGCCCGCCATGGATGCCAACCGAATGTAATAAGCTCCCTTGGTAACAACACGTTCGCCAATGTCAATTCCGCTTTTTACAGCGTAGTTGTTGCCGTCGAAAGCCATAATATCTATATATCGTTTTACGTAGCTTTCGCCCCCTGTTTGAACATACACAAAGTATTTCCCCTGCTCTTCAATTATTGCTGATTTTGGCACGACAATCTGATTTTGCAGGGGTTTGGTTTTAATATAAACCTCTGTTAATGCGCCATCGACAAAATGCCCGTTGTTGTTGATTTCAAAATACGCAGGTAAAAAGTGGTTACCTCTTGCCGATTTTCCGACAGAAACTAACTTGCCATTCAGCTCTTGCAAGGAAAATGTTTTGTTGCTATGCGGCAGCCTGAAATTGGCACTTCCAATTTGCTTTAGAGACTGGTGGTGTTGCAACGGAATGTCGGCTCTTATTGTCATGGTTTGGTTTTTTGAAACTACTGCCAAAGCTGCTCCTGCCTCTACATACTGCCCTTCGGAAATAAAAACACCTTGAATGTATCCGGTGATAGGGCTTTTAATTCCTACCCCTTTCTCTGAAATGTTTCTGGACAGGTTGAAAAACACAATGCTATCGTTCTGATATTGCGATTTATACTCAAGGTATTTTTTCTCAGAAATGGCTTTGGTTTTTATGAGCTCTGAGGCACGCAAAAAGTTCAATTCCGAATTTTCAAACTTGACTTTTGCGGTTGCAAGCTGATTTATAACATTATCAAAAGCTAGACCCGCACCCGATAACGTAAATAGTTCATTGCCGGCACTAACTGGAGAGCCTGGCACCAGTGATCGGTTGAACACTACAAGGCCACTCGATTTTGCCGATATTGTTACCTCATCGTTTGGTGCTGCTTGTATTTCGCCAGTTACTTTAATGATTTCGTTAAATTCTGCCGGGAGCAGTTTCTTGGTGGCAAATTCAGCATTCCAAACTTGCTCTTTTGTAAATGAAATTTCATCGTGGTTTACAACCTGTTTGGGTAGGCCGGCCAGCGACAAGTGAGCATCCTGGTAAACCCTAACAGTTCCTGCCACGATGGTATCAGTAAAGTTTTCGGTCGAAAACACGAAAACCAACTCGTAAATTCCGTCTTCGGTGGGTTTAATGACTGATCGGAAAATACCTGTCGGATTGGAAATGTTTGTGGTATGCTCGTACTTGTTGTCTCGATTTGTCAGCAATACTTTCAACTCGCCCTTCACAAGGGGTTTGAAATCGGTAAGCGTATTTAAATGCACTGCAAATCGGCTTTCCATTTCCATTACCAAAACCGGATACTCGGCAAAAAGCTCAACATTGTTGCCAAACACCCAAACTACTTGCGATGGTCGGCTTCCCGATTTGTTTCTGTTTTGCTGCTCGTTGCAAGAAAGCAGCCCAATGATTAACAGCAGAAAATAATATTTTTTCATTTTATTTTTGTTTTTACAGGTTTGTAAATATTACCATGCCTTACTATAAACTTAGGCATGATGAGATAAAAATCTAATGCCAGCAGATGTCTAGCAGATAATTTTAGATGAAAATGGCTAAAGGCCAGGAGGAGCCCTTAGTGGAATTGCTCTTGAAAAAAAGTCGGAAAAGAAATGAAAAATCGAGTAATCTTTAATTTTTTCAAGCAAAGGAGGTGGGTTTATCACAAATAAACCACCAATTGCCAGACAGGCAATTGGTGCAAGTCTATTAAGTATTTCATTGTACCTGATGCAATTCCTGACTTTGTATTCGCCGCCAAAATGAGAATGATAGAATTGGTGTTTGTGATTATTCCCGGTGTCATCATTCTTCTCTCCGGGGCTGTCGTGATGTTTGTGCGTCATGCAATCCGCGCCAGTGCCTTCACCGTGATGATGATGCGGAATTACATCGTGCAGTAACATCAACAAAAATGCTAAATGCAAGATTACTATTATGTTCTTGCCGGTTTTCAAAATGCTTTAATTTAAGAGCAAAGGCATATAAGCAGTTCGCCTTGGCTCTTAATAAATTTATTCGATTTTCTTGTAAACCGTGGTTCTTCTCTCCGATATAATTGACAATTCGTTTTTGGCATCGTTTAAGGTGTAGTTGTACACGTGGTCCTCGGGATGTTCATGCTGATGATGGTGGTCGTGATGGTCGCCATTTTCATGCGAATGCTCCTCTACATCGTGTTTCATGATAAGCTTGTCGGCAGTAATTTCTATTTGGCCTTTTTCCAAAAGTTCACCGTTTTGGTAATATTTCCAAACACCTTCGGGCGTTATCTCAATTACCAAACTCAGCGTGTCAGTTTCTACTCGTTGCCATTTGCCAACCAAATCAGGAATATCGGCCTTTTTCTCGGGATTGCAGCCAAGTATTGCAACCAGTAAAGCTACTACGGCAAATGAAGATAAAATTAGTTTTTTCATTGGTCTTTTCATTTAAATTGATTTTCACTGCAAAAATAGGATTATTCTTGCTTGACAAATACCATGATGGAAAAATTTTGTTGTCATGCCACTTTTGGCGATCTTTTCACGCATCATTCCTGTTCAATTTTTCAATCAGATTATATTTTGCTTGTCGAGTATCCCACCTTTCTTTTGCAAATTTCTGCATGTCAGTAATTGTGTCTTTTTCATCAACAATTTCTAATCCAAGAAGGGTTTCGATAATATCTTCCATTGTTACAATTCCGTCTAAGCCACCATACTCGTCAACTATAAGTGCGATATGCTCTTTTTTATCCAGGAGTTTTTCCCATAAAGAAAATAAAACGATGTTTTCGGGCACAATTATTATATCTCGTTTGATTTCTTTCAATCTTAGGGAGCGTTGGTCTTCGGCCAAATGCTCAAATACCTTTTGCCTGAAAACGTAGCCTGTTATGTTTTCGTCGTCGCCCGAGTACACTGGAATTCTTGAATATTTAAGATAATCCTTGTTACGCAGGAAATCCTGCAATGTCAAGTTTTCGTCAGCTACAGCAACCACTACTCTTGGGGTCATGATCTCGGTAACCTTGATGTTTTTTAGTTTCAGTATGTTTTGAATGATTTTGTTTTCTTTGTCTGAGAATAGACCTTCGTCTAAGCCGATATTGGTCAAGGCCGCAATTTCTTCTCTACTGGTGGTATTTTGATTTTTCTGTTTTGAAAAAACCTTGGTGATTACCGATGACAATACAACCAAGGGATAAGTTGCAACAATCATTGATTTTATTGTATAATAAGAAATCTTTGTTAAGTTTTTCCAGTATCTGGCTCCAATGGTTTTGGGAATGATTTCGGTAAGCACTAAAATCAGGATTGTTAAAATGGCAGATACCATTCCGAAGTATGCTTCGCCAAAAACCTTTACGGCTTGGGCACCAACACCAGCGGCTCCAACAGTATGAGCAATAGTGTTTAACGACAGTATTGCCGATAAAGGTTTGTCAATATTACTTTTCAAATCAATAAATGACCTTGCCCAGGTATGTCCCTTGTCATGCTTTACAATCAAAAAGGTATTGGGGGTAGAAAGAAGCACCGATTCCGTTATAGAACAAATAAACGAAACCAACAAGGCCAGTAACAAGTACACGATTAGAGTTGCCATTTTTATCGAGTTTGTGTTTTTTTTGTCATGCCGCAAACATTTTTTTTAAATTCCGGTCCATATTTTCGGGCCTTGCGTGATGGCTGGATTAATTGCACCTTACTGCGCCGAGCTACAAAGGTAATTAAATGCACGTGCTTTCATCTTGCTGTCAGTCAGTATTTTTCTTTAAGCCGATGCGGCCCTTGCACAACCACAAAGTTAGAAATTATTTAATGGCTTTCATGCCCCCAAGCAATAGGCCAGATGGGCGGCGCAGGTTACCTTTTCCTCGTGGAGTTTTGCGCCCAACGGCTCGAGTGCTTTTTGTGTCGGCTTGTGGGCTGGCATTTTTTTGCAACCTTTTAAAAGGAAGAGAATTTTTAATTTTTTCATTTTTGCGCGTTACTGGTATGCTCTTTGGCAAGTTTTGGCTTGCGGGGCTTTGTCAATGCGATTTCCGTGAAAGGTCAGGTTATTCTCGGGCCCTGTTATCAAGTTAATTAAAGTACCTGCAAAATTCAAAATCTTTAACAAGATTCTGTAGCCTCTCTTCTTCCCGTCCAAAAGTGTTGGTTTGTTTCACCTCAAGTAGTTGCACTATTTTGCCGCAAAGCGGTTTTTCTTGGGCTTGCAAGTAATTCTAATTCAAAGATCGTGTTTTTTTGGCTGAAAGTTTCTCTTTCGTTACTAATTTAAAGAATCCTGTACGGCCATGTTTTCACTGCCGAGGTATTACGGCGATTCCTGCCGGCCGTAAAAACCGGAAGTGGCCGCGTGGAGGAAGCCAAAGTCCAACTCGCGGCAAATCTGGCTAATGAAGTTATCGGAGAGCACGAGCCTCTCCGGGCTGACCTCGGAAAACAATCGGGGGATGAATTCTTTTCGTCAAAGCGCTGGTAAGGTTGCAAAAAAATAACATAACCAAATGTATTATAGGATTTTAGATAAGTTTTTTCTTCCTTTTCGCTTTTTTGTTCGGGCTTACAAGTTATACAATTTGCTTTATCTTTGTGGTTGTGCAACAGGTACAGCGGTTTTGCAAAAGTGGCGGTACAGTGCTTCGCATGACAGTTTTGCGGTAGGTTCAAGTGCAGCTCTTCGATTGAACGTTTGTGCTAAAAATCCGCCATTACGCCAAGCGTGGGAACGTTACCAACAACAAGGCAAAAAAACAGAAAGGAAATCATTATGGAAACAGCAGATAATATATTTTACAAACCAAGAAGATTCAACACAATTGAATTGTGGAAAAATGTGTCAAAAGAACAGTGGAATGATGCCAATTGGCAGTTAAAAAATTCAATACGAAGTGTTGACCAATTAAAAAAAGTTATAAAACTAAATGCGTTTCAGGAAAGTGAAATCGAAAGAACTTTAATTGCATTAAAGAACGAAGGCAAAGAGGCTTTACGGATTACACCTTATTACGCTTCACTTATGCAAGAAGACCCTTTCGACCTCGTGAAGTTATCAGACGAAAAATCAAAAAAAAGGCTTGACCCAATTTTCTGGCAAAGCGTACCTACGCCTGCAAATTTATTGTTTCAAGATACAGGACTTGAAGGAGCTATGAACGAAAGTTCACGAAGCTATGGAGCCGTTTATCAAAGGTATCCAAACAGGGTTGCTCTTTTTGTCGCTGAAAATACAAGCTGTGCTTCATATTGTGTTCATTGCCAAAGAGCAAAATCGTTAGATTGTTCTGTTGATGTTAATACCACTGAAATAAACAAGGGGTTGTTTTATATCGGATACAATAAAAATATTAATGAAGTTCTTGTTACCGGAGGCGATGCACTGATGGTTAGCAGACCTCGTTTGCAATATGTGTTGGAAGAATTAAGCAGGATACCACATCTTCGAGCAATAAGAATTGCAACCAGAGTACCCGTAGTAATGCCAATGGGAATTACAGATGATTTGTTGGAACTAATAAATATTTCAGCAAACAAATACAATAAATGGGTTGATAAGTATGTATATTTCATGACACATATTAATCATTATCAAGAAATAACGGAAGATTTGGAAATTGCAATAAAAAAGATCCGCAAACACGGATTTACAATTAAAAATCAAACCGTTTTATTAAATCATGTTAATGACTACTATAAAACCTTAGCAGAAACTTTTAGAAGAATGTTTTGGATTGGTATTCATCCATATTATTTATTACAATGCCATAAAGAGAAAGGGATTGTTCATTTTATTACACCTATCCAAATTGGGAAAATATATATGAAGCATTTGCAGGGCTGGATTTCAGGTGTGACAGTTCCAAGATACGCTGCAAATGTTGAAGGCGGTGGAGGAAAAGTTCTTTTAATGCCATCAGGACATGACACTTTGAATACTGAATCAAGTATTGAGGATAAAATATCTGAAAGCTTTGCAACGGTACATACATGGGACAGTAAAACTATGTATAGGTACGAGGCGCTTGGTAGAACAACACGAGAAGAATTTGAAAATGGAGTTAAAATTATGGATGAATTTATTGGTATAAAGGGCGTATTCCTTCCAAAATTAATTATTGTTGACAGCAAGGGGACGCATATCAAAACTACCAATAGAACGAAATTGCCTACATTGGAAAGAATTAAGAAATCTGAGCTTCTGGGATATGATTTATTTGATAAAGATATGCCGTTGACTAATCCATCAGATATAGCGGATGAATTAGAAAAACTATTTATAAAATCAAAATATTGCAGAAAAGATTGAGAAATTTGCAGAATACAACGCCCATTTGGTAACAAAGGCTAAAATCAAGCTGGCGGAAAGTGCTAATTTGAAGGGCAGGGCATCTAATAAACTTTATCGTAAATTGACAGTTTTGTGCACCGAATTGAAAATCAGCGAAGCTAAACCCGCCCGAACGCCAAGGTGTGCTGTGAATGATTCATCTGTTGTATGGGTGAATCAATGCTGTATAGAAGATGATGGTAGGCCCATCGGGGTCGGCTTTCAAGAGCAGGCATCAAACCGCCTCTCGGTGCCTGGATAGTAATTGAAAGGTGCTGAACAGAAAGAGGAAAAGGCTGTCTGGAACAGTCAGGTAAGAATTAGGGAGACAAACGCAAGTGAACCTGTGATGAAGCTGTGAGATTGTGGCTATGTTTTGTCAAAAGCTTGTATTCTTTGCTACAAGTGAAAAGCTGTAACGGAAACTTGGTTATTGGTTACAGGGCAAACGCAGTTGAGCAGGTGTGAACCTAATTCAGGCTTTTATATGGAACTCAGGAAGTCCTCATAAAATGCAAGGGGAACGGCACAAGTGGGATATGCCCACGAGGCTTACAGTACCGATATTTGTTCCTGCATTATGTGTTGGATAAATGGCTGGAAAAGACCTTTCCAACGGTAAAATTTGTGCGATATGCCGATGATATAGTGGTGCATTGCATAAGCGAGAAACAAAGTCATTATGTGTTGGATGGCATTAGGCGCAGACTGAAAGAATGCCAACTGCAACTAAGCGAAGAGAAAACCAAAATTACCTATTGCAAAGACTACCGCAGAAACGAAGGAAAGGATTACCCGAAAAGTTTCGACTTTTTAGGTTACGCCTTCAAACCCATGAGTAAGAAAAGCAATAGAGACACGGGTGTTTTCTTGGGTTTTGACTGCCAGATGAGCATGAAGTCGCGCAGCCGTATTCTGGAAACTTGGAGAAAAATGGACTTTCACAGAGAAAGCACCAAAACCCTTCAGGACATTGCCGAAATGATGAATACTCAATCAAGAGGAATAATCAACTATTTTGGTAAGATAGAAACGCGGATGTTAACGATTTTATTTCGCCATTTGGACTATCGCATAGCGAAGTGGGTAAAGAATAAGTTTAAGAGATTGCGAAGTTACCAAAAAGCCTACGATTGGTTGCGCGACATCAAGTCTAGCTATCCCAATATGTTTGTGCATTGGTCAATCAGTAAAATCTAGGATTGTATGTCAAGAGCCGTGTGAGTCGAGAGGTTCACGCACGGTTCTGTGAGAGGCTTGCGCTGAAATGTGCTTGCCTACTTGACCCCGAAAACGTTAGTGGCAACCCTATGACGACCGACAGTGCTAGCATAAAACGACAAAAAAGCCCACCGCACAAAATGGCACATTTGGTTTTTCCCGACACACGAGCCAACGCTCAAAAAACCAAAAGAGCCATTTTTTTGCCAACGCTCTGACACCGTTCCGACCGAAAAACTTATCTTAACCGACTGAAAAAAAGAATATAAAATAGTAGATGGAATTAAAAGAATTGAAACCAAGAAAGGCACTAAACAAAGCCTTTCTGAAAGTAAAACCGAACAGGACTGAAATTGAAGGTTTCAAGACCAATCTCATTACTTTACTCGACAGGACAAATGATACAGAAAGCGAAGAGTTTCATAAAAACTTGGTTTCCGACTTTCTCAAAGACACTTATTACAAGCAAAACCATTTTATAAATACCAAAGGTCGAAACGACCTTGTTATTCATAACGGACAAAATGCAAACTCGACAGTTGGCGTAATTCTCGAAGCGAAAAAGCCGACCAACAAAGCTGAAATGATTACTACCAAAAAACTGAATGCAAAAGCATTTCAGGAATTGGTTTTGTATTACCTAAGAGAAAGAATTACACACAAAAATCTTGAAGTAAAACATTTGGTTGCTACCAACATAAACGAATGGTTCATTTTTGACGCTACCCTATTCGACAGACTTTTTGCTCAAAACAAATCGTTTGTCAGACAGTTTGAAAACTTTGAAGCAAGCAAGAAAACAACAGACGTATTTTACAAAGAGATTGCCGAGCCGTTTATTGACCAAATTTTAGCTCACCTCCCTGAGGGAGGGGTCGGGGGTGGGCTTGAATTTACCTATTTCAACCTTCAGGACTACTACATAACCCACGGTTTAAGCCGTGGGCAATGGGCCAAGGACGACAATTCGCTGATTGCACTATTTAAACTTTTATCGCCTGAGCATCTTTTAAAACTTCCATTCACCAACGATAGCAACAGCCTTGACAAAAGGTTTTACAGCGAATTGCTACACATCATTGGTTTAACAGAAACCAAAGAAGGAAGCAAAAAACTAATTGAAAGAAACAAAGAAGGCGATAGGAATTCAGGAAGCATTCTTGAAGATGCAATCATTCAACTTGACAGCTTAGACAAAATAAACCGATTAGACCGACCGAGCCAATTTGGAAGCACTCAACAAGAACGCTTATTCAATGTAGGACTTGAATTAAGCATTACTTGGATAAACAGAATTTTATTTCTCAAATTGTTGGAAGCCCAACTTATCACATATCATAAATTCGACAAGCTCACTACAGGCAAAGGCGACCTGTCTGACCGCCAGGCAGGCAAATCCTATTCGTTTCTCAATCCTGACAAAATCAAGAATTATGACGACCTGAACAGCTTGTTTTTTCAGGTGTTGGCACGCAAGTATGACGAGCGAAACGAAGATGTTAAAAAGGCATTTGAAAAAACGCCTTATCTCAATTCTTCGCTTTTCGAGCCGACTGACATTGAGCAGGTTACTTTGTTTATCAGCAATCTGAAAGACGATAAAACCATTCCAATTTTTTCGCAAACCGTGCTGAAAGACCAGCAAGGCAAAAAACGGACAGGCAATATTTCCACGCTTCAATATTTGTTTGAGTTTTTAGATGCTTACGACTTTGGAGCAGAAGGCGGAGAAGAAATTCAGGAAGACAACAAAACGCTGATTAACGCTTCGGTTCTCGGATTGATTTTCGAGAAAATTAACGGTTACAAAGACGGTTCATTTTTCACTCCGGGTTTCATCACAATGTATATGTGCCGTGAAACCATTCGCAAAGCAGTTGTGCAGAAATTCAACGAAACCGCAAGCAAGTCCCCTCTTGAGAGGGGATTTAGGGGTGTGTCAAATTCACATATAACAACCAGAAGAGAAATAATCCCATATAATCCTAAGCTCAAAGAACTTGCACGAGAATTAAGAAACAATAGTACCAAGTCTGAGCTTATACTTTGGAAAGAATTGAAAAGCAAGTTTGAGGACAAGTATGACTTTCATAGGCAGAAACCCTTGGATAACTATATAGTTGACTTTTTCTGTTATGAATTGAAATTGGTTATTGAAATAGATGGTGGAACTCATAATTGGGAAGAAGTTCAACAAAAAGATTTTGATAAAGAACACAGATTAAACGAATTAGGATTAAATGTTTTAAGGTATCCAGATTCTGATATTTTTAAGCACTTAGAGGCAACTTTAGAAACTATACGCCAATACATTCAAGGATATGAAAAGGGGGATTTGTCAGAACTTAAATATGAAGAATCACCTTTAAATCCGCTTACTGGAAATTTTGGTATAGTTGAAACACACCCCCAACCCCTCTCAAGAGGGGAGTTTAAGAGCCTAGATGACGTGTATGAGCAAATAGGTGAAGACAGACTTTTTACTAGGCAACAAGCCAACAAGATAGTAAACAGCATCAAAATTTGCGACCCAGCCGTAGGTTCAGGACACTTTTTAGTTTCGGCACTCAATGAAATGATTGCCGTTAAAAATGACTTGAAAATTCTGCAAGACCGTGACGGCAAACGCCTGAAAGAATATCAGGTGGAAGTGGTAAATGATGAATTGATTGTAACAGACGAAGAAGGCGAACTTTTTGAATACACACCCCCTTCCCCTCTCGAGAGGGGAGAAAGGGGTGTGTCAGAAAGTCAGCGAATACAAGAAACACTTTTTCACGAAAAGCAAACCATTATTGAAAACTGCCTTTTTGGTGTGGACATCAATTCCAATTCGGTAAAAATTTGCCGTTTGCGTTTGTGGATTGAGCTTTTGAAAAATGCTTATTACAAAACCCCCGATTCAAATCGGGGGCTATGGGCTCTTGAAACACTTCCGAACATTGACATCAACATCAAATGCGGCAACTCTTTGGTGAGCCGTTTTGCCATTGATGCAAACTTAGCCCACGGTTTAAATCGTGAGCTAAAAAGCAAATGGAATATTGATACCTATAAAATTGCGGTGTCAACTTACCGAAACGCTGAAAGCAAGGAACAAAAAAGGGAAATGGAACGACTGATAGCCGCCATTAAATCGGATTTCAGAAGCGAAATATCGTTGAACGACCCCAAAGTAAAAAAGCTACGTAAACTGCAAGGCGATTTGTTTCAAATGACCAACCAGCAACAACTTTTTGAAATGAGCAAAAAGGAAAAAGCCGACTGGAACAAGAAAGTGCAGCAACTTACCGAAGAAATCAACAAATTGGAAGCCGGGATTGAAGAGATAAAAGCCAACAAGATTTTTGAAAACGCTTTTGAATGGCGTTTTGAATTTCCCGAAGTGCTGAATGATG
>CAYGFY010000024.1:0-40082 GCA_964349365.1 uncultured Bacteroidales bacterium | reverse complement strand
AAAAATCAAGAAAAAACAAAATCAAAGACTCCATTTTAAATCTTGCAAAGCACTCAAGGTTACCTTATAATTGTTATCTCGTCAATAAGGTGCCTTGCACCGGCAAACTTGTCAATGATAAAAAGGATGTAGCGTGCATCAACGTTAATGCTTCGTTGGGTTTCATTCTCGAACAAAATATCGCCACTCATTGCCTCCCAGTTGCCGTCAAATGCAAGGCCAATAAGGTGGCCATCGCCATTTATTACGGGACTGCCAGAGTTGCCGCCCGTTATGTCGTTGTTCGATATGAAATTAACAACCATTATTCCGTTTTCGGCATACTCGCCAAAGTCGTTGTTCAAAAACAATTTCTTAAGTTTTTCGGGAACCACAAACTCATGATGGTTTGGATCCTCTTTCTCCATTATTCCCCTCATTGTGGTAAAGAAATCGAAATGAACGGCATCAGCAGGAAAGTAACTCCTAACTGATCCGTACGACAAACGCATGGTTGAGTTGGCATCGGGGTAAAACTTACCATCAGGATCCATTTCGCGCAGCCCTTTAATAAACGATCTTTCGGCTCTTGCCAGGCGCGATTGATAATCGGCAATTTGGTCGGAAATGGCCATGTGGTTTATTCTTACCGAATGAGAAGCAACGAATATCGGGTCTCTTTCCAGAACTCTTGCAGATGGTTTATCCAGAAATCTTTGCAGCCTTTGCTTTTCAGAGAAAACACTTCTCCTAAAAACATCGGCAGCGTATTTTTCAAAATCGTTCTTGTACTTTTTAGCGATGGTTTCGAAAATATCTGGAAGCCTTCTGGTGGGAATTCTTTTGTGATACTCCTCGAACATCGCTGCCCAAAGTTGCTGTTCTATATCTTGGTTGTAATTGATAAAAACACGGTCAACCATCGTCCTCAATTCCAAAACGATCTTGCCAACCTCATCCTGGTTGTTCTTCTTTTTCAAGGCTTCAAGAAGCCTTTCGAAACCTATTGCAAGGTTGAAGTTTATCGGCCCTGTTGGCATTGCTTCAAGATACACGAAGTTTTGCGAGTTAAAGCCTTTAAGCCCTTCGTAAATGGCTTTGTATTCTTCCAATAGGTTGCCATATTCGGCTTTTCTGGCATTGTCAGAATTAACCCAATTAATGAATCTGTTTTCCAGTTCCCTTTTCGAATCTGCCACATTGTTGCGTATCAGGGCCCGGCTCATGCCGATGAAATTTTTCCAGTAATTTGATATGCTCGATTGCCTTGTTGAATACTGTATTCGTATTTCGTCGCTGGTGGCCATTGCCTTTTCAATAATGTCAAGTTTCTTGCGCCTAATTTCAATTCTTGGTGGGTACATGTCAGAAAGGTTAAATTCTATTCCGTATGAGGTTAGGTACCGTTGCGTGCTTCCGGGATAGCCCAAAATCATGGCGAAGTCGCCTTCTTTTACCCCTCTTAGCGATATTGGCAAGTGGTGCCTGGGCACGAGGGGAACGTTTTCCTTGGCATAATTGGCAGGTATTCCATCGGGACCGGTGTAAACCCTGAATAGGGTGAAGTCGCCGGTGTGCCTTGGCCACATCCAGTTGTCGGTGTCGCCACCAAACTTACCAATGCTTGATGGGGGAACTCCAACCAACCTTACATCTGTAAAGGTTTCGAACACGAACAAGAAAAACTCGTTTCCGGCAAACATCGGCCTAACATTGGCCTGGTAATGGGTTCCCTTAACGGCTTCACGTTCAATTTCCGCACTTAGTCTCCTAATTGTGGCATTTCTGTCAACTTCGCTCATTTGGTCGTTAAGGTTGGTCGAAAACTTTTCGGTTACGTCTTCCACTCTAACCAAAAACCTTGCAACCATTCCGGGGTTAGGCAGTTCTTCTTCAAGGCTTTTTGCCCAAAAGCCATCGCGCAAAAGGTCGTTGCCTACCCTGCTGTGGGCTTGTATTTGACGCGTGGCACAGTGATGGTTGGTAAGCATGAGCCCTCTGGGCGAAATCATTTCGGCCGTGCAACCGCCTATACTAACTATGGCGTCTTTCAAGCTCGATTCGGTGAAGCTAAACAATTGTTCGCGGGTGAGGTTGAAGCCAAGTGTTTGCATTTCGCCAAAAATGGCATCGTGAAGTTTGAACGGAAGCCACATTCCTTCATCGGCCTTGGCCGTGGTAGCCATCATCATGGAGGCTACAATTGAAATTGCCAGAATTTTCTTAAGCATTTTTTTGGGTTTTTGTTGTTGTGAAAAATGTATGGTTTAGGGAACTTGAGTTTTGAGTGTTTTTGCGATGTTATGTTTTGGCGCGTGAAGGCAAAATAGCATTACCGTATTACTTGTTTTTTACTTCGGCAATATACTTTTTTATTTCCTGCTCTTTATCTTTTGGGCAAATTAAAAGTGCGTTGTCTGATTCAGCTACAATGTAACCATCGAGCCCTTGGACAACCACAATCTTGTCGTTTGGCACGTTTAAAATACAATTGGTAACTTGATTTAAAATGACATTGCGGCCCGACACCGAGTTGTTGTTTTTGTCTTTTGGCGTGTTTTCATGCAGCGATGTCCAGGTTCCGAGGTCAGTCCACTCGAACTCGGCGGCGAAAACGTGTACGTTGTCGGCTTTTTCGAGAATTGCATAGTCAATTGCGATGCTCTTGCAGGTTGCAAAAGCAGTGTTCATGTATGTTTCTTCGGCAGGGGTATTGTAAAGCCCTTCGGCCTCGCTGAAAACGAAGCTTATCTCCGGTTCGAATTTTTCAAAGGCTTCAACAATTGCACTTGCCGACCAAATAAAAATACCGCTATTCCATAGGAAATCACCACTCTCCAAGAAAGATTCGGCCAATTCCAGGGTTGGTTTTTCGGTAAAGGTTTTAACCTTTTTCAAGGTTGGAAGTTCTTTCGTTACAATACCATCAACGTATTGAATGTAACCGTATCCGGTGTCTGGACGGCTGGGCTTTATTCCGAGCGTAAAGAGCCATTGATGTTGGCTCGCCGCCTCGAGGGCCAAGTTAATTTCGTGCAAGAATTCAGCTTCGTTAAGTATCAAGTGATCTGAAGGTGCTACTACCAAGCAAGCCTTGGGGTCAAGAGCCTTAATTTTCCAGGTGGCGTAAGCAATGCAAGGGCCGGTGTTTTTTCGCGTGGGCTCGCAAATAACATTTTTTGGGTTTATGCCTTTAATTTGTTCGAGTACCAACGATTTGTAGCGCTGGTTTGTTATTACAAAAATGTTTTTCGTGTCAATGATTTTTTCTAATCGCGAGTATGTTTGCTGCAGTAGGGTTTTACCCGTGCCAAGTATGTCAATGAATTGCTTTGGCCTGTATTGACGGCTAAGTGGCCAAAACCTCTCACCTATCCCGCCCGCCATTATCACCGCGTAATTGCTTTTTTTTCTTTGAAATACTTTCATTTTCATGATTTTGTTGGCTACGTGTGTTTTTTTTATTTTGGCAGTACCTCTGCCATTGGATTGAAAACGTATCGTTTGTTAGTGATAAGGCAATGGCAAAGGAATCGCTTGCGGAGTAACTTGCCCTTTCGGAAAACCCTTCCGCCGTGGGTTGCAAAAAGGCTGCCCTCGCCAATGTCGTCAACAAAAACGACCCCTTTCGGCTTCTCGCGTCGTGGTTCCTCCAGGGCCAATTTGCGGGCTAGGTCTAAATGGCCCAACCCGGTTGATTTTATGTTTCGCGAAAAACACAATAAATCATTTTTGAGATGCGGGCCAAAATGGCCTTTTGCAACGAAGTTTTGGATGTAATGCGAGAAAATTGACTTCCACTCCCTGCCGTGGGGAGTCACCTTGTTTTGAAACTTTTGCCAAACAATAAGGTGCGATAGTTCGTGGAGGAACACAAGCAATGCCGAGTCCTTGCCAAGGTTGCCGTTTATTGAGATCCGGTGGCGCGACCCATTAAGTGTAGGCTTGAAGTCGCCGTGCTTGGTGTTTCTTGGGTTGGAAATAACCAATTGTAGATTGTTGGAACACAGAATGTGCGAAACCTCTTGGGCTGCACCCGGGTTTAATACCTTCGATAATTTTTCAACAAGATCCGAACTCATCCTTCGTGCTTCCCTTGATTTTGCAAATACACTTTTACCAATACAGCGCCATGTGTTTTATTGAAAGCCACTTTTGTAAAACCCTTGAAAAATGGGCAGGATTGAAGCCTCATCGTCGGTGTGTTTCACAAAGAAGCGCATTCATTAAAAATTACCCAAAGGTAGTAAAAATAGTTAAACCTGCTTGGGAATGTTTAAGCAAGCAACGCGAAAAATGAGTATTTTTGCACGCTAATTTCAACCATAATGGGTTTTTTATTCCATCTCGGCAGATATTTCTTGCTTTTGCCCCAAATAATTAAAAAGCCAGAGCGGGTCGCAATTTACCGCAGGCAAATTGTCATCGAAATTGATAATCTCGGACTGCAGAGCCTAGGTATTGTTGCCATAATCTCGTTATTTATCGGAGCCGTTGTGGCAATCCAAACCAGTTTCAACATTGATAATCCG
Source organism: uncultured Bacteroidales bacterium (assembly GCA_964349365.1). GTDB lineage: Bacteria > Bacteroidota > Bacteroidia > Bacteroidales > UBA7960 > UBA7960. The sequence goes on along the minus strand of CAYGFY010000024.1, from coordinate 35,571 downwards.
TTATTGCCCTCTTACACCGTAGGCTTCGTAACCAGACAAACAATTATTCTTGAGTTTTCGCCAACTATAATTAGCCTGATTTTGGCCGGCAAGGTAGGTTCTCGAATATCATCCGAAATTGGAACGATGAGGGTTACCGAGCAAATTGATGCCCTCGAAATTATGGGTGTCAATTCAGCAGGTTACCTTATACTCCCGAAAGTTATTGCCTCGGTTATCATTAACCCTATTTTGGTTGTCTTCAGCATTGCAATTGGTATTGGTGGTGGATGGCTCGTTGCCCACATAACACCCATTTTGCCAATTAGCAACTACTTGGAGGGGATACTGCTTGATTTTCGAATCTTCGATGTATTTTACGCCCTTCTTAAAACCGTTGTTTTTGCATTTTTGATAACAACCATTTCCGGATACTTCGGTTTTTATACAAAGGGTGGGGCCTTGGAGGTGGGGCAATCTAGCACTCAGGCGGTGGTTGTCAGCAGCATTTTCATAATATTCTTCAACCTTTTGTTAACACAGGTTTTGCTTGCATGATAACTGCCATAAACATTAGCAAGAGTTTCGACGACCATCAGGTTCTCAAAAACGTATCAATGGTTTTTGAAGAAGGCAAAACCAATTTAATAATTGGAAAGAGCGGCTCGGGTAAAACCGTTTTCCTCAAGTGCCTTGTTGGCCTTCACGAAATTGACGGGGGGGAGATTTACTTCAGCAACTTGTTGTTTAGCAAAATGAGTTTTTCAGAAAGGAGGGTAGTTCGCCAACAGTTGGGCATGTTGTTTCAAGGCGGCGCACTCTTCGATTCAATGACTGTTGAAGAAAACATAATATTCCCGCTTGACATGTTTAGCAGCATGACTGCCCAGGAAAAGTTAGAAAGGGTAAACTTTTGCCTTGAAAGGGTTGACCTCAAGAGCACAAACAAACTCTACCCCGCCGAGCTGAGTGGGGGAATGAAAAAAAGGGTTGCAATTGCCAGGGCCATTTCAAACAGCCCAAGGTATCTGTTTTGCGACGAGCCAAACTCGGGTCTCGATCCGCGAACGGCAATTCTTATTGACCAACTAATAAGTGAAATTACAAAAGAATTCAACATTACAACGGTGGTAAACACCCACGATATGAACTCGGTAATGGAAATTGGCGAAAAAATTGCCTTCATAAACGAAGGGCAGTTGGCCTGGGAAGGATCAAGGTCAGACTTCTTGCATTCAAGCAACAAAGAGCTGAATGATTTTGTTTTTGCATCGGAATTGATGAAAACCCTCCGGAAGGGTTGATAAGTTAATGGAGTAAGGGTTCTGAAGAGTTGAAAAATATTGGAGATTGCATGTTGTAAGTTGTGGTTTGTAAATTGCAATACGGGGCGATTTTTATTTTTCAATCATAATTTGTTGTTGTCATTTTGCTTCTCGGTTTTTTAGTTGCTTGCACGCACGAAAAAGTTTAAATCAAAATATTGATGAAAAAAAACAGAGTTCTTTTAGTAGTTTTAGATGGATGGGGACATGGCGACGAAAGCCCCTCCGACATAATTTTTAATTCTGACGTAAAATTCACCAAGAGTCTTTCGGCAAACCATCCCAGCGCAATGATCAAAACCTCCGGCGAAGATGTTGGGCTGCCCGACGGACAAATGGGCAACTCTGAGGTGGGTCACCTAAACATCGGGGCTGGAAGGGTGGTTTATCAAGATCTTGTCAAGATTAGCAAGGCGGTAAGAGAGGGAGATTTTTTCAACGAACCAGTTCTGAAACATGCCTTGGAATACGCAAAGGCCAACAACAAAAAAGTCCATCTGCTTGGACTTGTTTCTAACGGTGGGGTTCACTCGGCCATGGACCACCTTTTCGGGTTTTGCGATGCCGCCAAAAAAATTGATTTCAATTACCTTTACATCCACGCATTTACCGATGGCCGCGACACCGACCCTAGAAGTGGACTCGGATTCATTAACGATTTGGAACAATACCTGCAAAGCTCGGCAGGAAAGATTGCCTCGGTTTGCGGGAGATATTATGCAATGGACCGCGACAAACGCTGGGAGCGTGTTAAGCTTGCTTATGACTTGCTTGTTGGAGGAACAGGAACCAAGCATAGCTCGGCTGCCGAGGCTGTAAAGGCATCTTACAACGATGAAGTGACCGATGAGTTTATAAAACCGCGCGTTATTGTTGACCAAACCAGTCAGCCAATTGCCACCATAAGCCCTGACGATGTTGTGATATGTTTCAACTTCCGTACCGACAGGCTTAGAGAACTAACCACGGTTCTTACCCAAAAGGACATGCCCGAGCACGGAATGAAAACCATACCGCTGCATTATGTTACCATAACCCGATACGACGAGTCTTTCAAGGGGGTAAACGTGATTTATGAAAAGGAAGATTTAAAAAACACCCTCGGCGAGGTTCTTTCAAACAACGGCAAGAAACAACTGCGCATTGCCGAAACCGAAAAATACCCTCACGTAACCTTCTTCTTCAACGGCGGACGCGAGGAGCCATTTCCCGGTGAGGAGCGAATAATGGTACCATCGCCCAAGGTTGCCACCTACGACCTGCAGCCGGCCATGAGCGCACCCGAGGTTACTGACAAAGTTGTGGAAGCAATCAATCGTGATTTTTTCGACTTCATTTGCCTTAATTATGCCAATGCCGATATGGTTGGGCACACCGGTGTTTATAGTGCCATAAGGGAGGCCGTGCAAACTGTTGATGCGTGTCTTAAAGAAACCGTTGATGCTGCCATTGCCAAGGGTTATACGATAATAATCACGGCCGATCACGGAAATGCGGACTTCGCGCTCAACCCCGATGGTTCGCCAAACACCGCCCACTCAACTAATCCGGTGCCCTGCTGGCTGATTAGCTCGGAATATGAAAAAATCAAGGATGGCCGTTTGGCAGACCTTGCTCCAACCATTTTGAAGATAATGGGTGTGGAAATTCCGGAGCAGATGGATGGAAGCGTTTTGGTTGTTTCCTGATACCGGTCATGGGCGAGAAATTGGTTTAAAACGATTGGAATGGAAGCAGATTAGGGCGGCGCACGTAGCCCTCGGTTCAAACCGTGGGTCATGTTGGCTGGTGCGAAATTGGTAAAAAACTGCAAGCAATAAGGCCAAGACCAATTGTGGAAGGCGCATATTCCTCCTCTTCCTCTTTTCAGAAACCACTTAAAGTTTAATTTAAAGGCTAATTGATTAAGGTTTAAATTTGTGCGAAAACCGTTAAATATTCGATGATGAAAACTTTTCGCGATATGATACACAAGGCTCGCTTTTCATTGGGGTTCATTGCACTTTTAACCCTGGTTTTGTTTACGTTGGTTCCATCACAAGGACATTGTCAGCAAATTGGCAACATTGTTGAAATATTCGGGCGTGAGCGGGCCGAGTCAACCGATGAAGGGGTGGTTGTTCACAATTTCATGCAAGGGTATGCCTTGAGAAATGCGCTGCTTCCGGGAATGTTGACAGGGTTTCGGGATATTTTGGCGTGGCAAATTGCCTCCGGCCTTTTCGAAACCCCAAATGATGGGTTGGGTTTGAAACAAAATTACAACTCCAGGGATGGCCAGCCTTTTTCGAGGTGGGAGGCAATTGAGGTTGATTCCGGTGGTTACTTTGCCGGTGGGCTTGGAAGGGCTTACGTTTACACCGAGTTTGATTCGCCGGTAGAGCAAGTCGCACTTTTGGAAGCAACCGGCCACACGCGAGTTTTTGTCAACGGCCTCCCGCGCGAGGGCGACCATTACGATTACAACCACACCCTGATTCCCTTCAGGCTCAAGAAGGGCCAAAATCAATTTGTTTACACTTACGGCAGGTTCGCCAGGGTAAATTCCAAGATAGTAATACCTCGACAGGAAGTTATGTTTTCTAAAAGGGATTTGACTCTGCCATCAGTGCTTCGAGATGAAAGAAAGGAACTTTATGGAGCCATCAGGATAATAAATGCCAGTGAAGAAATCCTTTACAACCTTCAACTTCATTGCCAACTGGAAACGGGCGAAACCGCAACGCATTTGAGCGGAAGCATTATTCCGTTAACCACTCGCAAGATGATTTTCAAGATTCCGGCATTAAAGGGCAATTTTGAAGGCGACAAGATTGTTGCCACATTGGTGTTGAAAACGGGTGATGGTCAGGAAATTGACCGGGTTGCAATTGAAATAAACGTAAGAAACGGCACCCGGCATCACGAACGAACGTTCGTGAGCAACATCGACGGCAGCGTGCAGTACTATTCGGTGGCCCCATCAACCTCCGATTCTCCAAACCAAGCCTTTGTTTTGTCGCTGCACGGAGCCTCGGTTGAGGCCACCAACCAAACCAGGGCATACAAGCAAAAGGACTGGGCGCACATTGTTGCTCCAACCAACCGTCGTCCGTTTGGCTTCAACTGGGAAGAGTGGGGTAGAACGGACGCCCTCGAAGTTATGGCCGATGCACGCATGATTTTCAACACCGACCCCAGTCGCAACTACCTCACGGGCCATTCAATGGGGGGGCACGGGGCGTGGGTTTTGGGTGCTACCTTCCCCGACAAGTGGGCTGCAATTGCTCCGGCCGCCGGCTACCCCGACATTATTGGTTACCGCCGAGCAGGTGTTGACTCGGCAATGTTCGAGAACCGGCACTTCGAAATGATTTACCGGGGAGCGCTTCCCGGAAGGGTTGTTGACTTGAAAAAGAATTACCTGCAATCTGGCGTTTACGTGCTTCACGGCGATGCCGATGCTGTCGTGCCTGTGGGGCAAGCAAGGCTGATGCGCGAAAAACTTGGAACCTTTCACAATAACTTCGCTTACTACGAATACCCGAACGGCTCGCACTGGTATGGCGACCACAGTATGGATTGGCCGCCACTGTTCGATTTCTTGAGGAAGAATTCCATCCCGGAAACGGCAGATGTTAAAAACATTGAGTTTCGAACTGCCTCGCCAGCCGTTTCGGCCTCAAATTACTGGATAACCATAAACCAGCAGTTATTTCTTTACAAGCACAGCGATGCAAGGGTTAGCCTGCGCAACGATACCATTTTTGCCAATCTGGAGAATATCCAAACCATTACATTTCACACTTCTAAGCTAAAGCCTTCAATGCCTTCGGTTATTGCCATTGAAGGCCATTTAATTATGCCCGAAAGCCGGGGCGATGTAATTGTTAGGTACGATGCTAACACTTGGCGTGAAATTTCGGTTCTGCCCTACAACCAAAAGAACCCTGACCGCTACGGAGGTTTTAAATTAGCTTTTGCAAACAACGTGGTGTTTGTTTATGCCACCAATGGCACGGCCGAGGAGAACGATTGGTATCAAAACAAGGCCCGTTTTGATGCAGAAACTTTTCTTTACCGGGGCAACGGTTCAATTGAGATTATTCCCGACAATAAGTTCAAGGTAGAGGCTTACGCGAATAGAAACGTTGTGATTTATGGCAATGCCAACAACAACCTCGCTTGGAAAACCCTTTTGGCAAATTGCCCGGTACAAGTTACCCGCAATGGCATTAAATTTGGCTCGCAAATTATTGAGGGCAACGACCTCGGAACCTACTTCATTTATCCGCGGCCAGATAGCAAAACCGCCAGCGTGGGAGTGGTGGCAGGAACGGGCACGGCAGGAATGAAATCGCTCTATCCCAACGACTACTTCTCGGGCATAACCGGTTTCCCCGACTTGTTGATATTCACCCTTGACTGGATAAAAGAAGGGCTTGATGGGGTGAAAGTATCTGGCTTCTTCGGCAATGACTGGAGCGTGGAGAACGGAGATTTCGTGGTGGAATAGGGCGGCTTTTCGCCTGTCGGACAAGGATTAGTTGTCCCCTGCAAAATAAATGCGGGCAAAATACGCACCTCCGTTTTAGGAGTTAGCCAAACAATTCTTCGCATCACGGCTATGGCTCCAATACTTGCCACCTTACCGGTGTGGCCCACAAATGCCGATAGTCTGAAATTGTACGAGCCCGATATGTCAAGCTTAACAGTATAGCTATTAGGTGCACTCGAAGGGTATAAATTACCAATAAACTGCCTGCCTGCAGAACTGACCTTTTACAATCTGATCAAGTCCCATCGTGCGAAAATTTGAGAAAAGAGGGCAGGAATGCTATTTCCGGAAATAATATTTCATGCACTTTGTTTCATGTTTTGGTTAAAGCAGTTGGCCGCCCGGGTTTCGGGGCCTCCACGGCAAAAGCCATAACGGTGGTTACAGCGATCAGGTTTGGTCGTAACATCCAAAGCGAAAAAAGCCCGAAAGGACAATTATCCGAATAAAGGGACATCCTTGCCTTGAAACCCTTGAGTTAATTGATTGGATATAAACAACCGGTGTAGTTGTTGCAGGCTGCCTCGAAATCGTAAAAACCTGGTCGTGCTCTCGAGTTGGCAAGTGCCGAAAAACTATAAGCCATTTTCTTGCATGATTTGAATTTGGCCAAGCAAAACTTTAATGAAATGCGGCTCACCGGAGAGCAGACTTCTTGGGTTGCAGTTGCGGTGTTACGCGCGGCAAATTTTTCAATCACTCAACATTGCCATATAACTCCATGTTGCGCATCAATGGTTAGGTTGGCGCGCCAATGTAATAACTTTGAGATAATTGAACTGACAGAAGAAACTTGTTAATTGTGCAACCGAATAACCAACGTTGCAAAACCTGATTAAGTCAGGAGAGTTGCATGCTGGCAATTAGGCTGCGGTAATACGCTCGATGAGTTTTACGCTATTCGAACCAAGGTCAGCAAATCCACCTGGTTTAAAACCGTGGTTGAAATTATGCAAAAAATAGCAATAGTTGCCGTTTATACTTGGGGCTTTGCTTTCACGGGCATTTTTTTATTTGTACACTTTCAGGTACGTGAAGCATTTCAACGCTTTCAAAACAATTAAGATCGAATGGTGTGTGATATGTGAATAAATCTGCCCAGAAATCAGGTTTTTCAAAAGTTGGCGAATCGAATTCCGTAAATAAAGTTGTTTTTGAATTGCTATAGGGTAGTAAGACCAAATTGTTAGCACAAATTTAAGCACGAGATTTTTTTCAATTGTGGTGAATAATCTTGCAACCTTTTTCGAAATTCTTTTACTGTTATTGTTTGAATTACAAGGATTTGGCTTAAAAACTTATTTGCAACTGTTATTCTCGCCATTTTTTATTTCCTTCGAATTTGGTTTGGGAACTTTCAAACAAAGTCGAACAAATACTAATTTTGAGTTGTTAATTAAAGAAAAACAATGCAAGTTCTAATACTTACCATTATTTTGTTGGCCGCCGCCATAGCCGGGATAGCTATTAAAATGTTTTTTGTCAAGGGAGCAACTTTCACCAAAACCTGTGGAAGTAAGTTTGATCCTGATAGTGGCAAGCCAATGGCTTGCACCTGTCAAAGCAACAAAAAATCAGACTGCGACAATGCTTAGACTTTTGACGAGCGAGTAATTTTATTAACCAAAACCCTCAGGACGATGAAGAATCCACGAATAATAGAGCGATTTGGAGCCCTGACCAAGGAAGAGAAACTCTCCACCGTTGACCTTGGTTTGTCTACCAACAAGTACCAGGTTTACGAAAGTCGTGCTCCATTTTTCAACTACTACGAAGACTCTCCTGGTTTCGAGTTAGGCACTCACCTTTACCTTGAGCTGGATGGATACCATTCATTCGAAACGATTTTGAGGGCTACCCTCGAAGTTAGGAAATCGGTTCAGTTTAAGTTTTTTGCCACCCTTGGATACATAACATATCAAAATACCACCTACGAGGTAATCAGGCTGCTAGGTTTGAATTCTTACGATCACGTTGCCGAGCTGCAAGAATTGTACGAGACCCAGGGTGTTAAGTTTAAGAAAATCCACACCAGGCTTGCAGATCAAATGGTTGTAATAAGACTCGAAAAATTCTTTCACCTTAATGAAGTTGAAAATGGGGTTTACTTTTTTGACGAAGTTCAGCCAAATATTGGATACTTTATGGTTCCGGATTACATTTCATGGGATAAATTCAAGAAACTCACCGAGGAGGTCAAGTTCGAAACCAGCTTGTTGTTTTTCGACGCGGCCACGGCCTATTTTTATCAAAACAGGCAAATAGTAAATATTGTTAGGGTATTTAAAAACGACAACTCACTCGAAAAACTTATTCCAATTAGGGAGAGGTACCTTAAGTTATTGGAGTCTGGGCGTTTCTAAAGTTGGCTAATATTCACTTTTTTTTGGGTTTTAGGCCACTTGTTGACAAGGTTTTGAAGCCGCCTGAGCCATCAGAATAGATAAAGAAAGCTTCGATCCCTGGCCTGCTCTCGGCGAATTCAAGTGATTTTTCAAGGCCCATTACCATGAAAGCGGTGGCGTAGGCATCTGCCGTCATGCAGTCTTTGGCCACAACCGATACACCCAGGAGCGAATGGTTAACCGGATACCCTGTTGTTGGGTCAATAGTGTGCGAGAATCTTTGACCGTCTGATTCGAAGTACCTGCGGTAACTGCCAGAAGTTGCAACGGCCTGGTTCTCCAACTCGATGAAATAATCGAATTCTTGTGGCGAGTCGAAGTTTTCCGCAGGATTTTCCAAGGCAACTCTCCATTTGGTCCCATCGGGTTTTATTCCGCTAGTCGTCAAGTCTCCTCCAATTTCAACCAAAAAAACATCGATTCCCTTTGAAAGCAGCAACTCACCCACCAAATCGGCGGCATATCCTTTTGCAATTGCATTAAAATCAAATTGTATTTCAGGAAAATCTTTTTCTATTAAACCGTTGGCTGTTAGTCTGGTCTTGTTCAAACCCACCAGTTTTAAAAGGCTGTCAACCAATTCAACAGTCATTTTTTCTGCATTGGCAAAACCAAAACCCCAGGCATTAACCAAGGGCGATACCGTTGGGTCAAAGGCACCACCAGTATCATTAAACACCTCCACGGCGCGTAGGTAAATACGCCTAAAAATGGAGTCAATTACGGGCGATTCATTCCTGTTTACCATTGAAATGATGGAGTTTGGGCGGTAATAGGATACTGATTGGTTGATTTTTTCGAACAGTTCCTCTATTTCTGTTTGGCAAATAGCGCCTGTTTTTGCATAAAAGCTTACTAAATAAGTCGTTCCAAAGACTTCACCCTTGATGTTTACCCTTTCAAGCCCGGAATGTGCCCCTGAGCATCCAAACATAAATGTTGAAGCGAGCAACAAGAATAGTTTTTTACTTTTTATCATGTTATCGAAGTATTATTGTTTTGCAGATACCAAGGAGCACGAACCTGCCCCGAGAGTTGATGCTTTGGTAAAATTTTACGCAAAAGTAACACAAAGTAAATCAGCGAAACAACGTGGTTTAGAATTTTCAGATCTTCACGCCAAACTCTTCGCTTCTATTTTGGCATTTCTCCAATGGCTCCACGTGAATTGAAATGTGGGTGGTGCTACCAAACCGGTCGAATAGTTTCCTTTCAACTTCAAGCGTTAGGTCATGAGCTTGCAGCACGTTTATGGTTGGGTCAACGAAAACGTGCATTTCTACTGCAATGTTGTTCCCTATATGCCGGGTTTTGAGACTATGTGGTTGGTGTATCCCCTTCACGGAACCTGCCAGGTTTAATATTTCGGACTGGGTTTCGCTGGGAAGGGATATTTCCGTCAACTCCAACAAGGTTTCTTTTAGTATTCTTAAAGCAACTTTTAGGATGAAAAAACTAACCACCAGGGCTGCTATGGGGTCGAGTATAACCCAATGGGTGCCCAAAAGTATTGCCCCGCCTATACCAATGATTGTTCCCAATGAAGAAAACGAATCGCTGCGATGATGCCAAGCGTTTGCCACAATCACCTTGCTGTTAATTCTGTTTCCGACGTTTATGGTATGTCTGAACAAAACCTCCTTTATTGCCACGGAAAAAACTGCTGCAAAAAGGGCAACGAGGCCAGGCTCTTGAAGTGGTTCAACGGTAAAGTGTTCGTTTATTGCCATTGCCGACGAATAAATCAGCCAGACGCCCACCAAAAGCAAAACCCCGCCGATAAGCGCCGCGGCAAGCGTTTCTATTTTGCCGTGACCGTAATGGTGGTTGTGGTCGTTTGGTTTTGTCGAAATCTTGAGGCTCGTTAGCACTACCAAATCGGTTGCGAAATCGCTTACCGAGTGAACAGCGTCGGCAATCATGGCCGAAGAATTTCCTAGCACTCCGGCAGCAAATTTGAAAACCGTAAGAATTAGGTTTAAAACAAAGCCAACAAGGGTTACTTTTTTTGCTTCTTTATGTCGTTGATCTGTCACCCCAAAATCTATGTGATGGTAATGATTTTTAACCGCCGAAATCGTCCAAGTCGATGTTTTCTTCTGGCACCCCTAGGCTGTCGAGCATCTTGAGAACCGACGAGTTCATTAATGGGGGGCCACACAGGTAATACTCTACTTCCTCGGGTTCGTTGTGCTTGCTAAGGTAGTTATCAAGAACAACTTGGTGGATGAAGCCGGTATAACCGGTCCAGTTGTCTTCCTTAAGTGGTTCCGAAAGCGCTATGTTAAACTTGAAATTTGGGAATTTGCTCTCGATCTCCCTGAACTCTTCTTCGTAAAAAATCTCGCGCATGGATCTTGCACCGTACCAGAAAGAAACCTTGCGATTAGTTTTCAGGGTATGGAAAAGGTGGAAAATATGCGACCTGAGGGGGGCCATACCAGCACCACCACCAATGTAAACCATCTCTTTGTCGGTATTTTTTACGTGAAATTCGCCGTAAGGGCCAGAAATGGTCACCTTGTCGCCGGGTTTGCGCGAAAAAACGTAAGAAGAGCAAATTCCAGGGTTTACATTCATAAATGAATTTGTCTTTGGATCCCACGGTGGGGTTGCAATCCTAATGTTGAGCATGATGATGTTTCCCTCGGCAGGATGATTGGCCATTGAATACGCCCTGAAGATAGGTTCAGGATTGCGCATTTTCAAATCGAACATTTTGAATTTTTCCCAGTCTCCGCGATATTCGTTCTCTACCACAATGTCTTTGAAATCAACATTAATAGCCGGAACATCAACCTGAATGTAACCCCCCGACTTGAAATCCATGGATTCGCCTTCAGGAAGTTTAACAACAAACTCCTTGATGAAAGTGGCGACGTTGTGGTTTGAAATCACCTCGCATTCCCACTTCTTAATTCCGAATATCTCTTTTGGAATCCTGATGTCAATGTCGTTCTTTACCTTGACTTGGCAGCTTAATCTCCACTTGTCTTGAATTTCCTTTCGCGAAAAATAGTCAACCTCTGTTGGCAAAATGCCACCTGCACCTTCCAATACCTGACACTTGCACATGGCGCAAGTACCGCCTCCACCACAGGCACTGGGCAGGTAAATGCCTTGTTGCGACAGGGTGGTTAGCAACGTCATTCCGGCTTGAACGTTCACTTCGTGCTCTTGGTTAATTCTAATTTTAACTGGCCCGCTGGGAACAAGTTTTGCCATTGCATATAGTAACATTGCCACCAGTGCAAGGGTTATCAGCAAGAAAGAACCAACGCTGGCTATTATTATCCAAAGGGTTCCTGAATTTATCAGAATCATATCCAAATGTATTACAATGAAAAGTTTAGAGCTTAATTCCCATGAAACTCATAAATGCTATACCCATCAGGCCGGTGATAATGAAAGTAATTCCGAGGCCGCGAAGGGGTGCTGGAACATTTGAGTACTGAATTTTTTCGCGAATGGCTGCTATGGCCACAATTGCCAAGAACCAACCAACCCCGCTACCGAGCCCGAAAACTGTTGCTTCGGCAATATTTCCGTAGTTGCGCTCAACCATAAACAATGCCCCACCAAGTATTGCACAGTTTACTGCAATCAAGGGCAAGAAAATGCCCAAGGTGGCATACAACGCAGGGCTGAACTTTTCGATTACCATCTCCACCAGCTGAACCATTGCTGCAATTATGGCAATAAACATTATGAAGGTTAGGAAACTTAGGTCAACCGTGGCAAACTGAGGCCCCAGCCATGACAATGCACCCTTGGCCAAAACATAATTTGTGAGGAGGTAGTTAATGGGAACAGTTATGCCAAGCACGAAGATAACAGCAACGCCAAGCCCCACGCTGGTTTTCACCGTGCGCGACACCGCCAGGTACGAACACATGCCCAAGAAATAGGCAAAAACCATATTGTCAATAAAAATTGACTTTACGAAAATATTTACGTATTCTTCCATCTTATTTTTGTCTTTAAGGCCAAACTAACTAACATCAACCAACTTTGGGTTTCTGGCTCTATGAACCCAAATAATGATTCCCACGGTGATAAGTGCCATTGGTGGCAAAATCATGAAACCATTGTTAACGTAACCAAAATCATAAAGGAATTGCGGAACCACCTGAAACCCCATGAGAGTACCTGATCCAAGAAGCTCTCTAAAAAAGGCCACGGCAACAATTACGGCAGCGTACCCTGCGGCATTACCTATCCCGTCGACAAACGAAGGCCATATCTTGTTGCCCATCGCGTAGGCTTCGAGGCGGCCCATCACTATGCAGTTGGTTATTATTAGTCCAACAAACACCGATAGTTGGCGGCTAACATCATAAACGTATGCCCTCAAAACCTGGTCAACTAAAATAACCATCGTGGCAATTACGGTAAGTTGCACTATGATTCTAATGCGAGGAGGAATAGTCTTTCTCAAAATTGAGATAACCACGTTTGATGCACCCATGACGAAGAAAACCGCCAATGCCAAAACAATCGAAGGCTTTAATTTTACCGTTACCGCCAATACAGAGCAAATCCCCAAAACTTGTACGGTTATCGGGTTATCCTGACTTAGAGGATTGGTAAGCAACTTGCGGTTTTTGGGCGAAAACATCGCCTCTTTTTGTGAAGTATTGTTTGCTTGACTCATTTTTCCTTTGATTTTTTAAAGTACGATTCGTAAACTTGCAATCCTTGGCTGAGCATCCTGGAAAGGCCATCGCAGGTTATTGTGCCTCCCGAAATGGCATCAACGCCATGAGGGTCGGTTGGCAACGCGCCCCCCCTGACTGCCCTTACCGGAGTAAAAACCCCGTTTTGGTCAAAAATCCTTTTCCCTATAAACTGTTTTTCGAATTGCCACGTAGAAATTTCGGCGCCCAGCCCGGGGGTTTCGCTCGAGTGATCAAAATTAGCCCCGCCAATGGTGGTGAAGTCATCTTCGAAGCTTAAGTAACCCCAAATTGCACCCCAAAGTCCTTGGCCGCGCAGGGGTACTATAACATAATCCTTGCCCTTTACGCGTGCTTCGAAAATAGGCAGTCGCCTTTGCTCCTCGGGCTTCCTGTTTTCATCCTTGAGGTCAATGTCGAAAGCAGTGCCCTCCAATACTTCTCCCTTGGAATTAACGATTTTTTGACCTACTATGAACTCTTTGAACAACTCTTCTACCTGGACCTTTGAGGCCTCGACACCTACCGAAGAAAGTATGTTCTGCATTTTTTCTATGCGAATGTTCTTTTCTTGGTATGGCCGCAATAAACTCGATGCAAGCGAAAGTAGCAGGGCTACAACGATTACCATTATTGAGGCGTAAGCAAAAACATACCTGTTACTAAACATGTTTGACAATATTTCAGGTTATGACAAATTGACTTTATTCAACCTTCTCAGCCTCCGCTTAATGTTGGCTTCAACCACGTAATGATCAATTAGAGGTGCAAAGGTGTTCATTAGCAAGATGGCGAGCATCATTCCCTCCGGGTATCCGGGGTTAAGCACCCTAATTAATATGGTAATGACTCCAATCAAGAAACCGTAGATGTACTTGCCGAATTGGGTTTGTGATGCAGAAACCGGATCGGTGGCCATGAATACGGTTCCGAAAGCAAAACCGCCCAATACTAAATGGTAGTATGGGGGCAAGGCCATGAATTCATTACCTTCAACAGCAAATATGTTGAGCACGAGCCCCATGAATAATCCACCGGTTACTACCGAAAGCATTATGCGAAGGCTTCCGATGCCGGTGGCTACAAGGATAATAGCACCTATCAAAATTGCAAGTGTCGATGTCTCGCCAATTGACCCGGGTATTGTTCCGATGAACATTTCGAAAAGCGATGGCAGACCCTGCATCTCGTTTGCAGAAATCATTGCAAGCGGTGTGGCACCCGAGAAACCATCAATTAACTGATTGCCTTGTGCCAAGGTGGTGTCAATCCAAACCTCCCCGGATAAGTTTGCCGGATAGGCAAAAAACAAAAAAGCTCTGGCCAGTAATGCTGGGTTCCAGATGTTCATTCCCGTGCCTCCAAAAACTTCCTTCCCTATCAAAAGGGCGAAAACTGTGGCCAAAAAAACCATCCACAAGGGAGTTGTAACCGGAACTATTAAGGGAATAAGCATACCAGAGACAAGGAACCCTTCGTTTACCTCGTGGCCTTTTATCTCGGCGATTGTAAACTCAACTGCCAAGCCACCGGCATAACTTGCAATGATTATCGGAACCACCTTCCACAAACCATGCCAGAATTCGGCGAGCATCGTGGCATCAACTCCAATTGCCTTGAAGTGCTGGAACCCGACGTTCCACATTCCGAACAACAAAGCCGGCCCCAGTGCAATGATCACGAAAAACATTGAGCGTTTCATCTCTATGGAGTCGCGCAAGTGGCTGCCCCGCCTTGTAACCGCCCCCTTAACGTAAAAGAATGTTTGGAAAGCATCAAAAGTTTGGTGAAACCTTTGAAACTTGCCCCCTTCTTGGAAGTTGGGCTTTACCTTTTCTTCAATAAATCGAATAAATGCTTTCAAAACGATTTGTTTAATGGTTAAATTTTTTGATAATTAGGCAAATTCTGCCCTTATGCTATCAAGTCCTTGCCAGATAAGGTCTTGAATGTCAATCTTGGATGGACAAACGTACTCGCACAAGGCGAAATCTTCGGGGGCAACCTCGTAAATGCCAAGTTGCTCCATCTTGTCGATATCGTTTACCAGGATGGCTTTTAGCAATTGCATTGGCATTACATCCATGGGCAAAACCTTTTCGTAAACGCCCGTGAAGACGAAAGCTCTTTCGCCACTCCTGATATTGGTATCGTGGCGGTATTTCTTGCCGGGAAACAAAAACGAGGGGAAAGTTCGGGATATGCTGAAACGATTGAAGTTTGGCGCGATCCACCCGAACATCTGTGGTTCGTAGCCCTCGGGGATTACCGAAATTTGGCCATGGTAAAAACCAAGGAAACCGGTAGTTTCAACCTTGGTTCCGGTTAGCACGTCACCGCTTATTAATCTTTTCACAATTCCAGTTTCTTCCACCAGCTTGCCTTCGGTAATCGAGTTTACTTGCGCTCCAATCTTTGTGCGGTAATACTTGGGGGCAATTACTTCAGAGCCCGAAAGGGCCACAACCCGGGTGGCATCAAATTGGCCGGTTTGAAATAGTTTACCTATTACTACGATGTCTTGAACATCGGCATACCACACAATTTCGCCCTTGTTAATTGGCGAAACATGATGTATCTGAATTCCAACGTTGCCGGCTGGATGGGGTCCGCAAAATTTGTGTATCTCCACGTTTTTTGCATCAATAAATGCCTTTGAACGGGTGTTGTTGGAATCAATCGAAAGATGAACCTTGCCTTTTGTTAGCTTGGCAAGTACATCGAGGCCGGTTTGAAAATAAGTTTCATTTCCCGCTACAACTAAATCAAGGTCAATAGCCAAGGGCGAGGTTGAAAAGGCCGAAACGAAAATATCCCTGGGCTGGTTTTGGGGACTGGCGATTATCGAAAATGGCCGCTGCCTGATAAATGGCCAGCATCCGCTTGAAAGCAACTTGTCAACAATCTCTTGACGCGATAGGGTGGAGGGGTTGGCTGCACCGAAATCAACAAAGGTGTCGTTTTCGTCGGGTTTAACCACAACTCCCAAAATACGTCTTTTGGCTCCCCTCACCACCTCGTGAAAAACACCGCTGACAGGCGAGGTAAACAAAACTTTTTCGTTGTACTTGTCATAAAATAGCGGGGAGCCGGCCCTTACCGTGTCTCCTTCTTTTACCAGCATTTTAGGGATTAATCCGTGAAAATCGGTTGGCTTGAGGGCATAAAGTGCTGCCCGAGAGGCAGTTTGCACTATTTTTTCAGACCCGCCCAAGATGGGAATGTTAAGTCCTTTTCTAATCTTAATGGTTTTTGACATCGTGCTTGGACTGTTTTTGTAAAATCGGCCTCAAAATTATGGAAAAAAATCAAGAGGAGGTATTCAAATTCCAATTTAATAGAATACCAATGCAAACTCGTTGAAAAAATAACGGGAATTCTACTTTCATTTATTTTAACTTAATACCCAAAAAACACAAAAAACAAATTTTTGTTGAGAGCCAGTTCATTTTTTCGCAATGGCAAGCAATTAAAATTAATTACGAATAATGACCTGGCAAATTTCTTGGTCAATTGTCAATTCTTCATTTTTAAATTTTCTCCGCTTCTTGCCACGCGCTTTCAGCCTTAAGCAAAAACCCCTCTCCAAACAAATCATGAATGTCCATTTTGCGAAGGTCGAGCCAAATTGCGTTAAGGCCAACACCGCGTGCTCCCTCAACGTGCCGATAAGTGTCATCAACAAACAAGGTTTCGTGTTTCGAAAGTTTGTTTTCATCAACAATCAAGTTGAATGCCTCGGCATCGGGCTTGTGCATTCCAATCTCGTGCGAAAAGTAAGTTTTTTCGAAAAAATCCTCGAGGTTGGCGGCTCCGTGTGTGTTAAACATGTACCTCGTGTATTCGGCGTAATGTATCGCGTTAGTGTTGCTTAACAGAAACAGGCGGTAGTTTTTCCTAATTCCATCAAGGAGTTTTAATCTGCTCATTGGAAAGTCGAGGAGCATTGCATTCCAAGCATCGTCAATTTGTTTATCTGTAACGTCGAGGCTCGAGTAGTTTCGCACGCCTTGCCTGAACTCATCAGTACTCATCAACCCTTTGTCTAGCCCATCGAACAGATCGTTTTTAGCTCCCTGCGCCAACATTGCTTCAATGTTCTTAACGCCCAAGTCCTTGAAGGCCTGTATGGTTGCATTGTTATCAATATTTAGAAGCACCCCGCCTAGATCGAGAATTATGTTTTTGATTTTTTCCATGGTGCAAAAAAACGAAAATTCTTGACAACAATCTGTTTTTATTTGTAATTTTGCATCCACAAAAACGAAGGGCATTTTTTGCCCGTTCGGGGCCCATAGCTCAGTCGGTTAGAGTAGCTGACTCATAATCAGTTGGTCGTAGGTTCAAGTCCTACTGGGCCCACCAACACGCCAAGGAGCCGCTTGCATCGCGAGTAGCTCTTTTTTTTTGCTCCATTATAACCTTAAAAACATTTTGCCATTAGGTTTTGTTAAAATAACATCAAGGTTTTTTGAAATGAAAGCAATATTAACACTTGTCACCTTTTTAATTGTTGCAAGCTGTTCTTACACCCAAAGAAGTAATGATATGAGGTCGATTCACTCAATAGCCGGGTCAAACGATTCTGGTATCTACCCTATTGTTCGCACCGACCAAGAATGGCGGGAGTTACTTGACCCAGAACGATATCGCATTCTACGGCAATCAGGTACGGAGGGGGCGTTTACCGGCAAGTACTACAATAACAACCAACGTGGCATTTACTTTAGCGCTGCCACCGGGCAACCGCTCTTTGTCAGCGATGCCAAGTACCACTCGGGCTGCGGGTGGCCAAGTTTTTTCGAACCAATTGTTGAAGGGGTAATTCTTTATCGTGTTGACAATTCGCACGGAATGATTCGGACAGAAATCATCGATTCTTCCAGCGGTTCGCATCTTGGGCACGTTTTTGACGATGGTCCTCCGCCAACCGGGTTAAGGTATTGCCTGAACAGTGCAGCGATGGTTTTCGTTGGGGTTGGCGAAGAGTTTCCTCCGTTTGTTTCTGCCTACTTGAGGAAGTACGCATCAAAAGAAGAGCTTAATTCTGTAAATGAGTTTTTTGGAATAGATTAAACCACAATGAGTTTCTCGGGTTTTTTGTTGCCCAAGGCATGGTTTAGGAAAGTTGTTTTCGCAACCAGGTCAATTTTTCACTGCCAGCGTTTTTTCCCATTCCCAAGCCGATTTCAGCATGTCATCGATTCCGAGCCTTGCTTTCCAGCCCAGCACAATGTTGGCTTTTTGGCAGTCGGCCCAAACTTTGTCCACATCGCCAGGCCGGCGGTCAACAACGGTGTAGCTTACCTTTAGCCCGTTAACTTTTTCGAAGGTTTTAATTATCTCCAGCACGCTATAGCCATTTCCAGTGCCAAGGTTGAAAATGGCAGGGTTTTCGTCGGTTAAGCCATTTTCGAGATAGCTGAGTGCGCTTACGTGGGCTTCGGCAAGGTCAACCACATGAATGTAATCGCGAACACCAGTACCATCGGGAGTGTTGTAATCGTTGCCGAAAACTTTCACCTCCGGGCGCTTACCTGCCACGGTTTGGGTCAAGAACGGCACCAGGTTGTTTGGCACCCCAAGCGGCAATTCTCCAATCAATGCCGACGGGTGGGCGCCAATAGGGTTGAAGTATCGCAACGAAACGGCATTTAGCTTCCCGCAAGCTACTTGGTCGGAAATAATTTCTTCGCTAATGCGCTTTGTGTTGCCGTAGGGCGATGCAGCCTTTTGCAAGGGAGCATCTTCCGAAACGGGAAGGTTGTCGGGTTGTCCGTAAACCGTGGCCGAAGAAGAAAAAACAAGGTTGGCGCAACCGTATTTTTCCATGGCCTGCAGAAGCGTGGTAAGTCCAGAAATGTTGTTGTGGTAATACAAAAGTGGTACCCGGGTTGACTCCCCAACTGCCTTTAGGGCGGCAAAATGTATTACCCCGAAAATACCGGGATGTTTTTTGAATACATCCGCGAGGCCATTCTTGTTGCATACATCAACCTTGTAAAACAATGGGGCTTGCCCGGTTATCATTTTTATCCGATCGACCACCTTTTTATTGGAGTTTGAAAGGTTGTCAACAATAATAACCTCGCAGCCTTGTTCTTGTAGTGCCACACACGTGTGCGAACCAATGTAGCCAGCTCCTCCGGTCACCAAAATCTTTTTTTTCATTACAATTATACCGAAAAGTGATTTCATGAAAGCCTCAAAGATAAGAACAAAACTAAAAGTTTTGATGGTTATTGCCTGAAAATAGTTGATTGGCCGATTATCCATACCGATGTCCGCGTCTTACTCCTTCTGATTTTTTTTCGTACCTTTGCAGCGCGAAAAAAGTTTTTCCAAAATACGGGCTTTTGGTCCCGTTATTTCATCATGAAAGAACAAAAAGACGAAAATTTTTACATTCCCTGGCAGGTTGAGAAGTTTGAAGAAATGGAAACCACCAGCAATGCGATTTACTTCGACGTTGACGACTTCGAGGAGATTGTGGATTATTACGTGTCGAGGGGCAATTACAACCGTGCCCTTAGGGTTGCCGATTATGCCCTCAGGCTCCATGCCAGCTCCACCCCGCTTGCCCTGCGCAAGGCGCAGCTGCTTGCTTCGTTAAACCGGGAGGACAAAGCTCTTGACCTGCTTGGCAAACTTGAAACCGTTGATTGCCACGAGCTCGACATAATGTTAACCAAGGCTGCAATTTATAGCCAACAGCAAAAGTTCGACCTTGCAATTGAAGAGTATAAAAAGGCACTTACAAGCAACGATGATCAAGATTACATTCATGTAAACATTGCATTCGAGTACCAGAATTTGGGCAATTTTACCAAAACTCTTGAGCATTTGCAGGTGGCCCTGGAAATAAACCCCGACAACGACCTTGCAATTTACGAGGTTGCGTATTGCTTTGACCTGCTTTCTCTGACAGACGAGAGCATACAATTTTTCTTGAACTTCGTCAATAAAAATCCTTACAGCGTTGAGGCATGGTTTAACCTCGGCGTGAGTTACATAAACGCGCACCTTTACGAAAAAGCCCTCGAAGCTCTCGACTACTCGTTGGCAATAGATCCAGAGCACGAACCCTCTTGGTTTCACAAAGGTTATGCGTGCAGTTTGCTCGGAAATTACAAAGAGGCACTTGAGGCTTACAACCAATCAATAGCCGAAAACGAATCCGACGGGATGAAATATTACTATATTGGGGAGTGCTATGAAAAGACCAGCGATTACCACAACGCCTCAAAATACTACCATAAGGCCATAAAGTTAGATCCTGCAATAGTAGATGCATGGATGGGGTTAGGGGTTTGCGAGTTGGAAACCGGAAACACGCAGAAGGCCATTAATTACCTCGAGCGCGGATTGGAGTTAGATCCAGAAAACCCCGGTTACTTGTGCCTCATTGGCAATGCATACATTACCGCCGGCCAAACTCAAATGGGTATTGATACTTTTGAGAGAGCAGTTGTTGCCGACCCCGAAGACGAGGAAACATGGTTAGAATACGGCGAGGCCATTTGGGCCAACGGAAACACCAAGGAAGCTGTCGAAGTAGCCCAAAGAGGCATTGAGCAATTAACCGAAAGCCCGGCACTGAAATATAGGCTCGCCGCCTACCTGCTCCTATCAAGAAAGGAAAGTGAAGGAAAATTGATGCTTCAAGAAGCCTTGCAAATTGACAAAGAAGGTGTTAAGGATATACTCAAGGCATTCCCGGCGTTGTTCGACAATGAAGGTTTTTGGAAAGTAATTGACCTGTTGGACGACCCGAGCATTGATTTGGGCAGCAGTTAATGCCAACAGACAGTATCTAAAATATTACTTGCAAGGCATTAAAAAAAAAGACAATTTGAATAAGTCGGAACGAAAAGATTAACACCCCAATTAAATTAAAAGATTCTCAATGCAAAGAAACCTTGTTGGTGTCATTTCGATTTTTGTGCGTGGTATGGCCATGGGTGTCGCGGACATTATACCTGGCGTTTCGGGCGGTACGGTTGCGTTTATAACAGGCATTTACGAAGAACTGATAAATAGCATTAAGTCAATTAACCTTTCGCTTTTCAAGACCCTTTTCACCAGGGGTATTGCTGTGGCTTGGAAGCAGGCTAACGGCACTTTCCTGCTTGCCGTTCTTGGCGGTATCCTTTTAAGTCTTTTTACTCTGGCCAAGGTCTTGACGTACCTTATTTCCAATTACCAAATATTAGTTTGGGCCTTTTTCTTCGGGCTCATAGCAGGTTCTGTCATATTTGTTTGGAAAACAATAACAAAATGGGACTTAACCACCATCATGGCATTGGTTGCCGGAATCTTGGTTGCCTTCTACATTACAATTGCCACCCCTGCAACCACACCCGATGGGTTATTTTTCATCTTTTTATCGGGCGCAATAGCAATATGTGCAATGATACTGCCCGGTATTTCGGGGGCATTCATTTTGTTACTGTTAGGAAAGTACGAGTACATGTTAAATGCCCTTAAAAATCTTCAATTGACTGACCTGGCGGTCTTTGCGGCAGGATGCGCTTTGGGTATCATTGCATTCTCGAACGTGATTGCATGGCTTTTCAAGAAATACCGAAACCTAACCTTGGCTCTGTTGACAGGGTTCATGATAGGGTCATTAAATAAAATATGGCCATGGAAAGAGGTTTTGCTTACCCAAATAAACAGCAAAGGCCATGAGGTTCCAATCATCGAAAAAAGTACTTTACCGGGTCATTTTCAACAAATTACCGGCGAAAACCCAGTGTTGCTCGAAGCGGGGTTGATTGCCCTTTTGGGCCTTGGGTTAGTAATAGGATTCGACTACATTGCATCTCGAAAAAAACCAGCTGCATAATGAAAAGAATCTTCGGTTTGGTTGGCTTTCCTCTCGAACACTCCTGGTCGAAGGAATTTTTCGACCAAAAGTTTGAAAGCGAAGGCGTTGACAATTACCATTACCAAAACTTTCCTCTTGAGGACATCGGTTCTTTCAGGCCGTTGGTCGAGGCAAACCCAAACATTGTTGGTCTTAATGTTACAATCCCTTACAAGGAAAGCATAATACCGTTTATTGACGAACTTGACCCAACTGCCAGGGTGGTTGGAGCAGTTAATACCATCAAAATAATTAGCAACAAAAGGGAAGCTAGTCTTGTTGGTTACAACACTGACGTTATTGGTTTTGAGCAAAGCCTTGTGAATAGCGGCATTTCGCTCAAATGCAGGGCTTTGGTGCTTGGCAGTGGCGGGGCATCCAAGGCCGTTAGGTTCGTGCTAGATAAATTAAAGTACCCCCACGTTGTTGTTAGCCGCAATCCCAAGGGCGAAAATGCTTTAACATACGCCAAACTTACCCGTCAAATTATTTTGGAGCACCGGTTGATAGTCAATACCACCCCACTTGGAATGTATCCAAATGTGGATTCGTTTCCGCAAATCCCTTACGAGGTGCTCACAAACAATCATGTTTTGTTTGACTTGGTTTACAATCCCATCGAAACCCGATTCTTGCAAATGGGCAGGCTGGCAGGGAGTAAAACCATAAACGGGTTGGAAATGCTCCACTTGCAGGCCTTGGCTGCATGGGAAATTTGGAATGCCTGAAATTGTCAACTATCCACAATCAGTTATTATTTGCATAAAGCGAAAGGATGCGAGTTACCGCTTGAGCAAGGCCTCATCTTTCTTGGCTTTTTCGAGCTTGACCGTTGGTATAACAAAAAGTTTTATCCAAGTTGCTGCCAGGCCAAATAAAACCAGCAAAACCGTGAAAAATCCAGGAGTGATAATGAAAATGCAAGATATTGCTATCATTACCCACATAATTGAAAGTGAATATATCTTCAAGCCAATTGAGATTCCCTTTTTTGATTTGTAGTTACTGATGAATGGTCCGAAGAATCTGCTTTTAAGAACCAGTGAATGAATCCTTCGCGAGCTCCTCAAGAAAAACCAAGTTGCCAGTAAAACAAATGGTGTTGTTGGCAATCCAGGCACGAAAACCCCCAAGCCGCCCAACCCCAACGAAATCGATCCCAGCAGGAAATATAGTATTTTTAATATTGTCAATTTCAAGCCTCTGGTAAAACAGCAAAAACAAAACACAAAGAAACGAAAAAACCTTGAACTTTTTCGTTTTTACATTGTTTGTTTAATGAACGCAGTCGCTTAGTCATGCAAAAGTACAGTATCAACGATTTAGAGAGGATTACCGGGATTAAGGCCCACACAATACGCATTTGGGAAAAGAGACACAAATTGGTAAGCCCCAAAAGAACCCCTACCAATATAAGATATTACGATGATCAAGACTTGCTGAGGCTCATGAACATTGGCACTTTAAACAAGTATGGCTTCAAAATATCCAATATTTGTAAAATGAATGATAAAGAGGTTTGCGAAAAAATCTCAGACATTACCAGTTCTTCAAATGGACATGAACCAAGCATTAATTCATTGGTGAGCAGTTTGGTTAAATTGGATGAAGAACTTTTTGAAAAAACCTTTTCGAACAGCGTTATAAAAATAGGTTTCGAAAGAACAATAACCCAAATTGTTTTCCCTTTTCTTGAAAAAGTAGGCCTTTTATGGCAACTTGGCACCATTAACCCAGTTCAGGAGCATTTTATCACCCATTTGGTTAGGCAAAAATTCATAATTGCCATTGGTTCGCAAAGCGACTCCCTGTCAACCCAGGGAAAGTCATTTGTGCTTTTCCTCCCCGAAGGCGAATTGCATGAACTTGGGCTTTTGTTCATGGCATATCACGTAAAGAAGCAAGGCCATAAATTGGTTTACTTGGGCCAAAACACACCTTTAAAAGACTTGAAGAAAACCATCGAGGCAAACACCCCTGACTACCTGTTTACTTATTTCGTAGCGGCAATGTTGCCAAAGGAAATTGAGGCCTATATTCAGAAGCTTTCGGTAAACTTCACCGGGAAAAAAATATTGATTTCAGGTTGTCAAACAAGAAATTTCGGGCTTGAGTTGCCTGAAAATGTAGTTTTGATAGAAAACTCCGAACACTTCAAAACATTTCTTAAATCAATAGGTTAGCTAAATGCAACCTTCTTTTTAACCGACATTTGGTTAAAATAAACAACCTTCAACTCAATCTTTTGGTATTTCAAAAACTTGTTATCCTGGCAGCAAGGAAGTAAGCCCCTAACCAATTGACCTTATTCCTTGACGCGATTTTGAAGGCTAATTTTTAAAAACAAAATGTAAATTAGTCTTTAAAACAAGAAAACCAGTATCTTTTAGCAAACCAAAAAATTTGACATCGTGTAAAGGTCTTTCTAGGATTCATGAGATACTTCGTTATTTGCCAAGGCAGTTGGGGTCAAGTCTAAATGCAAGTCGGAGCTTACCATCGTATCTTTTAATTTATTTTTAGATGTTACTCGAACCTTCCCGAATCATTTATGTTTAATTATTGTGGCAATTAATTAAACAACGTTATGAAAATTAGACTTCGTTTGTTTTCACTTATAATTTTCTTTTGCCTTGGCGTGCTGTCATTTTCGCAACAAGGTACAATTAGGGGTAGGGTTTTCGATGCTGGCAGCAACGATCCCTTGCCTTTTGCAACCATTGTCGTTGACGGAACCACCATAGGAAGCATCAGCGACTTCGACGGTAACTTTTTGTTTTCGGGTGTTGAGTCGGGTTTCGTGAAACTTAGGGTGAGTTCGGTTGGTTACAAAACCAAAATTACCGAAGAATTTATGGTGAGTAATACCCGTGCAGCATTTATTGAAGTTGGGCTGCTACCGACTCAGTTAGAACTTGCAACCGTTGAGATAAGAGCCTCACCTTTTCAGAGACGCGAGGAAAGCCCACTATCCCTGCAGAGGCTTGGGATTAAGGAAATAGAAAGAAGCCCTGGAAGCAACCGCGACATTTCGAGGGTAATTCAATCATTGCCTGGCGTTTCGTTCACGCCAGCTTTCAGAAATGATGTGATAATACGCGGAGGCGGGCCTTCGGAGAACCGTTTTTTCCTTGACGGTATAGAAATACCCACCATCAACCACTTTTCAACTCAAGGAGCAAGCGGCGGTCCAACGGGTATGATAAACGTTGATTTCATCAGGGAAGTTGAAATGTATTCAAGCGCGTTCCCGGCAGGCCGCGGCAATGCTTTGAGTTCAATCTTCGAATTCAGGCAAATTAACGGTAATCGCGACCGCCTTAACACAAGGTTTACTATAGGCGCAAGTGACTTGGCTCTTGCCCTTGATGGCCCTATTTCTCAAAGGACATCAGTGGTGTTTTCGGCTCGCAGGTCTTACTTGCAGTTTCTTTTCAGCTTGATTGGGCTTCCATTCTTGCCTACTTACAACGACTTCCAATTTAAAACCAACACAAGGCTCTCGAACAATGCCGAACTTAACATCATTGGGATCGGGGCAATTGGCAACTTCAAGCTGAACCTCAATGCCAACGAAACCGAAGAGCAACGCTTCTTGCTCGATTTTCTCAAGGTAAACAACCAATGGAACTATGCTATTGGTGCAACTTTCCGCAAGTTCAGAAGCAATGGGTCTGACTTTTTCGTGGTTAGCCGAAATATGCTGCGCAACATCATTTTCAAGTATCCTGACAACGACGAAACCCTCCCTCGATCATTCGATTACATTTCTGACGAAATAGAAAATAAGTTTAGGTATGAACGAACAATAATTAGTAACAACCTGAGACTAAACCTTGGAGCCGGAGGAGAGTATGCCAAGTTTAACAACGCTTTATCACAGCAGGTTTTCATCAACAACGTGGTTCTACCGGTTGCAAACCAAACCGAATACAACCTTTTCAAGTGGAGCCTCTTCGGACAGGCAACCCAAACCTACCTCGACAATAGAGTTTCGTTATCGCTTGGAATTAGGGCCGATGCCAACAGCTTCTCGAAAAGCATGTCAAATCTGCTGGAGCAAGTTTCGCCACGACTGTCGGCATCGTATAGGCTTAGAGAAAACCTTACAATAAATGCCAGTGCTGGCAGGTATTACCAAATGCCAGCCTACGTAACTTTGGGGTACCGAAATCCACGGGGCGAACTCGCAAACAAGTCCAACAATCTTAAGTACTTGGCCGTTGATCACCTCGTTGCAGGAATTGAACTTTTGCCGAGTAGGTTAAGCAGGTTTACACTCGAAGGATTTTACAAGTCGTACAGCCGTTATCCTTTTTCTGTAAGGAATCAAATTGCAATAGGAAGCCAATCTGCCGACTTTGGTGTTTTTGGAGACGAAGAGGTGGTCTCGACAGGTAAGGGGCGTTCTTTTGGTGCCGAGGTTTTCTTTCGTGCCGAGAATTTGAAAAAATTCAACGTTTTGATGTCATATACTTTTTTCAGAAGCGAATTTCAGGATGCCTCCGGCCTTAATGTTCCTTCGCGCTGGGACAACCGCCATTTGATTAACATTACCGCCTCCAGGCCACTGCCTCGCAATTGGGAAGTGGGTCTCAAGTGGAGATTCTCCGGTGGAGCACCTTACACACCCTTCGACATGGAGCTTTCAAGTCGTGTCGATGCATGGAATGCAAACAATGCCGCCCCCTACTTCGATTTTAGCAGGTTTAATCAAAACAGACTTAGAGCCTTCCACCAACTCGACCTCAGGGTTGACAAGCAGTTTTTCTTCCGCAAGTTTTCAATTATGGCATACCTCGATATACAAAATGTTTACGCATTCAAGGCAGAGTTGCCAAGCAACCTAATAAGAGAAACCGACCAAAACCTAAATCCAATTACGTTTGTTGACCCAAACGGCATTGAAAGATATAGCCTGAGAAGGCTTGAAAATACTACCGGCAACGTTTTGCCCACGATTGGAATAGTAATTGAATTTTAATGAACCCGGAAAATTTTTAAAAAACCCCTGTGTTATGAAAATCTCAACGAAAATCCTCATGCCAAAGAAATTAAAAGTAGTTTTTTTGTTTTTTGTTTCATTTGCTACCCTAACATTTTGCACCACTTTTTTCCCTGGAGGCGGATCCTCGCGAAATCAATCTGAAGAAACAATGGTATTTTCCACCCAAGTTAATCCCGGGGGCGCTTCAATTGAAATTGTTTTCGAAAAAGGAAGAGCCTTTAACCACCCCCTTATGGCAATTTGGGTTGAAGATTTGGATGGGAATTACGTGCAAACACTATACGTTGCCCGGTCAATTGCCAAAGGCTACTATAGGCATGGTGATGCCTCATCAGGTCGATGGATGCCCGGCCCATTGCGCAGGCCGGCTGCGCTGCCCTACTGGGGGCACAAACGTGGAGTGCAGGCTGAAGATGGACTTTTCATGCCATCGAAAAATCAACCCCTTGAAGATGCCATAACAGGAGCAACTCCCAAAACCAGATTCAGGTTACAAACCCAAACACCCAAACCTGAGAAAAGAAAATTCAACGTGCTTTTCGAAATTAATCAATCATGGGATTGGAACCACCACTGGCACAACAACAAATATCCCGATGATACAGAGTACAAAACAAGTGCCCAGCCAGCCGTGGTATACATGGCAACGGTAGATTTGGATCATGACATTAAGAATTATCCGATGACAGTGATAGGCCATAGCCATTGGTCGGGAGCCAATGGCAAGCTTTTCGAGGATCTAAGTACGCTAACAACGGCATTAAACATTGCAAGGTCAATTTCGGTTAGAATTCCGTGATTTCGAAAAATTTGGCAAGGAAATCTAATTAGCTTTCCCGGCCCGCCGAATCTAAAAAAATTTTCAAGAGCTCAGCCCAAAGGTTATTAACAATTTAAGCCAATCGCGCCAAATTTGTTAATAACTTTTTGAATTAATGCGGGTTCATAATAAATTATTTTCCCACTTTTGTACTCGCAATTTTTTGAAATTTTAACATTAAATTAATTTAACCTTAATTTTATCTTAAACCTTAAATTTCGGATGTTTCGGGAGCATCTATTAACTTTGCCAAACTTATTAAGTCAATTTTTTCACCTAATTATTAACTAAAATCGAAAACAATGAGAAGACTGAACCTATTTGCCATCATTATTGCTGCATTAGTGGCATTTGTTGGCGTTAACCAAACCTACGCCCAAGGTGTTACCACGGGTAGTATGTCGGGTGTAGTTGCTGATAAAGGCGGAACAACCTTGCCCGGGGCAACGATTATTGCAATCCACGAGCCTTCTGGAACCCAGTACGGTGTGGCTGCCGATAACAACGGTCGCTTTCAAATTCTGGGTATGAGGGTAGGGGGGCCATACAGGGTTACTGCGAGTTTCATAGGTTATGAGCCACAAGTGCAAGACGGCATTAACATTGCTCTCGGGGTTGCAACAAACCTTAACTTTCAGTTGGCAGATGCAGCTACCCTGCTCGAAGAATTTGTTGTAACTTTTGATCGTAGTTCAATATTTAGCTCTGACCGTACTGGTGCGGCAACAACCATAGGGCAAAACGAATTGCAAACATTGCCTTCTTTTTCGAGGAGGGTAGGAGATTTCACAAGGTTGACCCCAATGGCCAGTGGAAACTCTTTTGCAGGTGCCGATAACAGGTTGAATAACATTACTGTTGACGGTTCAGCCTTCAACAATTCATTTGGCCTTGCTGGACAGCCAGGCGACAGGACTGGTGTTGCCCCAATCTCCATATCGGCAATTGAGGCTATTAGTGTTAATATTGCCCCGTTCGATGTTCGCCAGTCAAACTTCGTTGGTGCCAACGTAAACACGGTTACCAAAAGTGGTACTAACTCGTTGAGAGGAGAAGCATCTTACACCTTCCACAACTCCAACATGGTTGGCAGGGAGGCAAGTGCTTTAGCTTGGAGCCCCGGCGATTTTAGTTTCAACCAGTATGGCATTAATATCGGAGGCCCAATTATCAAGAACAAATTGTTCTTCTTTGTTGACTTCCAGCAAGAAAAACGCACGTATCCAGGAACCACTTTCCTTGCCAACACTGGCGGACAAACCGTTGGTGGCAACATTACCAGGGTATTGGCATCTGATTTGAATACGTTGAGCACATATCTAAAAACCAACTTCAATTACGACACGGGCCCTTATCAAGGATACAATCACGAAACTCCTGCCATGAGGCTGGTTGCCAAGATTGACTTTAACCTCGATGAAAGAAACAAGTTTAGCTTGAGGTACAATCATTTGGACTCTCAAGACGATATTCTTCTCTCGAACTCAAGTTCTCTTGGTTGGGGAACCAGAAGGAGCAACCTTAATGGCTTGAACTTCCAAAACTCCAACTATCAGATCGTCGAAAACATTAGGTCAATTGTTGGTGAGTGGAACTCAAGGTTGGGCAACAACATGTTCAATAACTTGATTATTGGCTATACTTTCCAGGATGAAAGCCGCAAGTCAAGAGGCCAAATGTTTCCCCTGGTAGATATTCTCGAGGGTGGCAACGTTTACACAACTTTCGGATTCGAACCCTTTACCCCGAACAACGAGTTGAGGTACAAAACTTTCCAGGTGCAGAACAATTTCAGCTACTTTATGGATAACCATACCTTGACATTTGGTTTTAGTGCCGAAAGGTACGAGTCTGAAAACATTTTCTTCCCCGGCTCCCAAAGTGTTTACGTTTATAATTCATTGGCCGATTTTTACAGAGATGCCAACGACCATCTAGCCAACCCAAACCGGATCGTTTCGCCTGTTAACCTACGCAGGTTCCAAGTTAGATGGTCAAACATTCCGGGCCTTGAAAAACCAGTTCAACCCCTTAAGGTGTTTTATGCCGGTATTTATGGTCAAGACGATTGGCAGGTTAACGATAAGCTAAAAATAACCGCCGGTTTAAGGGTTGATGTTCCATTCTTTGGCAAGGGCGAATATATCAACCCCGATGTTCCAAACTTGGCTTTCCGCGATGAAAATGGCAACGAAGTAAGGTTCAACACCGAGAAGCTCCCAGATGCTAGGCCACATTGGTCGCCGCGTCTGGGCTTCAACTACGACGTTACGGGTGATCGCTCAACCCAGCTGCGCGGTGGAACGGGTATATTTACCGGAACTCCTGCTTACGTATGGATCTCCAACCAGATTGGAGCCAACGGTATGCTTACGGGTTTTGCAAGTGTTGATAACACCACCGCTAGACCTTTCAACCCAAACCCGGGTCACTACAAGCCCACCAACGTTACCGGAGCTCCTGCTGCCTCTTACGAACTTGCATTTTCCGATCCAAAATTCAAGTTTCCTCAAATTTGGAGAAGCAACATTGCCGTTGATCAAAAATTGCCCTTTGGTTTTATTGGAACCCTCGAAGCACTGTTCAGCAAGGACGTAAATGGTATTTATTACATTAATGCCAACCTTATAACTCCTACAGCCAAATTTTCGGGCCCCGATACCAGACCTCTTTTTCCTGGTGGCACGGCAAATAGAATTCATACCCACATTGACAACAATATAGTTCTGAAAAATCAGGACAAGGGTTATGCCTACAATTTCGCCATTTCAGTTGAAAGACCGTTTACAAAAGGATTATTTGTAAAAGCTGCCTACAGCTATGGAATTGCCAAGAATACCGTTGACCCGGGCTCAATAGCATTTGGTTCGTGGAACAACAATCAACACCCTGGTGACCCCAATAATCCCGGTCTAGGTTTTTCTTCTAACTCTGCAGGACACAGGGCAATTGGTGTTCTTTCTTACAGGGCCCCTGGGTCAACCACTTTCTCTCTATTTTTCGAGAGTAGAACAGTTGGCAATTTCTCTTATGTTTTCAGCGGCGACATAAACCGTGACGGAGGTACTTCCAACGACTTGATTTACATCCCGAAAGACATAACCGAAATGAACTTCTTCCAGTTCACTGCATCTGGCAGAACCTTTACCGTTGCCGAGCAACAAGCTGCATGGAATGCATTTATAGAGCAAGACAAGTACCTCAGTAAAAACAGAGGGAAGTATGCCCAACGTGGTGCCGCCTTCTTACCTATGGTCTCAAGGGTTGATTTCTCGATTACCCATGACTTGGCAACGAATATAGGTGGAACCAAAAACACCCTTTCTTTAAACTTGCTTGTTGCTAACTTTGGCAACCTTCTTAACAAAAATTGGGGCGTTGCCGAACGTGTAGTCGTGACCAATCCGCTCGTTGTGCGTGCTGCCGCGCAGGGAGGACCGGTTGATGCCAACAACCTGCCAATCTACAGGCTGGCGAATGTTGGAAACGAGCTTATCACAAAAACCACCCAGCAATCGTTGTTAACATCCGATGTTTACAGGATTCAGCTTGGGTTGGTATACAAATTCAACTAGAATCTTTTTTAGCCAGAAAAAAGCGGTTCCGAAAGGACCGCTTTTTTTTATTTTCTATTAAACGGCCTACATCAAAAAAAAACATTATCTTTGCACCCGTTTTGACATAAGAATGATCTTTGTGTTGCAAGTAATCCTCTCGGTGTTTTTCCCCTCAGAAGTTTCCTTAAAACTATAGATAACTTAAACCAAAAAAGCATAAACACCTGGCGGACTTTCACTGGGTATACTTTTTAGAGTGGCAACAAAAAACAACAATAGTTTCGTAAAGAAAAAAAAAGCCGATCAACGTTTGAAGAAACGTAAGGAGAAAGAACAAAAAAAAATTGAACGCAGGGAAAGTTCAACAGGAGGTGATTTCGATAGCATGATTGCCTACGTTGACAAGTTTGGAAACCTGACCTCAGAAATCCCGGAAGGTTTCGGTAAATTCCAACCAGAAAAGAAAATAAAATAAAATAAAAGGGGATACTCCCTTAAATTCGATAAAGTAAATTTTTAAACAATTAAGTGATGAAACAAGGTACTGTAAAATTTTTTAACAAAACAAAAGGATTTGGATTCATTAAGCCCGATGATTCAAAAGAAGACGTTTTCGTGCATCAATCTGGTTTGATTAGCGACATTCAAGAGGACGACAGAGTAGAGTTCGAAGTAGAACGCGGACAAAAAGGCATAAATGCCGTTAACGTTAAGCTTCTAAAATAATTCAACACAATTAACAAAAAGGGTTGCCCCTAATGGTGGCTTCCCCTTTTTGTTTGTTATTATTGATTGACACCTGCAAGTTCGTTGAAAGCAAATTTTTGATGGGCTTGTAATGGTATGTTCGAAAGCCGAAATAGACCCCTTCATCTAAGGCAACGTGCTAGATGTTTTGAAAAGAGAGATGTCCGCTCCTCTTGAATAAATACATCCCGGCACCATTTGTATTGAAAACTGGTTATATCTGGAGCAGGTTACTGCCCATTTGCTTGTTTTTGCTTTTTTGAGATTCGCTGCCATGAATAACCGCCTCCAAGTCATAAGGAGTTGATTTTCCGATCTGTTGATTTTGAAAGGTTGTGAAAACTTGCCTGGGTCTGGGCACGGTTTGGATACTATCCCGAAAAGCGTGTAAGGTGCGATTTTTTCAAATTTAAGGTTGTGAAACCTAAAAATTTAGAAGATGAATAACCTACAACATTACACAGGAGCAAGTTGCAAAGATTGTGGAAAAATCGCATTAAAAGAAAATGGGTTGCATGAACTTCAGAAGCTCAAACTTGAAGTCATCACCCGCTCCTGGCAGTTAAGCATTAACATGTCGAACAGAGCATTGATTTGGGAGAAATATAGACCTTGATCAATCGCAATCATGCCAAGGGTTAAACCCTCAACGGAGAGAAACGTTACTGTGGCTTGCCCCTTTCAAAATTATGCCAAGAGGTGTTTGTGTCGAAATGCCAGATTAGCGCACGTATAGTTGTGTAAACAAGTCGGTTACGGCAATGCGTTTTGGCGGCCTGAATCTATGGGATACCGGTTCCTGTCAAGGCGCATCCGGCCTGTTTCGTGGCAACCTATCATTGCAATACTGACCGAGCTGATTGAAAAAAAGATGTTTGCGGGTTTTTTGGGGAAACAGATATTCACAACCCCGAGAGGATTTTGCCAGTAAGCAAAATAACGCAATGTAAATCACATCCTAACTCCAAATAATAGGTTGCCGCCAAATTTTTTGGCTTCGGGATGATAGTAAACTCTGGCACCAAGATCGAACGGGAATACAAACCTGAAAAGATGAACGTTTGTAACCACATCCAGACCAAAAGATTGAAGCACCTTGGTTGTTGGATTTGGCAGATGTTCTGTTGGGAAGGGAGTTGCGTAAGCTCTATCGGCAAAAAAGTTTGCGTGAATTCGCCTAATGTAGAATATTCCTGGCAGGCTCAGGTCGGGGTAAATGACGGGGAAGGCGTAATCGGCAGAAAAGCTAACCAAGCACCGGTGCCTTTGTCCGGTAAGCCCGCGCGGATATGGCACAACATTAGAAAAACTGAAATTAATGGTGTTTCGGATGCGCTCACCTGCCTTGTGTTTTTGATATGCATATCCCAAACGCAATGAATGATGGCGTGCGAGCCCGGGAATGAAAGTAGCTCCTCTTGCTCCAAACACACTACCCATATCGGATCCGCCAAAAGGGGTGTGGCGAAAATTAACATCTACCACCTGTGCCCAACGAGGGCGCAAATCGCGGGCTACCTGTCGCTGCTGAATGTAAGCCAGCAATTGGTATTCAAGCGCAATGTAATTGTTATCCTTGAAAAAATCGGGCGATGTTTTGCCTTGCCCAATTTTTGTAATTGACATTTTGCTCGAAGGGACAAAACCATAAAACCAGTTGTAGTAATTGTATCGAAGAGGCTGGCTTAAACCAAAAGAAAGCCTATGGTCGAGGTACTTGAACTCCTTGATAACCTCGCCTTCCTTGTAGTTGGCTTTTCTTGGGCCTGTTGATGCATCAAGGTTAACCACGGGAAAAAAACCTAAATAATCGAAACCAAACTTGAATCTTCCTAGATTTTCGTTAATGTCGTGCTCGTAAGCCAAAACTGCCACGGAAGTGCTCAACTTGTTTTGGAATGAAAGGGAGGCTCCCGGTTTAACATCGTTGTTGTTAACGTCAATTACAGCCGGAGCCCAAGAGTGAAGATTGAATATTGACAGGAACTTGTTGTACGGCATAATCTGATGGTCGGTGCGAGAAACTTGGCTCCTTTTAATTGCAAACCCCTCTTGTATGGAAATTATCTCGTGGAACTTTGTGGAGAAATCATTTACCTCCGACAAAGGAGTTAAATTGGTTGTTGCATCATAATGTGCAAGGGCCAATTGGTATCCGCCTGAGGTGTAGTTGGAGAAAACCAATTCTTGACCCTTGGGGCCGATTGCTGCAAATGTCGCCCCGTAAGGCACGGAGGTTATTTTATAAACATTACCGTCAATTGCCTTAAGTGCAAAAATGTTGTTAATTCCCGAAAAGGCACCCGTGAATAGAACATTTCCTGATTTGTCGAAAGTTGGGTGCGAAATGTCAATGCTGCCGGCACTAAATTCGATTTTATGATTTCCTGTTGTCACATCAACACTAATCAGGTGCTTTCCGTTTTCGTTTAGTGCCACCAAAACAATTTTTTTGTCGGATGGATGCCAAGCGGGGGTCATCAAGAAATAAAAGCCATCGAGTGTAAATCGGTTAATTTCTTGTCCTCGCTCCGATTCAATCAGAACCAATTGGCTTTGATTGCCGGAACATACCTCAACAACGGCAATCGTTTTACCATCGCTTGAAATTGCGGGGGCAAAAAATCGGGTGCTTTTTGTTATCCTTTGCCGCTTGGCTTGCTCGAAGCAAAAAACATGAATTTCGGAATGGGAAAGATGCTCCCAACGGGGGTTTGTTCTGGTTTCGGCCCAAACAATCTTACCATTGGCAGCCGAAAAACCATCAACATCTATAAAACCCGGAGAGAACAACTTTTTTTCGTTACCATGCAAATCAAGAGATACTACTACTGGTGGTTCTTGCAAGCCGGTTTTTATGGCAACAAAAACCGTGTCGTTTACGAAGTTCGGGTTTCGATAGCTTGCAAATAGGCTTTTGGCAGGGCTCAATATTTTCACCGGAGTGTACTGGTGCAAGGATTTTTGATGCCTCCACGCCGAATCAAGCCTTAGCATTTTGTTTTGATAAAACTTGCCAATAGATAGGCCTGTCTGGTTTTTTATGCCCCTGGAAAAAGAAGTCGAAAAACCCAGTGGTCTTCTTGCAACGCGGTCAACCACCTTGCTCCAAACATCTTTGCCATATTGGGCTCTTGCCGCAGCAACCAGTTGGTATCCCAATTCGTAATAATTGGGCACATAATCTTTTAAGGATCCGAAAAATGCCTTGTCGTAGTTGTAAGCCCCTTTTTCCAATACCTGAGCCCTCAACCCTTGTTCGAACCAAGGCTGCCGTCCCCTGCCACCAATTGTAAGACCAGTTTCAACGGCAACTGCATCGCCTTCGACGAACCACATGGGCATTGACAGCCCAAAAAAGCCACCGGTTGCCTGCTCACCCAAAAGATGCGACAGAACCTTTACAAGCCCCTGATTTAGCTTGTCAATTTGTACCACGTGCCGTAACTCGTGAACCACAAGTTTTTCGAGCCAGTCAGCGGCTCCATTGTCTTGCGGTGGGTTGGTAAATATCTCCAAACGTCTGGGAGCCCACGACACGAAGCCGTTTGACACAACCGTTTGGTTGTGGATGATAACAGGTATTTTTCTTGGCTGATGCCCCAAGGTATTTGAAACCAGCCTTCGTGAGTGCTCCAGCAAATCGGC
>CAYGFY010000023.1:0-50087 GCA_964349365.1 uncultured Bacteroidales bacterium | reverse complement strand
ATGGTGGCGCCCACGTTAGGGGTGCCGTGCAAGAGCGAGCCGCCGTTTCTGATTATCAGGCCAGTGGCACCCAAGGCAGGTCGGGTAACTTTCAGGTTGTTGAAAAACAAATTGTTCGAGTCATTGCCGGCATCGGTACCACCCACGTACAATCTAAAAGCATGAAGGGTTTTTCCGATAATGGTTGTTGAATAAGTGTCGGTGCCTCTTGTAAGCGTTATGTTAATATTTGCCCCAACCTGTGTGGCGGTAAGTTTAAAAATTGAGGTTTGCGAGTAAGCCCAGGCCAGATTTGAGCCGCCTGCGCTATATTGGTCGCCGCCAACGTTAAAATTCCAAATTGACTCAAAGCCGCTGGCAAAAAGATCAATCCCTTTGGCGCCGTTTCTAAAAGCAACTGCAATGTCAATCGAAAATGTTGAGCCGTCAGCCCAGCCGGTAAACGTTCGCTGTGCGTGAGAAAAATTTGTTCCTGCCGGGTTTCCCCACATGCCAAAAGACCTGCCCCCGGTATCAATGTTTCCGAATCCTTGGGCGCTCGAGCTTGCCAGAAAATGTCCGCCGGTACCCTGGGTCCATAAAGACCAAGGCCCAAACCCCGACCCGCCGTTGCTGCCGTTGGTCCAGGCAGAATAATTGGAGGTATCGTCGGCGCCAACTGTTTCTGCAATACCGGTGTTGCCGTTGGTTAGCGTTCCGCTTACGGTGCATGAAGTGCCAGGTTGAAAGTCGAAAAATGATTGGGGCATTATGGTAAGGTTATTAAAGGTTGCGGCGGTGCTTAACCTAACCCCCGAGGCATTGTTTGACGCCAATGTTGAACGGGTTCCCGCGGTTATTGTACCCCCGCCCGATATTGTTTGCATTGCCGTACCGTTGAGGTTTACGGTGCCTACCGTAGAGGGATCAAAATTAAGCGTGGCACCGGGCATAACTTCAATGTTGCCTTTTATTGAATGGCCCGGAGTGCCGGTTACGTTAAAATTCAAGGTGCCTTTAGTTACCTTGAGATTTTCCATGCTTACGGCGGAAGCACCTAATGGAGATATTGTGCCGGTGTGGTCGTATTCAAAGTTCGCATAAGTCCTGCCGGCAAAAGCAGGAATACCCACAGAGCGATGGATGTAATTGCTGCCTGCCTGAAAAACAACCACGCTACTTGGCTGAGTAGCACCAAATGGATTTGACCCTGCCACTAAAATGTAAGCCGATCCGCTTGAAAAAATTACGGAGTTTAAAGAAGTTGTGCCAAAGGCGTTGCCCGTAAAACCGGTACCGGCTGTAAACTGCGACCCCGAATTAAATGTAATACCGCTTGCATTGGCCGATAAGAGCCTGTGGACTCCGTTGGCAAAAGTCATTGACCCGCTTATCGAGCCCGTTGCACCTGATGATAGCGATATTTGCAGCGCGGTTGTTCCCGAAACGTTTAACTGCGAGCCGGCTTCAATTACCAGGTCGGTGTCCGTTCCGCCGGAAATGACGAGAATGTTGTCTGCCGCGGCAGCTTGCAAGGTTATGGCCGTATTGTTGATTACCCGCATCTGCCCAATTGTTTGGCCCGGAACAGCAGTAACGGTTCTTGCCGCCCCTCCATCGAATTGCAAAATGTCGGTGGGTTGGGGAGTTGTTCGAGCTGGGCTCCAGTTGGCGTCAACTTGCCACGAGGCACCTTCGGCACCAATCCACGAATAGGTAGTAATAGTTGGTGGCAGCGTTGTTGCGCTTGCCTCGGGCACAACACCATCGGTCTTGTAGTTTATGCCCGCACCCGAGCCGTTGTAGGGAAATATCTTGAAGCAATGGAGCGTGTTGGGTGCAAGGCCGCCAAAGGTGTGTGTTTGAATACCTGCGGCAACATTGTGAATCAGTGCGGCGTTTGCTTGAGCCGCGCCATCAACGGGGTTGGCAATGCCACTGCAGGTGCCCGTGGCGCCAATAATCAAATACCCGTCGGCTGCCGGCACGGCATCGGTCCACGTTAGGGCAATGGAGGTGGGTGTAATGTTGGTCGATGCCGCGAAACCGGTAACGTGGTTGGTGGGTTCGGTAATCGCTGCCGAAACACTGCCACTCACCGCCACGCTCACGGCGGTGGCGCCGCCACCCGATATGTTCACGCTGCCCGAATAAGAGCCGGCACTTAAGCCTGACAAAAGCCTAACGTGAACCGTTTGCGAAAGGCTGCCACCCGTTGCGTCAACCGATTGAAACGCGCCCCAGGTGCTCCCGTCAAGCGAAACCAAAAAGTTGGCCGGCGCATAAATTGATACGGGGGCATTGGTGGGCGTAAGGGCATTTGCGGTAATAACAAAAGTCTGGGCTGCCGATGGGCCGCTGCCCTCAGCATAGCCAAAGCCGGTGAGCGAGGTGGGAGAAACGGAAAGAGTGGGGGTGGCTGCTACGGGTTCGCCCACAATATCGGCCCAGTTGGTTGAAACCCTCATACCATCAAGGATGAGTGCCGGGGCATTGGCAGCGGTCCCTTGCCTCAGAGCAACAGAGCCCAGTTGCGCGAGGTCAGTCCCTGCCGCATCGGTGTTGGTAATCCAACCCGATGTGGGTATTGGGGCATTAAGTGGTGGATTAATGAAAATTGAAGCAACATCGTTGGTGGCACCGGCAATGATCTCGTACCTCAAAACAACCAGGTAAGTGGTGTTTAAATCGTAAACAAAGGCCGAGTAATTTACTGTTGTGGTGCTTTGGGCAATACCAAAGGCAAGCTTATTTTCCGCGTTCCGGCTTGCGAAAACACGTCCTCTAAAAGTTGTGCTTATGGTGGTGGCACCAACATGAAAGAAATAATCTCCGGCGGTGTTTGCACTGGTTACATTAACCAAGAAAGAGGCATACACGGTGCCTGAAGTTTGCGGTGCAAATGTGCGGTTTACGTCCTCGCCCGATGTTGTGAGCGTTACTTGATTGCCAATGCCAGAGCCCAAGTAGCCCGGATAGGTTATTGTTGGGGTCGACACCGTAATGGCATTGGTGCCTGCACTGCTGTGTGCCGCCCAGCCATGCGCCGTTAATGCAGCTCCAACGGGGTAGTCAAAATTTTCGACAATTAAAGCCTGTCCCCACCCGCTTGTTGCAATTGCGAGCATTGCCACTGCGAGAGATAGTTTTTTGAAGAGTTCGGGTTGTTTCATTTTTTTTGCATTTAATAATTGTAAATCGGTACTTGGCCAAAAGTTTTAAGTTAGGGTGGGGCAAGCCCCAAGGGGGGCCGTTGTTTCGAAAAAGGTTTGGGAGTTGGATGGGCAAAATTAGTCAAAGTTTAAATGATAAAGTTTTTTTTTGACAAAACACTTAGTTTGCTCTTAGCGATGCTTGTGGTATTGTGCCGTTGGTCTTGTATAGTATGTTGTTTGCGCTGCCGGTGTATCCAAATATTTTGAAGTAGTAAGTTGTGCCTGGAGTTAGCTGCCCGAATGTTGCCGATTGTGTGCCGTGTGGCACGTTTTTGTTGGCGTGGTCGTTTGGCACGGGGGTTCCGTTTGTTGGTGTTGCAACATGCTCGAAGCCTTGTTGGCTCATGCGTACCAGGTATGCTGTTGGCGGCACGGCCCCGGTGGCATCGGTCCAGGTGAGCTTTATGGCACCTGCCGTTAATGCGGTTGGGTGGTTTTGCGGCTCGGTGGTTGTGCAAGCGACCCAAATGCAGTTTGCATAATCAGGGTTGTCGATAAACGGGTTGCGGTTGTTCTGAATTGCAAAAACCGCGTTGTTGCGGTCAATTTCTTTTTGGCTCGGGGGGTCTTGCCGGCTCCATTGCAGCATCAGGTCGAGAAACCATGTTTTGAAGGCCGGGAAGGCGGTTCCGTCGAGCACGAGGCTGCCATGGGTGGAGCTCGAAAACCACCCGGCCACGAGGTCATGGTACCGTGTAACCATGTAAAACATTGTGCGTGCAATGTCGCCCTTGTACTCGCCAATGGGCTCAAACACGTTACCGCTAAAGCCTACCGTGGCGTTGGGCCCATGCTTGCTCCCGTTTTGCGTGGTGGTTGTTGGGTTTGTTACAACCCCAAACGGCAGGTAGCTGCGCAGGCCGTTTACCCATGCATCGGTCGGAAAAATATGATGCAGGTCGGCGTGCATGGGCATATCTTCGTTGCCTCCCGGCCCGTACCAGCTTCGCGGAAACGCGTGCTCGCGGTTGTAGCAAAAGTTCTCGGCGGGGGCGGTGGCCTGCGAACACTGATGGGTTATGAAGGTATATTCGTAGGGCGGGTTGCCGGGCAGGTCGCTGTACATGCACCACACCTTGCCGTTGGGCTTTTGGTCGGTGTTTGCAAAATGGTTCCAAATGGAGCTGTAGGTAACCGCGGTGTGGCCCTTTATAATGTCGTGCAAGGCTGCCTTGAGGTTGGCTCCCGTAAGCCCGACGGCACCACTGTAATAGCCTGCCGGCGGCTGGCTCGGGGCTGCAAGGGCAACAAGCCAAAAAGCAATTGTTAAAAGGTGAAACTTTTTCATGAAAATGGAATTTGGGGTCGGATGCTGAAAGTTGAAAGTTGAAGGAATTGTTCAATTAAGGGTGTCATTTTTTTGAATTTGGTTTTCGTAGAAAATGGTTCACTGGTTTAGGATATTAGGCCAACCGAAAACTGGAGTACCTCACTTCAATTGAAAATTCATCGCGAACAGAAAATGGTTAGTTGTTTAAAAGTTTTAATTTGTAAATGTTCAGCTAATTTTTCCCCATGCAGCCTTGTCTTTTGCCAACGAGTTTAGTTTTGCCAGCACCGGTTTGTTTATGGGGTTTGTAATGCGGGGGTCGGTTTCGAGGAGTTCTCTTGCCTTTTGGCGTGCAAACTTAATCATTTTTTCGTCTTTGGCAATATCGGCCAGCTTCAGGTCAACGAGGCCGCTTTGCCTGGTGCCCTGAATGTCGCCCGGCCCTCGCAGTTTAAGGTCGGTTTCGGCAATTTCGAATCCATCGTTAGTGGCCACCATTGTTTCGAGCCTTTTGCGGGCATCGGCGGTTAGCTTGTGGCTGCTCATGAGTATGCAGTAGCTTTGGTCGGCGCCGCGTCCTACCCTTCCTCTAAGCTGGTGAAGCTGTGACAGGCCAAACCGTTCGGCGTTTTCAATAACCATCACGGTGGCGTTTGGCACGTTTATGCCCACCTCTATCACGGTGGTTGCAACCATTATTTGTGTTTCGCCCTTTACAAACCGCTGCATCTCGTAGTCCTTGTTGGCGGTTTTCATCTGCCCGTGCACAATGCTCACGGCGTACTCGGGCAGCGGAAACGCCCTGACGATGCTCTCGTAGCCATCGGTCAGGTCTTTCAGGTCGAGGGTTTCCGACTCCTTTACCAGGGGGTAAACCACGAAGATTTGACGTCCTTGTTTTATCTGCTCTCGCATGAAGCCAAACACCCTCAAGCGGTGGTTGTCGTAGCGGTGCACCGTTTGTATGGGTTTTCGTCCGGGGGGCAGTTGGTCAATCACCGACACGTCGAGGTCGCCGTAAAGTGTCATGGCCAGGGTGCGCGGTATTGGCGTTGCCGTCATTACCAAAACGTGTGGTGGTGTTGCTGCCTTGGTCCACAGTTGCGCCCTCTGCGCCACGCCGAACCGGTGCTGCTCGTCAATGATAACCATTCCGAGGTTTCCAAACTCCACCCCCTCTTCTATAAGGGCGTGCGTGCCAACAATTATTTGCAGGTGTTGCCACTTGAGTGCTTGCAGCAGTTCTTTGCGTTTTGCCGCACGGGTTGACCCCGTCAGCATGCCAACGTTCACGTTGAGGGTTCGGAGCAATGCGGTTATTGACTCGTGGTGCTGGTTTGCCAGTATTTCGGTGGGTGCCATCAGGCAAGCCTGGAAGCCGTTGTCAATGGCCATTAGCATGCAAAAAACCGCCACCACCGTTTTTCCGCTGCCCACGTCGCCCTGCAGCAGGCGGTTCATCTGTTTTCCCGAAAGGGTATCGAGCCGTATCTCGCGCAACACGCGCTTTTGTGCCTCGGTAAGCTCAAATGGCAGGCAGGTTTTGTAAAACTTGTTGAAGAGGTTTTCTATTGACGGAAAAAGGTATCCTTGTGTTTTTTCGAGCCTTACCATTTTGAGCCGTAGCAGGCTTAGCTGCAAGAAGAACAGCTCTTCGAACTTGAGGCGGGCGGTGGCCCTTTGCAGGGAGCGGGCATCGGCGGGGTAGTGTATGTTGGCCAGGGCCTGGCGACGACCCATTAGCCCAACCTCGTCAATGAGGCTCTTGGGCAGGGTTTCGGCAACATGGTCAATAACAATTGGCAACAGTGTTTTTGTGAGTTTTGCAATGCCCTTGCTGTCGAGAAAACGTGTGCGCAGCTTGTCGGAAGAGAAATAAACGGGCTGCATTGACCCCGACACCTGCTCTTGTCCGGCATCGAAAGGCTCCACCTCGGGGTGCGAAATGTTATATCGGCCGCCGTAGGGCGTTGGCTTTCCGAAAACAATGTATTCAACACCCGGCTTAAAAGCATCCTTTAGCCACTTGAAGCCGTTGAACCAAATAAGGTCAAGGCGTCCGGTTTCGTCGGCAAAGGTGGCGGTC
Organism: uncultured Bacteroidales bacterium; assembly: GCA_964349365.1. Classification (GTDB taxonomy): domain Bacteria; phylum Bacteroidota; class Bacteroidia; order Bacteroidales; family UBA7960; genus UBA7960. The sequence continues at coordinate 43,537 of CAYGFY010000023.1, read as the reverse complement.
ATTCGTGTGGTTCGCATCTTGCCGTGAAGCTCAATGTTCGAAATCTTGCCTCTCAGCTGCACGTAAGGAAGCCCCTCGCGCACCTCGCTTACCTTGTAAAACTGGCTTCGGTCGGCGTGCCTGAAAGGAAAATACTCCAGCAGGTCGGCAAAGGTAAAAATGCCGAGCTCCTCGCGCAACAGCGACCCGCGCAGGGGGCCAACGCCCCGCAGGTACTCTATGGGGGTAGCTAAAATGTCAACCATACCATTGCCTTACAATTGGGAGTGTAAAGGTAGCAGAAAAAATTTAGCTGCTTGGCTGTTGTAACCAAGCGAAGGGGTAAAACAAGGCAGCAATCACACTTCGCCCAAAAGTTCACTCACCTCGGCAAGCACCTCGTTCTGTTTCTTTTTGGAAAGTCCCAGCCTCCCGAAGGGTTCGGGTTTTGAGAGTAGCGTTTGGCAGAGCACAACGTTGTTGCGGAGCAAGTAATCTATTTGCTTTCGTGCAAGCGAAGTAAGCACGGTAACGGGAAAAAGCCCGTAAAATTCAATAAACTCCTTGAGGCTTTTTCCGCCGGGGTAATCCCAGCTTATGGTCTTGAGCCCCGCACACTTGGCATAGGCCAGGGCGTCGGTGCTAAAACGGGTGTTGGTAACTATCATTGCGTACTTTTCCAGGTTTTGGTTCGACGGATCCTTGTCCCAGGTGTGTTTAACGTCCAGAAAACGCGAGTTAATGTAAAGCGGCACCTGCACGCTGCAATTCTTTCCCTGGGTGTTGTAAAACTTGCACTCCACCATGAAAAGCTCGCGCTGGTTTCGTGCCAAAACATCAATTTCGTGCGAAACACATCGCCCCTGAATGGTTTGGTTGAGCATTACTTGGTACCCCATTTTTTCCACGAGCGCGCCAACAAAGTGCTCGAATGGAAAGCCCGACGGACCCATGTCCATGATGCTCTTCTTGAGGCTGTAACGGGCGGCATTGCCTATGCGGGTGCCCTTCAAGAACCTGAATGCCAGCTTGTAAATCAACTTGGTGGGCATGCCGTCGTAGAGCAACGGCCTGAGGTTGCCTATCACTTCTTGAACCTCGTGGCTGTTGGCACCCGAATTTTGGAGCGACAGGGCCAGCTTTTCAACCTCAAAAAACTCGGCCTCGCCCGAGTGCTTAAGTACCTTGAACTTTTTCGACATTTTTGGCGTGCAATTACGTAAGTATTGTTGGCAAAGTTACAAATTTATTCAAACGATTAACCCGTGGAAAGATGCAACGGAACTGCGATGAAGGGAGTGCCGTTGTGAGTTAAAAACCAAAAAGCGAAACAACAGGCACTTGGCCAGTTATAACCGGAAACTCTTTGTTTGGTTGGGGCCTCTGCAAAAAAAAACATTTTAACCGCCGGCCGGCATTCTGACCGGTGCGGGCAGGTTTGCCGCTTTTTACTTTTAACAACCGCTTGCCTGTCACTGCCTCACTATTCTCAAAACCTCGGTTCCAAAATCTGTAACTACCTTGCAGAAATACAACCCGGGGGAGAGACTGTGTCCGTTTAGCCGAAAACGATGCGTGCCGGCTTCAACCATTCCGTTGTGCAAAACACCCACCGTGCGGCCTTGGGAGTCAATAACGGTTGCATTTACCATTGTGGGCCTCGTAACGCCAAGTACTATTGAGGTGCTTGCCGAAAACGGGTTGGGAAAGTTGAACAACGACATTTGGTCAGGCTTCAATTCTTCCACGCTTGTATTTATCGGAATACCTTCCACCACAATGTTGTCGAACCTGTTGTTACCCTCGGTACCGCCTGCCTCTTGGCCCACGAAAGATATCTTAAACTGCAAGTTGGCATTGTTGTTTACTTGCGGCAAATTACTCAGGTCGAATCTAAACACCTCGAAATTTACAGGCACGGCGTATTGTTGGGCAAGCTCAGCCCAATTTGCACCCCCGTTGGTCGAGTAAAACAGATGTTGTTGCCGGGCACCGTTGTTGGTACGGTGCAGTGCAAACGAAATCTTAATTTCACCGTGTCCCGAAGTTGGGGCGTTAATTATCAGTTCTCTGGTGTTTGAGGGGTTTCGCACCCTCAATCCTCTTCCGGCAGGCTGGTCGTTAAACGCGTTAAGTGTTGTTCCGTCGGTTCTGTCCATGTAGCCGGCCCCGGTACCCGGGTATGAAATCTGGCCAGGGCCGGCCAGCGAAAGGTCGGCTGCCACCTGGGTTATTACTCCCGCGGGCAAGTTGTTGAAGTGCCAGTAATGAATCAGCGCACTTGTAAAATGGGCCTTTACCGCCAGGTTTGCATTGAGGGTTATTGAAGTCTTGGCCGGTGTTCCGGCGGGTAGCCCTTCCCAGTGGCTAAAGCGGTAGCCTGGCCTTGCAACCGCCTCAATATCTACGGGTACATTCCCGTAGTATTCTCCCGTCCAAGGGTTGGATATGTGGTGGGGCTGAAGCCTGTTTACCCTTACCCCGCCGTGTGCGATGTTGGCAGAACTAACGGTGAGGCTTGCCATTTCGCCAAGGTTAAATTGGGCTTTAACGTGTTGTTTCAAGAACCCCGGACGCTGCTGTCCGAAGGTGGCCATGCGGTCAACCTGCTGGTGCCAGCTTGCCAGGCTCGAAGGGGTGCGCCAGCGGTGTATGTGCTCCTCCATTTCGGGCAGGTATAGCTGCCTGTGCTCTTCGAGCCTTGCCAACACGTTTTGTGCACCGAAAACCGTGTTCAAGAAATCGCAGAAGCGGTTTACGAGGGCGTTTCTGAAATCGTGGTTTTGCACCAACCTCCTAAACAGAAGTGTTGACCATGGCGGATTTGGCCAACTTGGGCCGGATGGGGCCAACGCAAAAGCAAGGGTGTTGTGTGCCGCGCCTTGCGCAACACCGGGCACGTAACTAAAGTTTAGCCAAAACCCGAAGTCGGTATCCTTTATCATCCACCGCCAGCGTCCGTCGAGGCCCGGCGGAGAGCCTGCCTGGTAGCCATTGGTAAACCTGCGCCAGTACTGCAAGTTGTTGCCGGGCCAGTCGGTATTCATGAAGAATATTTGCAGCACCTGGTGGTCAATGAAACTTTCAACGTCCATCAGGGTTTCAACATACCGGTAATTGTCGGGTGTTGCCATATCGTTGGCCGCCACGAACGAATACAATGCCTGGTAATGGGCCAGGCCATCGGGATTTCCGTTATCGTAAACCGCATTGTTTTCCAACATCGTGTACTCTGTTTCGGCCAAGCCATAATGGGTTTCGATGTAGCGCGAATCGAACCTGTCGCGTATGTTATGAACGCCCCAGTACTCGCCGTTGAGAAACAGTATGGCCGGACGGGAGTATTGCAGGTCAACCCTTGCAAAATCCTTTACCAGCGATTGCATGTAAGCATCGCGAAATATTGCCTGGTCCCAGTCGTTGCCGCTGTTTCGGAGCAAGAAACGCTTGAAGCGCAGTATTGGCTTGTCGTCGAAAAACCTGTAGTTTACCCAAGACTGCCCGTACTCTTCACGAGCGTAAAACCTGAGTGATTTGCGAGGTCTGTTGCGTGTTGTTCCGCCGTGCACGCGCACTCCAAGTTGATGCGAGAAAACCAACTCACCATTGTTTTCAAAGAATTCCACGTGAGTAAGCCTTTCCCATTCATCGCCCTCCTGGAAGTAGTTACTGTTATTTCCAAACACGTAAATTCCGGTGTCGGGGCTAAAAAATGCACCCGGGTGGGCGTTGACCGAAAATACCGGCATTGAATACCTCTGGGCACCTTGCGGGCTTACCATATACGATGCCGTTGCCACGGCACCGGGCTCCATTGCTGGTGCAAAAGCCCTGGCGCGAATGGTGTTAATCTTGAAAACTTCGCCCGCCGGGGGTTGCCACATTTCCGAGCCCCCTGTTACGTTGTTTGTGGGGATAAGCGAAATAACATTTGGGTGGCCCTGCCGCGAGGTCATCATCAGGGGGGTTGTAAATACAGGGCTGCTTTCGGTGGGTATGCTGCCATTGGTGGTGTATCTTACCACTGCCGCAGGCACCAATTCTTCGAAAACATGGTGGCCGGGCGGGTACGAGGTTCCGTTAAATGTTATAACAGCATCGTTAATAGGTGCTCCGCCGGCGCTTGTAACCACAAAGGTTACTTTAAACAGCGGTTGCGGCGGGGGTGTAAGGTGGCCGAAGTAGTCGTTAATTATGGTGGCACCTGTAATGTTTATAACACGGTTTGGGTTGCCGCTCCATTCGCCACCGCCCCAGCCGTCGTTTCGGAAGTACTTGTACTGGTATTCGCCGGGGTTTAGCTGAAAGGTTTTGACAAAAAATGGCGACCCCGGGCTTTCGCGAGTCATCAGCAGGTCAGGATTGCTGCCCGGAACGGGCCAAATGGGGTTGGCAATGGTGCCGCTCATGTAAACATTGTCGGCAGGCCCAACGGCAGAACCGGTCGTGTTTACCCTAAACGTTACCGATACCGGCGATTTACTGTAGGTGGTACCATTATCGTAACCGCCCTTGTTTGGTTGCAGCGAAACGGGTACCGTGAGGTTTTGGTCAACTACCTTAACTTCTCCCGATATTGGCGCGTAACCCGCTGCCGCCACGGTATAGGTGTAAACCCCGGTTTGGGAAGTGCTTATGGTGAGCCCGAATGGCGAGGTATAAAAACCCGCCGGGGCCGAAAATGTCGGTGCCGCAATTGCCGGGGTGCCCACGGCCCGGGCATCAACATCGGCGCCGGCAATGATACAAACAAAAAACAGGAAACCTAACCTGCGCCAAAGAATATTCATTGCCTAACCTTTATGTAGTGAATGCAAGGCAAAGGTAGTGATTTTAATGTTATGGCTAAGCCGAAGGGGTTTTAGAAAACCTGCCGGGGTTGAAACGGCCGAGAATTCAGGGCTTGAGTTGGAGTTAAAACCCGAACGCGAAAAAGATGGCAAATTGCCCCATTGCAGCATAATGGCCCGTATTAATTGATTTATTGTTTGAAAAATCTTGTAACAATGAGGATTCCTTAATGATTGTAAAATTATTGTCAACCACTTCTACAAATGCATGAATCTCCTTTAATTCAACATCTTTGATTTATGACAAAAACACCAATGTTTCATTCACTTGTGGGTCTTTCTTGCTCCATGGGTTTCTCACGTTAAGATTTTCTTGTTTTTTGGGGCAAGGCCGTGCCATTAACAGCTTTTTGCACTTGCAGCACTTGGCTGGTTTCCTCAATAATTTGCTGCCTTATTGCCTCATTTTGTCGGGCTGCTGCACTTAGTGCCAAGGCACTACGGTTATGAATTCAGTATAAAGTAATACCGTGGCGAAAAGGGTCACCGCGCTAATTTCCCGAAAAAAGAAGTTTAAGGCTCACACCACCCATGCCAAGTGAAAGGTTGCTGCTGGAAACGCCGCCAAGGGGCAACTTCAAGAATGGTTCGAAGACCAAGGAGCTGTTTTTTCCTACAATAACGTATCCTGCCGAAAGGTTAAGAATACGCCCCAGGTCAATGCGACTAAACGGGCCGTAATTTTCATCAACAAAAACAGTTGTTGATGAAAAAGATTGCGAACCCGAAGGCGCGCCACCGATGTCGTTCTGAACGTGAACGAAGTTTACGCCCGAAACACTTTGGTGCAGGAAGACCAATGATGAAAGTCCTGTTGAAATGAAAAGCCTGCTTTCGGGCCTGTCATAAATATTGAACTGGATGTTGGCCGGAATCTCGAGGGCAAGCAAGTTATACTTGTTGTTGCCCGAAAAAAGAAGCCTGTGTGCACTTGCGTCTTGACTCGCATAAATATTCGTGAAGTTTTCGACCACGCTAAAAGTGGCTTCATTCCTAACATCAAGTTGATTGTATGCCAAAAGCCCTCCCACTTCAATTCTTACCCTGTCAGAGATTTTGTATCCTGCGGCCACACCTGCTGCCACCCCGGGCAATGGGTTTGGTTGATTTTGGGCGAACGAAACCATTGGGCTTGCAGAAACCGCCCACGAAAAGCGGCTCTTTTGCGCGCTCGCGGGGAGCCATGAATTGTAATTTGATTGGTCTGAAGGTTTCGCGTGTTGAGCCATTGCATCAACTTGAGGGGTGTCTTTTTCTTTTTCAGGCATTTGTAAGTCATGTGCCTGGCCGGTTTCAGGGGTGTGCTCCACCTGTTGCGGGTCGCTCACGGCCAAATTTGTTTCGGCAAGGTGGGCCGGCATGTTGGGTTGCTCGGCTTGCAAAACAGCAATTACAGGTTCGGGGTTGACGATAGTTGGTTTTTTCTTCTTTTCTGCCCCGGTGGTTTGGCTTAAGGCTTGTTGTATTGATGGAGCTGAAAATGTTTCTTGCTGGCCTTGCATGATTGATTGTGATTCGGCAACTTCGACAGCGGTTGTTATTTTCACGTGGTCGGTTTTTTTGATTAGCATTAAAACCGGTATCATGAGCAGGGCCACCGAAGCCGCCACCAAAACCGAAACAAACGCAACCTTTGGGCGGTTGCTCCAAAATGCAACTACCTTGGGTTGTTTGGCCCCGTCGAGCTTGGTTCTCATATCGGCCCAAGCCCCGTCGGGCACCTGCTCGCGCCAATTGTCGAAGGCTTCCCTAACGTTATTGGCCAAATTTTCGTCAAACGGCTTCATTGCGCTCTTTGCTTATCATTTTGAAATACAACGTTCGAAGTGTTTTTTTTGCCCGGCTTAGGCTCGATCTCGATGTTCCGGGCGAAACATCAAGCATTCCACCAATTTCTTCATGGTTGTAACCCTCCACCTCGTAAAGGTTAAAAACCAGCCTTTGCTGAACGGGAAGGCCATCAAACAAAGCAATAATTTCACTGCCGCTCATTTCCTTTACAAATTCTGGCTCTATTGCCCATTGATTTTCCATTACCGAAGGCTCTCCTTGCATGATTAGCTTCGAGTTTTTCCGAAGAAAATCAATGGAGGTATTTACGAGTATCTTTCTGAACCAAGTTTTGAAAGGTTTTTCAATATCGAAACTGTCAAGATTTTGAAAAACCCTCAAGAAGCTGTCGTTTAGCACCTCCAGGGCGTCCTCGCGGGTTGGTAGGTAGCGCAAGGTTATCGACATGCCGAAAGCATAATACTGCCTGTACAGTATCTCCTGGTGCTTTCGCCTTCCTTTCAGGCAGCCCTCCAACACCTCTTTGTCAAGAACGTCGGTCTTCGAATGATTCAAAATTGTTTTTTGTTCAAAAATACACCAAAAACCCCAACATCATTGCTTCAATTTACCGTGAGTTGAATTGATTCGGGTCCGTTTGTGCCCTTGTAAGTCATGGTGTATGTCCCCGCTCTTTGAAACAACACCTGAAACTGCGAGGTTTCGCCAACCAGCACGTCCGAACAAACCATTGGCGGCCTTGGTATATGAAGCAAAACCAGCAGCTCCACTTCAAATCCCGTCATTCGGGTTTTTATTGCTGCTTTAGCGTAACATGGGCTTGGTTTAGAATAGGTGGTTGAAAATTTTGCCGGCTTGCCCGCCACCACCCCCGACAGGGGAGTTACGCTTGAAATCCATGCACTAAACAAGCCCTCTTCTGTCGTCAAATTTGGCGGCAAGCTCGTGCGTTCTTCCTTTGAGCATGACCCAAGGAAAACCAGCAAGGCAATCGCGGCAACCAACTTTAATCTTTTTTGCGCCATTGTTTTTTCTTAAAAATATTAGCCTGCCGCTTCATCTTTTAAGGGTCGCCCTTCAAGGGCTTTTGTGGGTGTTGCGGCTCCACCGCCTGGGGCTTCGATGCGCAATGTAATTGGTCGTTGCCGCCCCCTTTGTGCTTTTATCTTGGCTTCTGTTATTTCTAATTTTTTCACGCTCATGCTGCGGGGCCTATGTCCACTCGCTTTTTTCGCTCTTAGCTCCTCGGGTCCATTACTTGCCCAATAAACAGCAAGGTGTTTGTGGTTCGTTCGCGTATTGCAAAGATAAAAGGTTTGTTTGCCTCAAACGAAGGAGGCATGCTCGTAATGCCAACGCCGATTGTTGTTACGGCTGCCGCCTCGGTTCCTTTTTCGTCAACCTTGATAAAGGTGTTTTGTTTTACGAAATTAACGTAAAGGTCTTCATCAGAAATAGGGTTGAGGTTGGCGAGTGCTGGTTCGAAGGCATCGACCATACCCAACGCCTGCAATATCTCTTTTAGTTGCTTTTCGTAGCTAAACTCAAACTTTGGCAGGAATACCAAGTTTTTTTGCCCCTGCTGCATGGAGTCGAGGTGGCTCGTGATGCTCCTCCATAACTGGGGCGTAAACGAGGTGTAAAACCCCGATAGCGATCCGGTTGGCACCATGACCACCATCGAAAAGTTGGTGCGCCCGTATGGTAGCTCCGCTGCCTTGAATGTTTGGTTTGACATGGTTTTAATGTTAAAATCACCCTTCATTGTGGGAACGTTTACCGTGGTGCCATTTTCGAGGGTAAAGGGTAGGCTTTGAGTATCGGTAGTCTTGAACCGGTTTGTCCAGTCGCCCTTGAAATACAGGGCATTCATCAAGAACATTACCAAATCCCGATCAATTGCATCAATGACTTTTGGTATTTTGCCGTTGGTGTTATCGCTTGCCCATTTGTTTATTTCTGCAACTGCCGCCGGCAAATTGAAGTCAAGTCCTTTTACCAGGGCTTCAAAATTTTGGGCAATGGTATTAAGGTATGGTTGCTTGAACGGAAAATCTTTCCGGTAAAAAATGGCGTTTGCCAAAGCCAACGTCACCTTTGGGTCGGCCCTTAGCAACTGACCAACCAGACTTTTGTATGCAGTGTTTATCTGCTCAAGGGTAAGGTCGGCGGGGTATCCCAGCATTTGTTTTATTTGGGCAAATGTTTGGGCTTCGGTGCCGTTGAGCAACATTGTAAGGGCAACGCTTGCGCTCAAGGGCGAAAGCATCAGGTTCTTGGCCTCTGTGGCAGCAACCCCGTTGAAAAGGTTAACACCAAAGGTGTTGCCCGATTCAATTACCTCTTGTGCCCTGGGAGTAAGCTCTATTGTTACGGGGTCGGTAACCGGGTTTGTACCCTTTGAACAAGAGATAAAGGCTATAACAGCAAAAAGAACAAAAATGGTTTGTGTTTTCATTGAAATGGGTTTTTGTGTATGTATCTAAATGTAATTACTCTGATAACCGCCGAAAGATTGAAGGTTGCGTGTTAAAAAAATGCCTTGAAATCACCAAAATGACAGTGCCAGGTGAAAGTCCATTCTTCCGTATTCCAATATTCGGCGCAAACTCCAGGAACTTTGTATTTTGCCCGAAATTTTTTGAAACCTGTAACCCAGCCCGCCCCGCAATGCCAGTCGGTTCCACGAGAAAAGAGTAACGTTTGCGCCGCCACCCAAAAGTATGCCACCCAAGAAACCGGGATTGTCCCATCCAGCCTCTGCCGAGGCAAAACCAATGCCATACCCTGCCTTTGCATACAAAAACGGCGAATTGATGCTTCCTCCAAGTGGTATTGCAGTAAATGCAAAAAAGGGGAGCACGTATTCGTCGAACTTTTCAAAGCCGGAGCCCAAGCCCGCCCTAAAACCTTTATTCCAGCGCCATCCAACAATCAAGTTATAACCTTGATTCAAAACGTATTGTCCATAATCCTTGCCCGTTAGCGCGCTTGCCGTTACAATCAAGAAGCGGTCGGGCGGGGCAGGGGGTTGGCTGGCAACCTTAGGGCTGCCCTCCAAAGCCATTAAGGAGGCTATTGTAAAGAAGGCCAAAAAAACCAATTTTGACTTCATCACCGCTTTCTTTTTATCTTGATGTGGCTCAACAGAACCATATTCTGGGGGTTAGAGTAGTCGTACTGAAACAACCCGTCGTGGCCTGTCAATAGCAGTATGTTGCCCAACGGTATGACGTCAAACGCGTCAATGTTGGGGAAGTGGGCTATCATGTTCGACGAAATTGCAAGCGGGTTGGTTGCGTTGTAAACCTTGAGCCCCGCGGCACCATCGCAAATAAACAAGAGGGGCAGGTCAATGCCTAAACCGTGGGGGTTAAACATCGGATAAGACTTGAGCAACCTTGGCTGCCGAATATTAGAAATGTCAATAACGTCGAGTTGGTTGGTAAAGCCCTCGCACTCGTTGCCCGATCTAAGGGTAACGTAAGCTATGTTGTTTGCCACAACCACGGGGTCGCAGGAATTTACGTGATTAAAATCGCTTACAAACTGTGGCGAGGCGGGATTGTCGAGGTTGTAAATGACCATTCCGGAGGTGGTTCCCACAAAAAGATGGTTTTGGTATTTAAAGAGGGTTTCCATTTCGCGCCAGGTGTAAAGGCTATCGGTTGCAACCATATTCGAGACATTGCTAATATCGAGAGTCTTAAGCATCCATGGAGTTGTAACGCTGTAAAGGTATTGGTCGTTGAGCATGAAGCGAGCCATGCTGCCTGCAATTCCAACTGATGTTTGTCCTCCGCCGGCATCCATTGACATTAGCTCGCCCCCAAACCACCTCCAAAGACCCGGGATGCCATAGGGGGAGCCGATTCGCTTTTCAACTGCCCATCCAACCACAACTCCCTTGCCTTCATCGGGAAACGCCACGGGATAGTCAAATTCGGAAACCGGCAAAATATACGGGAAAGCATTCTGGAGCCGTCCAATCTCAACGGGTTGAAGGATATTGCTCATGTCAATTGCAACAAGGTCAATATAGCTGTCGGCAAACAAGATGTTTCCACGCACGGCCATGTCAACGTTGCCATCAATTTCGTAAAAAACTACAGGAACCGGATTTGAAGGGTTGGCATTGTTTATAACATGAATACCCTTGTTCACCTCGTTAAGAAAAATGTAGTTGTTCTTGAAATAAATCTTGCCTGGTTGTTCGATAATCTTGGGCGGAGAGGCCTTGAAGGAGGCCCTGAACTCTTCGAAGCTCTTGTAAACTGGCACCAAAACTTGGTACTCGAACTTTTCGGTTTTAGAACAGGCGCTTGTCATTGCAACAATGACCAAAATGGCAAACAAGCTGAAAAACTTCGTTCTTTTCATTATTTGTATCAATTAGGTTGTTATGGCAAAACCTTTACGAAACAAGGCCAAAATTGATCTTCATCCAAGCTTCGCCGAAGAAAAAAATATTTGACCTCTTTTGTCTATACGGAAAATTTGGGCCGACTGTTGCAGCAATGATAAAAAACCTGAAAAGTGATGGATGAAGGGAAACCTGTTCTCTGAAACCGGTGCCAGCATTTGCCGGCAAACGTGGGAATTGGCAAATAAGTATTCGTCAGGTCCGGCTGTAGTTCGGTCTTGGCATCGTTATTCTTTTACCGCCAAGGATAAACCTTCGAAAAAAGTGCCGGGGCAACTTGATGTCGGCCCTACACTTCATGCACATTGGCCACTGGCGGCTGTTAATAATAACAAATTGTAATTAATTGCCACCGAATTACTTCCGGTTACGGTTAATAAACCCCGGTGACGGGCTTCGGGTTTTGTGCAAGGGTAACCTTGTGCAAAAAAAACCATAAAACCAACCCGGCCGTTGACCCCTTCGGACGTTGATTAAATGCTGGCGGACCCCGGAAAAGCCATGTCGAAGGTTTGTTCAGCCTGGCTCTGAAACTTGTACCCGGCTCTTGATTGCCCCCAAAGAAGCGGCTGCCATATAGGGCTTTTAACAATAAAATGCTTAATGCGGCGGGCAGCCCCGCCTTGCCGGCTTGATGATTTTTGCCTGCTTCGGCGATTCTTGCCTGGTTGGTGTTTTTGCCCATTGACAAAGAGTCAATTTGTTTTGCAAGGTGCGTTGCCGGCCTGGCAGGAGCGACATGCAGCCTTGTTGTACCCGCACGTGGATTGCTGCGGTGTTTGGTGAACCCAAAGAGGCTGTAGCGCCTCCAACATAACCGCCCCGAAATAAAAGTGCCCCTGCTTTCGTGTTGTGGGAAACGGCGGTTTGGTTTTCAAACGATTGCCATATTATTTCGGCTGTAATCGTTTTTTTGCTTACAGCCTCGGGATTAGGATTGCGGTGTTTGGCAATATTGCTGCCATTGTTTTGGGTGTCGCAAATAAAAAACCTACCTTGGTGCCAACAGCCAACTCTTCACGGTGGTGGTTTTGCACGGCTGAAAGCAACGTGCGTGTTAATTGCCCCAAAGTGTCAATCCGTAAAAGGTCATTGGTTGTTGCCGGGTGGTCGTGAGCCCGAAGAATGTATTAGGAGAGAGCCAAAATCCAGCTGCTTTCAATTACCAAGTTGAGCAACCTCCGCACCTGACTAATTGAAAACATTCAGTGCACGTGGTCTGGATTTGAATTTGGGCCATTATTGTTATTTACGCAATAAAAGCCCATAAATATGAGAAGGATAGCAAAAAGCAGGGTTCTTGTTTTAATGGATTTTCTTGCAATGAAAATTTTGTGGCGACTGCATTTTGTCATAATTATTGTTGTTTGCCGCGTTATTGCAATTGGCGGCCTCACGGGCAAATGACATGTTTAAAACAACCCGAAAACCCCATCGGGAGTAATTCCGAGTATCCTAAACCAAGTTTCACCCATGATAATGTTCAATATCCAGCCAATAACCAGCAATGTGAACCCAAAACGGAAAGCATCGACCAAGCTGTACATGTTGGTTTCATAAAGGAGGGCTGCCGGCTTGCTATTAAACGGAAGCACGTAAACGTGTTCGATCATGAAAGCAACCGGTAAGGCAAGGCTAATAACCTCGTAACCAAACCTGCCAGCAACTCCAATTGCAATTGGAATGAAAATCATTGCCCTCATTGTCTTTGATTGAAAAAAAAGTGCGCTGAAACACATCACGCCCGTTAAAAGCAGGTAAAGCACCCAAAACGGAGTTTCCGCGCCTATGCCCAAACTATCGAAAAAGGCGTTGACGGTTATAGAGGGCAAATCAGTAATATCGAGTCCTGCTCCGAGGGTATAAGCTCCTGCCGAGAAAAGTAACAGGTGCCAAGGTATGTCAATGTCGTTCCACTTTACCACACCGATTCTTGGCAGCAAAGCCACGATAGCCCCAACAAAAGCCACGGCCGTGGCACTTACCCCGTGTAGCTTGTCAGTTGACCATAATGCAAGTATTGACACGAAAATCGCGATTGACTTGATTTCTTGAGTGCTTACCTTGCCCAGCTTGTGGTATTCTTTCCTCAGGCGGTTTATGCCGCCCTTGATTTGCGGGATGCTCTCTTCGGGTTTTAGCGGAAAGAATACCTTCATTGCAAGGACATAACCCACGAACATCAATGCCACCATTGTTGGCAACATTGCCGCCATCCAGTCGAAAAAATATACCGAGCCTCCCATTGCCCCCCCAATTATTGCAGCAGCCAACAGGTTGGCCCCGCTCCCGGTTACGAATGCCCCGGCACCGAGATTAATGTTGAGCAAGTTTTGCAAAACGATGCTTCGCCCGAAATTCTTGTGGTCATGGCCCTGAGTTGAGCCGTAAACCGCCGAAATAACCATGAAAATAGGTAACATGATGGCAGCCTTTGCCGTGGTGGCCGAGATAAAAGCCGAGAGAACCAAATTGATAACAATAAAACTAATGAATATCGAGCTGGCATTCTTGCCAAAGCGCAGTATAAACCAAAGGGCAAACCGTTTTGCAACTCCCGTTTTTACGAGCATGCTTGCCAGCACGAACGACATTATGTTTAGCCACATAACAGGGTGTCCCAACTGGGCATAAGCCTGTTTTTCGGGAAGAACCCCCGTGAGTACCAGCAAAATTATCAATATCAATGACGTTTGGTAACTCGGAATGGCTTGGGTCATCCACAATATTATGGCACCCAGGAAAATTGCCAGCATGTAAGCATTCCTTTGGCTGAAAACCTCCGCGCCAACTTTTTCAAATTCTGCACGCGCCCCTTTCGATACCAGGCTTTCGAGCTGTAAATTTTGCAAGAATGACAAATCAATCACAAATGCAATCAGCAAGAATGAAATTATTGACAGTGGTATGCCAATTATTCCCAGCCATTTTTCGAAATTCGATTTTTCTCTTTTGGGTAGGCGCTCAACCCTGTAATTGCGCATATCAAGCGGGTCGAATCCGTTGGTGCCGTTTTCCTGGTTGGCTGTCGAAAGGTTCTTTTCTTCAATCATTTGGGTGGTGTGTTATCCGTAAATTTTGATCGTAAATTGTCAACTTTTCATGGTTTACCACTTGGTGTAAGGGTGCTTCATTAGCATTGAGTTGTAATACTGTGTGTATCCGGTTACTTCTGCGCCGAGCCACGAAGGTTTTTCGAACTGCTCGTCTTCTGACGATAGTTCTATCTCGGCTATGATAAGGCCTTGATTCTCGCCGTAAAATTCGTCAACCTCAAATGTACGGTTGCCAACTTTTGCCAGGTAGCGGGTCTTGTCTATCACGCCAGGCTCGCATAATGCCATTAGGTCTTGTGCTTGGGCAACTGGAATTTCCCTTTCCCACTCGTAGCGACTAACGCCCGATGCGTTGCCAATGCCCTTGATTGTCAGGAAGCCCTTTTCTCCTTTAACCCGTACCCTTACGGTTCTTTCAGGAACGGAAGAAAGGTAGCCTTGTGTTATTCTGGTTTCTTTCGAAACAAAGGGTTTAAAGTCGCCCTTTACCAGGAATTTGCGTTCGATTTCTTTATTCATAGTTTTAAGGTTTAAAGTTTAAGAGTTTTAAGCATTAAAAAGTAGTGATTATCCAACGCGCTCTAATGGTTTGCGCCGAAGGGCATTTAATTTTGAGGAAACATCATTAATTAAATTTCGAAGTTCAATGTTTTGCTTTTCATCAATGAATGAAAGGTCTTGACTAACAACAGACTGGCTTAATAACTCCAATGTGCTTGAAAATGCCATTTGATAAAAATGAGCCTGGTCTTTAGGGTTAGTCCTGGAAGAACCCTCCACTAAATTAGAGGCCACAGAAACTGCAGCTCTTCGCATTTGATTAACCAAGCCAAACCTTTCAACATCTGGGCATGTTGTGGTAATGGAGTAAACAGTTTTAATCAAACTTCGCATGTCAGACCAAACATTCAACCTGTCAAAAGAATATTGATAATTCTGCATCTTTTCAGCTATCAATCAATTAAACCTTAAAACTTTAAAACGTTTAACTTTTAATTTGCCAAAGGTTTATCAATCATTCCAATCACCCTCTTAATGGCTTGCAGGTAGTTGATGTTTTCAACGCCTTCGAGGCCAACATCGGCGATGGTTTTCTTCATGTCTTCTACTTCGGTTGATTCGGAGTTGATGCTAACCACCAAAGCGCCGTTAATCAAAACGTTGGCAACCTCACAAATGGTGTTGTTAACCATGTAGCCAAACCTTTCCTTGTTTACCTTAACGGCTTGCAGGTCGGGGTGGTTCTTCACCATTTCAATGAACTCGTCGCAGGTGTATTCATCCTTTTCCAATGCAGGCATTTCTACCCTGAAGGCAGGGAATACCTCGGTTTTCAAAACCTCTGCCTTTATGGGAAACTCGCCTTTCATTAGGGGGTTCCATTGTTCAAAGCCGTCAACTGTCTGAACGTAGGTTTTGATGTCTATCTTGCCATCGCGAATCTTTGTGTTGTTTATGTCGTTGGTGCGCGACATAATGTAAATCTCGTTCGATTGCCTTTCCCAAACCTTTTCTGGAACGGGGGCCGAAAGCCTTGCCATACGGTAGTGCGCCTCGTCAAAATCTTGTCCGAACGAACGAAACTCGAAGCGTGGTTTGGATATTTCGCCAATTTTAAGTTCCTTTTTTGTCATGTGTTTTTTGTTTTTGAAAGGAGATGAGGCATAAATTTTAGCCTCATCTCCTTGGTTTTACCGCTACACTCTTTTCCCTGAAATTGATATGTTGTCAATCCTTAAATTACCGGTTGTTGAGCCCGATGGGATAATCTTGAACCTCAGGTTTGCATTGTTGTTTACACCTGTAATTGACCTTAGATCAATATCGTAGCCTGTCCAGACGGGTTCGCCAGGGAAGCCTGAAAATGTTTGAATAGTAATCCAGGTGGCGCCACCGTCGGTCGAATACTGAACCTGTGCAATGTTGGCACCGGTGCCTGAGCGCGATAATGCAAAAGACATTTCCAAATCTCTGAACCCAGTAGAAGGTGCGGTAATTACAAGATCGCCGTAAACCGACCTTACCCTAAGGCCTGTTCCTGCAGGAGCACCCATTTGTGCTCTAATAGCGGTGCCAGGATCAATTGGGTCGAGAAACGCCCCGAGGTAGAGAATTGAAGCCGCCCCGGTGCCGGGAAACGTAAAGTCTGACGGGACTGTTGCGGGTGCTTCAACTCTTGCGGGTAGGGCATTGAAGTGCCAGTAATGAAAAATTACCGCGCCTCCAACAGTAAAGGCAGCGGGTGTGGCCGGTGCCGTGGCTGGGAATACGGCTTTTTTATTGTTGTCGTTTTCTGCCTCTATGTAATACTGAACCACCGTTAGTGCCGGCTGGGCGGGAATGGTGCCGGTATAAACGTTTGAAGCGCCCACCTTGGTCATGTTTGCTGCAACAAAATCACCAGAACCGGTTCTGTGTAAAAGTTTAACCGATGTCACGGTTCCAATATCCCTTACCGTAGCGCTAATGACAATCTCTTGGCCCGCCTCGGGAGCCAATGGTGCCATTACAACGTCTGTTATCAGTGGTGGCACCGGAAATGGCTCGTCCTTTACACACGAAACCACGGCCGCGCCAATCAAGGCAACAAATAAGATGCTCAAAATCTTTTTCATCGTGTATTATGTTTTAAGTTAATGATAATATTTAGAAGGCAACTTCAACCCTAAAGGTAAAACCATGAAAACTATCTCCACCTTTCCCTTTTGGGTTAGCCACTTGCTGTGGGTTTCTTGTAAGGTTGCCATTTAAGTCGTGCCCCACGAACAAAGCTCCGCGGCCGTTGGCATACCTGTCATGGTTAACGAAACGGTAATTAAAGCCGAGCTTGACATTGCTCTTGGCGTAGAAGTTCATGGCTGCCGTGAAGGCTTCACCCGCACCCCACATAAAACCTTCGCGAGAGTTCAGGTCAAGGTACTCGTAGCGCACGGCAAGTTCAACGTCGCCCCAAGGCCTGCCGGTTGAAGGTTGCGTAAATTCTCCGTCAAAAACATTATAACGGTACTTTCCTCCTAACAGCATAAATGATCCCATTGCGTAAAATGCTTTGAATTTCTCAACTCCAAGGTTATCGGGTCTTGTTACGCTTGCCGTGGTGTATTCGCCTTGCAGCCTAAACGATTTGTAATAACCTGCAAGTTCAACATTTCCGAGCTTGACATCCCTTGCAACAAAACGGTCGGTGTCTAAGTATTTCAAACGATTGATGTTTGGGTAAGACCTGGTGTCGAACCTTACCGCGTTTTGCATTCCTGCACGAACGTGAGTTTTTGGTGTGCGATAAGAGCCAGCAACAGCAATGTGCAAACCCTTGTTTACATCCTTGTAAAATGGCATGGCAGTGAGCTTTCCCGTGAGCGAGTAACCTTCGGAAAATCCATTCTGGTAATTGGTTTTGCGGTTTTCAACCTCTTCCCAGCCGCCAACATCTTGAAAGTGAATGCCTCCAATTGCAACGAAAGGCCCAATGCCGTAGGATGCCTGAATACCCAAGTGCCTTGATGGTGTTAGAACTCTTGTTCCAATCGGACGTTCGGTAAAGGTCAAGTAGCGAGAGGTGGTGTTGGTTTCCATCGAAAAAACTTCTTTGAAATTACCAGCCCTTATCCATTTGTTATTGTCGAAGGCATACTTCAAGAACAAGTCCTTTAGGTCGGCCCTGGAGTCGGCAAAATCCATGTCAAGCTCAGCTTCCCATTTTCCGGGAAGAAAAACTTTCATTGCGAAACGAGCGCGGCGCACCTCTGTGCCAAAGCTCGGGATCTTGTTGTATTTGGCCCCCCACAAAAAACTTCCGTCTATTTGAGCCCTCGAGTCAAACCAAACCTTGTAGTCTCCGTCTTTGCTTTCCAAAACCAAGATGCCATCGCGAGTTTCGCTGTCGATGGGAGTTCGGTCAACCGGAACACCATATTGATTGAATCTTTGGTTTGAAATTAACTCAACGTTTAACAATGTCCTTCCGTCAATTTCCACCTCCTTCTCGTCGAAGTTGGGGTGATTAAAAACAAGAACTTGTATAGAACCGTCGGGAACCTCAACTCTGTAAGCACCCTTGGCGTCGGTCCTAACGGCTATTATTGAGCCCTTAACCCTAACGGCAACGTTTGATACAACACTGCCATCTTGGTTGCTTGTTACGACCCCGGAAACCGTTTTGCCTTGCGAAAATGCAACCAGCGAGGTGGTGAGCACTGCCAAGGCCAAGATCATTTTTATGGCATTTTTCATAATGGTTTGAATTTGGTTAAAATAAAGATTAATTGATTAATAAAAATGATTGAAAGAATTTCTATATGGTTGACAAAAAATTATGCAGGTTCTCTCCTGCCCCAAGGTTTAGTTTCTTTCGAAGCCTGTATCTTGCAATTTCTACACTCTTGGGCGATATGTTCATGAATGTTGAAATCTCTTTGTTCGAAAAATCCAGCCTTACAAGGGTTGCAAGCCTTTTCTCGCCAGGAGTAAGGTTATTGTACTTTTCGGTTAGTTTTTCAAGGAAGCCCTTGTGCACGTCTTCAAGTTGGCCGTAGTATTCGTCAAGTTCTTTGGTGAAAGACATTTTTTGCTTTAGCAAAACCGAGATCTCCTTGAGTTTCTTGTCTCGCATTTTCACGTCGGGCGAACCTATGAGCTCCGAAAATTGTTCGTTGATGTTTTCCAGAAAAGCCCTTTGCTCGCTTATGTTCATTAGCAAGGTGTTGAGCTCCTTTCTTTTCATTTCCAGCTTGTTGCTCAGGTATGTGTTTTCCTTTTGTATGGTTTCAATTTCCAGCCTACTCAAGGCTTTCTGTGAACTATACCCAAGATTTTGCTGAATTAGCAACTCGTTTTCGGTTTTAAGCCTAAGCTTCTGCTGTCGGAAATATAAGAACAACAGCAATGCAATGATGGCAACGGCAGCAATAAGCAATGCAGGCATTGCCGCATCAACCACTAAAGTGCTGCCGGCTTCGGCAGGTGCCTCAACAGCCCCTCCCATAGGGGTTTCCTTGCCAAGTGCAACTGATACGTTGAAAACATTTTGCACCACGAATAGAGACATAAACGTTATGATCATTGATGCCACGGGTGTGGTAATCCAACCAATTGCAATACCCCCAAGTGTTTTGAGCCTTATCTCTTGCATTCCCTTTATTAACCCTATGCCCATTACAGCCCCAACCACAACCTGAGTACTTGAGACTGGCACCAACGGAAGAGGGGGTAACCCGACAGAAATCAAGAGATTAGAAAAGGCCGAGGAAGAAAACAAGAACAAGACAAGTGCTTGAGCCAAAACCACAACCATCGCCGCTTCGGGGTTCAGGGATAGGATTCCCTTGCCCACGGTTTGCATTACCTTGTAACTGTAGGTGAAAATACCAATTGCTATTGCAATGCCTCCTGCCAAGAATAAAACTTGGGCGGTATCTAAAACAAAAATACCGAAGTGCATCTGAATGTCAGGAGCCGATGGCACAAAAACTCCCATAACGTTGGCTATGTTGTTTGCTCCCAAACTGTAGGCTCCGAATGCGCCAACAACTATCAATCCCGTTCGTATAATGGAGTCGAGCTTTATGGCGTGTATCCTGAACTTGAAAAGAAACCTGCGCATCAGAAGGAATAGCAGCGCCGAGAAAATCATCCCTAAAACCGGACCCGAGATCCAAGTCGAAACAATCTTGCCGAGCACTTTCATGTCGGTGGGGCTTCCGGTAAAAATACTCCAACCTATTATTGCCCCAACAACTGCCTGGCTTGTGGATACCGGCAGGCTGGCTCTCGTCATTATAAAAACTGTTAAACCTGCAGCCAACGAAACGGTAAACGCACCCCCGAGGGCATCGATAGAACCCAAGCTCGACAAGGTGTAGGCCGCTCCCCTGCCCTGAAGCACCGCGCCAATTGCCACAAAAATACTTGCAACCCAGGCCGCCCTCTTGAAGCTAACCATGCGCGAACCCACTGCAGTTCCAAAAATATTGGAGGCATCGTTGGCACCCAAAGACCACCCGAGAAACAAACCGCTGGTAAGGAATAGGAGGAATGTCATTTTTTTGGACTGATTGGTTTATGGGTGATGTGTCGAGGGGTTTGGGGTCATTTATGAATATTGGTGGTCATTATGTCGTTTTTAACTTTTGGCTTCAAATTTCTAGCTTCTTTCTTCGTGTCTTTGTGGTTTGACGATTTTCCGAATTTCTAGCCAACTACCCATTACCTAAACGGTTCTTTTTATCGCCATTACCGAAAGCAGGTCGGCAACATTTTGGGCTGCATCTGACAACATTTCTATGTGAAGCGTGAAATACCGCAAGTGAAACTTCTCGCTCAGGGGCAGTTTGTCCATCTCTTGAAAAACCTTCCTCTTGATGGAGTCGGCAAGTTTGTCAGCCTCCTTTTCAAAGAGGTAAACCCTGTGAAGCGACTCTTTTACCTTTTCCGGACTTCTAAAGTATTCGCGAGCGCCCGGAATAACAGACTCGATGGCCGAAACCGACAGCTCGGTGAGTTTTATAAGATCGTTGTTGAGTTCGGGCGGAATGTGTGGCACTTCAACGTCAAACTGAAAAAGGTTCTTCTTGGCCATATCAATGATACTGTCAAGCTCTTCGAGCAATTTCATGATGTCGCCCCTGAGTTGTGGCATCAACGACCGCGTGTACAGAATATTTTCAACCTTGCGCCTGGCAATATCGGCATCTGTCTCCAAGGCGGTTAAGGTTTTAAGGTTGTCAACAAAATTTTCCCTGTTGCCGTGTAGGTAGTTTGTTACACCTTGCTTGAAGATGAGGGCTCCTTGGTCAATGTTGTTTAAGAAACTCTCGATTAATTGTATGGTTTTGTCGGCCTTATTGAAAAACAACATCGTTCGTGGGGTTTTGTTAGTATTTAAATTTTAATCATCCGTGCTGCAAATATAAGCCTGTTATTTTGGATAAGCGCAACCTTTTTGTAAAGGTACACGAAGATTGATTTTTTAATATTGTAGAGTTCCAAGAATTTATTAAAGTGCTTACAAGTAGGGTTTTAACAAAATTGGTGTTAAGCCATAAACGAGAAAATTTCGCACATGATTACTTTTTGTAGATGTTTTGTTGTGATGTTTTTGAAAGCTAACTGCTTCATTCCTGCCTCCACAAAGGGGGTTTTAAATTGATTTTTCGAAATATTATTCGTGAAAAAATCTTCGCTTTTGGTTATGTGTAAGAAACAATTTTTTTCATCTTTTAGGACGGGGTTTCACTAATGTCAGAAAAAAACGATAATTCTCGCCCCACCACAATTGAATTGGGTATCAGGGCAGTTAGTGGTGGAGCAATTGGCCACTCCATCACCAGCTACCACCTGCTTTTAAGGCCAACCTTATTTCATTCTGGTTTGCCATCTGGCGGCAAGGAATCTAGAACATAAAAACCTTACCCTTCTTTACATTTGTCTGGCACCATGATTGGTTTTTAATCTGTTGCAGCAGAAAAATTATTAGCTTCGCAAAAAAAAACAAGATGTCGGCCAGCAAGAATTTCAAGGTTTACAAATCTTCGGCAGGGAGCGGTAAAACCTACACCTTGGTAAAAGAGTACCTGAAAATTGTAACCGCCAATCCCCAAAGGATGCAGGAGGTGCTGGCCATTACCTTCACCAATGCTGCGGCGGCGCAGATGAAAAGTAGGATTATAAAAGAACTGAGCTACATGGCCAGGCTTGATGCCAATATGGCTGGTGAACAACTGGAAAAAAGTCTTGCCGGCCAAATTTTGCAGGAATTGAAGAACGAAACCGGCACAAAGATTTACCTGGAAACACTAATTGGAAACGCCGGCCTGGTTCTGGAAAAAATCCTTCACAATTACTCCGATTTTTCGGTGAGCACAATCGATAGTTTCGTGCATCGCATAATTAGGGCCTTTGCCTTTGACTTGCAGGTTCCCGTTAACTTCGAAATCGAGTCTGATGCCAACAGGTTGCTGTCGCAAGCCATTGATTTGGTTATTGGCGAAACGGGCAACAACAAGCAGCTCACCCAGTTCTTGCTAAATTTCGTATCGCGCCAAGCAGATCAGGAAAGAAGCCTGGGTGTAGAGGATATGATTGGCAATCTTGCAAGTACATTGATGGCCGAAGACCCGGAAGGTTACCTTGAAAAGCTTCAACAACTCACCCTTGATGATATTCTAAAAATTGAAAGGGGTCTTTCATCCAAGATTAAAGCAATTGAAAACGAACTACAAGGCAGGGCCTCGAGCACTTTGGACAAGATTGCGGCTGCTGGCATTTCGGCCAAATCCTTGTATCAAGGAAACAAAGGTGTTTATTCCTATCTTGACCGGTTTTCAAATGGAGATTTCTCCACGATTACTCCAAATTTACATGTCGAAACCACCATTAACGAGGATAAATGGGTTGGAGGAAAAGTTCCAAGCGAACAAGCTGCCGCCATCACGGCACTGGTTGATGTCTTGAGGCGCGATTGCAAGGGAATCGTCACTTTCGTGGAAGAAAATCTTGCCAATTATCAATTGCTCAAAGCCGTTTCAAACAACATTTTCCCCTTGGGGGTTTTGAACGAAGTGAGGCGAACGCTTGATGGTTTGAAAAAGGACAACGCCCTGTTGCATTTTTCCGACTTCAACAAAAAGATTTCCGGAATAGTTGCCGAGCAGCCGGTTCCGTTCATTTACGAGCGTATTGGCGAACGCTACAAGCACTACATGATTGATGAGTTTCAGGACACCTCCCTGTTGCAATGGCTTAACCTTTTGCCCTTGGTTGACAACGGCCTTGGCGGCGGCAATCGAAGCCTTATCGTGGGAGATGGTAAGCAAGCCATTTACAGGTGGCGCGGCGGCGAGGTTGGGCAGTTCGTTAATCTTCCCGATATTCCAAGTGAGCTAAAGGCCGAGGCAAAACACCACTGGCAGGCTACTCTTAAACGCAATTACGGCCCGGAAATTTTGGATTATAACTGGCGATCTCGCGAAAAAATCATTGAGTTCAACAACCGTTTCTTTGAATTTGCAAGCCGAAAACTGCCAGAAAACCTTCAAAATATTTATCAAGGTTCAGCCCAAAAACCTGCACGTGTTGGCAGTGGCGGACTTGTGAAAGTGTATTTCCTGGAAAAGGAAAACCACGCTTCACAAACACTGCAAAGGGTAAAGGAAATTGTTGAAGAGCTACGAAAAGAGGGACATCCACTCGGCGACATTGCAATTCTTTGCAGGTCAAACAAAAATGGAAGTTTGATTGCAAGGCACTTGATGCTCAATCAAATACCGGTTATTTCGTCCGATTCATTGTTGCTCAATCAGTCGGATGAAGTTATTTTCATAATCGCCTTGTTAAAGTTGGCGGTCAACAAGAACGATGTGGTGGCGGCATGCGAGGTAATTAATTTCTTGGTACAAGACAGAGGTTTTGACGGCAGCAAAACATTGCACGGTGTTTTGACCAAGGCGGGGGTTTTCCCGGTTTACTCCTCTAAAGTTAACCACAACTGGCATCATATTTTGCGCAAGCTTTTGCACGAACAAGGAATCATGTTTAATCCCGAAGACCTGAAGTACCTTTCGGCATACGATGCCACGCAATTGATTATCAAGACTTTTTTTGCAGAAAGAACCACGAGCCCATTCGTAAACTTCTTTGTTGACCACATCCTCGAGTATTCTCAGAAGGGCAATCAGGGCGTTTCAGGTTTCCTTCAATGGTGGGTTCAATCGAGCGGCAACTTTTCGGTGATTACCCCCGACGGGGTTGATGCGGTAAGAGTTATGAGTATTCACAAGTCAAAAGGCTTGGAGTTTCCGGTGGTAATTTTCCCGTTTGCCCACAATGGCGGCACCCGCCTTACCAAGGACGGTTTTTGGATTGAGCCCAAAGGTGCCAAGGAATTGGAGGGCTTGCCCGCAGCGTTTCTTGATTACTCGAAAAAGCTTTTGGAAGGAACCGCTTTCGAAGCCAAATACTCAACCGAAAAGGATTTGACCCTGCTCGATAACCTGAACCTGTTTTACGTGGCAATGACCAGGGCAGAGGATAAACTTTTCGTTTTATCGAAAGATTCAACCCAAGAAAACTCCACCACCCTGCAGGGTTTGTTGAAAGAATTCGTGAATGACTCACCGGTTTGTGAGGTTAACGAAACAACAGGTGATTTTACTTTTGGCCAAACTTGGAAAAACCAGACCAAAGCCAACGGACAGCAAGAAGACAAATTGGTGCTGGAAAATATCTTTTCCCGAAGCTGGTCTGACGCCCTCAAGGTGGCCTCAAAGCAAGAGGGCAGGGTAGGAGATTCTTACGAAAGGCGTGAGCGCGGAAACGTTCTTCACGCCGCAATGGAAAAAGTTCACGTGCATCAAGATTTGTGGCCCGCCCTTGAAGGGCTGGTTTTGCAAGGCTTGCTTGATGAAGGCACTGCCATTGAATGGAATGTAAATCTCGGCAAAATCCTTTCTGAAAATGAAATATCTGATTGCTTTTCGTCAAAAGCCACCATTAAAACCGAGCCCGGAATGTTTGACTGCAACGGAAATTTCCTTCGACCCGACAGAGTGGCACTACTTGAAGGCAAAACAGTTGTTATGGATTATAAGAGCGGTCAAGAAAAACCCCACCACAAACTCCAGGTTAACAACTACGCGAAAGTGCTCGAAGCGATGGGTCACCAAAACGTGAAGAAATACCTGCTTTACCTCGACGGGCCACTGCTGGTGCAATGGTGAGAGAAAGAAAAATTTTTCCGGATTAAGCCACCCTGAACAACTTGGCATGTTGCACGCGTTTTGTAACAAACTTGTAATATTTTCGACATCAATTGGTAACATGATTTGGGGTTCTTTGCACATAGAAACACCAAACAAACAAACCATTGATTATGAAAACATTAAAAGGAACCTTGTTGCTGATTTTTATTGCATTTCCTCTTCTTGCGGGATTTTCGCATTCCGCCAAAACAGCAAATGAACTTGGTTCGGAATCGTTTTTGTTAATTCATGACAATTCTTCGGTGGGCAATAACACCATTAAAGGAAAAGTTATTGACGGTTCCACGGGCGAAACTATACCCGGCGCCACCGTTTTGGTTCGGGGCACGCACAACGGAACCGTAACCGACTTTGACGGGAGCTTCACCCTGACAGGTGTTGCCAAGGGCAATCACACCCTCGAGGTTTCGTTCGTTTCGTACGAGCCTGCAGTTGTTCAAAACGTGGCAGTAGGCCTCGGGAAGGATTCGCAAGTTGAAGTTTTTCTAATGCCTCGCGTCGAACAACTACAAGAGGTTGAGATAACCGCGCGAAGCCTCCGCGACAGGGAAGCGGTTTTGATTTTGGAACAAAAGGCTGCCACAACTTTTGTTAGCCGAATCGGTGGTCAGGAAATATCAAGAAAAGGGGTTGGCGATGTGGCATCGGCCCTTACCAAAATGGCAGGTATCTCGAGGCAAGAATCGAGCAAAGACCTGTACATAAGGGGTTTGGGCGACAGATACAACACAACATCCTTCAATGGGCTCCCTATTCCCTCAAATAATCCAGAGCTAAAGAACATCGCCCTCGAATTGTTTACAACCGACATTGTTGAATTTATATCCGTGGACAAGGTTTACGGCAGCCATCTTTACGGAGACTACGCCGGTGGAAACATTGACATTGTTTCGAAAAGGCCCACCGGAGAACAATTATTCCGCTTTGGTACCGGGTCAAATTTCAACTCTTTCGCCATTAGAAACGGCTCGGTGCCTCTCAAGCATGGTCCGGGATTCTTGGGGTTCCACACATCAAAAGCACCCCGCACCTTGTCGAATTTTGCCTTTGATCACAGGATGGATCCCGTCTTCGTCACGCCTGTTGGAATGAACCTAACACTTGCCGCGAGCAACCAATTTAAAATAGGAAGCAGGAAAATTAATCTTTTTGCCTCGTTGAAGTTTGACAACGATTTTTCTTCAACCCAAGGAATCGCTAGGAGCGTTAACAGCACCGGGGTGCCAACCAAAGACCTGCGACGTGAAAGCCACGACTATCAAACCAACACAACGGGTATGCTAAATATCGAGGTACCACTTGGTTTCAAAAGCCGGCTTAACCTTAACTCAATATTGGTAAACTCGTCAACCAACAGTTTTGACGATTACAAGGGAACGTTTATTGACATTGCCAACTACGACAACGGGCTGTTGCTGCGAAAGAACTACGAAAAGAATACTGTTTTGATAAATCAAATATTGGGGCAACATTCATTGGGCAAGGAAAATTCTTTTATTTGGGGGCTTTCGTTCAATCACGTATCAAGCGACAATCCAGACAGGATACAAAACACTTTCGTTAAAAACGGAGGCGAATATTACGTTTTTGGCCAAAATCAAATTACCGACAACCACAGGTATTTTCATTACCTGAAAGAAAACGAGATTGCCTTCAACGGTGCAGTGAACCTTGCGTTGTCAAAAAATCCTGGAAAGCCAAATTCGGCTATTACCTTTGGGGTTACTTCCAGGTATAAGTTCAGAAACTTCAACTCTACCCAGTATAACTTCCGCATACACACCGATCAGCGCAACTATCACGTTGACCCGTTTAACGTTGGTGAGTTTTTCAACCAGCAAAACCTTGGACTAGGCAACTTTTTCAAGATAGAAACCTTTAGGGGAAGCCACCAAGTGCCTTTTGCCCTCGACCCGCAGGTTTATACGGGACAGCAATTCATTCAAGCAGGCTTTGCCAGTTTGGAGCAACGAATTTCTTCAAGGCTCAGCGGCTCATTCGGCCTAAGGGGTGAGTATATTTTCCAAAAAGTTAGGTGGAACACCCAACTGGATCCAACGGACAGAAGCGATGTGTTGCAAATCCCCGCTATTTTACCCAGCATTTCGCTTAGGTACGAGTTGAATCAAAGGCAAAACTTGCGGTTTGGTGCCAGCAAGACCTACACTTTGCCACAATTCAAGGAGCGGGCATTGTACATATACGAAGAAGTAACCCAGGTAAAACTTGGAAATCCAAACCTTTACCAGTCAGACAATTACAATATTGAGGCGAAATGGGAATTGTTCCCTACTTCGAGCGAACTTGTTTCTGTAGGATTTTTTGGCAAGTACATTGCAAACCCTATAAACGAAGTTACCATTTCGTCGGCCACCAACGACTTGTCTTTCCTAAACACGGGTGATTGGGGCTACGTTTCGGGTGTTGAGGTAGAATTGAAGAAGAAATTTTCTATCACGGAGAGCGACCAGTTGCTGCTTGGAACCAACGTGTCGTACATGATTACCGACCAAGAGCTTGATTCAGAAAAGGTTCAAAGGGAAACCATTTACAGGGTCAATTTTACCCACGATAGGGCTCGCTTCACCGGTGCCTCCGATTGGCTTGTAAACGCCGACGTTTCATACATCAAAGCCTTCAACAACGGAAAGGGCAGGTTTTCAACAACCGCAACGTTCCGCCACGTTTCTGATAAAATCCATGCTCTTGGCACCAACACCCGCGGAAACATTATCGACAGGCCTTACAATATCCTTGACTTGATTTTTCAGGCAAGTTTAGGAAAGGTTTCCCTGGGAGCAAAAATTTCCAACCTGCTCAACCCAAGCCTTGAGAGCTTCCAGCAAAACCACGACCGCGATGTTACGGTATTATCCTTCAAAAAGGGCATTGGCTTTGGTTTCAGCCTTGGGGTAAACTTCTAACCGAACCCTATAAGTTAATTAGCCGCATTGGCAGATGTTATTATTTGAGGATGTGACAATTTGAGAATGAGGGTTTTGCAGGCTCAAAAAATAGAGTTTACAAGCTTCGAGCTTGCACAAGGTGCCACCCGCTGACCTTAAAAGTCACGCAACCTTTAGCATAACCACAACGTACAACCGCTCACTAACCATCATCCTAAAACGATTAACATTTTTGTAAAAAACCCGAAACATTTCTGTTACATTATACCGGTAGTTTTGTATGGTTAATCAATAAAAAAAACAACAAAAAAAACCTAAAAAATGAAAAGGAACTTGCTTAAACAAGTGCTAATTGCAATCATCGTATTCGCTGGCATTGCCCTGTTGAACACCGGCTGCGATAAGGAGAAAAATGACCCTAACCAACCCGATAATCATCTTAACTGGAAAGGCGATGTAACCGGAAAACTAACCCTTGATGCAACTAAGGTTTATAAACTTTCGGGGCTGATAAAAGTCAAAAACGGAGGCGAACTAACAATACCTGCCGGCACCAGAATTGAAGCGACTGGCGGCACTTCGTCTGCTGTTGTGGTTGAGCAGGGCGGGAAAATATTTGTAAACGGCACGGCTGCAAACCCCGTGGTTATGACTTCAGGTTTGCCGCAACCAAGCCGTGGCAACTGGGGGGGCTTGGTAATTTGCGGAAAGGCCCCTTGCAACTCCGGAGGGGGCATGTCGGAGGTGGGCGACGTCCCGTATGGAGGCACCGTTGCCAACGACAACTCCGGGGTTATTAGATACCTTCGTATTGAGTATTCGGGAGCCGCATTCAACAGCGAGAAAGAATACAACGGCCTGTCTTTGTTTGGCGTGGGTAGCGGTACGGTAATAGAATACGTTCAAATACACGAAAATGCCGATGATGGCATTGAATTTTACGGAGGTACGGTAAGTGCCAGTTACATCGTGGTAAGCCACGTTGAGGACGATATGTTTGACTGGACAGAAGGTTGGGTTCCAGCTACTCCATGCAACTTTTGGTTTGGAAAAAACGACCAAGGTTACGGAAATAGAGGCATTGAAGCCGACAACTGGGAAGTTAACAACACTGCAACCCCATTTTCGAATCCCGTGATAAACAATGTAACACTAATTGGAAGTGGCAACCAAGGGCCCGAACCACAAGGCATGGAACTAAGACGCGGAACCAAAGGTACGATAAATAACGTGGTGCTTAAAAATTGGAATGTGGGCATCAGGGTTTCCGGAACCGACAGCCAGGGATTCTTGGGGGGCGACTTAAAAGTAACAAACGTAAGATTTATAGATGTAAACACCAACTCAAGCATTGGCACGGGAAGTTCTGCCGGGATAACCACTAACGCAAATGCCACTGGTGCCGGTAACGGGGCCGGAGTTCCGGCTTGGGCTCAAGGATGGACCGTTGGCTTGTAACCAAAAACTTGCCTGTGCTTATTTGAAGGGACAACAATCAAAAACGCGAGGTGCAACAATAATCACTTCGCGTTTTTCGCGTTGGCGATTATTTGCTAAATTTGCATCAAAATGGAATCACCTATCATGAAAAAAGCAAGGATCCTTATCGTTGAAGACGAAAAGGATGTTTGCGAGATTGTAAGTTACAATCTGGCAAGCGAGGGTTACGACGTTGATGAAGCCTACTCGGCCGAAGAAGCCCTATCGCTAAAACTTGAAAGATACGACTTGCTGCTGCTTGATGTAATGATGGGTAAAATGTCGGGATTCAAGCTTGCCGAAAAATTAAGGAAAGAAAAAAATCTAAACGTGCCAATTATTTTTCTTACAGCAAAGGATACCGAAAACGACCTCCTTACCGGTTTCAGCCTCGGTGCCGACGACTACATTTCCAAACCCTTTTCAATAAAAGAGCTTATTGCAAGGGTTAGGGCAATACTGAAGAGAACCTTGACCGATTCTGAAAAAAAAGCAAGCATAACCATTGATAACCTTGAAATAGACACGGTAACCAAAAAGGTATCGGTTGACGGAAAAGTCACGATCCTGACCAAAACCGAGTTTGACATCCTCTACCTATTGGCAACAAACATTGGCCGGGTCTTTTCGAGAGAAGAAATAATGAATAGGGTTTGGAATGACGACGTGATAGTTGGCGAAAGGGCCGTTGACGTAAATATAGCCCGCATAAGAAAGAAACTCGGCGAAACAGGATTGCTCATAAGAAACAGATCAGGATATGGCTATTGTTTCGAGTCTCGTGGCTGACCAAATCATTAACTACACAAATACTCTCAAATGCCCGAAAGTGCATCATACGGCAGAAAACTTTTTGCATACTTCTTAACGGTTTTCGTGGTTTTTGCCGCAATTCTTGTAACCATACAATACAACCGTGAAAGATCATTCAGGATCCAAAAACTTGAAAGCATGCTAGAAACCTACTGTGAGTTTTCAAAAAGCTTCATAGTGGATACCCAAAGGAATAACCGCAAGAAAGGTTATTCTGCTTTAGATTCGCTGGTTGAAATTTTTCCCCGTACTGACATTAGAATTACCGTTATAGATTTTACCGGCAAGGTGCTATATGACAGCGAGCACTCAATGTTCGAAGAAATGGAAAATCACCTTGACCGGCCGGAGATACAAGCAGCCTTGCTGTTTAACAAAGGTAGCGACATCAGACTATCCGAATCGGTGAATCGCACATTCTTTTACTTCGCCAAGAAGTACGAAAATTATTTCATCAGGGCGGCTGTGGTTTACGGTTCCGGAATAAAGGATTTACTGAGCGCCAGTAGCCTTTTCTGGCTTATCGTGGCACTTTTGTTTTTTGCTGCTGCCAGCGTCATTTTCTATCTGTCAAACAATTTCGGCAAGGCCATAGCAAACCTCAAAACTTTTGCCGAAAGGGCCGCCAGCAACCAGAATGTTGATCAATCAATAAAATTCCCCGAAAACGAACTTGGGTTTATTGGAAACCAAATTGTAAACGTTTATAAAAGGCTCGAAAATACAAACAAGGAACTCGTTAACGAAAAAGAAAAACTAGTGAGGCACCTTCAACTATCGCAAGAAGGGATAGCTTTCTTCATAAAGGATGGCACGGAAATACTCTCAAACAACCACTTCTTGAATTACCTAAACATAATTTCGGACAGTGCAATTACCCACGCCAAAGATTTTTGGCTGGTTAACGAATTGCAGCCCATAAAGGTTTTTATTGAAAATCAACTCAAAAACAAAAGCGGTCAAAATCGAAGCGAAAGAATTACCATTGAAAAGAACAATAGGTTTTTCAACATCCAATGCTTTATTTTTCAGGATAACAGTTATGAAGTGTCTATTATTGACACCACTTCAACCGTGAAGGAAAAAATGCTTAAGCACGAAATGACCTCAAATATAGCCCACGAGTTGCGCACCCCGGTTAGTAGCATAAAAGGCTACCTCGAAACCATATTGCACGACCCAAACATCACTGACGACAAAAAGCAATCGTTCATTGAAAAAGCAGCCAGCCAAACCGACAGACTTGCCGCCTTGATCAGGGACATTGCAATTATAACCCAGATCGAGGAAGCCTCCAACCTTTATAAAATAGAAAACATTAACGTGGCGGCAGTTATCAACGACGCCATCGAAAGCCTGGATACCCAAATTAGAACCGTCAGCGCAACCATGAATGTAAACATAAACCCTGACACCAACATTGAAGGCAACCGCACCTTGGTTTTTTCCATTTTTAGAAACTTGCTTGAAAATTCGCTCAACCACGGTGGCCCTGAGGTCGCAGTTACTATTGACGAATTTCTAGAAAGAGACGACCGCGTGTTTTATTCCACTTCCGACAACGGCAAGGGCATTGAACCCAGTCACCAACAAAGGGTTTTCGAGAGGTTTTACAGGGTTGACGAAGGCCGGGCACGCAAGGAGGGCGGTACCGGCCTCGGATTGGCAATTGTTAAGCACGCCGTGGCTTTTCACGGGGGCGAAATTTCTGTCAAGAACCGCAAGGGGGGAGGGGCAGAATTCTTGTTCTCGTTAAGAAAACAATTAAGGTAAAGTTGGCGCTGCCGCTTTCTGAAACCAAAAAAAAGTATTGGAGAATACACTGCGAACCAATTGTACGGACAATGGTTTTACCCAATCGTTTTAATCCTCTATCTTAATTCACGGGCAATCAAAAATAAGTGCCAAACCGGCATTGACCGTGTTTGATATCGCTGGCAGTAAGCAAAAAGAATTGATTCTGAAAAATTCCTTAATTTTACCCAAAAAATCAAACCATGCTGATAATAGGAATAGCCGGTGGTTCGGGATCGGGAAAGAGTACCGTGGTGAAAAAAGTAGTGAAAAGTCTTCCCAGGGAAAGCGTTTCGGTGGTGTATCAAGATGCCTACTACAAAGATAACGGCCACTTAACCCCCGAAGAACGAGCCAAGATAAACTTTGACCATCCAAGTGCCATCGAGTTCAACCTGCTTATAAAGCACCTGGATATGCTGCGCGAGGGCAAGGATATTCAAATGCCAATATATTCTTACCTTACTTGCGCCAGGGCCAAAGATACAATCCCGGTTTTTCCAAGAGAGGTCGTAATCGTTGAAGGAATCCTAATCATGCAAAACCCGCGCCTTCGTGAAAGGATGGACATTAAGATTTTTGTTGATGCTGATGCCGATGACAGGCTTATGCGAATTATTTACAGAGACATAAAAGAACGTGGCCGCTCGTTTATCGAAGTGCTCGAACACTACGAAAAATACGTGAAACCCATGCACCTCCAGTTCATAGAAACTAGCAAAAGATATGCCGACCTAATTGTTCCTCAGGGCGGTGAAAACATCGTGGCAATTGACATTATTACCAAAATGATCGAAATGACCCAGAAAAAAAGGGAAGACATTGATAAGGGCAAAGGTGCAAAATGACGCGATACAACCTCCACACCCATTCCAATTTTGATGATGGAAAGGGAGCTCCGGCAGAATATTTCGAAGAAGCACAGAAACTCGGCCTCGTGGCATTGGGGTTTTCGGCACACGTTCCGCTCGCACTGAAAAACAAGTGGAGCCTCACGGCAGAAAGCTACAGAGCCTATGTTGCAGAAATAAAGAAAATAAAGGCACACAACAACTCTAACACCAAGGTCTATTTGGGTTTGGAGCTAGATTATGCCCCGGGCATCGCCGAAAACTTCAAGCATTGGATTGATACAACCCCGCTCGACTTTGCCATTGGTTCGGTGCACCTGGTTACAAACCCGGAAAACGGCCTTACGATGACCATTGACGGCTCAGCCGAAAACTTTTTCAATGGGCTTGACAAGTGCTTTGAAAACAATCCGAGAAAACTGGTTGAAGCCTTTTACCACCAAAGCATTGAAATGGCACGAACCCAAACGTTCAACATTATTGGGCATTTAGACAAGGTAAAAATGCACCTTGGTTTCAAGTGGCTCGACCAAACCGAAAATTGGTATCAAAAATTGGTTAACAAGCTAATCGAGGCAATCAAGGATAATGGTATTATTGTTGAACTCAATCCTCGCGGAGTTTACACGGCCAAAACCAACGAGTACTTTCCCTCGGATTTCATCCTTGAAAGATGCCTTAACCGAGGCATGGGTGTAATGGTAAACACCGACGCCCACCAGCCCGGCCAAGTTCAAAGCCACTTCGAAGAAGCCACCAACCGATTAAAAGAAATCGGCTTCAAAAAAGTGAAAACTCCCTTCTTTGAAACCGAAATATAATTTTTTCAAATACTTCCTTACCTTCGGTTGAGATATATCATAATGTAATAGAGCAGCGTTGCCAACGAGCCAAGTGCTGCAACCACGTAGGTTGATGCAGCCCAATTCAACGCACTTTTTGCTTGCTTGTACTCTTCGCCGCGAGCAATGTCGGACTCGGTAAGCCAAACCAAGGCACGTTTGCTGGCATCAAACTCCACCGGTAGGGTAATGAAACTAAACAGGGTGGTTAGCCCAAACATAATTATACCTGCCAGGAGCAATCCCGGAAAAGTGCTTACCATCAAAACACCCGCAAGTATTACCCACATCATGTACTTTGAGCTAACGCTTATTACAGGCACCATTTTTGAGCGCATTTCCAAAAACGCATAGGACCTTGCGTGCTGAACGGCGTGCCCGCATTCGTGAGCAGCTACGGCAGCAGCGGCAACATTGGCCCCGTTGTAAACCTCCGGGCTTAGGTTAACGGTTTTGTTCAAGGGGTTGTAGTGGTCAGAAAGGCTGCCGGGTGTTGAAATTACTCGAACACCCTCCACGCCGCTTTCGCGAAGCATCTTCTCGGCAATCTCCTTGCCGGTAAGACCCGAGCGAACAGGAGTCTTGGAGTATTTCTTGAATTTCGAAACTAGCATTTGCGAAACAGCCATGCTGAGCACGAAAAAAACAATGCCTATGATGTAATATCCCATAAATGGGTTGTTGGTAATTCCGGGTTCCATAATTTTGAATTGATTAATTGAATCTAAAACTAAAAATCAGCACTTTTGGTTCAATTCTCGTGCCAAATATTTTTGCAGACAAATTGGCAGGGGTCAAACAAGAAAATCTCGAAAAAGCCCCTACCACTTAATTGTGGAAATCAAATGCCGTATGTCTTCCGCGAGAAATTGAATTACGGGTGCAAGTGAGTCGTTGTTGGGAGCTACATTGAAGTATAATGCTCCGCGCAGGAAGTGCCTCGTGCTGTCGGTTACGAAAAATTGCAATGGCGATGCTGCCTCCCTTCCCTTTATTTCGTAAAAAATACCGTAGGCTTTTTTTGATGGATGCGAAATAATTTCATCGTAAATGGCAGTTGCCTTTGGCACGTGCTTGAAGGCAAAAGTTCGCGAGTCTTCGGCCAGCCGGGCCAGGTGATCATTCCCCTCAAGTTTCTTGTAGCTCAAGTGTAATTTTGCACTAAATTGTTCAAAAACCAAGTTGCTCCAAAAGGGCTCTGCCAAGGGGTGGGTATCGGCAACCAACTCGCCGTAAACAGGTATTTCGAAAGAATAGGGATAATTGCCTTCAAAAACCACATAATTCTTTTCAGGAAAATCAATTCGAAAATACCCCCTGGGCTTGGGAGTATAGGTCTCACCACACCCGAAAATTGAAACAATAAAAACCAACAAGAGTATTTTTTTGAAGCTTTGCATAATTAGAGAGTATTAATAGGTGGTGGCAACCGGCAGATGCGCTAATCCTGGCGTTGAAACACTAATCTCAAACAACCAATCACCCTGCCAAAATAGTGGCTTGTAGTTGCTTTATTCGCCTGTTATCTACGGCCAAAATCAAGAACTCAACCTTGGGTACTTTTATTTTCTCTCCCTTTACCGGAATTTCTTGCTTAATCTCCAAAATCAACCCTGCAATCGTGTCGGCTTCTCCTTTTATTTCGTCAAATAGCGAGTAGTCAATGCCACTAATCCTGCAAAAATCTTTAAGGAGGGTCTTTCCGTCAAAAAGGTAAGTGTTCGGACCAGTTTTGGTGTAGTCGTCTTCTTCGGTATCAAATTCATCTTGGATCTCACCCACTATTTCTTCCAAAACATCCTCGAGGGTAACAATACCCCGCGTACCACCATACTCGTCAATTACTATGGCCATATGAGTTTTTTGTTCTTGAAAGTCCTTGAGCAAGTCGTTTATTCGCTTGCTCTCTGGCACGAACAAACTTGGCCGTATCAATGGCTGCCATTTAAAACTGTCGTCTTTGTCGAGATACGGAAGGAGATCCTTGCTGTATAGAATTCCCTCCACATTGTCGAAAGTTCCCTTGTAAACTGGCATTCGGCTGTATCCTGCATCCAAAATGGTGCTCATCAGGGTAGAGAAAGGTATGTCGTAAGAAACAGCCACCACGTCGACCCGGGGTTTCATAATTTCGTTTACAAAAATGTTGCTAAACTTGACAATACCCCTAAGTATGCTCTTTTCGTTGGTTGAGGAACTATTTTCACCAGTAATGTCGAGAACGTGTTCTAGCTCGCCCATGCTTATTTTAGGCTTTTTTGCAGCCAATCTTTTGTCGAAAAAGTTGGTCGATTTGACCAAAACCACGCTCAATGGCCACAAAATCTTGCGCAAGGCAAGCAAAGGACGGTTTGTGAGGTAAATCACCTTCTCGGGCTTTTTCTTTGCGTAAACCTTTGGCATAACCTCGGCAAAAATCAAAATTACAAAAGTTATTAAAACAACCTGAATGAAGAAAACCAGTGCAGGGTGGTACTCGAAAGTAAAGAGCTGGCGCAATAACATCTGCGAAATAATGATTATGGCAATGTTAATTACGTTGTTTGCAATCAATATTGTTGCCAGCAGGTATTTTGGCTGGTCAAGAAGGTCGATGATGGTGCGAGAGGAAGCTGACTTTTCTTTCCTAATTTCATCAATTTGATCGTGCTTCAATGAAAAGAAAGCAACTTCGGAGCCCGAGATCATTGCCGAAAAGAATAGCAGCAGGATTATTGCACCAAAACCTGCAACAAACCAAATGGGACTAGCCTGGACAAGCAAAATAGGGGATAAAAAACCAAGTAAACTAGGATCAGGAGGTTCTTCCAAGGTTGTATAATGCTTTAATTCAATGCAAAATTAATACAAAATTTATTACAACATGAATTTTTGGGCCGAGAAAAAGCAATCAAATTTCCCAACAAGGGGTTACTTTTGTAGCCGATATTTCGTTTCTCCGCAATAGCAAGCCTCAAATGAGAGCAGTTTTAATAATCGCCATGTTTATCCTTCAGGTGCTTTCTGCCCATGGGGTGTTCGGAACCGAGCCGCAATTGCCCGGGTCGGCCCTTGCAGGTTTTTCAATAAAGGGCCAAGTGGTTGATAGCAACTCGGGCAAGCCCTTGGCCTTTGCCAATATTGTAATTGCCGACAGTGCCAGGGGTGCTGTTTCTGACATTGATGGTTTTTTCGAGGTGCAAAACAACCAACCAATTACTGCCTTGCAAGTTTCGCACGTGGGCTATGTTACCAAGACTGTTCATGTGGAGCAACCACGTAATTTTGTTCTGATAAATCTCGTTAAAAAGCCCATTGACCTTGCCGTGGCCTACGTTTATCCAAGAGAAAACCCCGCCCACCGAATAATTAGAAACGTTACCCGTAACAGAAACGCCAACAATCCCGAAAAAAGCGGCCCGTTTAGCTACCGGTCTTATAACAAATTGGTTTTTTCACCCGCCAACCACGAGCAGCGCACCCTCGGTTATGTCAATCAAAACGAGATGGCAGGCAACGACAGCCTTGTGCACCAACACTACCTCTTGATGGTTGAAACCGTTAGCGACAGGTTTTTCGAGAACAAGTTAAAAGATAACGAGAAAGTGGTTGCCACGCGCATTTCGGGCTTTTCCGAGCCTTTTCTTGCGTTTTTGGCCACCAGGCACCAATCTTTTTCCTTTTACAACAACTTTGTTGAAATTTCGGGCCAAAAGTACCTGAGTCCCATAAGTCCAGGTAGCACCGAAAGATATCTTTTCATTTTGGAAAAAACATCATTCGACTCAACCGACTCGGTGTTCGTTATTTCTTACAGGCCAAAAAAGGATCGCAATTTCAACGGCATTCAAGGGATTCTAACAATAAATTCAAATGGCTGGGCAGTACAAAGCCTCACCGCCGAGCCTGCCGGAAAAAAACCCAATACCCTATCTTTAATTCGCCAATTTTACAAAAAGGTGGATGGAAAAAGGTGGTTTCCGGTTCAGCTTGACATTGACCTGGAGGTTTTCAATCTTCCTTTGGTTCCAGACCTTGGGGTTTCGGGAAGAGGCAGGACATACATTACCAACATTGAACTTGAGCCCGATTTTTCCCGGCAAAGGTTCTCGTCTTTTGCAATTGACCTTACAAGTGCCAGGGCAAATCCCGGCGAGGAGTTTTGGCAAGAAATACGTACTGTGCCATTATCGCAAGAGGAATTTAATACCTACAGGGTTTTGGATAGCTTGGGGCAGAAAAGAAACCTCGATGGGATTTTCAGGTTTGCCACAACCCTGTTGGAAGGTAAGGTGAGGGTGTCGATTGTCGATTTTTACATTGATGAATTTGCGAGCCACTCCCGGCTGGATGGTATAAGGTTGGGTGCCGGATTGGCTACCAACCACCTGTTTTCAGAGAGGCTAAGGTTAAAAGGGAGGGTTTCCTATGGCTTAAAAAGCAACCAGTGGCGAATGGGATACAGTGCAGACCTTCTGCTCAACAATAATTCCGGCCATCGGTTGGGGTTTACTTATTCAAACAAAACAAGGCAAAGGGGGGAGGCTTCCACGATTGACAGAACAAAGTTTTTGAGCTTGGAAATGATTAGGGATTTTTTAATTCCAGACCTCGATTTGGTTAAAAGCAACCAATTGTGGACAAGATTCTTTGTTTTGGGCAAGCAGATGCAGGTTAAGCTTTTCGGTGGCACCGAAAATGTAGTTTCAATTGCCAAGATATATCCAGGGCATCAAAACAAACCCCAAGAGCCCCCGCAATACGGGTTCTTCGAAACGGGCATAATGCTACGGCTTGCTGCCGGAGAAAGGCACGTCGCAACCCCAACTCGCACCTTTGTCGATACCGCGGGCTCGCCCGTGGCCTTCCTGTCAGTAACCAAGGGTTTTGATGGTATGCTAAACGGTGCCCACAAGTACTTGCGCGCCGAAGCAAGGCTCGACCACAATTACCAGATAATTGGTGCCGGTGCTCAAAACTGGTCTTTTCATGCAGGAATAATTTGGGGCAATCAAGTACCTTGGCCAAAACTTTTCACCGCCCCAACCTCACCCGGGGGCTTCTGGCCTGGCCCACCAAATTCATTTGCAACCATGAATTACAACGAGTTCGTTTCCGACAAGTACTTAATGTTGTTTTTCAGGCACGATTTTGAAAGGTATCTTGTTGGAAAATCAAGATTGTGGCCGCGTTTCTCGGTGGTTTCTAACTTCGGAATAGGTGCCCTAAAAAACACAAACACCGGCGGAAGACCAAATTTCGACAGCTTCGACAAAGGGTACTTCGAATCGGGTATTGTTTTGTCCGATTTTTTTGGAATTGGAGCTTCAATGTTGGGCTTGCAATTAATGTACAGGTACGGTGCACATTCGTTGCCCACCTTTGGAGAGAACTTTTCTGCAAGGCTCTTTGTTTTCACGCTC
Source organism: uncultured Bacteroidales bacterium (assembly GCA_964349365.1). Lineage (GTDB taxonomy): Bacteria > Bacteroidota > Bacteroidia > Bacteroidales > UBA7960 > UBA7960. Next base: position 4,594 of record CAYGFY010000023.1, on the reverse strand, counting down.
CTGTAAAAAACAGACAAATGACCCATTAAATTCATAACTCTTAGTTCTTCGCTTCAAACTATTTTTTCAATCATAAATTTTTCTATCTTAGCCCCAACGTTTCATAAACTTGAATCATGAAAAAAATAAACGAAATATTCGACCGCTTTTGGGTCGACTATACAACTCAGAATCCTTCGGCTTTGAGGATTTCGAAACTATTTTTGGCTGAAGGCGAGAACGTGGTTCACGATCATATAGCCCTACGCACTTTCAACACCCCTGAGATTAACCTGTCAAAGGTCTCAGAGATATTTCTCGAGGTGGGTTACGAGTGCAAGAGCCAGTACGTTTTTGAAGAAAAACGACTTCTTGGAAAACACTTCGAGCACAAAACCGAAAAAAGTGCCCCGAAGGTTTTTATTAGCGAACTCGAATCCGAAAAGTTCAGCGATTACCTGCAAGGGGTTGTGTCAGATATTTTGGCACATATTCCCAAAGACCTGGTTGAAACCAACGAGTTTGTGTTTGGGGGCAGGTTGTGGCCACGGCCCTCGTTCGAAACCTACAACAAGCTAAGACAGGAATCAGAATATGCCGCATGGCTGTACGTTCACGGGTTCAGGGCAAACCATTTTGCAATTTTTGTCAACGCTCTCGCCAAGTACAACGACATACGAATGGTAAATGAGTTTGTGAAGTCTAACGGCTATATGATGAACATCGTAAATGGACTCGAAACCTATGGTACGGCTCACGAATTGCTTGAACAATCCTCAACCAGGGCCGAAATTGTTGACGTTGATTTTTTGGAAGGAAAACACGGCGTGCCTGCCTGCTTTTACGAGTTCACCCAACGCTATCCCAACCAACAAGGAGAATTGTATTCGGGTTTCATAGCTGCCTCGGCCGATAAGATTTTTCAAAGCACCGACTTCTATACTACCAAGGGCGAAGCAATGAAGTAACCCCTAAAACCAATGTTTGTAAGCCCCTTAGAGCCAACACAGGTAGAGTTGCTTGATGCCCTTTCGCTTAGAATAAAAGGAGAGGTGCACCACTCCGCGCTTTACAGGCTCTTGTATTCTACCGACGCATCGGTTTATCGCGAGGTGCCCTTGGCCGTGGTGTATCCGGCAAACGCACATGATATTGGCGAGGTCATTGCCCTTGCCAAAACCATGAAAACATCGGTTATACCTCGAACTGCCGGAACCTCCTTGGCCGGACAGGTGGTTGGCAACGGTATTGTGGTTGACGTGTCGAAGCACATGAACAATATCGTTGAGCTGAACCAAAAGGAAAGATGGGTGAGGGTTGAACCGGGCGTTATCCTCGACGAACTAAACCAATATCTCGAACCTTTCGGGCTTTTTTTCGGCCCCGAAACATCAACCTCTAACAGGTGTATGATTGGAGGAATGGTTGGCAACAACGCTTGCGGAGCCCGATCGCTTATTTATGGCAGCACTCGCGATCACCTCTTGGAGGTAGAAGCAATCCTTGCCGATGGAAGCAGGGTTGTTTTCGGAGAGTTGGCCGGTGAAAAGGTTGTTGCCAAAACCATAACAGGCACCCTTGAGGGTAAGATATACAAACATATTTTTGAAACCTTGGGTAAAGCCAAGGTGAGGGAAAACATAATAAAGGAGTTTCCGCACCCCGAAATTAAAAGGCGCAATACTGGCTATGCCATTGACATAATAAGCAAGCAGCAACCGTTTGAGCCCGATGGACCTGCCTTTAACCTGGCCAAACTTATTGCCGGCTCCGAAGGCACACTGGCCTTCATTACAAGTATAAAGCTAAACCTGGTAGATTTGCCCCCTGCCACCAAGGGTTTGCTTTGCGCTCACTTTGGCTCGGTAAACGAAAGCTTGAAGGCAAACTTAATTGCCTTGAAACACAATCCGGCATCAATAGAACTTATTGATGAAATTATTGTAAGCTGCACCAAGCAAAATATCGAGCAAAGAAAAAACCGGTTTTTTGTTGAGGGAGAGCCAGGGGCCATTTTGATTATTGAGTTTTTTGACGAAAACCAGGATTTAATCAAGCTTAGGGCGGGCAGGCTTATTGATGAATTGCGCAAGGCAGGGCTAGGATACCATTTCCCGCTGGTTTTCGGAAGCGACATTTCGAAGGTTTGGGCTTTGCGAAAGGCAGGACTGGGTTTGCTTTCAAGCGTTGAGGGCGAGGCCAAACCCGTGGCCGTAATAGAAGATACCGCCGTTAGGCCGAAGCACCTTCCCGAATACATTGACGATTTTAAAAAACTCCTTGACAGGCACGGGCTAAACTGTGTTTTTTACGCACATGCTGCAACGGGCGAGCTGCACCTCAGGCCAGTTCTAAACCTGAAACTACAGAAAGATGTGGAGTTGTTTCGTACAATACTTCACCAAACAGCCTTGCTTGTAAAGAAGTACAAGGGCTCGTTGAGCGGCGAGCACGGCGATGGCCGGCTTAGGGGTGAGTTTATCTTGCAAATGATTGGCCCGGAGAACTACAAAATTATAAAAGAGATTAAGGATGTTTGGGATCCTGAAAGGGTTTTTAACAACAAGAAAATCGTAGATACCCCGCCAATGAACACCTTCCTGAGGTACGATGCGGGCCAAATAACCCCAAAGGTTGAAACCATATTGGATTTTAGCAAGTCGGGCGGTATTTTGGGAGCCGCCGAATTGTGCAACGGCTCGGCCGATTGCCGTCGCACCGGCAAAACTTCGGCCCTGATGTGCCCGAGTTACATGGCAACCCTGAACGAGACTCACACCACCCGAGCCAGGGCAAACATCTTAAGGGAGTTCCTGACTCGCTCCACCAAGGCCAATCCATTTGACCAAGAGGAAATTTACCAGGTTATGGATACGTGCCTTTCGTGCAAGGCTTGCAAGAGCGAATGCCCTTCAAGCGTTGATGTTGCAAAACTCAAGGCAGAGTTCCTTCACAATTACCAAAAGTGCAATCCGCCTTCGATGCGCACTAGTATTGTGGCACATATTGCAACCCTTAACAAACTTGGCAGCATGGCCCCTGCAGTGTTCAACTTTTTTGCCGGCAACCAGGTAATTTCGTCGGTTTTCAAGAAAACATTTGGCTTTGCCAAAGAACGGAGCATACCCCGAATTTACAAAACAACCTTAAGGCACTGGGCTTCGAAAAATCTCGAACGGCTCAACCAAAAAGCCATTCAAAGAATCAAGATAGTTCTTTTTATTGACGAGATTACCAACCACAACGATGTGGAAATAGGCATAAAAACAATCAAACTTCTTTCGGCACTGGGGTACAATGTTGCGCTGGCAAAACCCGAAAATAGCGCTCGCGCCCTCTTGTCAAAGGGGTTTCTGGCAAAAGCCCAGAAGATTGCGAACAAAAACATCGAAGCCCTTAAGGATCAAGTTTCTGAAAAGCAGGTCTTGGTGGGCATTGAGCCTTCAGCAATCCTTGGCTTCAGAGATGAATACCTGGAGTTGGCCTTCAAGCAAAACAAAGACCTTGCAAAAAGAATTGCCAGTAATTGTTATTTGGTTGACGAGTTCTTGGCCTTGGAAGCCGAGAGAGGTAATATAAAAAAAGATAGTTTTTCTTTGGAACCAAAAACCGTTTACTTGCACGGGCATTGTCACCAAAAGGCACTGGCGTCAATTGAACCCACTAAAATGGTATTGGGATTACCCCAAAACTACACCGTGGTAGAAATTAAATCCAGTTGCTGCGGCATGGCCGGTAGTTTCGGTTACGAATACGAACATTTTGATGTTTCAATGAAAGCAGGAGAGTTGGTGCTTTTCCCCGCAGTGCGCCAAGCAGGTGACCAGGATATAATTTGCGCACCGGGAACAAGCTGCAGGCATCAAATTATGGATGGCACTGGCAGGGTGGCCTTTCACCCAACAGAGGTTCTCTTTGAAGCATTGGTAGTGTAATTTGCAAGGAGTAACCTTGTTGTGGATTGTGGCTTGCTGCTTGGCCCATCATTGAACTATCAATAAAAAACCCCGCGAGGATAACCAGGCGGGGTTTGAATCAAAACAATTAACGTTTTAGTTTTTCTTGGCTGAGCAGCAAGATTTTTTTTCTCCTTCTGTTTTCTTCTCGCTGCACTTGGCTCCTGCTTTCTTCTCGGCGCAAGCAGCTTCTGTTTTTTTCTCGCTGCAAGCAGCCTGCTCTTTCATGCATTTTGCTTTTTTGTCAACACTACAACAACTTGCTTGTTCAGTTTTTGCCTTGCCCGAACAGCAACCTTTTGCAGCTTCTGTTTTCTTTGGATCCGAAGGATTTGCACTAAGGGCAAGGCTGAGGCCTACTACTAGAAAGAAGCCAAGAATGCTTCCAAAAAGTGATTTTTTCATGGTTATTTACGTAATTTGGGTTTAAACACGGTGTTTATCTAGAACAAAATTAAGCAAGAAAATGATGTCGCTGACAAATTTAAGAAAATTTTTCATTTTTTTGTAAAACTGCCATTTTTAAATTAACCAAGCTTTCCTTTTTTTGATGTAAATGGTTTGGCGGTGTTTTATTAAACGCTACCTTTGCACCACTAAAATTGGCTCCGTAGTTCAATTGGATAGAATAGCAGATTCCGGTTCTGTCGGTTGGGGGT
>CAYGFY010000022.1:0-52106 GCA_964349365.1 uncultured Bacteroidales bacterium | reverse complement strand
CTGGAATGCATTCAAAAGTTTAAACGTAACTCATGTTTAATTTAGAATAAAGCGACAAGTGTCAATTAAAAATTTTCTGCCAAAAGCCAACAGCCTTTTTTGCCGCAAAGTCGCAAAGTAAAGCCTCGCAAAGTCCGCAAGGCCAAATGACCATCTATGACGTGCGAAGCACAAATGACGGCGAAGCCAAATGACTGCCAATGATCTATCAACCTATCAACCTATCAACCATCAAACTATTCCTTCACCACCAGCTTAAACCCCGTGCCGTGAACGTTTACAAGCTCCACGTTGGAATCTTCTTTGAGGTACTTGCGCAATTTGGCCACGTAAACATCCATGCTCCTTGCATTGAAGTAGTTGTCGTCAAACCATATCTTGTTGAGGGCATCCGACCTGTCAAGAACTTCGTTGATCCTGTCGCAAAGCATTTTCAGTAGTTGTGATTCCTTTGAGGTAAGTTTTTGTTGGTTATTTCCGGTTTTGAGGGTTTGAGAAGAGAAATCAAATTCGAAATTACCAAAATGGAATAGCGTTTTGCCCGAATCATGCTTAATCTCAGAGCGTCTGATTATTGCGTTAATCCTTAGCAGGAGTTCTTCCATGTCAAAAGGCTTGGTCATGTAATCATCGGCTCCTATAAGTAGCCCTTCGTGCACGTCCTCCTTCAACGATTTGGCTGTTAGAAATAAAATTGGGATTTTCTTGTCAACCTTCCTGACCTCCCTTGCTAGGGAGAAACCATCCATCACGGGCATCATGACATCGAAAATGCAAAACTGAAAACCCTCTTTCAAAAATGAATCCAATGCTTCCTTGCCATTTACCGACAAGGTAACGTCAAATCCCTTGGCTTCGAGGTAGGCGCAAAGAATGGTACCCAGATTGGGATCATCTTCGGCCAAAAGAATTTTGATTTTTTCGGCTTGCATGTCAGTACTTTTTAATTGTTTTTAAAATCTTTAAAATCTTTGAATCCAAATGGGATGAATACTGTAAAGTGCGAACCCTTGCCCACTTCGCTGTCAAGTGATATTGTACCCCCGTGTTGCTCTACAATGGCCTTTACGTAGCTCAAGCCCAACCCGAAACCTTTTACATCGTGACGGTTGCCGGTGGAAACCCTGTAAAGTTTCTCGAAAACCTTTTTTTGGTCGGCCTTGCTAATACCAATCCCGCTATCCTCAACGTGCACCATGACTCCATTTGTATAGTTTTCGGTTCTTACCTTTATCAAGGGTGCTTCTGGCGAATACTTGTTCGCGTTGTCAAGCAGGTTAACTAAAACATTGGTTAAATGTACCTTGTCGGCCAAAATGAAACTGTACTTGGCGTTTAGATCAGCAAAAACCGTTCCATTCTTGGCTTTAACCTGGATGTTTATCTTTTCAATTGCTTGCCGGATAAGCTCGTGAAGATCTATCCCAATTTTTGAAAGTTTTAACTTGCCCTTATCTATTACGGCGGTTTGCAACACTCTCTCAGTCATCATTGCCAGGCGCTGGTTCTCTTCGTCAACCATTCTAATGTAGTTCTGGTAGAGCTCTTCCGACTTGGCAATATCTTTATCCTTAAGTGCCTGGCAAACCAGCGAAATTGTAGAAATGGGCGTTTTTAGTTCGTGGGTCATGTTGTTTATGAAGTCGTTTTTCATGACCGACAGTTTTTTTTGCCTGATGATATTGTAGAAAGTATATGCAAATGAACTTAGAATTATCAGTATAAACAACGAAGATATGATTAACATTCCGTAGGTTTGGCTGAAAATGTAGTTTGCCTTGTCTGGAAAGAAAAGGCTAAGAATACGGTAGGGGTAATAATTGGGAGTAAGTTGGAATTTGTAATTGCTGCTTACCAACTCCTTGGTGTGTTTCCCTGTTTTTTCAAAAATTGTTAGGTTGTGAAAACTATCATACACTCCGAAGTCAAACTTGGTATTGATGCCACTATTTCGCAGCTCCACATTTAACAATGAATCAAGAACCTTTGCTTGCTCATCCAACGAGGGTTCTAGTTTTGCCTGGAGTGCCTTCAATTCCTCGTTGTATTGGTCGCTTAAGTTAAGCCTTTCGAGAAAAATCCTTTGGTGTTCTTCCAGGTTAGTGGTCTCAAAGGGCAAGGGTATTATTTCCTGTCTATTTAATGCATCCATCCCTGTAACAAAAGTAGAGTCAAACGCGAAAACCTCCTGCCCGTTTTGCCATCCTCTTATGGTTTTTCTCGAAAAGCGTACTTCTGGATTTTCTAAAACCGAAGGGATTGGGCCACTATTTTGCTTGGGCAAGGCTTTCTTGTATTCGTGATAAAGGGAGTCGAGGGTGGCTTTCATTTGAATTAGCCTTTCCGCTTTTGCCTTTTCAAGTAGCCTCATTCGGGTTAGCTCCCATGAAAAATAGCCCTCAATAGCCCTGCTACCTCCCTCGAAAACCCTTCGTCCAAAACTGGTCTCCTCAATGGCAGATGATTTGCTGATCCAGTTAAGTTGAATAACAACCAATCCAATCAACGATAGGCCAATTGCAATCACCAAAGATATTAGAAGTACTTTTTTCATAATGATCCCCAAAGCCAGGAGGCACAAAAATAAAGGTATAAGGAATTGCAAAACAACCGTTAACATTATTTAACGAAGGTAAATGCTGGTTGGTCAAGGAGATTTTAACAATTTGAAATTGACGATTAATAAAAAGATATTGGGGCGTAAGGGGTGGTAGAGACGCGATTTAGATAGCCTGGTTTTTCAAGTTTGGTGTTGACGTCTGGTTATTTTATAATTTTTTTGATATTCTGGCAACAAAAAAGCCCCTTTCGGGGCTTAAAGTACCCAGGGCCGGGATCGAACCGGCACGGTATTGCTACCATTGGTGTTTGAGACCAACGCGTCTACCAATTCCGCCACCTGGGCAAAAACCAAGTAGGTTTTCAGGGTGCAAATTTAAGAATAAGTTTGTTACAGAAAACAATTCTTAAAAACAATTACCAAAAAACCAACAAAGAACTTTTTTATTTTTACTTTTGCATTAAAACCCAACCCATCCAACAAATGAATTCACCTGTAAAAATTTTTTCCGGATCGGCCTCGAGATACCTTGCTAAAATGATTTGCGATGAGTACGGTATTCCTCTCGGAAAGGAAAATATTCACTTTTTTTCGGATGGCGAGATGCAACCCTCTTTCGAGGAAACCCTTCGTGGTAATGATGTTTTCTTGATTCAAAGCACTTTTCCACCTGCCGAGAATATTGTTGAACTGCTACTAATGGTTGACGCGGCCAAAAGGGCTTCGGCAAGCAATGTTATAGCGGTAATCCCATATTTCGGATTTGCCAGGCAAGATCGCAAGGACAAACCACGTGTATCGATTGGCGCAAAACTAATGGCCAACCTGTTGAAGGCTGCCGGGATTGACCGGCTAATAACCATGGACCTCCACGCCGATCAAATACAAGGCTTTTTTGATGTGCCTGTTGATCACCTGTATGCATCATCTCTTTTCGTTCCTTACATACTTGGCCTTAACCTTCCAAACCTTGTAATTGCATCTCCTGACACAGGAGGAACGAGGCGTGCGGCAGCATACGCCAAGTTTACCAACAGCGAGCTTGCAGTATGCTACAAGCAAAGAGTGAAGGCTAACGAGATTTACCGCATGATGTTAATTGGAGATGTTGAGGGCAAGGATGTAATAATTGTTGATGATATTATTGACACAGCTGGTTCGATTACAAGGGCAGGAAAGATGATTATGGAAAATGGTGCAAGAAGTGTGAGGGCTGTTTGTACCCACCCAATTTTTAGCAGTAATGCCATTGAAAGGCTCGAGGATAGTGTTTTTGTAGAGGTAATCGTTACAGATACAATACCCATTAAGCAAGCATCCGACAAGATAACCGTGATAAGTACCGCAAGATTGTTTGCCGATGTTATTAAGCGAGTAAATTCAAACAGCTCTATAAGCTCCTACTTCAAGTTCCCAACAATGATGTAATCAGGCGGGTAGTTGACATCGTGCAGGTACAAGCCGCAGGCAGGAACCGACAATCCTGCACTTCGTCGGTTTCTTGAATCAATAATTTTCTTGAACTCCTCGTGTGTGGTTTTACCCAATCCCACGTTAACCAGGGTTCCAACGATGGCACGCACCATGTTGCGCAAGAAACGATCGGCGGTAATTTCGAGCCTCAAAACACTGCGGTCTGCAACCCACCGCGCGTCCATAATCATGCAATTATAATTGCTCGTGCCCGAATTTGCCTTACAAAAACTTTCGAAGCACACGTGGTTTAACAACTCCCTGGTGGCCCCATGCATGGCGTAAATGTCAAGATCTTGAAACAAAAACCAAGCCCTGTTAACCAAGAATGGGTCCTTAACGGTACTTATGAGGTAATGATACGTTCTGCTAATAGCACCGTAGCGGGCGTGGGTATCAGGGCTTACCTTCTCAATTTTTTTTATAGCTATGTCGGAGGGCAAAATGCAGTTAAGCTTGTAAGTTAAATCGGCCAATTGGTCTGCCTGAAAACCAATGTTACAATCGAAATGTGCCGCAAAACTGCTAGCATGCACACCAGCATCGGTGCGACCAGCACCCACTGTTTCGATGCTTTGTTTTAACAAAGTGGCCAAGGATTTATTCAATACTCCCTGAATGGTTGTGGCGTTGGGCTGAACTTGCCAGCCGCTGTACGCAGTGCCATCAAATTGTAGCCAAACAAAATACCTGCTTGTCATAAGCAAACCGTGTTTGTTAAAAGTCTAATCGTCAAACGTACCTGTTGGTAAACCTCGTGGCAATGATGCCAATTACAAAAATTTGCAGCGAGTGAAAAAGCATAATGGGCAAGAGCATTAGCCCCGATATTGGAAGACCTCCGAAGATCACGTTTGAGAAAACCGTACCGTGTATCAACGATTTCATGGAACCGCAAAAAAGACAGGTTACCCTGTCGGGTTTTGCAAGGCCTGCACGTCTCGAAACGAATAGCAAAAAAGAATAAACGAAAAAAAATAGCCCCGTTACAAGTATGCTTATTACAAAAAGATTAAGAGTACCTACCTCCAAAAACAAACCTTTGTTGAAAGAATTGGAAAAGCTCTTATAAACGATCAGCAAAATAACACTCTTGTCGAGAATTGATAACCTCGCTGCATGTTTGTTTGCCCACGTAAGTAACTTAGGTTGGAGCATTACGCCAATAAAGACAGGAAGTATTATTTCAACCATCAGCCTGAAAAGAATTGCAGAAAAACCAAAGTCGCCATATTTTGCCTGGATAAATAAACCCATCCACAATGGAGTAACAACAATTCCTATTATTCCCGAAAGGCTTGCATTTAAAATGGCGGCAGGCTCGTTTCCCCTTGCCAGTGAAACCATAACCACCGATGCAGAAATGGTTGAGGGTAATGCTGCCAAGAAAAACATGGCCAGCCACAAGGTGTGCTGCATTTGGGTTTTCATGAACGGGTAAAACAGCAATACTATTAGCGGAAAAAGCAAAAAAGTGGAAAACTGAATGGCGAAGTGAAGCCTAAAATTGCCTAGCCCGGAAAGAAATTTTTCGCGTCCTAGTTTTAACCCGTGAAAGAAGAAAATCAAAAAAATACCCAACCTGCTAACGACCGAAAGTGGTATCCCGTTTTTGTATAAGGCCGGACCCGGCAAAATCCAAGCAACAAAAACAATGAAAAACAGGGCAATAACAAATTTATTGTCTTTCACGGGAAGAGTAAGATTGAAAAATATCTTTACAGTCAAATTTGATTAACTTTGCAAAGTTAACCTACTATTTTGAAAAGAAAGCCTTTATTCGGTTGGTCTTTGCATCAAACCCAAAACTAATTTTCATTCCCTAAATGAAACTATTGCCACTTTACCGGTCAACAAGGAGCTTAATAATGTTTCTTTCGTTTTTTTTGACCCTCACCTTCTACTCTTGCAATTTAAACCCAGGCAAAAAAGAATCCGAAACCCTTAATATTATTCATGCAGGGAGCCTCACTTACCCTGTTAGCAAGATAATTCAAGAATTTAAAAAGCAAAACCCACAAGTGAATATTCTGTCAGAAGCTTGGGGAAGCAAAGCCGGTGCCAGGCGCGTTATTGACCTTGAAACACCCTGCGACGTGTTCCTTTCGGCCGATTACATGGTTATAAAGCGTATGCTCCTTCCAGACCACGCAAACTGGTACATAAAATTTGCAACCAACGAAATGGCAATAGTTTTCACGAAAAAATCAAAATATTCTAACGAAATTACGTCCCAAAATTGGTTAGAAATTTTGCTGAGGCCCGACGTGGAGGTAGGACGGAGCGACCCCGACCACGACCCCTGCGGCTACAGATCAGTTTTTACACTTCAACTTGCAGAATCTTATTTCAACGACAATGTAGGGCCGCGGAGGATACTGGAAAAAAGCAAGAAGAACATAAGGCCTAAAGAAACAGACTTGTTGGCATTGCTGGAAACAAATCACATCGATTACATTTTTTTATACCGAAGCGTGGCTCAACAGCACAAGCTGCCTTACATTACCCTGCCAGATGAGCTGAACCTCAGAAATCAAGATCTAGACTCCCTGTATTCAACAGCCAAGGTTGAAACCGTGGGTGCCAAGCCAGGTGCCAGAATAATTGAGGTGGGTGAGGCCATGGTTTATGGCGTTACAATTCCTTTCAAGGCCAAAAATCAAAAACTGGCTGAAAAATTCGTTGATTTTTTGCTTACTGGCAATAAGGGCTTGAAAATCCTGGAAGACCTTGGGCAGCCCGGAGTGGTGCCTTCAGGTTCATCCACGTTTAACAATATTCCTGAATCGCTAAAGGGATTTGCCAGGGAGAAGTAAGGTACCACCAAACACCATTCAACCAATCTTGTAGTGCGATGTCAAAATCTTGAAAAACAACTTGGATGGCAGAATCCTTTTTAGCAATACGGCGAATTTTTGTTCTGCAGAGGCAATTACATACCTGTGCTTGGGATTCTTTTTGTTAACGATGCGTCCAATTTTTTTCGCAAGGATTGCAGGATCAAGTCCGCCCGTTTCATCTTTTTCGATTACTGCAAGCGTTCTCTGAAACTGACCGTAATAAGTATCACCTTCTGAATGGGGTGCAAGATAATTCCTCCGGTTCGCCGAATTGCTCGTTGAGAAATCGCCCGGATTAATAACAATTACTTCTATGTTTGATGTACTTACTTCCATCCTTAATGCTTCACTGAAACCCTCAACGGCAAATTTGCTTGCAGAATAATATGCCTGAAAAGGCAACCCCATCAATCCACCAATTGAACTGAAGTTTATTATTCTACCCCATCCGAGTTTGCGCATGTGTGGAAGAACCTCCTTTGTAAGATTGACCAGGCCGTTAAAATTGGTTTCCATTTGTAACCTAATGGTGTCGGGCAAAGTCGTTTCAGCCGCACCACCGGTGTGCATCCCGGCATTGTTTATCAACACGTCAAGCCTCCCTTCTTTGCTTACTATGCCATCAATGGTAGATTTTACCTGTTGCTCGGAAGTAACGTCCATCTTTACTAGGTTTACGTTATCCAGTATGTATCCATCTTTGCGGACACTGCCATAAACAATGTGTCCTTGGCTGGAGAGAGTTTTTGCAATTTGCAATCCGAAGCCCGAAGAAACACCTGTTACGAATATTACTTTTTTCATGACTTAAGTATTTTGTAAAAGGCAAAAAAGCAACTCACCAACTTGCGAGTTGCTTTTTTGGTTTTTTTCAACAAGAACTATTCAATTATTCCTAATTGCTGCGAAACCTTTTTGATAACTTCGAGAGCATGTTCAATTTGTTCGTCAGTATGAGTGGCCATGAGAGAAAAGCGAATCAACGTGTCTTCTTTTTTAACTGCTGGCGAAAGCACCGGATTAACGAAAATGCCATTGTCCAACAGTATCTTTGTGAGCGTCATGGTTTTGATGTCATCGCGCACGTATAGCGGAATAATGGGGGTGTCTGAATGACCGATGTCGAATCCCATATCCCTGAATCCCTTTTGGCACCTTCTGGTAATTTCCCAAAGCCTTTCAATACGCTGAGGCTCTCTTTCCATTATATCGAGGGCGGCAAGAACCGCTGCTGCCGATGCAGGTGTAATGCTGGCACTAAAGATCAACGACCTTGAATGGTGTTTCAAGAAATTAATCGTTTCCTTGTCGCCGGCTATGAACCCGCCCAACGATGCCAACGATTTTGAGAAAGTGCTCATAATCAGGTCAACCTGATCTGTCAAGCCAAAATGGTCGGCTGTACCCCTTCCGCTTCGACCTAATACTCCCAATGAGTGGGCATCATCAACCATTACGGTTGCACCGTACTGACTAGCAAGCTCAATAAGTCTTGGCAACTTGATAATGTCGCCCTCCATGGAGAAAATACCGTCAACAACAATAAATTTTACGTTATCCGGATCGCAAACCTTTAACTTTGACTCCAACGAATCCATATCGTTGTGGGCAAATTTCAAAACCTTTGAAAATGCCAAACGACTACCTTCGATAATTGAAGCATGATCGGCTTCGTCGAGCAAAATGGTGTCAGACCTACCTGTAAGCGAAGAAACCACACCAAGATTAACCTGAAAACCAGTGCTGTAGCAAAGAGCTGCATCCTTGCCAACGAACTTTGCCAGCCTGTCTTCCAACTCAATGTGAATGTCGAGAGTGCCATTCAAAAATCTCGAACCTGCGCAACCAGTGCCGTATTTGTCAATGGCCCTTTTGGAGGCCTCCATAACTTCCGGGTGATTGGTAAGGCCAAGGTAACTGTTTGAGCCAAACATTAAAACCTTCTTGCCGTTTACAATAACCTCGCAATCCTGTTCAGATTCAATAACCCTAAAATAGGGGTAAAGCCCCATAGCCATTACCTGTTGAGGTAGATCGTATTGAGCCATCCTTTGTTGCATTAACTTCATTAGTCGTATTGTTGGTTTGTTTCCAGAAATATGCGCAAAGGTAAAAGTTTTTTCTGTATTCAATGATTGTTTGGAAATTCTTTCGAGATTTTTAGGTGTTAGCAGCACGAATCAATCAGATAACCAAAAGTATTACAAAATAATTAGCTACCTTTGCAGCCCTTTTTAATGGGATTTTTTTAAACTTAACCAACTTTTATTAAATGAAAACAGTATCTATGAGCGGTTCTCCACGCGAGAACGTAGGGAAAAAAGATGCGAAAAGAGCCAGGCGCCAAGGTTTGGTGCCATGTGTTTTGTACGGCGGACAGGAACAAATTACTTTCTTGGCCGAAGAAAGGGCATTCAAGGATTTGGTTTACTCACATGAGGTATGCCTCTTAAACCTTGAAATCAGCGGCAAGAGCTTCAAGGCACTTTTGCAAGACATTCAATTTCACCCGGTAAGGGAGCAAATATTGCATGCCGACTTCCTTGAAGTATCTGACGACATACCGGTTAAAATAGCCATTCCTGTTAAACTTACAGGTACTAGCCCTGGTGTTTTGCAAGGGGGAAAACTTGTTTTAAAACTTCGCAAGCTTTTAGTGAAGGGATTGCCAGACAACCTGCCCGATTTCATCGAGGTTTCTATAGCAAAGTTGAAGGTTGCCGATGCAATAAAAGTTGAGCAACTTTCCGTTGACAATCTTGAGTTTCTTGACCCCCCAAAATCCATTGTAGTTCAGGTAAAAACTGCAAGAAACGTTATTACTGTCTTGGCAGATGACGAAGAAGAAGAAGGTGGCGAAGGTGCCTCGGCCTAATAACAAAATCATGTCTTTTGAAGGGGCACTTGTTTTAAGGCAAGTGCCTTTTTTTTCACTAATTTTTCCTATTTTTGACTTCCGGAAATACTAAAAAATGAAATTCCTTATTGTTGGTTTGGGCAATTTTGGCCCCGAGTACCACGAAACACGCCACAACATTGGCTTTATGACCCTGGACTTCTTGGCTCGCGAGCGTGAGGTGGCTTTCGAAGCCGCCAGATTTGGCGATAAGGCCGAGTTTAAGAACAAGGGCCGGACGTTTGTTTTGCTCAAACCTTCTACCTATATGAACCTTAGCGGACGGGCAGTAAAGTATTGGCTCGACAAGGAAAAAATTGATTTGCCCAACCTTATGACTGTCGTTGATGACTTGGCCTTACCCTTAGGTGCCCTAAGGCTTCGTGCCAATGGCGGTGCTGGCGGACACAACGGGCTTGAAAGTATTAATGCGGTTCTTGAAACAGACCAATTTGCAAGGCTCAGGTTTGGTATTGGAAATGACTATCCCAAAGGGTTTCAATCTCAATACGTGCTGGGCAAGTGGCTGGAAGAGGAGCGTGTAATAATTGACCCTCGCATCAAAATTGCCGCCGAAATGATAGTAAGTTTCGGTATGCAAGGGGCGGAAAGGACCATGAACCTTTATAACAAGAAGTAGCTTGACAGTTTTGATTTGAGCATGGCTTGAAATTCCGATTGGCCGATAATTGCCCGCCATTAGGAATATATAATTAAAAGCCCCGGAAATCTCGCAATTTCCGGGGCTTGTCAAGTTATAAGGGCATTTCTATTTTATTTCCTCGAAGTCAACGTCGGTAACGTTGCCTTGTGCTTCTTGGTTGGCACCCTGCTCCGGGCCGGGTTGTTCTGCACCTTGTTGGCCTTGCTGTTGGCTTGCCTGGTACATTTCGGTGCTTGCAGCCTGCCATGCTGTATTAAGGGCTGCCATCGAAGCATCAAGTGCTGCAAAATCCTTGTTTTTATGTGCCTCCTTAAGGTTGGCCAAGGCCTTTTCTATTGGTTCTTTCTTTTCGGTCGGAACCTTGTCGCCAAATTCCTTGAGTTGCTTTTCGGTTTGAAAAATCAAACTGTCGGCAGTATTGAGCTTGTCAACTTCTTCTTTTAGTTTCCTGTCCTTATCGGCATTTTCTTCTGCTTCTTTCTTCATCCTCTCGATCTCTGCATCTGAAAGACCGCTTGAAGCCTCGATGCGAATTTGCTGAGACTTTCCGCTTGCCTTATCTTTTGCCGAAACGTTAAGAATTCCGTTGGCGTCAATGTCGAATGTAACTTCAACTTGAGGGATGCCGCGTGGGGCAGGTGGTAAACCATCGAGGTGAAAACGCCCTATGGTTCGGTTGCCGCTTGCCATAGGCCTTTCGCCCTGCAAAACGTGTATTTCTACAGATGTTTGGTTGTCGGAAGCAGTGCTGAAGGTTTCGGTTTTCTTTGACGGTATGGTTGTATTGGCCTCGATTAACTTGGTCATTACTCCACCAAGGGTCTCGATACCAAGTGAAAGGGGCGTAACATCGAGCAGCAAAACGTCCTTGATTTCGCCGGTGAGAACTGCACCTTGAATTGCGGCACCAATTGCAACAACCTCATCGGGGTTAACACCCTTGCTGGGCTTCTTGCCAAAGAACCTCTCGACAACTTCCTGAATCTTTGGAACCCTCGTTGAACCGCCAACCAGGATTACCTCATCAATATCACTTGCGGTGTATCCCGCATCCTGCAATGCTTTCTTGCAAGGCTCTAATGTTGCCTGTACGTGCTTGTCAATCAATTGCTCGAACTGGCTGCGAGAAAGCGTTCTTACCAAGTGCTTTGGAATACCGTCAACAGGCATGATGTAGGGAAGGTTAATTTCGGTAGAACTCGAACTTGAAAGCTCAATTTTTGCCTTCTCGGCAGCTTCCTTTAGGCGTTGCAACGCCATGGCATCCTTGCGTAGGTCAATGCCTTCGTCCTTTTTGAATTCTACTGCCAACCAGTCAATTATGCAGTTGTCAAAGTCATCGCCACCAAGGTGAGTATCGCCGTGGGTTGATTTTACCTCGAAAACCCCGTCGCCAAGTTCAAGTATTGAAATGTCGAAGGTGCCGCCACCGAGGTCGTAAACCGCTATTCGCATTTCCTTGTTTTTCTTGTCGAGGCCGTAGGCCAGCGAAGCGGCAGTTGGCTCGTTAATGATACGCCTCACCTTCAAACCGGCAATCTCGCCAGCCTCTTTGGTGGCTTGGCGCTGCGAATCGTTGAAGTAGGCAGGTACCGTAATTACGGCATCAGTTACCTCTTGGCCAAGGTATTCCTCGGCAGTTTTCTTCATTTTCTGAAGAACCATTGCCGAAATTTCTTGTGGAGAGTAAATGCGATCGTCTATCTTGACACGTGGAGTGTTGTTATCGCCCTTAACTATCTTATAGGTAGCGCGTTCCCTTTCACCAATCACGTTATCATAACTCTCCCCCATCAATCTCTTGATTGAAGAAATGGTGCGTGTTGGGTTAATTATGGCCTGACGCTTGGCGGGGTCACCTACTTTCCTTTCGTTATTGTCGGTAAAGGCAACAATTGACGGCGTGGTTCTCCTGCCTTCGCTGTTGGGTATTACAACGGGCTCGTTACCCTCCATCACTGCAACACACGAATTGGTGGTGCCCAAATCTATTCCAATTATTTTTCCCATTTAAAAAAGTATTTCAAGTAAATAAATTTTTTCTTGCCTGGGGTACGGCAATGATTGTGCCAACACCAAAAAAATAATGATTTTGGCAATATTGGCAATGAAAAGTAAAAAGTAAATGTCAGAGTAGTGACAAAAAGGCAGAAGTTAGAACTTGGCTACCATTTTAAGATTAACAAGGCGGCCTGTCAGCCGGTTTGGAACCGCGTAGTAGAAGTTATTGGTATCCTTAATCCAACTGTATGATATGGTATTGGAAAAATCGACAACGTTGAAAACCTCGAGGGTTACCCAAAGGTCCTTTAAATTTCTAAAGAGAGAGGTTTTTGGCCTTGGCGAATCCTTGCCAATTATTTGCTTTGCGAAACCAACGTCAATGCGCCTGTACATTTCCATGCGCAATGCGTTGCGAAACTTGTCGTTGGTAGGTGGGCCAAAGGGCAACCCCGTATTATAGATAAAACCTACCTGAACCTTGAAAGATGGGTTGCTTGGCAGGAAATCTTGAAAGAATAAGTTGAAGTTCATTCTCTGATCGGTGGGCCGCGGCACATATCCCTGCGGAAGGTGTGGATGCAAGTTCAAATCCTTGAAAATCTCCTCGGTTCGCATGAACGAAAGGCTTGCCCAAGAATCAACACCGGGCACAAACTCGCCCGAAAGCCTAAAGTCAATTCCGTAAGCATATCCCTTGGTTGCGTGGTCGGCAAGGTACCTGATCTTAACATCTTGAATGTTGTAAGGAATTAAGTGGCTAAGGTTTTTGTAGTAAAGTTCTGATGTAAACCTAAACGGCCTTTGCCAGGCAATGAAGTTAAACTCCGAGCCCATGACCACCTGAAAGGACTCCTGTGCCCGGACATCGGGATTGAGTTGGCCCTGCAGGTTGCGAAGTTCTCGGTAAAAAGGTGGTTGATGGTAAAACCCTCCCGAAAGCCTAAAGGACCAGTGTGGCATTTTGGCAGGTTTGAGCAAAATGGTTGCCCTTGGACTTAACAAGAACTGATTGTTGAAACTCCAATGGTTGAACCGCAAGCCTGCCGTAACGAAAAAACGACCCAAACTGTTTTTAAATTCAGTGGTGTTTTGAACGAATCCAGACCACCGCTTGGTTTTGAGGCTTATTCGCGCAAAAAGAACATCCTGCATTACAATCTCGTCGATTGGGTGAATGGGTATGGCATAACCTGCCGAGTCAACCTTGCTCCACTCCTCGAGGCGGTCTAAAATATCTTCCGATTGAAACTTTACACCCCATCTTAGTTTGTTCTTTTCGAGTATCACGCTGCCAACGTGTTCCAGGTTCCACACGATTGCGTTTAGCCTGTTGCGGGCGTGATTCAAAAAGCCTCCAACGCCCAGCGGTTCTCCCACCGGCTGGTTGAAATCATCGCTTCCAAAATCGGTCTCAACACGTTGAAGCCAGTAAGCACCCCCGATGTCAAAGGCTTCTGACTCGTCGGTTTGGAAAATGCTGCTGGTAAATCGGAGATTGGCATTTTCGATTGGCTTGTAGTTTAGCGACAAGGCTCCAAGGGCAGTTCGGAATCTGTTAACCTCCTGTCCGTAGAAAAAAACCGTGAATTGCTTTACGTCTTGCACGGTGCCAAATCGAGTTGTTCTTGTTTGTGGATGGAATTTGAAGCTGCTGTGATTGTAGTTTGCCAAAAGGCTCACCTGAAGTTTATCGCTGAAATCGTGTTGGGCTAGTGCCTGAACATCGTAAAAAAACGGGTTGTAATCTCCCCTGGTTTGAAGCGTGCCTAGCAAGTACTGGTTCGACTTGTACCTAAGTCCCCCGATAATTGAAGTTTTTTTGTTTGGAAACAATGCATCGAGGTGTAGCGACCCCTCCAGAAGGCTCATCGAGAAACCACCTCCAAATCTATCCGGCTTGCGGTATTTTATGTCGAGCACCGATGATAGCTTGTCTCCGTAACTGGCCTCGAAACCTCCCGTGGAGAAGGTGATGGATTCGGTCAAGTCGCTGTTAAGGAAACTCAACCCTTCTTGCTGGCCCGCGCTGACCAAAAATGGACGGTAAATCTCTATACCGTTTACATATACCAGGTTTTCGTCAAAGTTTCCGCCTCTAACCGAATATTGCGATGAAAGTTCCGATGATGCCGAAACACCCGGCAAAAATCTTATCAGGCCTTCGATCCCACTTGTGGGCCCAGGCAATACTGCAACCAACTTCGGGTCAAGCCTCACCACGTCAGATGACATTACCTGCTTTTCAACTATTTCGAAGTCAGGTAGGTCAGTCAAGGTTGATTCAAGCACGAAGTTGATTCTTACCACCTCACCAGGAGCTACCGAGATATCCCTGTTTATGGTAACGTAGCCAAGATGCGAAACACTTATCGAAACCTTTCCGGCAGGTACCTCCATCCTAAAGAAACCTTGATTGTTGGTCGTGGTGCCCGACAAAGTTTTTGTTGCATAAACGGTTGCAAATTCGAGTGCAACCCCATCGGTTGACCGTACCGAGCCTTCAACGAATGATTGCTGCGCAAAAACCTGGGCTAGCCCCAAAGCCAGAAAATGGAAAAGTATGAAGCAAACCTTTTTCACGAAAAAATAGCGGATGTGGGTTTTACAATGATGTGGTACAGGTATTATAACTGCAACCTTTTGCAAAAATTGTGAAAATCCAGGCAATTAATTTCTCTTGAACTTGCCTTCGCGCCAGGCCTTGAAAAACTGGGCCCAGGCAAACGGGTCGAAAATGCGCATTGGTGGTGCTTGTCCGGCATAGTAAAGCCTGCCAGCAAATTGGTTCATTGACTCCCGGTAGGTCATTGCTCCATCCATGGGCATACTAAAGGATCTATCTCGAATTTCGGCCCTTTCAAGATTTCTCATGGCCCTGTCAAAGTCGTCTTCGGGCACTTCCACGTTCATGAACGCATACTTGAACTGCTCGCGCGTGGGCCAAGGGTAAATAACCGTTTCGGGGAGGTAAATGGTATCGGGGCTCATAATCTGGATTACCGAATACCTAGCCATGCTAAGTGTGTCTGGAACTACAAATGTAACCTCTTTAAAGCCTACCGAGGAAAATCTCACCGTGTCGAGTTCGAATAGGGCCAACGAAAAAAATCCATAAAAGTCGGTAATTGTTCCACGATTGGTGTTCTTTATCCAAACCGACGAAAATGGTACTGCGGCCAAACTATCTCCCGTCACCACCAAACCCGAAAGTTGTATGGCACGCCGCGGTTTTGACTGTACCTGCCCTTGCCCGGGAGGGCAGCTGGCCAAAGTGTGCAAGAATATCAAAACCAGTATTAATGGTTGCCTGATCTTCATCGGTCGGTTTGTTTGCGAGGGTAAAATTAGTTATAATGTCTCACAAGCTGGTAGTATTGTTACTCAAAAAGGTCGGCTTTAAACTAATTTAACAAAAAAATGCCGTTGATGTTTTACCAACGGCATTCTTATGTTCGATAAATCTTGGTTAAATGAGCTGCCCGTTTTTGCGTGCTTCTTGAATAACGCTAAAAATACCTTTTTTATTGATGGTCTTGATGGCCTTGGCCGAAACCTTCAAGGTTACCCAGCGGTCTTCCTCCGGAATAAAAAACTTCTTTTCTTGAATGTTTGGCTTGAACCACCTTTTGGTTTTGGCGTTAGAGCGAGAAACGTTGTTTCCTGTTATTGGTTTCTTTCCGGTAATCTGGCAAATGCGTGACATTTCTGTAAAAATTTATATATGCTTCCTTAAAGTTCTTATTTTTGGGGGTGCAAAGTACGTCATTTTTTTTTACATGGACAAATCTTTTGCGAAAATAAAAATTTTGCCTTCTTCTTGCCTAAATGCGAGCGTGGAAGCACGATAATTGGCATAATGTTACCATTATTTCCCCTGGTATTCTTCCTTGGTGATTTCTACAATTTTGGCAAAGTTTTCTAGGCTACCAATTACCTTGGCCCCCCAGCTACCGAATGCCTCGTATGTGCTTCCGGCCAATAATTGAGATTTTCCAAAATTTGTTGCAACGGTTTTTGAATTGGCAATATCTTCGCCATTTTTATCCACTGCCTTGTAATAGACAAAAAGGGTATTCTCCACGTTACCCCATTGGCTTATTATGTCTTGATCAATTTTTATGTCAAACTTTATGTTGAGGTTTCCGGCAGAAGCAACATTAACCACCACTTGATTGATGGTGTATGGAGTGCCTTCGAGAGCCACCAAGGGTAGGGGTTTTACCAAGGGGTTTGCGTCGAGGTATTCCTTGATGTTGTTCTTCTTTTTTTCTTTAAGCTCTTCTATCTCCTTTGATAGTTTGAGTGCGCTGTTTAGATCGTGGGCTTTGTCAAAGGCATCCTGCTTTGCCTTGATTTTTTCGGCAAAGTTCTTTTCCAATGAAGGAAATTTTCCGAGAAATTCGTTTTCCGTTGTTTTCGAACCGCCGCAACCAGCAAGATAAACAATCAGAAACACAATTGCTGTAATCTTTAGAAACATTTTTTTCATGGCAATTTGATTTTTGATGATAAATGATGGGCAAAATGATTAACAGGCAAATATAATGAAACTTTTATGCCATTTTAGAATATTGTAAAATTTTTCAGAAGCACAAAAGTTATTTTTATGCGCAAATACCTGAACAATTTTGATTTATTTTCGCTTTACATAGTAAGTAAGAATTGTTAAAACCGGTAATGACGAGGTTATGAATTGGCTTTCAGTTTTGGCAGAGAATCCTTTTTACGAATTGACCTTTATTTTGCTTTTTGCTGCAATATTGGGTTCGATTGGACAATTTCTAAAGCAACCGCTTATCGTGGTTTTCATTGCATTGGGAATATTAGCGGGGCCTTCTGCTCTTGATATCGTAAAATCTAAAGAAAGCATTGAGCTGCTCGCGCATGTAGGCATAGCAATTCTCCTTTTCATTGTCGGACTAAAACTCGACCTTAGAATAATCAAGTCTGTTGGAAAGGTTGCGTTCGTCACCGGTATGGGTCAAGTTGTATTCACCTCCCTAATAGGCTACTTTATTGGCAGGTTGTTGGGTTTCGAGAGCTTACATAGTTTATACATTGCCCTGGCCCTTACTTTTTCGAGTACCATTATCATTGTAAAGCTCCTGTCGGACAAAAAGGAGATTGACACCCTTCACGGGCAAATCGCGGTTGGTTTCTTGATTGTTCAAGACATCGTGGTGATAGTTGCCATGATTGTACTGGCTACCATGGGCGAACGCGGCGATACAAGTATTACAACCGAGATAATCACAACTGTTGCTTCTGGCTTGGGTTTGCTTGGAGTAACTTTTGTAATGATGAGGTACGTGATACCCTGGTTAAGTCATTTTGTTGCTAAGTCATTGGAGCTTCTTTCGCTTTTTGCTATTGCCTGGTGCGTGGCAATGACCTCGGTGAGCCAATTGATAGGGTTTAGTGGCGAGGTAGGTGCCTTTTTGGCAGGGGTTAGCCTTGCCTCGTCCGACTTTAAAGATACCATCAGTGTAAGGCTCGTTAGTTTGAGAGATTTTCTGCTGCTATTCTTCTTTGTTAGTCTTGGCTCAAACCTCAATCTTTCGGTAATTGGAACCCAAGTACCTTCGGCGGTAGTCTTCTCCGTTTTCGTGCTTGTAGGCAACCCGTTAATAGTACTGATAATTATGGGCTTGATGGGTTACCGCAAACGCACCGCCGTGTTGGCTGGTTTTACCGTTGCACAGATTAGCGAGTTTTCGTTAATATTTGCAGGAATGGGGCTTGCCCTCGGGCACATAACCGATGAAATTCTGGGGCTAATAACCCTGGTAGGCCTTATAACAATCGGATTGTCAACATACCTTATTTTGTATTCGCACCAGATTTATTAAGTAATTTCGCCCGCCCTGAGGGTATTTCAGCGCAAAAATCCATTCATGGAATCAAGCCTGAATTTTGCCGAAAAAAAAGAATTTGGCGTGGTAATTTTTGGGGTTGGGCGATTTGGCGCCAAAGTTGTTGAAATGCTCGACCAACACCCCGAACTTGATTATTTTGGCGTAGACATGGACCCCGATGTTGTTAGGCACTATCAAAAAAGGGGAAAATGGATGATTTACGGCGACATTAAAGACCCCGAAATCCTGGAATTGGTTCCATATCAAAAGGCAAAGTGTGCAATCAGCACCGTGCCCGACAAGGAATACTCCCTGCACCTCATACGTTCGCTCAGAAAAAATGGCTACCAAGGCAAAATATACCTTACTGCCCGCGATGAAGAATTGGAGGCCGAATTGAACACCTGCGACATCTGCAAAGACTTCGAGGTGCTTATGCCTTACCAGATGGCTGCCAAAAACTTCTACAACGATTTCCTTAAAAACCTCGAACAGGAAAGCCAAGGCCGCCAGGCTGGAAACTAGATGCAAGTTTAAACCTGAAAAGGTGGTTTTTTCAATAATTTTGATTTATGAGGTAAGCCCCCTGCAATTTTTTCGAAAAAAGTTTCTTGAACCTAAAATTTTTTAAACCAACAACCAAGAGCGCAAATCGTTGCTTTATAGGTATTTAAGTAACTGAATGCCTGATAAAAATTCTGTTTAACATTTTGATAACAAAAATTTAACAAAAATTTTCAAAATTAATTTGGTGGATCAAAAAATCCGTTATAATTTTACACCGCCAAATGCAATAAACCAAGGTTTTGAAAGGCTTTTTTTTAAACCCTGTTTGTTATTAAGATTTGGTCTAAATAGCTGCAAGATTATAAATGTTTAAAATTTGTTAAACGTTATTAAACACTGAATACCATGACTGCACTTGAATTCAACTACAAACTAATGGGGCTGCAAAAGAATTTGAGTTATTTTGCATACACACTTACATCAAATTACGAAGATGCTCAAGACCTTGTTCAAGAAACATATCTAAAGGCGCTTACCAACCGTGACAAGTTTATAGAGGATACAAATTTGAAAGCTTGGGCTTTCACGATTATGAAAAACACCTTTATAAACAATTACCGCCAGAGCGTTAGAAACAACACTATGCTCGACAAAACTGATGATCTTTATTTCATAAACATTTCGAACGAAAGCAACATTGGACTTCCAGACTCGGCCTTGGCCGTTAAGGAAATTCAAAAGGAAATAAAGAACATTGACCAAGAGCAACGCAGGGCTTTCGAAATGTACAACAGCGGGTACAAGTACAAGGAGATTGCAGACGAACTTAATCTCTCGATTGGAACCGTCAAGAGCAGGATTTTCTTCACCCGCAAGAAATTGATGGAAAAGATTTCGGTTCAATAAGCAATATGCATTTACCTGCTTCAAAGTTTTGTTAAATTAAAACTCGGTTAATCGCCGGGTTTTTTTCATTCCATTTTTAATAACTTTGCTCGGTATTTCAAAATCATGCAAAAAGTGAAGGTATTCAAGTTTGGCGGAGCCAGTATGAGCACCGGTGAAGGCGTTAAGGCTGTTACGTCTATCATCAGGGATTTTGGTGGGGAGAGGTTGTTGGTGGTTGTTTCGGCTATCGGCAAGACCACCAATGCCCTCGAAGAACTAACTGCCCATTACATGTCTGGCCAATTTGACAACATGATGCAGTGCTACAATCAGGTAAAAAGAAACCATTTTGACCTTGCGCTCGAACTATTCGGGGATCCCAAACATTTGGTTTTCTTTCATCTCGAACAATCGTTTTTTCACCTTTTACGCAAAATAGAAGAGAGCCCTTCCAACTCTTACGATTTTGAGTACGACCGAATTGTTTCTACTGGCGAAATTGTTTCCTCGCAGATACTTAATCACTACCTTTTGTATGCAGGTTTGAGGAATCAATGGTTTGATGCACGCAAGTTAATAATTACCGATGCAAGTTTTCGCGATGCAAAGGTTGACTGGATTTTATCGGGGCAGGCAATAAAAAAGGCCTTGCTGCCATACCTGGCACCTACCGAAGGTAGCACCAAGCCCGGAATCGTTCTCACACAAGGTTTTTTGGGTGGAACAACCCAGGGGTTTTCTGCCACCCTGGGGCGGGAAGGATCGGACTATTCGGCGGCCATACTTGCCTACTCTCTCGATGCACAAGAAGTTGTAATTTGGAAAGATGTGGCTGGGCTTCTTAATGCCGACCCTAAGCATTTTGAAAACACCCAACTTATCCAAAACATAAGTTACCAAGAAGCCATTGAGCTATCGTATTACGGGGCCACCGTAATACACCCCAAAACCCTCAAGCCACTAAATGCCAAGAATATACCTCTGAGAGTAAAGTCATTCTTGAATCCTACCCAGCCCGGAACAATAATTGACCGAACAAGCCGCAACGATAGCAAGATTCCAAGCTTCATCTTGAAGTTCAACCAAATGCTGATTTCCATTTTTCCAAAGGATTTTAGTTTCATTGCAGAGCAAAACCTATCGAGGATTTTTTCTGATTTTGCCAAAAACGGTGTAAAGATAAACCTCATGCAAAACTCGGCACTCAGCTTCTCGGTTTGTTATGATTTCGACAAAATTAAATCGCCGGGTCTTATACGCGACCTGCAAGCAAACTTCAACATTAGGTACAACACCAACTTAACCCTGATAACAGTGAGGCATTACGATCAGGCCGACCTAAACAAATTACTTGAAGGGAAAAAAGTAATGCTGGAGCAAAAAAACCGAACCACATTGCAATTAGTGGTTAAGGAGGGTAGCAATTGAGTTAACAGGTAAAGGTGAACCGAGAAGGCTATTTCTCGGTGCGCCACTTGTAGTTTAAGAGGCCTTCTTGAATTTGCTTGAGCTTATCTTCGTTGGTCATGTTGTTCCATTTTGCACGCTCGGCTTCGTAGGCTCGCCTTTCTTCCTCCTTGATGGCTCTAATCTGTTCGAGATTTCGCTGCTCGAGCCTGTTTGAAAGAAAAGTTTTTGCAACTGCCGGGAACAGTTCGAGGAGGAGCTCTTCTTTTTCGTTTTCGGCAAGTTTGACGCCCTGAGCCTCGCAAAAATCATTTTCTACCCTCCTGTGGTCGTTGGGGTTATAAGGCACTTCATTGGCCGATCCGGTAATTTTCTTGCGGAACTTGGGGTCGATTGCAATGGGTGTTTTTCCGTAAAGGCCCCTTACCATATTTTCGAACTGCACCGACTTGGTAGTGTACATCGGTTTGCCGCTGTTTTCGTCGAGGACGCAGTTAACTGCTTGTTGACCAACGATTTGACTTGTTGGGGTTACCAATGGCGGACAGCCAGAATTGAGGCGAATCGTTGGAATGATTTCGAGAACCCGTGGTAGTAGTTCCTCCAGGTTGAGTTGCTTGAGTTGGGCAAGCATGTTGGTGTACATACCACCAGGCATTTCGGCCGACCTTACCTTGGCATTGGGAGGGGGTAGCTTGAAGTAGCCTTCTATTTGCTGGGTTACCTTGAGAAGTTCTTTTTCCTTCCTCTTTTGGGCGTATTGTATGGCATCATCGAATAACTGGTCAATTTTTTTTGGCAAAGAACCGGAAGAAATGTCAAAGTCTAATGGCATTTCCTGACAGGTGTCGAAGGCTGCGAGTTCCTTGCGTATGGGGGCGAGCTCCCTGTTTATGCTTGCAACGGCCTTGAGGTTAACGCCGGTCTTGATTTTAAGTTTGTTGCAGAATATTTGGATAATTTCGAAACTTGGTCCGGCAGGGCCGCCCGAAAAGTTGAGAATGCAAGTGTCAACAATATCCACCCCGTTGATGATAGCCGAAAGGGTAGAGGCCAAACCATAGCCCGGGGTTGAGTGAGTGTGGAAGTTTACAGGAATGTTAACTTCTTCCTTGAGCAATTTCACGAGGATTCCGGTTTTGATGGGTGGTATTAGCCCTGCCATATCCTTGATGGTGATCATATCGGCACCCATTCTTTCCAATTCTTGTGCCTTTCGCACGAAGTACTCGATGGTGAATACCTTTTTATGAATCACGTTTCCCTTGAGTATTTCGAGCAGTCGTTCGGTTTTTCGGGGCTTGGGGTCAACGGTATAGCAAACGGCACAATCGGCAATGCCGCCGTTTTCCTTCACGTGCTTTATGGTCGATTCGATGTTAGCGGTGTCGTTGAGGGCATCGAAAATCCGCATTATGTCGATGCCAGATTGGATGGCATTGCGGTTGAAACCCTCTATAACTGCTTCGGGGTAGGGATTGTAGCCGAAGAGGTTGCGCCCACGCGAAAGTGCGGTGAGCTTTGTCTTGTCGCCAATGGCAGCCTTTATGGTTTCGAGCCTCACCCAGGGGTCTTCGTTGAGGTAACGCATTATGGAATCAGGGACCGCTCCTCCCCAAACCTCAATTGCGTAGAAACCTGCTTCTCGGTAAAACGGCAGCACTCGGTCAATTTGTGCTTGGGTCATGCGTGTTGCAAAATGCGATTGCTGGCCATCGCGAAGGGTAACATCCCTGATTTTTAGCATTTTGTTCATAGTTTTCCGAAAACCTTGCTTATGGAAAAAAAATGGGGGGTTAAACATGCAAAATTACATTTGTTTTATGAATTTTGAAGCATCTAACAACAAAAAAGTTTTGAACCAGTAAGCGCGGATTTTGAAGTTTGACCACTTATGAAATCTGTGGGGGCAGATACTCTTAGAATCAAACAAAGTTGTCGAGAAATACGCGGGCTTGGGAATAAAAATGAGGGCTTAACTGAGGGCAATACGCTTTATTACAACATTTAAATCCCCCAAAAGCAGCCTGTTATTCTTTCCATTTTGTGTCTGGAATGGATTTGTAACGCCCCCAGAACTTATAATGTGTCAAGGACGTAAAAGGTATAATTTTCAAAAAAAACTTGCGCCTTAGCAATAAATGCTGAATGCGGTACAAGAACCACGTAATTGCAATGAAGATTATCGACCATAGTGCAATTCTAATGGAAGACGATTTTATAAAAAATTGCAGGGCACTATTTATAATAAAGGTGAACACAATTGAACTTAGGATGCCTGCTGAGGCAAATAAGCCGTGGGCTGATTCAATGGCTCTTTTTGGACAATTATTCATGCATTTCATGCAACTCTCACACTTGAAAGTCCAAAATGGATGTTCTTTTACCGTTTTAATGGCTTTGACGGGGCATTTCTCAATACAATTACCACATGAGTAACAATCGGCCGAAGCATAGAATGATTTGGCCAAGGCAAACCTTCCAATCAGATAGTAACCCAATGCCACGGGTGCGATTAAAATATCTTGTATCAAGTCGCGATATGCAAGGAAATCTCCGTGACCCGAAAATATTTTGTGCGCGTGTTTTTCTGCCCGGCTATTATTAACTCCATGGATGTATTTTACCGTTTTTTCATTTAATGAAGGGTGAATTGAAAGCCAATTTGACGGCATGTCGAAAGGCACCTGTCCTACAATCTTGTAGCCCTTGCTTTTGATAATAAGCGATGATAACATAAATGCAATTCCGCTCAATCCAGGTGTAACAAATGACCCAATTTTAATCGCCCCCCGTGTATTCATCAAAACAACGGGGTTGGTGCCCCTTGGTAAATTATTGATGAAGTCAAGGGTGATTTTAGGATAATTGAAACCGTGAACCGGCGATATTATTAGAATCAGAGTATCGCGTGAGGTGGAGGTCAAATCGCTGATGTTGCCTTGTGCAATGTCATAGATCTCGCATTCAGTTGCCATTTTCGCTGCAACCTCCTGAAACCATAAAGCAATTTGTTTTGCATTTCCAGTGCCTGAAAAATAAAATATTACCGCTTTTGGTACGTTTTTCATTTTGGCTGAATTAAATGGGGCTCATGCATTGCTATGGCTCACTAAACTATTATGGCTTTTGAAAGCAGCTGTTTGTTTCACGGGGCTTGGTTTTCTGGTGGAATGCTAATTTGTACTTCTTAGGTTTTTATTTCAGAAAGGGCTGTTAATCATGTTTCAATTTGCTATAAACTTCCAAGTCGACAAAAACATTGCTCGAAAGCAGCTCTCCCTGTCGTTCAATCCCTTCAAACTTGAATCCAAGTTTTTTCGCGATGTTTTTGCTTGGAAAGTTGCCGACGGCGCATCTAATCTGGATTCTGTTCATTCCCAAATCAGCGAACGCAAAATCACATAACCTTTCAACCGATTTGGTTACAATACCATGCTTTTGAAATTTTTCCGAAAGCCAAAATCCAATTTCTGTCTTTTGGTTGGCTTTATCCGTACCCTTGAAGCCAATTAAACCTGCAAACTCATTCCGCATCCTAATTGCAAAAACGTATTCGAAACGGTCTTTGGGAGCGTTAACAACCGAATCGACAAACCTCCGGGTGTCGGCAATCTCTTTCGTGAACTCCACGAAGGGCAACCATCTGCCAAGATATTCTCGCTGACCATCAATTGTCTCGAAAATGGATTTCGAGTCCAATGGCTCGAGTTGTTTCAATTCAATTTCGGTGTCTATTTGTATTTTCACTTGTTTCGTTTTGATTGCTGGATTTACCAAAATTTTTGCATTGGTTGCTTACGAGGCTAAACTGTTTCTGGTAATCTTCAGAACCAATGTATCGTCAAACCAAGATTTTTGGCCACTTAATCATCGCAAACTTTTCTGTTGAGGTTTACCTTGGTAATTTTTAGATCTTCTTCAACAGGATAGCTCCCCATTTCCCTTTAATTTCAACTTCAAACTTGTTGTTCGAAGCTTTAAAAACTCCTCCGTTCAGAAGGTCTTCAAATTCTTTGTCGTTGGTTGTAATTTCAATGGTTTGATTATCGGTTGAGTTGTTGAATGCCACTATGATTTTTTCGTTGTTGTACACTCTCTCAAAAACAAAAACATTTTTCTGGTCGTCTGCAGTTAGAGTTTTGAAGGTTCCGATTTGAAGTGCTTTGTAATTGTTTCGCATTTTAATAAGCTTCTGATAATGAGCAAATAGACTCATGTTGCGATCAACTTTATCAGGTTTTCGGCTTGATTGGTTTGGCAAACCAACCTCATCCTCGTACTTAATGTCGTTCCAAACCATTGGCTTCCTGCAACACGGGTCGTTTGCTCCCCACATGCCAATTTCGTCGCCGTAATATATTAGAGGTGCCCCCACGTATGTCATTTGCATGATTGCAAGCAATTTTTGAAGATGAACTTCATGTTCGTTTGGCTTGCGCACGTTGTATTTTGGGTTGTCAATTGCTTTGGAAAGGCCGAAATATTGCCCCCAGTTTCTGAAGTGTCCCATGCCCCTATTGACAATGTATGACCCGATGCGATTAACATCATGGCTGCCAAACAAACTCATAGATGCGTATGCAACCCCTTGTGGGTACAAGTCTCGAAGTTCTTTGAGCTTGGTGTCAAATTCGGTTGCTTTAATATTTAAGGGTTCGGGGTTAATGAAATACTCCACACATGTAAAGGCAAAATTGTAATTCATCTCTCCGTCAAATTCATCTCCTTGCATGTAAGGAATAACCTTTTCGGGAACGTCGACAATTTCGGCAGTCAAGTATGCTTCGGGGTTGATAGCACGGACAAATTTTCGCCAATCTTTCCAAAAGTTGTGATGAACGCAAAACGCCACATCAAGCCGCCACCCGTCAATGCCGAATTCACTTCCCATTCCTTTGGGATTCATCCAACGTTCGGTTGCCGCGAATATGTAATCTCTCGGACCTTTAACTATTCCGTTTTCATCTTCGCGAAGCTCTGGTAGCGATGGAACGCCAAACCATCCTTCGTAATCAAACTTTTCTCCGGTTTCGGGATTATTCCAAGATTTTATTGTAAACCAATCTTTGTATGGTGAGTTTTGCTGGTTTTTTAGCACGTCTTGAAAGGCAAAGTTGTTAATTCCCACGTGATTAAACACTCCGTCGAAAATCACCCTTATTCCCCTAGCCCGCGCCTCCTTGATGAGTTTTAGCGCAAGTTCGTCGGCCGATGTCCACACCCAGGTTGAAGGATCCAGTGGGTCTTCTTGAGCAATCATCTTACGGTCGCCTTCAGGGTCTGGTCCAAAATTCGGATCGATGTGATGATAGGAGGCTCCGTCATACTTGTGCAGCGAGGGTGCGGTAAACAGAGGATTGAAATAAATTCCGGTTATGCCGAGTTCAACCAAGTAATCAAGTTTATCAATAACACCTTGCAAGTCGCCGCCGTACCTGCGTCTGAGCAAGTGTTTCCACATTTCGGGTTCTCCGTTGGCAAGCTCGTAGGGTTGCAGTTTGTACCAGTCGCTGCCCCAAGGGTGAATTTGCCACTGTTTGGGCAAGTCTTGAGGGTCAGCTCCAATAATATCATTCAGGGTCGGGTTGTTTGAAGGGTCTCCGTCCCTGAACCTATCGGGAAAGATCTGGTACCAAACAACGGTTTTTGCCCAGATGGGTACAAATTCGCCATCGTGATAAAACTCCGATGCCTTTGAACTGTTATCGGATTCTTTCTCTGTTTTGCCGTTGCAAGATAGAAGCAAGGTAAGCATGAGCGCAATTTGTAGGATTTTCATGATTGTGTGAATTGAGGGTAAAATAAACGAGTAAAATTAGTGGAATTGATGGAAATGAGAAATCATTTGAAAAAAAATAAAAAAGTGCCTGAAACCAGGTTTTCATGGCGACTTGAGGCTGTAAAGGTTGCTTTTTAAGTTTAACCGGGATAAATAGCAGCCTTAAAGCCGGAGAAAATGAAAAGGCTATAACCCTCAACCGGTGCAAATTCTTCTTCAGACCGCTCGTAAATCTGGCAACCCAATTGACTCATTTGGCTTACTGCATCATTGCTCAAGGCTGGTTGCCAAGATCTTATACCTTATTTTAATCTCGAAAAATGTTTTTTTTGATGGTGTGCTTAATGATGTTAAATACATTCAAGCATCCTGTAAGCCCCCGATTCGGATACGGAACAAGCGGCGTGTAATGTTTTTCGGGCGAATTTACAAGCATTTTGATTATCTTGATTGATAAAGAGCGAACTGCTGCCTTTTATTGGTTTGGTTACTTCTGCATTATATTTTTTGGTATTTAGCAGGAGCAAACAATTATTTTGGCATGGCATTTCATTGATTATTCGCACATTACAGCCTTGTTCACGTGGTTGTTCGGATAGGAATTGACGAATTTTATTTTTCACACTCGGACTTATGAGCGGCTCCCTTTCTTTGTTTGCCCCATTTGCACGTTTCAATATTTTAATGAATTGAGATGGTATGTTAATTTGTTATTTTTCGTAACGTTAAATATGTTTTGGTTTTGATTATTTGTTTTTCATGGCCCACGGTTTAAGCCGTGCAATGTTTTTTAAAGCCATTATATTATTTACGGTAGTTTGTGGCCGTTTGCGAGCAAAACCAGTAGTAATGTTTCAGCCATCCATGATGGCCAAAACAATTTCGGTACGGGTAAAATCAAGAATCGTCACCGCTAATTATCAATCAAAATCACACCCGAAACTCCCTACTCAATCTTAACATCAAACGGCATTCGCATTAGTATTCCCACCGATTGGTTAACGTTTTCAAGTTTCTTAAGGTAGTGGTATGCCTGTCCGAGGTTGCTTTTTAGGTGCCTTTCTTGGGTTTGGCCCCAATCATCAATAATTCTTTGCAAAAAAGTGCGTTGCACCGGCAATTCTACCAACCTGTAATTTTCGAGCTTTGCCTTTTCGGCTGCCACGTCAATGGCAAGCTCAAGTCCTCCCAGCTCGTCAACCAAGCCTATTTCCAGGGCCTCGGCACCGCTCCAAACCCTGCCGCCACCAATTTTGTCAACGTCAATCGCTGACATCTCGCGACCTTTTGCCACGTGTGTTATGAAAGTGTTGTAAATCCTTGCAACCTCCTCTTGGATTATTGCCCTTTCGCGCGATGTAAGCGGCCTGTTAATCGAGCCGAAATCGGCAAGTTCGTTTGTCTTCACGTTGTCGAAGGTTATTCCAAGTTTTTGGTTGAAGAAACTTTTCATGTTGGGAATCACTCCAAACACTCCAATGGAGCCCGTGATGCTGTTTGGGTTTGCAATAATGTAGTCTGCCTTGCAGGCAACATAATACCCGCCAGAAGCTGCCACATCACCGAAAGAAACTACCACCGGCTTAGCCGCACGCGCAAGCTCAAGCTCGCGCAAAATAACATCGGATGCAAGAGCACTACCGCCGGGCGAGTTGATCCTGAAAACAATTGCCTTTACCATGTTGTCGGTGCGAGCCTCCTTGAGGGCTTGGGCAATTGTGGCAGAACCCATGACACTTTCGCCGCCTTTTCCGGGTATTATCACTCCGGTGCCATAAACAATTGCAATCTTTTCTCTTACGGGCTTACCTCTTGATGGTGAGTTTTTGTAGTTGGTTAGCGTGGCAAGAATAATGTCTGATGCCTTTTCGAACCCTAATTTTTCCTTGATTTTTTCCAAAACCTCGTCGCGGTGCAGCATGCCGTCAATTAGCCCGTTCTTGATTGCCAATGGTGGGTTGCGGGCTGCAAACTGGTCAATCAAAACAATCAGGTCGTCGGGTGCAATGCCACGGCTTTCGGCAATGTCGGCAACCACGTTGCCCCAAATAGAACCCATGAAAGACTCTATTTGCTCGCGGTTTTCGTTGCTCATTTTTTCCAAAAAGAACGGCTCCCCGGCACTCTTGAACTGCCCGTGGCGAATAATTTGGGCTTCAATACCAAGTTTATCAAGCGTGTTCTTGAAAAACATTATCTCGGAGTTAAGCCCCACGAGCTCAATCATGCCTTCGGGGTGCACGTAAACCTCGTCGGCAACAGTGGCAAGGTAGTATGCAGCCTGATTGAAAACCTCGCCGTAAGCAATAATGAACTTGCCCGACTCTTTGAAATCAAGCAGTTTTTGCCTTAGCTCGTCAATAGTGCTCCAACCAGTGTTCAAAAAACCAAGGTCCAAGAAAATTCCTGAAATATTTGGGTCGTCTTTTGCTCTTGTTATGTTTCCCAGAAGGTCGTTTAGCCCCGTGGCCTGGGTGCTTTGCAGCGAAAAAGGGTCAAAAGCCGCAAAACGGTCGTCGGAACCCCGATCAACAATTTCTTGGTCGAGTGTGAGGTGTAGCACCGTGCCGGGCCTCACCACAAACACTTCTTGCTTCGAGAATGCGCTTGACAAAGAGCCGATTAAAAGTCCGACAAGCAAGAAAAACAAAAGAAAACCTGCAAGCATGAATCCCAGCATACTTGCAAACACGAACTTGAAAAACTGCTTCATTTTTTTTATTTTTTTTTGATGAACGATAAAAACAAGTTTGATCGTGCAATATTAGTAATTTTTTTTCGCAAACTGAGAGGTGGTGAAACTATAAATTAGAAGATACAAGTCATATTTCAATGTCGTTTAGTTAAACATTTTTTCTTGTCGAAACGCACGTACCATTAACCCGTCAGCCGGCGAACACGTTTTTTCGCAGGTTTATGTCTTAACCGGTGTCTTTTAATCAGTTTTAGCCGCGTTGGGTCTCTTAAATAGACTAATTGAGTTGGCAATTTGAAACCAGAATGTTTGAGTAGATGGTTGAAAGTTAACGAAAAGAAATAAGGTTAGATCAAAAATGGTTATGAAAGAAAAAAAATTGCAAATTTGCAGAACCCATATCAATCACCTTAAAGTGAATACCGCATACTTACTTCTTGGAGGCAAT
The DNA here is from genome assembly GCA_964349365.1 of uncultured Bacteroidales bacterium. Lineage (GTDB taxonomy): Bacteria > Bacteroidota > Bacteroidia > Bacteroidales > UBA7960 > UBA7960. Next base: position 22,087 of record CAYGFY010000022.1, on the reverse strand, counting down.
ATTGGCAAGGTAGAAGAAACCTTGGGCAAGGCAAGGGTTTTGATCAATGGTGTTGCAGGCCATATTACCGCATCGAGTTCTATTTACAAGAGTGTGCCTTGGGGGTTTCAGAGCAACGATCTTTTCTTCAATCAAGCACTGGAAATTTCAACAATCATGCACCCTTTTGACTTGCTCTCCACGCTCCTCGACATGGAAATGGCACTTGGCCGCCAAAGTACAAAGACTGGCTACGAATCAAGGGTGATAGACATTGATATACTTTTTTACGAAAACCTGATATTATACCAAAAAGGTCTTGAAGTTCCCCACCCGCGTCTGCACTTGAGGCGGTTCGCACTTCTTCCCCTTGCCGAAATAGCCCAAAATTTCATCCACCCAATCTTTAATGCCTCGATTATTGATCTTCTGCAGGTCTGCCCCGACCAATCGGAAGTGGAGAAAGTTGTTTAGGCGTTTTGAAGTTGAGAGGAAGGGAAAGTTTAAAAAATTGAGAAAGTTAATAGAGTTTAAGGCGTTATTGTATCAAGCTATTTGTGGTTAACCATATCCCGAACTTGCTTCGTGTAATTTTCGATTTTCCCCAAAGATTTTTCCATATCATGAGCTGCAAAAAAAATTACTTTCTTTCGTAAGCTCACGAAAACAACAAATTTCGCCAACCATTGAAGCCTGAAAATCAGTTTTCGAAAAGTATGACGATTTGGTTTTTTGTTTCAAACTGGAGCTATCCGGCTTTTAAGAGTGGCGGTTTCCTGCTGCCCCTCACTGCCCTCCGCCCCCGACCCGGCGCCACTTCGGTGACGTGCCAAGCACGATTGACACCTTGGCATGATGACCACAAATTACCATCAGCCACTCAACTACTCATCAGTCACTTCGATTTCTTTTTCCAAAAAATTTGTAAAGATTTCGCTTTGGTATTTTAACTTTGCAAATCGCACTTTGAGGGTTCTAATCTTGAGTTTTTTCGAAACCACGATTCCGAAAATTATTAAAACCATGAGATACAATTACATAGCCGTGGAGGGTAATATCGGGGCCGGAAAAACCACGCTTTCAACAATGATTTCGAAGAAATACAATGGCAGGTTGATTTTAGAACGCTTCGACGACAATCCGTTCCTTGCCAAGTTTTACCAAGACCAAGACAAGTACGCCTTCCCGCTCGAACTTTCGTTTTTGGCCGAGAGGTACCAACAACTTAAAAGGGAACTTGCAAGCCAGGAATTGTTTACTGATTTTACAATTTCGGATTACTTCCTAAACAAATCACTGATATTTGCCCGTAAGACCCTCGGAAACGATGAGTACCAGTTGTTTTCCACCCTTTTCAACATAATGAACGCCAGCCTTCCGAAGCCCGATTTGCTGGTGCACCTGCTTGTTTCCACCAAAAGGCTGAAAAGTAACATAGAAAAACGTGGTCGCGAATACGAGCAAAACATTGCCGTTGAGTACCTCGAGAAGATTCAAGAAAGCTACCTCGAATACCTGAAACAGCAGCCCAACCTGAGAGTTTTACTTTTGGATGTCAATGCCCTCGATTTTGTTGCTCACCCCCCGCATTTCGAAATGATTGTCGAATCAATGAACCACGACCTACCCCGGGGAATTACCCGTAAAAGGCTGCTACCACGATAATTTTTTTTCAAAACAATTCGGTTATTAAAAACTTTGTTATACCTTTGCACTCCATTTTTGAAAGGGCCCGTTCGTCTAGGGGTTAGGACGCAAGGTTTTCATCCTTGTAACAGGGGTTCGAATCCCCTACGGGCTACCAGTTTTAATTTTTTAAATAGAAAAGCAATATGGCTAACCACAAGTCAGCTAAGAAAAGAATCCGCTCAAACGAAGCCAAAAGGCTCAGGAACAGGTATCATTCGAAAACCACTCGCAATGCAGTTAAGAGGTTGCGCAACACAACCAACAAGGAAGAGGCCATAGAAAAGCTTCCCAAGGTTGTTTCGTTGCTCGACAAGCTTGCCAAGCGTCGCGTAATACACAAGAACAAGGCCTCGAACCTTAAGTCTGGTTTGATGGTTTTTGTTAACAAGTTAAAATAGTTACTGGTAAAACCATAGCGGCCCGTTCGTCTAGGGGTTAGGACGCAAGGTTTTCATCCTTGTAACAGGGGTTCGAATCCCCTACGGGCTACCAAAGGTCTTTCGCAATCGAAAGGCCTTTTTTCGTATTTTTGTACTACTTGTGTGGCTCGCGTCAAAATAAAAAAAATCATCTTGACAATGGAAAAGGATAAAAACAACCACCACCTTGAAGAACCGGTTAGCAGGCTCTCGCGAATCAAAGATTGGGCAATTAATGACCGCCCGCGCGAAAAGTTGGCGGAAAAGGGACAAGCGGCACTCTCCGATGCCGAACTGCTTGCCATAATTCTGGGGTCGGGTTCTGCCAATGAGTCGGCCGTTGACCTCGCGAAGAGAATTTTGGCAAGCGCGGGCAATAACCTGGTGGAACTTTCACGGTTAGGTATTCCCGAACTAAAGCGCTTCAAAGGAGTAGGGGAGGCAAAGTCAATAAACATTCTTGCATCCTTGGAGCTCGGGCGCAGACGCCGCCAAAGCGAAACCCTCAAACGAAACCCAATAAAATCAAGCCGCGACATTTTCGAACTAATGCATCCAATCCTTGCCGACCAAGTGTTCGAAGAGTTCTGGGTAATTACTCTTACACGTGCAAACAAGGTCAAGAATACCTTTAGGATTAGCGAAGGAGGGATAGGTGGAACACTTGCCGATCCAAAAAAGATTTTCAAAAAGGCAATTGACGACAATGCTTCCGCCCTGATTATTTGCCACAACCATCCAAGCGGAAATCGCTTCCCAAGCGATTCTGACAAGGATATTACCAGAAAGTGCGTCGATGCCGGAAAATTTCTAGACCTGCCAATCCTTGACCACGTGATTATAGCACAGGAATCGTTCTATAGTTTTGCCGACGAGGGATTGATTTAAGGTTTACTTTTTACAATTTATAACTGAGGTGTGAGCCTATTTTTGCACCTTGCTTTTTCATTTTTTTCGAGCCTGACAATCGGTTCGTTAGCATTATTATTTGCGATAATAAAACCGTATTGCATTAATAACCAAAGAAATAACCTGCCAAAAATGACAAACATTATTATCTTGCAAAAACGAAGGCAGAATACTGCAACTCTTAAACAATTATGATAGCCCAAAACCGAGTCGCATTTATGCGAGGAGATTGCTGGTGTGAGCATTGAAAAGAATACTGCAGAAATTGCTTACAACCACAACTCTAAGCTTCGTTCAATTTAAGCAAATCCAGAATAATTTTCGTTTTTTGTTTCCCGCCTCGCATTAATATTTGTGGAATAATGGTTGACAAGAATTGCTGGCGCTACAGAATGGTTTATTTTATAAAGTGCTATTTGCGAGGCAGGTTTCTCTTGGCAAGGTTCAGGTTCTTCTTTTTCGGCTTCAAATCATAGTACTTACAAGGCATACAAGTATATTTTCAAACAAGCCTAACATCGCAAAAAATTTCTTTCCGGAAGGAATACGCCAGATTTATTAACGTTTATCAAAAAGCAATTAAACGAGATATGAGGTAACGAGGTCATGACGATTTATGTTACAAAGCCAACATGATTTCTTGTAACCCTCAACAATGCAGCACAATACATGAATGAATAAACTACATTTACCTTACAATTAAATTCATTGTTAGCCAAAACCATCCCAAGAATTTTCGGAATGGTATATTTTTTGCTCAACTCTGTCGTTTGAAAAAAAAAGTAGTCATGATTAAAGGTTTCTTTCTATTACTTGTAATTGCAATTATTGCAAGGTCAATTTCCGCTTTTGGCCAAAGTTCGTCAAGGTCAGAACAAGAGGCTGTTAGGTCCATGGAATACCTTAAGGCAATAATTGACGAGCAAAAACTTTGGGTAAACAAGAACGACACTTTGCGTTTGTCGATGCAGCGGCTTGTAAACCACTTCAGCGAACCTTTTGACAGCGTTAGGATTCGCTTGGAAAGATTTGATTTTGCAAGGGTTAGAACCGAGCTTAAATCAATTATTCAAACCGACACTTTTCCGGTGAGATGGCTCAACCAAACAAATTTCATCGTTGATACCCTAAGGTTGGACAAAGACCCAATAATTACTCGTAAAACACTGGTTACTCGCGTGGTTGACCCGGGCTCGCCCGTAACTCCCGAAAAATTATTGCACGACAAGGATTTGCTTGAAAGGACATTCAAGGTGGTTGACACCATTAAAGAATCAGCCATAGACAGGCACTATCTTGACTCGCGCAAAATTACCATTCACACTCTCGAAAATGGCAGGGTGTTTCCCCCCTTGCTTCCTTCCGTCAGTAACAAAACAGCTCGGCTATCGCCAGATTTAAAAAAGGTTATTGTTTCAACTCCAATGGAGGCCTATTTCCCGGTTGGACAATCTCCCTTCTTCATGTTCAGGAATTCTGAAGAACCAAGATTCATTGGCGAAGCAATAGAAACACTTTTAAAGCATACCAGAGAGCGCGATAGCCTTTTGATTCACATCACCGATACCAAGGGACTGAAAATGCCTATTTGGCTTACCACGGGAAGCAGTAGGTTTCAAAGGTACTGGGTCAAGAACTCAAACAACGACTCGATAAGTGTTTGGATAGGCAACCCTTCTTTTCGCGATATTGTTATGATTCTTGAAGACGAGGTATTCATAGAGCGTGTTTCGGTGAGGCGCGACGAGAATTTTCAGTTGTTGTCGGCACCGCCTCAAAGAACCTTAGCTAGGGTAACTCCCCTGCGAGATATCCCCAAATTTTGGACCAGTGTATTTGTTGGGTCATTAACCCTTAATCAAAACTACCTTTCAAATTGGGCAAGGGGTGGCACAAGTTCCATTTCCGGCTTGGTTGACCTGTTGTTTAGGGCAAGATATAGCAATACCGAGAACAAAACGAACTGGGAAAACACTGCCCAGTTGCGCTTCGGAACCATAAGAACCAAGGAGCATGGCAGAGTGTTGCTCAGAACCAGCACCGACATGTTGGAGGCTAACTCAAAATACAACAAGCAACTGCTAAGCAAGGTTGACATCAGTGCAATTGGGTTTTTCAGAACCCAGGTGGCAAAAAACTACAGGCAGCCCAACAACGAGCAGTTGGTGTCAAAATTCTTGAATCCTGCCACGTTTACCGTTGGTTTGGGTCTTGAATACAAGCCTTTTAAAGGATCAAGTTTTAATTTCTCGTTATTGTCTTACAGAAACACTTTCGTTCTAGATACTCTAAACATCAATCAAACTGCCTTTGGTATTGACAAGGAAAGGAGGTCGAGGCAAGAAATGGGCGGGCAACTACTAGTAAGAAACGTTTTTGATGTTACCCAAGACCTTAAGGTTACTAACTCATTGAGGCTATTTTCTAATTACCTTGTCAATCCTGAAAAAGTGGACGTGAACTGGGAACTTGGCATTACCCAGCGAATAAGTTGGTTTTTTTCTTTAAGGTTCAATCTTCACCTGATATATGACGACAAGGTTCTGTTTCCGATTTTCGAAAACGGAGAGCCGGTTTTATTGCCCGATGGCACTCAGAAAAGAGGGCCAAAAGCTCAAATCAATCAGCTTTTGGGGCTAACCATGTCGCTAACCTTGTAGGGTTAAGTTAGTTAATGATGGTTGTTATTACTTATTCCCGTCAATCTTTTGAGCCTTTCGGCAAACAATTGGTTCTCGGTGTCTTTGGGTTTTTTTACCAATGCCTTCTCGATCCATTGAAGGGCCTTGCGGTAATTTTCTAGCGCATTTTCTCTTTTGGCCTGAAATTGGGTAATGTTGGTAATAGTCCTGGCCATCTCATCTATTTCAACTCCCATGTTGTAGTAGCAGGTTGCAAGGCTGACATAAGGGTCTGCTTGTTCGGGAAACCTAACCGTCAAATCTTCAAAAAGCTCTATTGCCTTTTGATATTGGGAAAAGTTTTGAAAAACCAAACCTTTAGCATTTAAAAGAGTGTAGGAAGGAGAATCTTGCCTTGCTATTGCCCTGTCAAGGGTTTCTATTGCTCCCGTGGGGTTCTGTTTTCCCAAATAATAATCGGCCAAAAGTAATACCAACCTGTCACTTTGAGGAAATACTTGAATGCTTCTTTCCAGCCCAATTTTGCCCCCCAAAGAATCGCCCTGGCTAAGCATGGCCGAAAACAAGAGGTGGGAAACATTGTCCGAATGCCTCATGTTGTCCAACCTCTTGAGGTGTACAATGGCATTGTCCATTCTTCTGTTCTCAAAAGCAGCGATGGCGGCATTGTACAGAAGGTTGGTATCGATAGCAATGGATAGCAACTTGCTTTCGTTAAGGTTTAGCGCAAGTTCGAAAGTTCTTTGAGCAATCCTGAAATTACGTTGGTTGAAACTTAGGGTGCCCAACCGCTGCAAGTCATTTATCAATCTTGTGTACTGAGCCCTAACTTTATTATTGAATCGATTTGTATTACTTAGCTTGCGGGCTTTTTCGTACGACTCGAATGCCAAGAAAAGTTGGTCAGGGTATAGTTCCTGCAACGAACGCTCGTTTCTTCTCACCCCTTCTTGATGAGCCGATTGGCAGAGCAGCCCCTTGTAATACCAGGTTTCGGGCCACTTTGAAGACCTCTTTCCACTAACCAAATCGTCAATCAGGCCCTTGGCCTCGTTGTACTTGTGGGTGGTTATGAGTTGTTTAACCGTGATGAACTTGCTTTTTTGCAAAGGGGTAAAAATGGTACATCCGGCCAAAGTTATACTTAGCGCCAAAAAGACAAAACACCTCATATTCTTAATTTTTGACAAACTTTTCTTTAACCTAACGTCGAAGATCGGGAAAAATTGAAAAATGTTTCGAATTACCACTTGGTTTTTTGTAATTTTAACCCACCAATACAAGTTGCCTTTTTTTCATTTCCGTGCTTATCAACAAACCAATTCAAAATGGATGTTGAAACATTTCGAGAGTATTGTTTGTCGAAAAGAGGTGTTGTCGAATGCTTTCCATTTGACCAACAAACCCTTGTTTTCAAGGTTATTGACAAGGTTTTTGCCCTTGCTGACGTTGACAGGTTCTCGTCGGTAAACCTCAAATGCGACCCGGAATGGGCCATTGAACTACGAGAAAAATTTCCGGGAATTACCGGCGGCTATCACATGAACAAGAAACACTGGAATACGGTTGAAACCAATGGTTCAGTCTCCGACAAGCTTATCTTTAATTTGGTTGATCACTCCTACGATCTGGTTGCGGCAAAACTTTCCGGAAAAAAAAAGAAACTCCTCGCCGAGTAACATTTTTGTCTAACTTTGAAATCCATCAAAGTCCTTAAAAGGAAACATCATATTAACCAAAAAATCATGGAAGTAACTCGACTTTTTGACATTGTCGAAAGATATTCACATTTGTGTCCGGGCAAGACCGATGCCCTCGCCGGAAGGCAAGATAATGGCCAATGGGCTACCTACTCCACCGAGCAATTCAAGACCAACTGCAATAATGTCAGTTATGGGTTAATGAACCTTGGGGTGAAGAAGGGATTCAAAATTGCCAGCATTACTTTTAACAGGCCCGAGTGGAATTTTCTTGACGTGGGCGTACTACAAGCTGGAGCCGTTCACATACCGATTTATCCAACCATAAGCGACTCGGACTACAAGTACATTCTCGAGCATGCGGAGGTTTCTTACATCTTCGTGGCCGGAAAGGAATTGTTGGATCGAATAAAGAAGGTGTCGGAAAATATATTGGGTATCAAGGCCATTTACTCATTTCAGAAGATAGATGACAACCCTTGCCTTGACGATCTCATGGAGTTGGGTGAAAACAATCAGAAGCCCGAAAAATTAAATTCGGTAAAGGATTCCGTAAGGCCCGGCGATTTGGCAACAATTATTTACACTTCGGGTACTACAGGAACTCCAAAGGGTGTAATGCTTTCGCATAGTAACATTTTAAGCAATATCCTTGCCCTGCGAGACATTCCACCATTCGGCCCCGAGCACCGTGCTTTGAGCTTCTTGCCGATTTGCCATATCTACGAGCGAATGCTAAACTACATGTTTCAGTACAAGGGCCTTAGCTTGTACTACTTAAGCAACATGGCCTTGATTGGCGACAGCTTGAAGGAAATTAATCCACACGTTTTCACCACCGTTCCGCGCCTGCTCGAAAAGGTTTACGACAAGGTTATTGCCAAGGGAAGGGCCCTGAAGGGTGTAAGGAAAAGCATTTTCTTTTGGGCAAATAACATTGGTTTGGCTTACGAGCACGGGAAAGAGAAGAAAAATCCCTGGTACGCCATGCAACTCAAAATTGCCAGAAAGCTGGTTTTTGGCAAGTGGAAGGAAGCCTTGGGCAAGAATCTCGACATTGTGGTTTCGGGAGGGGCGGCGTTGCAGCCAAGGTTGTCGAGGGTTTTTTGGGCAGTTGGGATCAGGGTTTTGGAGGGTTACGGCCTTACCGAAACGTCGCCTGTTATAGCCGTCGAAAACTTTGAGCCAAATGGGCTTAAGTTTGGAACCGTTGGGCCACCGATAAAAAACGTGGAGGTAAAGATTGCCCATGACGGCGAAATACTTGTTAAAGGCCCAAGCGTAATGCTTGGATACTACAAGGAACCAGAACTTACAGCCGAGGTAATTGACAAGCAAGGATGGTTTCATACAGGCGATATTGGACGCCTTGAACCTGAAGGTCAACTAAAGATTACCGACCGCAAGAAGATGATTTTCAAAACCTCTTTCGGAAAATACATTGCCCCGCAAGTTGTAGAAAACAAGCTTAAGGAATCGCCATTCATTGACCAGCTGATGGTACTGGGCGAAAACCAGAAATTTGCCGCCGCTTTGATAGTACCTGATTTTGGCCATTTGAAATCTTGGTGTCAGGTTAAAGGAATCGAGTACACGACCCATTCCGAAATGCTTGCCTTGCCTCGCATAAGGAAACGATTCGAAAAAGAGGTAAACCATTATAACCAGTTCCTAGCCGACTTCGAGAAAATAGTAAGGTTCGAGCTAATAGACCACGAGTGGACCGTTGACGGTGAGCAACTAAGTGCCACGCTAAAGGTTAGGCGCAGTCGCAATAGCAAGGTTTATGCTCAACAAATCGAAAGGTTGTTTGCGTAGGTTGCCTGTTACGTGGTTCACAAAAGCCATCAGTCTAAAATAAAAACCTCGCCCATACAGGGCTTTTAATCGGCAGGGAAAGCATGAAACCGCGGGCGTAGTTTATCCTTGCTCACGCCTTAATTAATTTACCCGTTCAGGGCAAAGGATTTTGTTGTCGGCCAATACCCGTTAATAAGAATCAAATAACTTCTCAATATTAACTCTTAGCCGTTAATTGTTTGTTTTCACTTACTTGGTCATCCCGCCACAAACGGCAATTACCTGCCCTGTGACGTAGGCCGAGAGGTTGGACCCAAGAAAAACGCAAATGTTTGCCACATCCGCAGGACTTCCTGCACGTCGGAGTGGGATTTTTTCGGCCCAGCCTTTTTTTACCTCCTCGGGAAGCGAGGCGGTCATGTCAGTCTCGATAAAACCTGGTGCTATGGCATTGCAACGTATGTTTCGTGGACCCAATTCTTGGGCTATTGACTTTGTAAACCCTATCATACCCGCCTTGGAGGCAGAGTAGTTTGATTGGCCGGCGTTGCCTCCAAGCCCAACAACCGAACTCATATTAATGATGCTTCCGCTCCGCTGCTTGAGCATGTATTTTTGAACTGCCTTGGTGAGGTTGAACACGGACTTTAGGTTTACCTGAATTACCAAGTCCCATTGTTCTTCGGTCATTCGCATAAGCAGTGTATCGCATGTTATTCCGGCATTGTTTACCAAAATGTCAATGCTTCCGAATTCGGCGGCAACCTTGTCGGCCAGTTCCTCGCTTGCAGCAAGTTTGCTGGCATCGCTGGCATACCCCTTGGCCCTCACGCCAAAGGCTTCAAGTTCTTTTTCGAGAGCCACCGCGTTATCGTTGTAGTTAAGGTCAGAAAACGCCACGTTGGCACCTTGTTTGGCAAATTCAACGGCAATTGCCTTGCCAATTCCTCTTGCACCACCAGTTATCAGTGCAACTTTTCCTTTTAGAAGTGTCATGTGTTTCGAGTTTTTATTGGACAAAAATATAGTTTTTAGTTAAACAAAGGGTCAAATTAATTGACGGTTGAGAATTGCTAATTGATAATTACCAATAAATCCACTAACCAACAAGAAGAAACAATTTTCATTACCATAATTTCGGCGAAAAATTGGTTGACAACTGGCGGATATGTGAATTAAAATCAAAAATCGTTGATCATTAATTGCCCATGGTCAATCAAAGAGTTCCATCTCGTGCGAGTATTCTCTCATCAGAGCTTCAACTTTTTCGACCATTTTTTTGGGTCCAACGAGTATTGGGGCTCTTTGGTGAAGGGTGGTTGGTTGCAGTTCCATGATGCGGTTAAAGCCATCGCTTGCCTTGCCTCCGGCTTGTTCGGCCAAAAATGCCATGGGATTGCATTCGTAAAGAAGGCGTAGTTTGCCGCGAGGTCTTTTCTTGGTGCCGGGGTAAAGGAATATTCCTCCTTTTATCAGATTACGGTGAAAATCGGCCACCATCGAGCCTATATATCTCGAAGTATAAGGGCGATTGGTCTCCTTGTCGTCTTCCTGAACGTATTTGAGGTATTTCTTTATACCATCAGGAAAGAACACGTAATTGCCTTCATTTATGGAGTAAATGTTTGCCTTATCGGGATAGCGCATATTTGGGTGCGACAAGCAAAAAATGCCCACCGATGGGTCTAAAGTGAACCCGTTTACCCCCTTTCCCGTGGTGTAAACAAGCATTGTTGATGAACCGTAAATAACGTAACCGGCGGCTACCTGGTTAACTCCTGGTTGAAGCAGGTCATTTTCCGTTACTTTTCCGGCCTCGCTCGTGCGATGGTAAATCGAAAAAATTGTGCCTATTGACACGTTGGCTTCAATATTACTGCTTCCGTCGAGGGGGTCAATTGCAATTACATACTTTCCCAATTCGGAGAAATCATCCTTGAAAGAAATCACGTTTTCGTTCTCTTCAGAAGCTATGGCGCAGGTCTCGCCACCTCCCTTCAGCATAGTAATGAACATCTCGTTGGCAAAAACATCGAGTTTTTTTTGCGCCTCGCCCTGAATGTTGGTCGAACCCACTGCTCCCAAAATATCAACCAGTCCGGCGGCGTTTATTTCGCGGTTAACAATTTTTGCTGCCGTTGCAATGTCGTTCATCAGGCGTGTTAGGTTACCCTTTGCATGGGGGTATTCTGCCTGCCTCTCGATTACGAACTCGGTAAGGGTTTTTATTTTGTATCTTGTCTGCATGAAAATGGCCTTAAAAGGAGGGTTTATAGTTCCATTTTATTTTAGTAATAGTTAATGATGGGGCATCACGGTTTTTCGCATGCTAAACTTTTGGTTAATCTACATGCCAGATTTTCAATATCATTTGACCTTGCAACCGTGTTGAGCCATTTATCGGGTATTTTGGTAAATCCGTAAACCAGGGCTGCCAAACCGCCCGTAACCGAACCTGTGGTGTCGGCGTCAAGGCCTATATTGACGGCCTTTAGCACAGCATCTTCAAAGCTCTTGGTTGTGAGCAGGCACCAGATTGAGGCTTCAAGCGTGTCCAACACAAATCCGCTGCTGTTTATTTTATCCCGGTCAACCAAAAAAATATCTTGGGACAGTAAGCTCGAGTAAAGGCCAATTTCTTCTTGGGGGACCTGATTTTGCACCAAAAATTCAGCAATTCCGGTTTTCAGGTTTTGGTAAACCACGAATTTGTCAATGCCCACGAGCATTTGTCGGGCAAATTCGAGGTGATAGAAACAAGCAATTGTTGAACGAATATGCCCGTGAGTTATGGCACAAACTTTTTTGGTTGCTTCATACCTTTTACCAATTGGCATATCTTTAATGAAGAAAACGTGTGGTAAAATGCGCATCGGCGACCCGTTTCCATTGGAGTTTTCATCGGTTCTTCCGGCAAGTTCGGGCTGAACACCCCTTTGGAGCCTTTCGATGGCACTTAGGGTTGCATTGCCAACGTCAAAAACGCTACCTCTGGCAGTCCAAAAGTTATCTGTGTACCAGTAAAGTATATTTTTTGATATTTCCTTTAAATCAAGTCCATTGGTTAGGGCTTCGGCAAGGCAGAAGGTTAAAGAAGCATCATCTGACCATATTCCTGGAGGCTGGTTAAATGATGCGTATCCCATCATATCGGTAACAGGTTCGCGATCAAGAGTTTCCCTGCTCTTAAACGTGACCGGTACACCCAACGCATCGCCCACGGCTACACCGAAAAGGGCTGCTTTAATGTGTGATTCCAGCTCGGCCATATTGGATTCCTTTAGGTCTCGAAAAATGGAAGTGGGATTTTTTTTAATCTATCGAGATCAAAACAAGCGTGTAAAGGTAGTTATTCCTTGTCAATATTCAACTCTATTATTTTTTTTGCCATTGATAAGGCAGCAACCGTAGTCTTGATAATATTAATTTCGCGATTGTCGCCAAGGTGTAGCAGCTTTGATTCGATCCAATTTGCCGCTGCCACTGCAATCCAGGTGGTTCCAACTGGTTTGGTGGGTGTCCCTCCATCTGGCCCTGCTATGCCGCTGGTGGCAATGCAGTAATCACTTCCAGAGATCTTACGGCCGTTTCGAGCCATTTCTTCCACAACCTCCTTGCTAACAGCCCCGTATTTATCTATCAGGCAGCTTTCTACTCTCAAGATATCGGTTTTAAGTTGGTTGGAGTAGGCAATTATTCCGCCCGTGAAGTACCTGCTGCTTCCCGCAATGCTCGTAATCTTGTGGGCAACATAACCACCAGTGCAGCTTTCGGCCGTGCTAATGGTTTTTCTCATCCTTACCAGTTCTTGCCCTATCAGGCCTTCTAGCGTGTCATTGTCGAAGCCCCAAACCAAATCGGGAATAAGAGAAACGAGTTCTATTTCAAGTTGTTTTAACTTTGCCTCCATGTTTACACCGTTGGTTTCCTTTGCCGAAAGGCGAAGTTTTACTATTCCAGGAGAAGGGAGATAGGCCAAAGAAACAAAAGGTGGCAGGTTGTTTTCCCATTCCGAAATCTTTGCAGCTAAAAAGGATTCGCCCATACCCTCTGTGTGTATTGTGCGGTGAATGATTGGGTTTCCTCCAATCCTTTCTTTCAAGGACGGGATTACTTGGCCAGTCATGAGGTTCTTCATCTCGTATGGTACGCCCGGAAGTGCCACGCAAACCTTTTCATCCTTTTCGAGCCACAAGCCCGGAGCGGTGCCAATGGAGTTGCGCAGGACCCTTGCCATTTTTGGCACCAAGGCTTGTTGGCGATTTAGGTCGGTAATGGGCAAGCCGCGCTTGGCAAAAAGTGCCATTACATCTTGAAGCACTTCATCATCTTGTATTAATTCTGTTTCAAAATACTGACATATTGCTTTTTTGGTAACATCGTCGCGAGTGGGACCAAGGCCGCCGGTAACCACTACGTAATTGACCCTGGAGAATGATTCAGTTAATGTTTCACGTATGGCTTTTCCGGAATCGGGAATTGTTGTTATTCTTGAAACAGAAACGCCGATGCTGCCTAATTGCTGAGAAATCCACGCTGCACTGGTGTTGATGGTTTGGCCTATCAAAACCTCTTGGCCAATGGAAATTATTTCGAGGTTCATTATTTTGCTTTTGCGCGAAATTAATAATAATTGCCTTTTTTTGGCTAAATTTGCGGTAATAATAAACCTAGTCGAGAAAACGTTTCTCGAAAAAAAGTAAAACTGAAATGAGATATTACAAGGAATCGGAACTAATCGTTACAAGTCAAGGGAGGATATATCACCTTGACGTTGGCCCAGATGATATTGCAGAAAATGTTATTTTGGTTGGCGACCAACACAGGGTGCCAATAGTTTCGAAATATTTTGACAGGATTGATGTTGTTAGGCAGGCTCGCGAATTCGTTACCCATACCGGTGAGCTAAATGGCAAGCGTATTTCGGCAGTTTCGACCGGTATAGGAACAGATAACATTGATATTGTAATTAATGAACTTGATGCCGTTGTAAACCTTGATCTTCATGAAAGGGTTGACAAGGCAAAGCATACCTCTCTTAATTTGATTAGGCTCGGAACCAGTGGTGCCTTGCAGGCAGATATCGAGGTTGACTCAATGGTTGCATCGGCCTTTGGTTTGGGCTTTGACGGAGTTCTAAATTTTTACCAATTCGACGAGGTAAATGTTTTGGAGAAGGACCTATCAAAAGCCTTCATTGACTATACCAACTGGAATCAAAAATTGCCCTACCCGTACATTGTCAAAGGGTCTGATTTTTTGATGCAAAAACTTGCATTTGATTTAAAATCGGGCATCACCGCCACGGCAAATGGTTTTTACGGCCCACAGGGAAGACAACTACGCATCCCTTTGGCATACCCGGAGCTTAACCAGCAAATTGAATCGTTCCGGCACCAAGGAAACAGAATTACCAATTTTGAAATGGAAACCTCGGCACTTTACGGTTTGGGCAAGATTCTGGGGCACAACACACTAACCGTTTGTACCATAATTGCCAACAGGGTTGCAAAAACCTTTAGCAAGGACTACAAATCGGCCGTTGAAAACATGGTTAGAACCGTACTTGAAAGAATTTGTGAATAGCGGATTGGCAATTGACAATTGTCAATTGAAAACTACGAATTTACGAGGGTTTTATGGTTTAAAGTTTAAACGTTTAAACCTTAAAACTTTAAAACTATTATCCCAATTGCCAATTACTTTTGACTTTTAACCTCCGACTTTCAACTTTTCTATGGCTTCCAATGCAAACATAAAGGAAATTGAAGCTTTGGTCAGGCTGATTGATGACCCGGATGGCATTGTATATTCAAGCGTTATGGGGCGCTTGCAAGCCATTGGAACTGATGCGGTGCCTTACCTGAACGATGCCCGGCTTTTCTTTCCAGACCCTTTCGTTCAAGATAGGATCGATCAGGTTATTAGAAGCATTAATCTTGAGGATGTTAAAAACAGCCTCGTCCGCGATTTCGAACAGGGCTGTTACGACTTGTTGTCTTCTTGGATTACCCTTTCAAGCCTTAGGTACCCTGACATTGACGATGACAAAATTAGGGTTGGCATTGCGCGCATTCGGAGCGATATTTGGGTTGAACTTAACGAAAACCTCACTGCACTCGAACAGGTGAAGGTTTTCAACAGAATCTTTTTCGAAAAGTATGGTTTTGCAGCCAACCACGAAAATTATCACTCTGCCCAGAACTCGTTTGTTAACAAGGTTCTCGAAAGCCGAAAGGGCAACCCGTTATCGTTAAGCATGGTTTATCTTATTGTGGCTCAAGCCCTTGATATGCCTGTATTTGGTGTTAACCTTCCAGAGCATTTCGTTCTTGCCTATACGGGCAGGGCCTTCGATCCGGTAACCCTAAAAATGGAAGACAACAAAGTGTTGTTTTACATAAATCCGTTTGGCCAAGGACAGCTTTTCTCAACTCAAGGGGTAGAAAAGTTCATTAAGCAGCTAAAGATTGAATCCTCTCCAAAATTTTTTAACCCCTGCGACAACCGTATCATGATTTTGAGGGCAATAAACAATCTTGTGGCGGCTTATTCCTTTTCTGCCGAGACCGAAAACCAAAAAGATATGGAAGCACTAAGGGATGCTTTGGAGAAGGTTATCGGGGATTTAAAATGAAAAATGAACAATGAAAACCCCCAAATCCCCAAAGGAGACTTTAAAAGCCTTTGTTCTTACTCCCCTTTACCGGCTGGAGGGTAATTCTAATTTCTGACTTCTAATTTCTAATTTTCCTCGCTGAAAACTGACTAAACTTTCTCTATCGCAATGGAAATCCCTTGCCCCACACCTATACACATCGTGCAAAGTGCCCTCTTTTTGTTTGAAGCCATAAGTTGATGGTAGGCTGTAGTAACGAGCCTGGCTCCACTCATTCCGAGTGGGTGTCCCAGGGCAATTGCACCACCAAGCGGGTTTACCCTAGGGTCATTGTCGTCGAGTACAAGTTGTCGGGTGCAGCCCAGTGCTTGTGCTGCAAAAGCTTCGTTTATCTCAATTATATCGAAATCGTTCAAGGTAAAATTCAGTAATTGAAGTAGCTTTTTGGTTGCGGGTACCGGCCCCAAACCCATGGTGCGGGGTGCAACCCCTGCCGTGGCCATTCCAAGAATACGAACCTGGGGCTGCAATCCAAACCTTTTTACCGCCCTTTCGGATGCTACAAACAGTGCAGCAGCACCATCATTAATTCCAGAGGCATTCCCTGCAGTTATGGTCTTGGTAAGGGGCCTTAGGTTTGCAAGTTTTTCTAATGAAGAAAGCCGCGGGTGCTCGTCCTCGTCAACCACAACAGGATCGCCCTTGCGCTGGGGTATGGTTACTGCTACTATTTCGTTTTCAAAACTACGCTTGTCTTGAGCCAGTTTGGTTTTTTCTTGACTCCATTGGGCAAACTTGTCTTGATCTTCGCGGGTTATGTTCATCTCCTGAGCAATATTCTCGGCGGTCTCCATCATGCTCTCGGTTCCGTAAAGCTTGTCAAGGTTTTTGTTTACGAACCGCCAGCCAAGAGTTGTGTCGTAAAGTTTCACATCGCGCGAAAAGGGTGTGGCGGCTTTGTCCATTACAAATGGAGCCCTCGACATGCTTTCAACACCGCCAGCAATCAACAGGTCTGCCTCACCGGCCTTGATAGCCCTTGAAGCAGTGCCAACAGCGTCCATTCCCGAGCCGCAAAGGCGGTTAATTGTCGTGCCCGGAACTGTTTCGGGAAGTCCTGAAAGCAGCAAGGCCATTCGTGCAACGTTGCGATTGTCCTCGCCGGCCTGGTTTGCGCAGCCCAATAGCACATCCTCAATGGCTCGTGTGTCAATTCGAGGATTTCTTTCAACCAAAGCCTTAATTACATGGGCTGCCAAATCGTCGGGTCTAACTTCTGCCAAGCCGCCACCATAGCGACCAATGGGGGTGCGCAATGCGTCGATAATGTAAACCGATTTCATATTTGTTTTTCGTGTTGGTGTAATTTACAATCGTCGGGTGCCCTTTTCAGCGAAGCCGAACCACTAAATTCAATAAAGTGGACATTAAACATTTATTGGTTTTTTTCATGGTACGAGGTGTTGTTTAAAACGCCCAAAATCCATGTGAGGTTCTTTATGCCAGGCTCTTATGAGTTTTGAGTTTCCTCGATCCGTGGTTTAAAAATCTTCAAAGCGTTGAATACTCCATGAACCAAGTGATCAATTTCTTTTTGTGTCATTACGGTTGAGAACATACATGCCCAAGTATTAATCATCATTATCTTTTCCTGGTGATACAAGTAATCCAAAATCTCGTTAACCAATGAAGCTTCTTTTGCCGTTTGATATGATTCCCGGTAAGTTGTTGGAGGCACGGGTTTTGGATGAAACCTAAACATTGAACCCGCCCCGGTTATCGAAACCGGCACATCGGCAGTTTTTATGGCTTCTTCGAGTTGGATTATTGCATTTTGGGTTAGTTTGTTAAGGCTCTCCACTGCGTTTTTGTCGAAAAGCTCCATTGCCACCCTGCCGGCAGTTGTTGTAATTGGGTTTGCCGAAAAGGTGCCCGAAAAGGGAAACAGCAGTTTGCTTTCGCCGGGGTCAAGAACCTTCATTATTTCTGCCTTTCCGCCAAAAGCCCCCACCGGAAAACCTCCTCCAATAATTTTACCCATTGCAGTCATATCGGGTGTAACCGAGTAGCGTTCTTGCGCACCACCGTATCCAACCCTCAACGTAACAACCTCGTCGAATAACACTAACGCGCCGTTTTTCTCTGTCCAAGCTTTCAAAGCCTCCACAAAGGCTTCGGTTCCGGGTAATAAGCCTACCCTGTGAGGTACGGGATCAATCATAACCGCTGCTATTTTGTCTGCTTGCCTGTCAAGAATGGCCAGGGTGCGTTCAATATCGTTGTACGGAAAAATTATCATATCTTCCAATACCCCTTGCGGGGTTCCAAAGGATAGTGGAACGCTATTGGGGCTATCGATACTGCCCCAATTGGCAGGGCTTGATGTTTGGCTAATTTCGGCAAAGTCGTATGTGCCGTGGTATGCTCCTTCGGCCTTTGCAATTTTAGGACGACCCGTGAAAGCCCTTGCGGCTTTCATCATTGCCATAACGGCCTCGGTGCCCGAATTGGTAAAGCGTAGCTTCTCAAGACTTTTAACCCTGCCGCAAAGGAGCTGGGCGTGAGCAACCTCGGCCTCTGTTGCCATTGTATATGCCGTTCCGCGCGAAACTTGCTTAATTACAGCCTCAACAATTGCGGGGTGGGCGTGTCCGTGAATTAGCGAGGCCATGTTGTTGGCAAAGTCAACCCTCTGCACGCCATCAATGTCGGTAACGTAACTTCCCGAGGCGTGAGAGGCATAAAAGGGGTGGGGCATGTGGTAAATTGTGTTGCGACTAACGCCACCGGCAATTACCTTGCAAGCTTCGGCGTATATTTCTGGTGCGGTTTTTTGGGCCATTATTATGGGATGATTTTTAATGTAAGGAAACCAGAATTTTTAACTTTTTCAATCAAAGCATTTTGACTTAAAATTTTTTCTTGCAATTTTTGTGTTTTTTGCGGCTTCTTTGTGTTTTTTGTGTAATGGCTAAAAATCTTTAGCACCAAGTTCCTCAGAGTTTTTTCACCAAGTTCCTCAAAGTTTAACCCCCTAAATCCTATTAATGTCTATGCACATTTAAAATAGAATTTTCAGTTGATTTTATTGGTTGCAATGGTTAAGACAATAATCGATTTCCAAATATAACGATGGTATTTTGCTTTTCTATTTCGACAAAATCAATTTCGGCTCCGTTCTCTCTTGCAAGTACTCTAAGGTAACTCCCGGTGCCATTTCTCTTACCAGAAGCCCTTCGGGTGCAATGTCAATCACGGCCAGGTCGGAATAAACCCTGCTTACCACACCTTTCCCCGTTAGGGGGTACGTGCAATGGTTCACTATTTTGGGTTCTTCGGTCTTTGTTGTGTGCTGGGTAATTACGAAAATGGTTTTTACACCTTGCACGAGGTCCATCGCGCCACCCACGGCGGGGATGGCGCCTGGAGCACCCGTTGACCAGTTTGCAATGTCGCCTTGGGCCGAAACCTGAAACGCACCCAACACACAAATATCAATATGCCCTCCGCGCACCATTGCAAAACTGTCGGCGTGGTGAAAGAAACTGGCTCCTTTAATTGCCGTTACTGGTTTTTTACCTGCGTTTATAAGCTCGTCGTCTTCAAGGCCGGGTAGGGGAGAGGGTCCAATTCCCAGCAAGCCGTTTTCGGTGTGGAATATTACCTCCCTGCCTTCGGGAATATGGTTTGCCACCAGTTCGGGCATTCCGATTCCAAGATTCACGTATGAGCCGTCGGGAATGTCTTGTGCAATTTTTGCCGCCATTTCATCGCGGTTCCATTTTTTTGTTTCGTTGCTCATGGGTACCTCCTTTGCTCTTTCAATAGTTGATTCTCGCTGACAGGATTGGGCACGTGAACTACCTTCTTGACGAAAATGCCCGGAGTTATCACAATTTCGGGGTCAATTTGACCTGGCTCAACTATTTCGGAGGCCTGAACAATTGCCGACTTGGCCCCCATACACATTACGGGCCCGAAATTCCTTGCCGTTTTATTGAAAAGGAGATTGCCGTACCTGTCGGCGGTTTTGCACTTAACCAACGAAAAGTCGGCCTTTATACCATACTCCATCACGTAAAGCTTGCCGTTAAATTCACGAGTTTCTTTGCCTTCGGCCAAGGGGGTGTTTACCGATGTTGGGGTGAAAAAAGCCGGTATTCCAGCCCCGCCTGCCCTAATTCGCTCGGCCAACGTGCCTTGTGGTACGAGTTCGAGTTCAATCGCGCCTTTCACGTACAGTTCGGGAAATACCACCGAATCGGCGGTTCGCGGAAAGGAGCAAATCATTTTTTTAACTTGCCTGTTGGCAATTAATGCGGCGAGCCCCACGTGGCCATTGCCGGTGTTGTTGCTAACCACCGTCAGGTTTTTCGCTCCATGGTCAATAAGCGCGTGGATTAGCTCTATGGGGCTGCCTGCCTCGCCAAAGCCGCTTATCATTACGGTGGCCCCGTCAAATATATCTGACACGGCTTCGAGGGGCGAGCCTACAATCTTGTTTATCATAAATGAATTATTCGGGTTTACTTGTTAGCACGACCTTCTTTTATGGACTTCTCCAGCTTCCTTTCTATTTCAGCCAGCTCTTCCTCGAAAAAATGCTTATCGTTTTTGTAGGGCTTGAGGTTTGTAATGGTGTTTTCATTTTCGTCGAAGTGAGCAAGGTAAACCTTATCCATCCATTCCATGTTGCGTCCTTCGTTAAACTTGAGGGCAAATAGTTTTTCGCCCTGAAATTCAACAGTGCCAAGCAACGAAATCTTACCTGCCGATGAAGTTTGGGTAATGTATCTCGATGGGCGGCTCAAAGATGGCAGCTCGCGGTAAATTTTGCTGAAAATCTTGTCTATTTCGGCTACTGGCTGGTTGAAATAGTGGAATTCGCCTGTTGGCCTGGCAAGGTACATCGAGTGGAAACCAACACCGAGCATTGAAAGTACGTTGCCAAGGTCTATCCAGTTTTGTGCCGAACGGTCAACG
Organism: uncultured Bacteroidales bacterium; assembly: GCA_964349365.1. GTDB lineage: Bacteria > Bacteroidota > Bacteroidia > Bacteroidales > UBA7960 > UBA7960. Next base: position 1,347 of record CAYGFY010000022.1, on the reverse strand, counting down.
TCAACCTCTCCGTTTTCTTTCACGAAAAGGCTAATGTGGTTCATAACCGGACTCTGGCTCTTGATGGTTACTCCGTGTGCCTTGAGCCTCCTGATTGCTGCAATGGTGCTCAGGTTAAGAACCTCGCGCGGGGTAGAAAAGTGCGACATGAAAGCCAGCTGTATTCCATTGTCGAACAATTTCTTGTAAAGCTTGAGCATTGGTTCAAATTCCGGGGTAATCACAAGTTCTGGATTGAAAGTCAATACCCTGGTTCCTACCCTGATGGTTTTTATGTGGTTAAGGTCTTCCCGCTCAATAATTGGGTTGATGTATTCGGCAAAACGCTCTGGCTTCAAGTAACCTGCGTCACCACCCGTAATCAGCACATCGGTAACTTCCTTGTGGTCTTTCAGGTATTCGTGAATTTGGCGAACGTCTTTTTGCAAGAACATATCATCGTCGCCCCTTACCTGTGCATGTCTGAAACAGTAATTGCAGAAGGCAAAACAGTTTTGTGTTTGAACGTCGAAAATAAGTTTGCATTGAGGGTATTTGTGCTGGCTGCCTTCAACCACTTCAACCAGTCCGTCTTCGTTAATGAACGTTGGCTTGTTTAGCTGCTGCTTACCATCGTGCGGATTGGTTTCCTTGATGTAATTCTTAACAATTTGGTCTTTTTCTTCTTCGGTCTTGGCCTCAAGATAAGCCCTTGCAACATCTGACCTAATCATTCCGGGTTGCGGAAAAACAAGCTGGAATACCGAGTCCTTTTCAAAGTTTTCCCACTTTATGGTGTTGAGCACGTGCTTGGTGGCCATAAACCTGTAAATCTTGATAAAAAGTTCGCGTTCTTCATGATGGCCAATGTCGAAACCGTATTTTTCGAGGATTTTAACAATTTCTCGGTAACCTTCTAGGCCAGAGTATTTTGGCTTGTCGGTGAAGTGAAACGCCTCCTGTTCGGCAATTCCTGAATGCTGCGGGTAGGCAGATTGCAAACGATTCAGCACGCCAATGGGTAGAAGGTTTTCTTTTTCAATGATTTCCCTTGTTCCGGCACTGTAGTGGTACCGGTCGATCAGTGCTTGTCGCTTTTCTGGTGAGATGATTTGATTCATTGGTGTATCGTATTTTGGAATTTGATAATGACCTGCCAGAAACAGTTTTACGTGTTCAAAAACTGCTGCAAATTTAGGAATTTAAAGTTGATTCAAATAGAATTCAGCGGGATTTTTTCGGGTTTTTAACGCCTTGAAATTATAGTTGTCTTAGATTTTAGGAATATTTGATTCGAGTTTAAATATTGTCAGATTAACCCCAAAATACGCGTTAGGGAAAAAAGTATATTTTTACGCTTTAAAATCC